>JAFGCO010000015.1 GCA_016932575.1 bacterium
GATGTGGGCCGGTAGTCTTTCCCATAATGACTTGACCGGCTGTGGCCGGGACCTATTCTTCCCGGTCCACCAGATGGAGCACGAGGTTAGCGGCATGTATCCGGAGGTAGCCCATGGCGCCGGCTTAGCTGCCCTCTACCCCGCCTGGATGAAGTATGTGTATGCCAAGGATCTGGCCCGTTATGTCCGCTTCGCCGTGGAAGTCTTCGGATGTGCCATGAATTGGGAACATCCGGAGAGAACCGCCCAGGAAGGCATAGCCCATCTGGAAGCCTACTTCCAGGCTATCGGCATGCCTGTAACATTGAAGGAATTGGGTGCCGATGATGAGTCCAAGTTCGCCGAAATGGCGGATAAGTGTCTTTTCTTCGGGAAGCGGCGAATGACAGCCAAGGTGGAGCTGCTGAAGGAGGATATTATCAAAATTTTTCGTATGGCCCGGGGCGCCTAGGGGTAAGGAAATCCTTCGGAAACTAAGCCCTCCTTATTCGGCGATACCGGCACAGGACCTACTGCCGGTCTGCCCGACGCTGATTCCACCTCCCTGGAACTTGGAAGCCTTTTACGCGTCGTCCTCCCTTCCAGGGTCTAGAACGTGACAGCTGCCTGCGTATGGCACTTATTCATGGGTTAGGCGAAAGCCAGAGTGCGGATTTTTTCTAAAAAACTAAAATATTATACCCCAAGAACTCGCGCCCCAAAAAGCCCGGTATCCATGCCGGACTAAGAAAAATGGTTGTAATAGATATAACATCTGCTATAATGTGTGTTATAAACAGATAAGGAATATCCAATGTCTGATAACTTTTCTGAATTCGTAAAAGAAGTACGACTTCAACTCGAAATGAGCCAGGAAGATCTTGCCAGAGAATTAGGCGTCAGTTTTGCGACAATAAACCGTTGGGAAAATAGAAAAACAACTCCTTCCCGATTGGCTCGTAACCAGTTTGATACTTTTTGTAAAGATATGAGAAAAACTGGGAAGCTAAACCGGTCAGGAGCGGATAATGAATAACAATACTGGCGCAAATCTAGGATTTGAAGAAAAGTTATGGATGATGGCGGATGGCCTTCGAGGTACGATGGATTCTGCCGAGTACAAGCATGTGGTACTCGGTCTGATCTTTTTAAAGTACATCTCCGATTCATTTCTTGAAAAGTATGAAGCGCTCCAGGCAGAAGAATACGCCGATCCCGAAGATCGTGATGAATATTTAGCAGACAATGTGTTCTGGGTACCTTCAGAAGCCCGTTGGAGTTTTCTACAGGGAAAGGCCAAGGACCCAAAAATCGGCCAGTTGATTGATGAAGCCATGACTGCCATTGAGCGGGATAATAAGACACTCAAAGGTGTTCTTCCAAAAGATTTTGCCCGACCGGCACTGGATAAATCTCGCTTAGGAACTTTGATTGATAAAATTGCCACCATTGGTCTTGGAGATGCTGAAAGCCGCAAAAAGGATATTCTTGGTCGTGTGTATGAGTATTTTCTTGCCAAATTCGCAGAAAAAGAAGGCAAAGGCGGCGGAGAATTTTACACACCCCAATGCGTTGTCAAGATATTGGTTGAGATGCTGGAGCCATATAGTGGACGGGTTTATGACCCGTGCTGCGGATCAGGGGGCATGTTTGTTCAGGCTATTAAATTTGTGCAAGCTCATTCCAATGGTAACGGTAATGGTGTTCCTAATGGAATGAAGCGGGATATTGCCATTTACGGGCAGGAATCCAACTATACTACCTTCCGTCTGGCTAAAATGAATATGGCTATTCGTGGTATTGACGCGCAAATTGAATGGGCAGATACATTTCTAAACGATAAGCATAAAGATCTTAAGGCGGACTATATTTTAGCCAATCCACCGTTTAATGATGAAGACTGGGGATTCTCTAAAGTAAAAGAAGATGTCAGATGGGCTTTCGGTACACCTCCGGCAGGTGGACCCCGCAAACAGAAGGACGGTTCAACTATCAATGTGGATGGTGGCAACGCCAACTATGCGTGGATTCAGCACTTCGTTCACCATTTAAGCCCCGGCGGAACGGCTGGTTTTGTTCTGGCCAACGGTTCTATGTCCACCAACACATCCGGCGAAGGCGAAATCCGCCAGAAACTGATCGAGGCGGACATGGTGGACTGTATGATTGCGCTACCCGGCCAGCTTTTCTACACCACTCAGATTCCTGTTTGCCTCTGGTTCATAACCCGCTCCAAGAAAGCCGATGCAAAACGGGGACATCGAGACCGGCAGGGAGAAACGCTCTTTATCGATGCCCGTAAAATGGGTTCACTTATTGACCGGACACATCGTGAGCTTTCTTCTGAAGAAATTACCGAAATTGGGCGCACCTATCACGCCTGGCGCGGAGAGAAAAAAGACGGTGACTATGAAGATAAGTCCGGTTTCTGTAAATCAGCTACTCTGGATGACATCAAATCTCATCACTATGTGCTGACTCCCGGGCGCTATGTTGGTGCTGAAGCCATCCAAGATGATGGAATACCTTTTGAAGAAAAAATGGCTGAACTTTCCGGCACCCTTTACGAGCAGATGCGTGAATCCATCGAACTGGATGCGGTGATTCGAAAGAATCTGGAGGTGCTGGGCTATGGGGAATAAGCCAATAAACGCTGCATCAGGCATTGTCAAAGCAACAAGCATACAAAGCATGATTTTCACCATTCGTGGTATTCAGGTGATGGTGGATAGTGATTTGGCAAAAGTTTATAATGTTGAGATAAGGCGATTAAATGAACAGGTGAAACGGAATATTGAGCGATTTCCTGAGTCATTCAGATTTCAACTGACCGAAGAAGAGTCTGAAAACTTGAGGTCACAAATTGCGATCTCAATTTCAACAGAACTTTTAAGATCGCAAATTGCGACCTTAGAAATAGGCCGTGGAAAGCACAGGAAGTACCTTCCATACGTCTTTACCGAACAAGGTGTATCCATGCTCTCTGCGGTGCTGCGTAGTGAAACAGCCATCAAGGTCAGTATTCAGATTATTAACGCCTTCGTTGAGATGCGGAAATTTATCCAACATAACACTAATATTTTTGCCCGCCTCGACTCAGTGGAACGTCGTCAAATAACTTTTGAATCGGAAACAGAAAAAAACTTCGAGAAGGTTTTTCAGGCACTGGAAGCGGGCGAACCTCCCAAACAAGGCATCTTCTATGATGGGCAGGTCTATGACGCCTACAGCTTTGTTGCCGATTTAATCCGCAGGGCAAAGAAAAGCCTGATTCTTATTGATAATTATTTGGATGACTCGGTGTTGACCCTGTTCTGCAAACGTAAAAAAGGCGTTACGGCAACAATCTACACCAAGACAATCTCTAAACAGCTTGCTTTGGATCTGAAAAAGCATAATGAGCAATATCCGCCCATTACACTTGAGATTTTCAAAGATGCCCATGACCGTTTTCTGATCATCGATGAAAAGGAAATCTACCATATCGGCGCATCTCTCAAAGACCTTGGCAAAAAATGGTTCGCTTTCTCCAGATTTGAATCAGGAGCCGTGGAAATGCTCAACAAACTGGGAGGTGGAAAATGAAAGTGGCAGAATTAATCCAAAAATTGCAGACCTTCCCGCAAGATGCGGAGCTAATGATTCTGAGTTACGAAGATGGTTTCGACCCTGTGACCGAATGCAGAAAAATCACCGTGAAGCCATCCAGCACCACAGATTGGTATTATGGACTATATGATGAATCAGAACAGGGAACGCCTGCCGTCCTGATCGCCTCAAAATTCACCCGCGCCGAAAAAGAGGGAAATCATGTATAGGTCACGCATAAGCAAACTTTCCGGCACTCTTTATGACCAAACGAGGGAATCCATTGAGCTGTATGCGGTGATTCGAAAGAACCTGGAGGTGTTGGGCTATGGGGAGTAGATCCTTAACTTTTGGCGAATGCGCTAATGAAGTGCGTGACAAAGTTCAGCCTGAAGATACCAATAGCGTAAAGTACATTGGACTTGAGCATATTGAACAAGGCACCTTACACCTGAATGGTTTTGGTTCGGCTAATGACGTTTCCAGCACTAAATCTAAATTTTCAAAGGGAGATATTCTCTTTGGAAAGCTGCGCCCTTATTTCAGGAAAGTTGTTCGGGCACCATTTGACGGTGTATGTTCAACAGATATTTGGGTTGTTCGTTCAATAAATAAAATAGACCAAGATTTTCTATATTACTGGATGGCCTCCCAAGAGTTTGTGGATTTTTCAATGCAGGGTTCTGAGGGCACCAAAATGCCTCGTGCAAAATGGGATCATGTCAGCAGACATCAGATTCCATTTTTTACAAAGGCCGAACAAAAAGCCATCGCCCACATTCTTGGTTCATTGGATGACAAAATAGAACTGAACCGGCGGATGAATGAAACGCTGGAAGCAATGGCGCAGGCGCTGTTTAAAAGCTGGTTTGTGGATTTTGATCCGGTTATCGACAACGCCCTTGCTGCCGGAAACGAGATTCCCGGAGAGCTTAGAGAAAGAGCCGATATCCGCGAAGCCCTTGGTGATGCCCATAAGCCGCTGCCGTTAGAGTTCCAGAAGCTTTTCCCTGCTGAATTTGTATATACCGATGAGATGGGTTGGATTCCGAAGGGGTGGAAGGTTGTTACACTTGATGCCCTTGTTGATTTGATCGGTGGTGGAACCCCAAAAACTTCTAATGAGGAGTATTGGAATGGAATTATTCCATGGTATTCAGTAGTCGATGCTCCAAATACAGGCGATGTTTTTGTCATTGATACGGAAAAGCATGTCACAGAATTGGGTATTGAAAAATCTTCAACAAAGATCCTTCCAGTAGGCACGACAATTATAAGTGCAAGAGGAACGGTCGGGAAGTGTGCTATGGTTGGAGAATCGATGACAATGAATCAATCTTGCTATGGAATACGAGGGAAAAAGGATATCTCTTATAGCTTTGTTTATTACACAATCAGAGAGAAAGTTGCCGACCTTCAAAGAGGTGGACATGGTTCTGTATTCAACACTATTACAAGGGACACCTTTAAAACAATTAAAATTGCGTTTGGAGAACCTGAGCTAACAGGTAAACTTGACGACAGAATTAAACCCAGCTTTGACAGGATTTTGGCAAATAGATTCTGCTCAAAAACATTGTCTATGCTTCGTGATGCCCTTCTCCCCAAACTTCTATCAGGCGAGATCCGGGTACCGGATTCGGAAAAACTGGTGGAGGAAAACTAATGAAAGAGGAATTGGATAGTTGGAATAACCTTCATGTGTTCAAAGTTCGAGAGCAACGCTACCCCAAACTGGTAGAGTTTTCCAGCACAGAAGAAGAACAAAAAAAAGAAATAAAAAAACTTCGAGAGGATATTGAACCATGGCTTACCGCTCTATTTCAAAGTGAACATCTATCTCTATTGATAGGGAGCGGCATCTCATCAGCAACTCATTACCTTGCCAAAAAAGTCCTCCCTTCCGGGATGGCACCAATTGAGTTTTCCGTTTTCAAGAAGCAGGTCGAATTGGCCAGCGAGGAGTCCGCTAAAAACTCTGGCCGTGGTACTCCCAATATTGAAGATCAGATTCGTGTGGCTAATGAATTGGTCAACGGATTGGAAATTTATATTATAACTGGCATTTATGGGGCAGGAAAACTGCGTAGGGAACTCAAGAAGTTCAATAACGAACTCCAACAGGGAATTAATGCATTTGCGAATTCTGTCCTGGAATGCGAACAAAATATTTTGCAGTCGGCCTCCGAAACTTCCGCCGAATACCTAATGAATTTTCTAGTGAGCTTTGCCAGCCGATCCGCAACTCGTGAACGACTCAATATATTTACAACCAACTATGATCGAGTTATTGAATATGGAGCTGAATTAGCTGGAATCCGTCTTATTGATCGCTTTGTAGGGACAATTAATCCTGTCTTTCGTTCTTCACGCGTAGAGGTTGACATGCATTACAATCCACCGGGAATCAGGGGAGAACCTCGCTATTTAGAAGGAGTGGTGCAGTTTGCCAAATTACATGGGTCACTGGATTGGGTTATGCGAGATGGTGTAGTCCGTAGAGTAGCATTACCTTATGGAGCCGAGTCTATAAGTAAGTATACTGATAATGCGGATACCCTTATGATCTATCCCAATGCAGCGAAAGATCAGGAAACATCTGAATACCCATATGTAGAATTGTTTAGAGATTTTGCTGCCGCAGTCTGCAAGCCAAATTCGACGCTGATACTCTACGGATATAGTTTTGGAGATGACCATATCAATCGAGTAATCAATGATATGCTGACGATTCCTTCAACCCATATAGTAATTATCAGTTATAGAGACGAAGGTGACCGTATTAAGCGATTCTATGAAAAACTGAAACGCCCCGCGCAAATCTCATTGCTGATCGGCAGCCATTTTGCCGATCTGAAAACCTTGGTTGACCATTATCTACCAAAACCAGCTATAGATCGGACCACATTTAAGATGGCTGAACTCCTTAAATCTCGTGGCATAGCTTCCACCCGAACAGAAGATACGGAGGACGACAAATCATGAGTCTTTCTCCTATTGAACATAGCGCTTCGTTGAGGATCGGAGCCGTAGAATTTGTTTCTCCTGATGAAATAAAAGTTGGATTAGATCTTGAAGCGCCGGATGGTATAGCTGCTAACGCTGGTGTCCCAAGGGCGTTCCCGCGAATCAACGGCTATGTACTAATTGCAACGGAGGCAGGCCACATTGTGGCTCAGGTGGAATGGATAGCTGTCGAGCGTTCACCTTTCCCAAAGCGCAAAGGGTTTGCTGATTATGGATTGGTCGATTTGCCATTTCCTTTACGTGAAATGAGGATCAATCCACTTGGTCTATTAAAGAAAGATGAAGAAGGATTCCAGTTTCAACGTGGGATCCATATATTTCCCAGTGTTGGCGAACCGGTATTAATTCCTACCGACGCACAGTTACGTGCTATTGTAAAGTCGGGGAAAAAAAGACGAGTCAAAATCGGAACTAGTCCACTCGCCGCGAATGCCGATGTGTGTATTGATCCGGACCGTTTATTTGGGCGACACTTGGCTGTACTTGGAAACACCGGGAGCGGCAAATCCTGTTCTGTTGCCGGTCTCATCCAATGGTCATTAAAAACTGCATCTACAGCCAACAGCAACCCCAACGCGCGATTTATTATCCTTGATCCTAATGGCGAGTACGCAAGGGTTTTCAAGGACAGCGGCCGTATTTTCCAAGTAGGGGACAAAGGACAACCTCTTGAGGTGCCTCTATGGTTCTGGAATAGTTCAGAATGGATTTCTTTCACTCAGGCTGCTGCGAGGGCACAGGTACCTCTATTAAAACGCGCTTTACGTTCTATGCGAAATGAGGAATTTGAATTTGAAACTGATCCAAAAATTGAAGCTAAACGCTTTATTGGTATCATTTTACAATCGACCATAGCTAGTAAAAACTCCGGAGAACCATACAAGCAATTCCCACATACCAAAAACTTTACGGAACGATTGATTGTCTGGAAAGAAAGCATAGATGACTATAACAACATCACCGACAATCTAGTAAAAT
The DNA here is from genome assembly GCA_016932575.1 of bacterium. Classification (GTDB taxonomy): domain Bacteria; phylum Zhuqueibacterota; class QNDG01; order QNDG01; family JAFGCO01; genus JAFGCO01. The sequence goes on from JAFGCO010000015.1 coordinate 7,573, forward strand.
TAAGTAGAAGGTTAGATAGTCTTATTTCCAAACACAAAAAAGCAGAGTCCAATGGATGGACTAACTACCCAGAATATACATCAGTTGAAATCGACAAGTTAATAAACGGACTCCGTAAATACTATAAATTGCTAGGAGGAACCGAACAAGACCTTCTTCCAAAAAATGAGGATATCCCGGTTAAATTTACAGGTGATGTGTTTGTTAGTTTCTTATCACTATTGGCACGAGAAACAGGAAATGAACAATATTTTGATTTTTTACTGGCGCGTATCCAGACCATGCTTGCGGATACCAGGATGAAAGAAATCATCGGTGATAATGTGGATATTACCCTAGAACAATGGCTTGAAAGTTACATTGGTAAGGATAAAGCGGAAAATGGGTGCGTTACTGTCATAGACTTATCACTTGTACCCGCAGAGATCATTCACATTATTACTTCCGTTATTGCCCGTATGACCTTTGAAGCTTTGCAGAGATACCGCAAGATTAATGAAAAATCGCTTCCAACTGTTCTCGTTATGGAGGAGGCTCATACCTTTATCAAGCGATACAAAGAAGACACAGAAAATCAGAATTCGGCATCAGTCTGCACCCAAATTTTTGAAAAAATTGCTCGCGAAGGCCGAAAGTTCGGATTGGGACTGGTTCTTTCTTCACAAAGACCCTCCGAACTCTCTCCAACTGTTCTATCCCAATGCAACAGTTTTCTCCTACATCGTATCAGTAATGATATAGATCAAGACCTTGTGCGTCGACTTGTTCCCGATAATCTGCGGGGCTTACTTCGTGAGTTGCCTTCTCTCCCTTCCCAACAAGCTATTCTGTTAGGCTGGGCAGCAGAATTACCTATAATGGTGCGCATGAATGATCTGGCCGAACATGAAAGGCCACATTCTGATGACCCGGATTTTTGGGATGTATGGACAGGAAAGAACGATAAAGGGGAGATTGTATCCAGAAAAATTGACTGGAAAGAAATAGCAGATGAGTGGCAAATGAAACACTTCTCAAAGACAGATGAAGAAAATACGGAGCTCCAATCATGACCACCCAACTCCTCCAAACCCTCATCACCAACGGCGAAAACTCCGGCGTCGAGTTTAAACGGGACGACATCCGGCCCGAGCAGCTGGCCAGGGAAGTTGTTGCCCTGGCCAACCTCAAAGGAGGCCACATCATTCTGGGAGTGGAAGATGACGGAACCATTGCGGGAATTACCCGGAAAAACTTAAGCGAATGGGTGGCCGATACAGTCTTCGGACGTTACATCCACCCCATGATTCTGCCCTATTACGAAGAAGTTCGAATGGAAAACGGTAAACGTGTCGCAGTCATAACCATTGGGCAGGAAGTATCCAAACCCTATGTGGTACGGCATAACGACACAGAAACCGCCTATGTACGTATTGGTTCAGTTTCCCGCCCGGCAACACGGGAACAGCTCCTCATGCTGGGGGCTTCAAGCGGATTTGTTCACACTGAAATCATGCCGGTAAACCGGACAAACTTTGAATATTTAGATAAAGCCAGACTGGAAAACTATCTGAGGGATATTTTGAATGATCCGGAAATCCCCTCTTCCAGGGAAGAATGGATTGTACGCCTCAAGGCTCTTGGGTTTATGACCGACGGAGTATCAGAAGAAGCAGTCTGCACCATTGCCGGCATTGTACTCTTCGGCATCCGCCCCCGTCAGATCCTCAAACAATCGGGTATTCGTTTGGTTTTCTTTGATACCGAGGATAAACAATATCAGGCTCGTCTGGATAAAGTGCTGGATGCACCCATGGTCGGACGTTTTCAGGTCGGTAAAGGGGGAAAATCCCTGATCGACCCCGGTCTGGTCGAGAAAGCCCTTGAACTCATGGAATCCTTTATTTCCAGGGAACCCGATAAAATTGACGAAAATCTGCGTCGGCCCAAACAGTGGCTGTATCCCATAGAGGCTGTCCGGGAACTGATGATCAACTCTCTTGTCCACCGGGACTGGTCCCGTTTTGTGGATGTGGAAATAACCGGTTACAGTAACAGGCTGGAAATCATCAGCCCCGGTTCACTTCCCAATTCCATGACCATAGAAAAGATGTTGGCCGGGCAGCGTTCCGCCCGGAATAATTTGATTGTTGAAGTCATGCGGGATTACGGTTATGTGGATGCCCGGGGGATGGGTGTCAGAATGAAGGTTCTTCCAGCCTTAAAGATTGCCGGGAATGACCCGGATTTTAAAGCTACCGATGATTTCGTCAGTTTTGTCTTGCTGTTAAAAGGTAAGAATGGGTTTTTATCAGGTCAAGTTGACCCGTTAAATGACCTTTTAAACTTGATAAAGAGTCATCCCGAAGCCGATTATCAGACCCTGGCTCAATTGATGAAGGTCAGCGAGGCGACAGTAAAGCGATATATTCAAAAAATGAAACAACTGGAAAGAATAAAAAGAATTGGTTCTAAAAAGACCGGCCATTGGGAGGTTTTGGAACCATGAACCATATAACAGAAAATATTTTAGAAGAAACATGTCTTTTCTGGCTCGAAGAACTCGGGTGGAATACCATATATGGTCCGGATATTGCCCCCGATACTCCGGTTGCTGAGCGTTCAAGTTATTCAGAAGTTATTCTGAAAGAAAGGCTCAGAACTTCCCTAACACAAATTAATCCAGATATTCCATCTGCCGGTATAGATGAAGCGGTTAAAAGATTAATGGTAGCTGATTCGCCGGACCTGATTGTGAACAACAGGAATTTTCATCGTTACTTAACCGATGGTATAGATGTGGAAATACCGTCAAAAGATGAATATGGCGGAACAAGACACCTTAAGGTTTGGCTGATAGATATTGAAACAATAGAAAATAATGACTGGCTGGCATTGAATCAGCTGACCGTCATTGAAAAGTCGGTTGCCGGACAGTCTGAAGTAAACCGTCGTGCTGATGTAGTGCTTTATCTTAACGGTTTGCCTGTCGCAGTATTTGAATTAAAGAATCCGGGAGATGAAAACGCAACGATAAAGCACGCCTTTAATCAGCTTCAAACCTACAAAAATGACATACCAACTCTTTTTAATACTAATGAATTATTAGTGATTTCTGACGGAATATTGGCAAAATCCGGAACGCTGACAAGTGGTTGGGATCGTTATATGCCTTGGCGAACTGTTGCAGGTGAAGAGGTCGCACCCAAAGGAACTCCAGAGCTGGAAACACTGGTGCGTGGACTTTTTGAACGGTGTTATTTCCTTGATTACATTCTTAATTTTATTGTTTTTGAAGATGACGGATCAAAATTGATAAAAAAAGCTGCTGCTTATCATCAATTCTGGGCTGTGAACAAAGCATTAACCTGTACACTTTCAGCCTGTGGTATAGACGCTGATCCGACAAAGCTGATAGGTCGATTTCCGAAGGAGTCTGACCCATGGCAAGCAAAAGGTATAGCCGGCCGGTATGGTAAAGGAACGGATCATTTTAATGGTAAAAGAATAGGTGTGGTCTGGCACACCCAGGGAAGTGGAAAGAGTCTTTCCATGACATTCTTTTCAGGAAAGGTTGTTCGCCATCCTGATATGGGGAATCCAACACTGGTTATAATTACTGACCGAAATGATCTCGATGATCAGTTATTCGGCACATTTACTAACTGTATGGATCTTCTTCGTCAGTCACCTGTACAAGCGGGAAACCGGTCTCATCTTAGAGATCTATTGAAAGTAGCTTCTGGCGGAATAGTTTTTACAACAATTCAGAAATTTATGCCCGATGAGAAGGGCGATGTTCATCCTCTCCTTTCAGAAAGAAATAATATCGTAGTGATTGCAGATGAAGCCCATCGTAGCCAATATGATTTTATTGATGGCTTTGCAAGACACCTGCATGACGCTTTACCGAATGCATCATTTATTGGTTTTACCGGAACTCCTATCGAAAGTGACGATAGAAGTACCCCGGCTGTTTTTGGTGATTATATAGACAAGTATGACATTTTACGCGCTGTAGAAGATGGTGCGACAGTTCCGATCTACTATGAAAGCCGGCTTGCAAAAATTGAACTGAGTGAATCGGGATTTTCTGGTATTGACCCGGAATTTGAGCAAATTACCGAAGCCGAGGAAGAATCGGGAAAACAAAGGCTCAAGACGAAATGGGCGGCTCTTGAAGCCATGGTCGGTGCTGACGACCGTATCAAACTTGTCGTCAGCGATCTGGCTACTCACTTTGAGAAGAGATTGGATACGATGGACGGAAAAGCAATGGTTGTTTGCATGAGCCGCCGTATCTGCGTTGATGTTTATAACGCACTCAAAGATATCCGGCCAGACTGGCACAGCGATGATGAATCAGAAGGATTCATGAAAATCGTAATGTCTGGTTCCGCGTCCGACAATATCGACTGGCAGCCGCATATTCGCAATAAGGCTGGACGCGAGGATTTATCCAGGAGATTTAAAGATCCGGATAATAGTCTCAAATTAGTTATTGTCCGCGATATGTGGCTTACTGGTTTTGATTGTCCAAGCATGCATACAATGTATATCGATAAACCTATGAACGGGCATAACCTGATGCAGGCAATTGCCCGAGTGAACCGTGTATTCAGAGACAAACCCGGTGGTCTTGTTGTTGATTACATCGGCTTGGCGGATTCACTGAAACGAGCGCTTGCCAATTACACCGCCAGTGGTGGTAAAGGCTATGCCACTATCGATCAGGAACAGGCGGCGGCAGTCCTTATGGAAAAATACGAAGTAGTGCGTGATATGGTGTATGGCTTTGACTACCGTTCTGTAATTGAAGATATACCAGCCAAAAGAATATCTGGAATAACCCAGGCAATGGAATTCATTCTTGGTCAGGATAATGGTAAAAAGCGGTATCTCCCAGCTGTTTCTGAATTAACTAAAGCATTTGCTTTGGCTGTCCCACATGAAAAGGCGATACAGATTCGTGACGAAGTAGGTCTTTTTCAGGAAGTCAGAGCAGCACTTGTTAAGACTACCGGGGATGAACAGGGAAGAACTCCAGATGAAATTGAATCAGCAATAAAACAATTGGTCTCAAAAGCCGTATCGTCAACAGAAGTGGTTGATATTTTTGAAGCAGCAGGAATGGATAAGCCGGACATCTCCATTTTATCCGATGAGTTTCTGGAAGATGTTAGAACTTTACCTCAAAAGAATCTGGCACTGGAACTCCTGAAGAAATTGATAAATGACGAGATTAAAACACGCTCTAAAAAAAATGTGATCCAGGCACGATCATTTGCGGAGATGCTGGAACAGGCTGTTAAAAAGTATCAGAATCGCGCGATAGAAGCTGCTGAAATCATTCAGGAACTGATTGATTTGGCTAAAGAGATCAGAAAGGCAGGAGAAAAAGGTAACGAACTTGGATTAACAGAAGACGAACTGGCTTTTTATGATGCTCTGGCAGATAACGGCTCTGCAAAAGAATTGTTAGGAGACGAAAAACTTGTTCTTATAGCACAACTACTTGTTGAGAGGGTGAAGAAAAGTGTTTCCATCGATTGGACTTTGAGAGAAAATGCAAGAGCTCAAATTCGCGTAATGGTAAAACGGATATTAAGAGAATATGGCTATCCGCCAGATCTGGAAAAAGCTGCTACAGAATTAGTAATTGAACAAGCAGAGGTCCTTTGTAAAGAATGGACTATTGATTAAGGAACCGCCGCAGCACGTCCTGTGCTCCGGCGAGTGCGGGAGATTTTTCTCGGAGCTTGCGCTCTGGCCATGGCATAACAATGAAAATGAGGTTACGCCTTCGGCTCCACCCAATTTTCCTCTGGTCGCAAGCTCCTGACGGCAACTTTTCATATTTCTGACACGTTGGGTGAGGTTTATGCCGGCGATATTAATGGGGTGACTAAAGATATAGCTGAAGGATACAGCCGTAAGGATGATTTTTTTGATGAGCGCCTATCGGACAGTGAGGACAGGGCTTCCGGGGGATTTACTATCCCTTGTTGAAAGGCTTTCTTGCACACAGGATTGATAAAAAAGTAATGAATCTTATTCCGGACCTTATCCTGATTTTTTTTCATAGGGCTAAAGAAGAACAGAAAAAGAATATACTTGACTATAATAGTCGTAATATCCCATATTTGTACTATGGCTAGAACAAGCATAGAGATACAGGGTATGAGCTGCGCATCCTGTGCGGCTCGGATAGAGCGGGCCTTGATTAAACTTCC
>JAFGCO010000016.1 GCA_016932575.1 bacterium
CCGTCGTAAAATCAGCAATGGGGTCTTGTGAAAATACCGGCAGTGAAAAAAATAAAGTCAGAAAACAAATCATGCAAATAATGAATGTTTTCCTGTCCGGATAAAACTGTAAAACCTTCATTTTTACCTCCAAACAGTCGATTTTCATCGATCAATTGGTATGATTGGTCTTTTTATCGGATCTTCTCTATAATAATTATTCGATATAAAGTGATAAATATTGAAAAAAAAATCAATTTTTTATTGATTATATCGACCTTTATTTTTACACTGTATTTATGCTTGAAGCAAGTGATAAAAATCTCGTGGACAGAATACGGGCCGGAAAGACCGAAGCGGAAACCGAATTAATACAAAAATTTGGTCCCTTGATCGCCAGAAAAGTGTCTTTCGATCTGGGAGCGGGAAATCCGGACTGGCGGGATGTGGCTGCCGATGCACAACTGGCACTCCTGATCAGCCTCCGCCAGGGCAAGTTTAATGTGAACCGGGGGACGTCTCTGGGTTCGTATGTCTATGGTATTACATTCAATAAAATCCGTGATTATTTTAAAATGCAAAAAAAACGTCCGCTTTTAAAAGAATCATTGCCCGAATGCATTGTCAGTGCAGCCGAAGCCTATGATATAGAAAGAAAGGAAATCCGGTCTCAGTTGAGAACCCTGCTGGGAAAACTGAAACTGAAATATAAAGAGGTGCTCTATCTTCGGTATTACCAGGAGTTGTCTGTCACCGAGATCAGTCAGAAAATCAATCTGCCACCCAGGAGGGTCAGTGAACGGATTCATTATGCTATAAAACTGCTCAGAAAAGAATGTCACCCTAAAAAAGATTTTTCAATATTTTTAAATCTGATTCTAATACTATATTAGGAAACCGAATCAAGAGGTTGCATTTATGAAATATGAACGGAAAAACAGAGCTGAAATCCTGGATAAATATGTGAATGGGAAGCTTTCTGAAAAAGAGAGGGAAGCTTTTGATGAACATTGCTTTAACTGCGAACATTGTTTCGGTGAATTAATGTATTATGAAGAAACAGCTGATTTAATTAAACAGGAAGGAAAAACACTTTTTTCTGCTTATCTTGCAGCATCAGAGCGAAAAAAAAGCCAAAAAATTCAATACAGCCTGGATAAACTCTTTCATTTCCTGACCCTTAAACCTTGGCAAACGGCAATTGCAGGTGCAGGTCTTGCCACCGTTATGATCATTGTCATGCTGATAAAGCCTGCCCCTGATACCTCAACAGATTTTGAAATTTTACCCTATCTCGAAGGGATGCTTTCCGATGTATCCCGATCCGAATCCGTCAATATTCTCTCACCGGAAACAGGTGAAGTGGTTCAGAACAAGCCCGTTTTCAAGTGGGAGGGAATGGAAGGTGAAACGGTTTATCTGATCATTCTGGATAATCTGGGAAATGAACGATTCGCCTTTACAACCGATAAAAATCAGTTTGTGCTGCCGAAAAAACTCATCCCCGGCCTCTATTACTGGAAACTGGAAACTGAAGACGATTTGCTGTTTCTGGGGAAATTTGTTGTAAGGTAATAAGAGGTATTGGGTATAAGTTATACCTTATAACTCATAACTCATTCCCCAATCAGCACAAATCCGCTCCATGTTCTGGGGAATGCGGTTTGTGGATTTTCAATCAATTTCAATTTCGCTTCTCTCAGGGAAGCCGCGTATGATTTTCCATTCAGATAATGATGATAAAAATCCTTCATAAGATCTCTTGTGGACGCGTCATCCACTTTCCATAAACTGACCAGCAGATTTTTAACACCCGCGTAGAAAAATCCGCGACCCAGACTCATCAGGCCTTCACCCGGCCTCAGCTTTCCAGCACCGCTTTCACAGCTGCTTAAGACAAGTAAATCCGAATTCAGATTCAGGTTATAGGTTTCACCCGCGTAAAGGACACCATCTTCCATACTGGTTGTATCCTGAGGCTGAGAGAAGATAATACCGGACAAACGGGGATTCTTTTCATTCATGATGCTGTGCGACGCGATATGAACAATCCGGTAATTCGGAGCCTCATTTTTAAATTGTTCTTCTGAGGCTTCATTATATAAAAAGATGTTTCCCTGTTTTTTTCCGGCCCGGAATTCGGAAGCAATATCAGTCACTTCTTTCTCCGTTTGAGGCAGCGCGTTAAACACTTTGCCATCCAGACTGATAGAACGTGTATCAATATCCGCCTCCGTACTGTCTACTGTACGTAAATTGCAGCCTAATATAGTCGCATTATTAAAAAACGTTTTAAAAACAGGGGCAAACCCAACAAATGCCATTTCGGACCGGGGTTCTTCCTTACTGCTCTTTTTCTCAAATCCACGGTTGTAAAGTGTGGCAGAATAGTGATAACTGATTTCATAATCCCGGATCAGATAATGCAAATCAGAAAATTTGTCTTTGTTTGCTTTTTTCGGTTTTTGTATGAGAAGCGATTCAAAAGGCAATTTATAAAGCAGGCCATGCGGTATGATGACCAGCCGTTTTATTGATGCAATGTCAATTTGATTCGGGAGCAGAAATTCAGCCAGTTCCGGCCCAAGGTCCAGAAACGTGGCAGGATTTACTTTTTTAATGGATTTTAAATATCTTCTCAGAGACGCCTGATATTCACCACCAGGATCCAGTTCGAAGTATTGAATATTCTCCTTTGAAATGACAAACAGATAGACCATGGAATCCGCAGTAAAATACTCGAGCAGAGCGCAGTCAGGATTCAGACGCTTCTGTATGTTCTCAAAAGAAACGGTACGGATCTGATATTTTAAATGATAATACTCCGGAAAATCCTGTTCATATTTACGGATAATTTCTCTGTATTGGGAGGTAAAATGAAAATGGCGGTTTTGATGCATCTGAAGTTTCAGTGTATCCGCCTTTTCCTGTTTAGCCAGTTCTTTTTGAATTTCCGTGTTATGATAGGTTATTTCCCTTTTTAAAAATTTCTCTTTTTCCAAAAGACTGTCCGGAATATTAAAAAACTGCTTCACTTCGGATTCATGGAGCGTTGAAGAAAGCACCGCAAATTTAGCTTCCTCCATATAATCGAAAATGTTATTCAGGTACTTTTCATCCCGAGTTTTTTGATAAAGACTACCAGCCGATTCAACAGCATATCGATAGAAATTACGAGTCTCATCACCCAGAATAAGCCTGGATTCTTCTGTTTCAAATTGTGTTCTGATCCGGTTGGTCCAGGCAATACCCAGTGCAGACGTTTCATGAACCAGATGCAGCAATTGCAGAGAATCCGGATTTTGTTGATAAAGTAATCGGCAAATTTCGATCTTAAGCATGAGTGTGGATAAAATAAATTCATTGGAAAGACTTTCTGACAATTCCGGATTCCCCAGGCCTGTTGTATCCTGAAAACCGGGAATCATTGCGGCGAGAGATTTCTGTATATATTTCATAGCCTGTTGATAATCTCTCATATGATACAATGTGTTAGCGATATTATTATAAGCCATTGCTGTGCGTTCATGATGAAAGCCCAGGTGCTTCCGGTAGATTCGTCCGACTTCCTGATAACTTTTCAGGGCTCTGGTATTATCACCTTTATCATAATAGCATGTACCGATATTGGTCTTACTGTCCGCAATGCGCCAGTGATCTTCCCCGAGGATACGCTGAACAATGGCGCCTGACTTTCTGTAGGTTTGAATCGCCTTGTCATATTCTTTCTGCCTTCCATAAATAATCCCCATGTTTAAGTAAACATGGGCCAAATCCAGAGACTCCGGAAACCTTAATAAAATACTCTCAGCTTTATTCAGATTCTCAATAGCAGGATCATAGTTATTCAGATTTATATAGTCAATCCCGATATTATTGTAAGGTTGTGCGGTCTTAGGATTGTTCTCTCCGTAATTTTTTAAGTTGAGATCCAATGCCTTTTGGGAATAGCGAAGCGCTTCATGATAATCCCTTTTTTCCCGATAATAATTACCAAGATTCAGATAATTGATCCCCAGATCGGGGTGATTTTCTCCATAAAGATTTTTAATCACATGAATCGATTTAAATTGATATTCAACCGCTTTGTCCATATCCCCTTTGATAAAATGAATATCGGCAATACCGCTGTAATTATATGCGACCTTCAGGTGGTTTTCACCAATCGCCGGGATGGCAATTGAAAGAAACCGCTGATAATATTTTAATGCATCATCGAAATACCCCATTTGCTTGTATACATGACCGATACAGATATTGTTGGTATTCACCAGCATATGGCTCTCACCCAATAACGGGATCCCGATATCCAAAGCCGTTTGAAAGTGGGTTATTGCTTCGCGGGACTTATGCATGAGAAACAGAATAAATCCGATATTATAATAATTACTCACGATTTCAATATGATCACGCACCAGATGCTGTTTGCCCAACTTCTGAGCCTGATATAAGATTTCAAGTCCCTCTTCATATGTCCCGAGGCGGCGGTGATTGTATCCGATTTCATTCAGACAGTGTATTTTCCCGGCCCAGAGATCGGGATGATCTTCTTTCTCGAGCAGTACCTCATAAATTTGTCCGGCTTTTTCATAACAGATGCTGGAGCTGTCAAACTTGAACTCACTTCGTAATTTTTCGGCTTGCGTTATCCAGTTCCTGGCTTTAAGTGTATCCGGAGACAACATATCGGAATCAGTCAATGCCCGGCTGAAAATCGTGGAATGCATCATAAACAGACAGATGATCAGGCTGATCCGGTTTTTCATAATCGATCCTTTCAAAAAAGATGGGGAAATATGGGAAATAATGAATATAAAGGATATAGATGGATAGTAAGCATAGAGATAAAAGAGATATAAGGTGATTGATATTATCTTTCCCTTATTCCCTTATTTCCTCTATTCCCCTTATTTCCTTATACCCTATAACTTATACCCTATAACTCATTCCCCAATCAACACAAAAGAGGCCCATGATTTGGGAAACGCGGTTTCGGGATTCTTTAACAGAGTCAGCTTTGCTTCCCGAAGTGAATTGGAAAAGTTATCTCCCTTTAAAATATTTTTATAGAGCTCGGTCATTAACTCCGATGTGTGCTTGTCGGATACTTTCCAGAGCGAGACAATCAAATTGTCAGCACCGGCATAGAGAAATCCCCGGGTCAATGCCATTAGCCCTTCCCCTCTCACCAGTTTGCCGATACCGCTCTCACAGCTGCTCAGTACGACCAGATCGGCATTTAAATTTAAATTGTAAATCTCTCCCGAATAAAGGATGCCGTCCTCCTGGTTCGTTGAATCACCGGGCTGTGAAAAAATGATTCCCGAAAGCCGCGGATATTCTTCGTTGACAATACCGTGGGAAGCAATATGAATATATCTGTAATTGCCTGCGGTCGTTTTAAAGTTGTTTTCCGAGGCCTCTTTTCTGTAATATCCTGTGGCTGTTTTCTTTTTTGTTTCGAAGCAATTAACAATTCCCTGAATTTCCTTTTCCGAGTATTTTAATTCATTGAACCGCTTTCCGTCGACACGCACGGCGCGGTAATCGGATTCCGAATAATCCAGATCAGTGATAGCGGACCGGTGGTCGGCAAGGACCGAATTGTTATCCGCCTCGTCGCTGAATACAGGAGCAAAACCGGCAAAACCGTTTGATGCGGACCGCTCCTGTTTATCTTTTAACTGATTTGCATACAGGGTTGCGGAGTAATGATAGGAAATTTCGTATAAACAGATCAGGTAATTTATTTTGATGAAATCAGTCTGATCCGACGGGTCCGGCAGTTCGGCCATGAGTACTTCAAAGGGGATTTTAGCCAGAATGCCGTGAGGAATGATGATGATTTTTTTCTTGCCTTTTAATAGATTTTGAACAGGCGCAATGAGTTTTTTGTGCAGCTGGACACTTGTCCGATTAAAATTCCTGAAATCGATTTTTTTGATGGATCTGATCAAAGAGCCGGCCATTTGATCAAATAATGAATTTGTTTTTGTTTGATAGGCTTCCATCTGATTTTGGGTAAATGTAAAAATCGTCAGGGTGTTTGCTCCTGTGAAATATTCGATGAGAACCGTCTGATCGTCCAGTAATGTTTGCAGGTTTTCAACCGGTATCGTCTGTGTCCGGTACTTCAGATCGTAATATCTTGGGTATTTGTTCTCGAACGTATTGATCAGTTCCTGATACTGGTTATGGAGAGCGAAGCGCTTATTCTCAAAGTTGTTAATTTTCTGACTGCTGCCTGCCTCCTTTTTTAACAGCTCCTTCTGAAGTTGGGTGTCATAATAGGCGAGATCCGCTTTGATCGCCTTCTCCTGTTCAAGCGATTGATTTGGTATTCCGGCAAATTGCTTGGCCTTTGAATCCTGCAGAACGAGTGCAAGTGTTCCGAACTTGCTCTTTTCAGTTAGTTGAAAAGCCTTTTCCTTGTACGCTGGATTTTTCGTCGCGTTATAAAGCGCGACAGCCGTCTGTATGGCTTGATCATAAATATCGGATACTTTCTCTCCGAGAAACAGCCTGGATCCTTCGGCCTTATACCCGCTCCGTATGTCATCGATCAGATCCACGGCAAGCTGAAACGTCTGAAGAGCCATCTTCAGATCCTTCAGGTCTCCGGATTCGTTCGAATAAAGCTGTTGGAATGACTCTGCCTTAAAGTGCAAAGCATCCAGCAGATCCTTGTCGGAAAGGCTGTTCTCAACGGAGGGATTTTGGTACAAATCTGTTTCTGAAAATTCGGGTGACAGAATAACAAGGGATTTTTGAAAATGGGTAATAGCCTTGGCATAATCCTTCTGTTGTTGATGAATTTTCCCAATCAGATTATTGAATTCAGCCACGCAGGGATGGTTTTCCCCTGTAACCTGAAGCTGGATTGTCAATGCCTTCTTATAACATTCAATGGCTTTCCTGTTCTTATGCATACTGGCATAAATCCGGCCGATGCTCGCATGATCAACCGCAACAGACGGATGCACTTCACCCAGACGTTCAGTTCGAATACGCAGCGACCGGCTATAATACTCAAGTGCTTTTTGATAATTTCCTTCGTCAGAATAAATCGCGCCAATGTTTGCAACCGTATTCGCCACAGAGGGATGATTCTTACCGAATATCTGAATCTTTGTTTCAAGTGCCTTCCTGAAATATTGGAGCGCTTCGTCATTCATTCCTTTCGCTTTACAGGTAGATCCTATGTTATTATTGCCGTACGCGACTGCCGGATGCTGATCACCAAAGCACTCGGTAAAAACCGAAACAGATTTTTTATAATACTCCGCTGCCTGATCCAGATCCCAGATCGTTCGATAATAAAATCCCAAAGCATCATAGGTTTCAGCCACAAGCGGATGCGCTTCTCCATATTCCTCCAGCCGCATTTTCAAGGCTTTATTGAGATACACATAGGCCTGGTCATAATATCCCTTAAAAATATAAGCGTATCCCATCCCATAGTAAGCTCCTGCCAGGGATTGATGATCGGGTTCATCAAAATGAAGATTGACATCCCTTGCTTTCTCGGAATACATCAATGCGCCATCAAAGTCTCCCATATCCCGGCAGGAAAGCGACAGATTATAGTATCCGTCGGCGACATCTTTGTGAACCGGTCCGACATTTTGAATAACAATGTCCAGGTATTTCTTGTCGTACTCAAAAGTTTTCTCAAGATCGGACTGTCTGTAATACAATCCGGCGAGTTCTCTGTAAACAAAGGCAACCCGGATATGATTCTCACCCAGTTTTTCCCTTCCCAAATCCAGTGCCTTGTGAAGCGTTTCATAAGCGGGTTTGAATTTCATCTGTCTTACAAGATTTTTCCCAGTATACGAGAGACAGTGAATATAGTCCTCCCAGAGACGCTGGTCTTCCGTCCGGCTGAGAGCTTCTTCATATATTATCATCGCATTATTGAAACATTGCATGGCACTGTCATACTCTGCCGCGTATAACAACATTTTTCCTTTGGTGCGATATTCTCCTGCAAGTATGGTATCGGGCTGAACCAGAGAACTTTCTGTCTGACATACTGCGTCTGTTTGATAAAATGCATAAGTCAAAGCAATCATGATCATGCAGATCTGATGTTTCATCACATTCCCCCTGCTATTTCTTCAATATTGTACCTCATTTCCAATGAGAGAAATGACAGCAACAATGAATACGAATAAAAACATTCTTCCGTATTTTTAAAAGCAATTTCTCACGAGGCATCTGCATTCAGCCCATCCAAGACGTATGATTTTAATCATTGAATTGCAGTCTTCAAAGCCATTTTCATCTATAATTGATTGATAAATTTCTGCAATCGGACCGGCTCCGAAGATCTTGAAAACAGCGGTTCCTGTGAGTCGCGGTAGACATTCAGGTTGGCTTCGAAAGTCGTTCTGCCTGACTGTATATAGAAGATACCGAGCGAAAACTTATCCGTTTCTAATGCACGCTGAATCGCCGAGGACCGGTCTTCAGGATCGTAGGTGTCTTCGAGCCGAACTGTATTTTTTTTTATCCATTGATAGGTATTGACTTTATTGAAAGAAACACAGGGATGAAGCACATCGACGAGAGCATATCCTTTATGCTGAATGGCTTTCTTCAAAATCTTGTTCATTTGATCTTCATCGGTCGTACTCACCCTGGTAACAAAAGACGCGTTGAGTGCAATAGCCAGGGCGATCGGATTCAGAGGTTCAAGAATAACACCGTTAACCTGTACAGAGGTTGTAAATCCGACCTGACTGGTTGGGGAGGCCTGGCCCTTTGTCAGTCCGTAGATCATGTTGTTGTGGACAATGTTGGTGATATCGGGATTTCTACGGATTGTATGCATGAAATGATTGCCTCCCTCGCCGTACATGTCTCCGTCTCCGCTTTCCACGATCACAGTGAGTCCCGGATTGACGGCTTTGATTCCGGTGGCTGGTGGGAGGGCCCTTCCGTGAAGCCCGTTGAAGGTATGGCACCTCAGGTAATGGGGCATCTTGGCCGCCTGCCCGATACCCGAAACAATAACCACATCGCGGGGTTCTATATTGAGTTCATCCAGTGTTTTCTTCAATATTTTCCATATGACAAAATTGCCGCATCCCGGACACCAGGCAATGTCGATATCTTTCATATCATAACGGTTTTGATCCATAGCAGCCTCCTAAGCCACAATATCTTGCAACTGGCGAGTAATTTCTTCGACTGAAAAAGCCAGGCCGCTGTATTTCAGTATTTTTTTCGGAATCTCCAGGTCACATTCGCTCTTTAAAATCCGGCCAAACTGAGCGGTTGCGTTATTTTCTACCAGAATCATCTGTTTCGGTTTTTTAAAATAATCCTGTACCTCCGGAGATATCGGATAAACCTGCCTGAAATAGAGTACGGCCATCTTTTCTTGATTTACATGACGAACAGCTTCAGTGACGATATGAACCGTGGATCCCCAGCAGACAACCAATGTTTCACAATCCTTGGGTCCGATCCACTCCGGAGGCAGTGCCTCTTTGGCAAGTGCTTCCACTTTCTTCAGTCGTTTTTCGACCATATTTATCCGGACAGTACTGCTTTCCGTAATGTGGCCTTCCTCATCGTGTTCATCGCTGTCCACTTCCACAAATCCGTCTCCGTATCCCGGAATGCCGCGAGGGGATATTCCGTCTTTTGAAAGTGCAAAACGCTTATACTTCCGATCGGTCTTCATGACAGTTGCCCGGTTTTTACTTTTTTCAGTCTGCAATCTGTAAAGGTTGTAATAGGAATCAATGTAATACTGATCCGTCAGAACCAATACGGGGATCTGATAGTTGTCGGCCAGCTCAAAAGCTTTCCGGGTGAGTAAGAAGCCGTCTTCGAGGCTTCCGGGCGCCAGTATGACACGGGGGAATTCTCCATGACCGGCATAAAGGGCAAACAGCAGATCGCCCTGCTCGGTTCGTGTGGGCAGGCCAGTGGCCGGTCCGGGTCTCTGAGCCAGATGAATCACAATCGGCGTTTCGATCATACCGGCGAGGCTCAGGCCCTCTGTCATCAGGGCAAATCCGCCTCCGGAAGTGGTAACCATACTGCGAACCCCCGCATAAGAAGCTCCTAGCGCCATGTTAATGGCGGCAATCTCATCTTCTGTCTGTTCTGCGATAATTTGAAAGTGCTCCGCATGACGGGCTAAAAAAGTCAGTACCGGTGTGGAAGGCGTCATGGGATATGACGCGATAAAACGGCATCCTCCTGCAATTGCACCAAGACTGACCGCTTCCCCTCCATTGATGAGAAATTCATTTTTAATCTCGGACATAGTTCTTGTCCTGAGTTCAATGCGAAGATCCGGTTCCATCTGTTTGCCCGCATCGAATCCCCTGCTGACTGCATCAATATTTCGACCGACAATTTTTTTATCCTTATGACCGAAAGCCTGCTTGATATGAGATTGAACAACAGACTTTTCAATATTAAAAAGCCGGGCGACAAGACCCGTTACAATCACATTTGAATAAATAATACCGCCTGTTTCCTTGCTGAGCCGGGTCAGAGGAACATCCATAATTGGACAGGGCAGCTTGTAATCAGGGTTTAAAAGTATATCCTTTTCACCAATAACAAGGGTTTCCTCTGATATCCGGTGTTCAACATGCCCCAGCGCGATCCG
This sequence comes from bacterium, assembly GCA_016932575.1. Classification (GTDB taxonomy): domain Bacteria; phylum Zhuqueibacterota; class QNDG01; order QNDG01; family JAFGCO01; genus JAFGCO01. The sequence continues at coordinate 10,616 of JAFGCO010000016.1, forward strand.
GTCCAGAGGAATCAGAATATCGATTCTGTCCACCAGTGCCTTAACCGATTCTGATGAAACCCGAATGGTGATGGAATTGCTCCCCCCGCGGACACGGGACATGTACTCTTTCGTTGCAAAGATATGGTACCCCGCTTTTCTGAAAATCGAGACCAGCAGTTTCTCGGCGGTCTGAATACCCCGCCCGGCCGGTCCGCAAAGAACAATTGAAATATCTTTCTTTTTTATCATAACATCAATGTCTCCGGTTTCAATTGAATACAGGTACTCATCTTATTTTAATAAAATCATTTTTTTCCTTTTAATCATATTACCGCCCTGCAAACAAACCAGGTAAATTCCGGAGGATAATTTTTCAGGCTGCCATATCATTTCGCTTATCCCTGCAGAACAATGACCGCTGAAAATACTCTTGACTTCTTTGCCCCGAAGATCATATACTTTTAAAGTAATATCATCTGGCCTTGATAATGAAAAACGAATGGTGGTTGATGGATTGAAAGGATTGGGAAAATTCTGTTCAAGAATAAAATCCGCCGGGATGTTTATTTGCCCTTCCAGATATATTGAAGTTGCATTGCATGCATCCATGATCAAGTGATGATAAAGGGCACCTGTGGATGAAAATGTTTTTGACAGCATGTTTGGACCAGAGGCCGTATAACCCATGTTGTACAATTGATCCAACGGCATGGTCTCGTGTTCCGGAAGATAATCCATATATGAGAAAAGATAGGTGGCCCAGATAAGAGAAGTCACTTCACATTTGGAAAGGTGCGACAGTTTCACCACACATTCTGTAAACAGAGAATCCAGGGGGATCCAGAAGCTGAAAATATCTCTGGCAAACAACACATGGGCCGGGAGTGTCTGGAGATCCGTTTCATCGGCTTTATGAAGCCAGCATTCTCCGATGACCAGTTTCTTTTGATATCGGGTCGCAATGGAATCGATCTTGAAAACTCTATCCACAAAAAAATCCTGGATGACCGGGTAAATATGATAATCAATATAGTCAATCTCCGGTAACTGCGCGATTGCATCAATATAATCGATTTCATCCCAGGTACCGGCTCCGCCTCCGATCAGCGTTCCTTTTTTATCCAGTCCGTTCAGAAAATACTGGACGTATTCAACAACATCATTTACTGTGTAATTCAATCCGAGATTCATCCCTTGTGTGGACGGCTCGGTTTCAATGGTTAAATAATCCGGCTTGAGTTCGTTGATAATGGTTTCGATCATCTGCTTCTTTTCGGCTTTAAATCGAGCCTTGTCCAGTCCTTCATAAAACGCTTCCACATCCAGCTTTCCAAAGATGCTGTCACGAAACGTGGATTGGCAGCCGATGATCAGCCTGAACTCATGATCGCGCACTTTCTGAACGACCGCTTTGTAAAAATTCAGATAATCCTGTGATTTCGGAAAAGATGTAACTAGTACCGGATACTGAATGGCGATATCAACAGCCCGGACGCCCAGTGCCTCAAAAGCATCCAGATAATATTCAATGTTATCCAGTACCTTTGGCTCAAGCAGGGCTTCCCCGCGGCCGCTGTTGGCAGTCATCAAGCTTGTACAATAATTGGTGCAGTATTTTTTTCCATCCCATGCAATGGTCAAAGACTGATCAATCTCTATGAGTTTTGCATCGAGAGTTGCATACAAAGCCTGGTATGGATCCGGCACGTTTTGAGAAAATCCAAAATGCCAATAGTAAAGGAAGATTGTTAACAGGATTCTTTTTTTCATCCTCACAATACACTCCTTTCTATTGAATCACCAACATTTTTCGGGTCTCTTTCAACGCGCCCGCTTGAAGCACGCAGATATAAAGTCCGCTGGTCACCGGATTGCCGGCATTGTCTCTTCCGTTCCAGCGGATGAAATAATCTCCCGGTTTTTTCAAGGCATTCTCCAGCGTTGCCACCGGCCGACAGGAAACATTGAAAATCCGAAGAATCACACGGCCCGTCATCGGCACATGGTAGGTCACTGTTGTGACGGCATTAAAGGGATTGGGATGATTCTTCAGAAAAAAAGATTCCGGCTGGCTGACAAATGGACGTTCCGGTTCAATCCCCGTCTCATCCGCGGTCTGAAACAATCCCCTGCCCATGGTGCCTGCATAAATCCGGTCGGGAAACCGGGGATCTGTTTTCAGAGATAAAATAAACGGCGAGGTCAGATTGTTGCTGACCGGTTCCCAGGTTTTCCCGTTCTCCGTACTTCGGAAAATACCGTTCCCGTTGGTTTCGAGAAATTTTCCGCCGGTACCTGCGTATATTATACTTCGGGAATGAAAAACACCGGTTAACGATGTGATCGGATAGTCTTCCAGTCCAACCCGTTCCCAGGATGTGCCGGAATCTGTACTCCTGTACACACCGCCATGATCGGTAAATGTGCCTCCGCTTCCTGCATAGATCATGTTCGGTGCATTGGCATCTATGAGCAGCGTATATGCATAGGGCATTGATGCCATGGGTGTCCAGTTGATACCCGCATCCGTACTTTTGAAAATGGCGCCACCGGTACCGGCATAAAGAATATCCGGAGAAACTGGATCAATGACAATATCGAAAATCGGATTGCCCGGAGAAGGCCAGCCTGATGTCATCTCCCAGGTATCACCCCGATCCGTGCTTCGGTAGATTTTATACACCTGTGCGGGATCCGCGCCCCCAGTTCCTGCGTAAATAACTTTTGTTACAGGATCAACAGCCAGACAAAGAATCCAAAGATTATCCGGTGTCCAGAGTGTTTGCCAGGTTGCCCCGCCGTCACGGCTCCGGTAAAGCAGGCCGATTGTAGGATCCTTTGCAGTATCTGAATAGTGACTCATACCGGACACATAGATAAGACCTGAAGAATCCGGATCTGCCGCAATATCCCAGATACTGGTCATATAATACGGGGAGGGGACAGTCGCCAGCGGAATCCAGGAATGACCATCATCAAGGCGCCTGAACACACAGGGGATATCTCTGTAAGTGCCCCATCCGACAGCTGCATAAAGCGTATGGTCTGCGTCAAAATCCATCGCTTGCACAAGAGTTTGGCGCATGCCGGTGGTGATCATATGCCAGGTGGCAGCGCCATCCGTGCTTTTGTAGACTCCTCCCAATCCGTCTGTACCTGCATAAACCATGTTCGGAGTGACAGGATCCACTTTAACATCTCTTGCCATACGGTCTGTCAGCCCCGTATTCACAGGGAACCACGTCTCTCCTCCATTATTGGTTTTAAAAACACCTTCCTGCCCATCCATGCTGGCCCCGGCTGCCATATAAAGGATTTCACGATTTTGCCGGTCGATATCCAAACCATAGACAGGTGTGCCCAACGCATATGATATTTCCCAGGTATCCCCTCCATCCAGGGTTTTATAAACGGTGCCGGCATCACGTTCGTCTGAAAGAGAACCGGCATACCAGGTAAGATGATCTGCAACAACCAATGATTGAATAGATGCAGAGGCATCTGGCGGACCACGAAAGCTCCAGGTTGAGCCGCCGTCTGTGCTTTGATGAACACCATAGCTTGTCCCTGCATAAAGAATGGTCGATGAATCAGGATCAAAACAGATATCAAGCACGGCATTCCCCTGGAAACTCGAATCGGGCCATGTCAATCCTCCGTTCACACTGCGGTAGAGTCCATAATCATCCGCTGCATCGATAACAAGCCCGGCATAAATCACATCCGGCGATTCCGGATCAATCCCCAGGGAATAAACGGTATCATCCCTGCGAAAAATCAGGTCCCAATCCTGCCCCCCGTTTATGGATTTATAGATCCCTTCTTTGCCACAGGCAACATATACAATATCACTTGATACCGGATGAATTTTAATATCCAATGTATTTCCGAGCCCGGATACCAGGCCAAGGAAGTCCCAATTGGCACCCCCGTCTGTGCTCTTGTATACACCCCCGTAAATATCACACCCTGCATAGAGCACCTGAGGGGATCCGGGAGCGACAGCAAAACAAAGCAGAAATCCACCTTCCGGGCCCAGAGATGACCATTCGATCTTTTGCGCAGGAGCTGTTTGAGGCAGCAGGAGTAAAATAAGCACGAAGAGCGGAAGAATTTGAGTAAGCCCCCTGGTTGTTTCATGAGTCATATGCATCATCCATATTCCTCCATTCTATCTTTGAGACCTTCGCATCTTTTCGCCGCTCTCATTTTTCACTATCATATCGCAGAACTCAACAGGTGAAATCCTGTTCAGACTGCTTTTCAGAATGTCATATAAAGCCCGGCATTGGCTGCCGGGACTAATCCTTATTCTTGTATGCTCTTAAATTCTTTATGGCAAATTCATTATATTCTGATTCTTTATACTTGTCTGAAGAAAAAACCAGCACCCATATGGTACTTTCACCATTCCCCAGTGCATACGTCATACGCTCATTTGTCCCGCCCAATTTTAAAGTGAATGAGTCGTCGCTGTAAAAATCTGCTTCAATATACCAGGGTGGCGTTATATTCCCGCCATGATTGGCTGCAATCCCCCTTGCTTCCAATTTATCCGTAAAAACACTGGTCTCTGTAATTGTAAGATCAACATTTGTAAGCACATCCACGTCTTCCACACCCGTAAGATCACCATCACAACTGACATGGTATGTGGATAAACAGATAAAAGTGAAGATGACTGCGATTTTACGCATAATTGTCTCCCGGGTTTTTTATTTAATATAACAATTATTCACACTTTATATAATACATGCATCAGCAGTAGCCTGCTCTGAATGTTGAACCACAATCGAAAACAACTACGAAACTCGTTTGAATAACCGCCCGGATGCAGGAACACAGGATGTCAATTCTTTGGATATAAATATAAAATCAGGGTACAAAATATTTCGATGAAAAGCAATTAAAAAAATGCCCGCACTTCCACCTGACCCGTCTGATATAAGTTCTCGCGCCACGGCTCCTGACGGGCCCGGTAATTCAGTGTAGCCATCATATGGCCGGAAAGCCGGTAGGTCATAAGCACGTTCCATCGTAGCGTACGGCCTGGCTGGTCTCCGTTCAGCATTTCATACGGCAGTGCCCGGTCTTTGGGTTTTGCAAAAACCCGGCCGATTTCAAGTTCCGCACGCACATTGCCCCGTCCACGGATGGCGTATGAAATCCTGGGGATAATAAAAACAGAAGAGGCTTTTGTAATCGGATCAGGTGCCCGGTCTTCGGCTGCTTTCATATGACCTTTCAGAGCAATTTCAATATGCTGCTTTGGTCTGTATGAGGCTTCAGCACTCCAGTCATGCAGCCGGATATCCCTGTTTGAATAAGACCGGGCGGTGTAGTTTTTTTCATCCAGTTTATTGATATATTCGATCTGAATCCCTGTGGATTCAGAAAATTTACCCTTCACGCGGACCGCCCGTTCTGTGACATGACGCACCAGGTTTTCCCTGAGCAGCTGATTGTTTTCAGAATTGTTATTCTTGTACCGCAAACGTATGGAAACACGCCGTTTCTCCGGAACAATTTCCACATCCTGATGAAATGCCGTCATGGCCATGACCAGTGTGCTGTCTTTGCCCCAATCCGGAGAAAGAGCGGTCCGGTTCACTTTCGCAAAATCGCGCTCACTGTCCCTTCGTTCCACCCGAAAAAGCGTGCGCCCTTTCAAAACAGAAACAAAAGACTGCCAGCCAGAGGGCGCTTTCCAAAGAGCAGAACCGTTCCAGCGGAAATCCGCTCCTGCCTTTAAATCATTAACCGGTGTAAACCGGCCCGTCTGAACCATTCGGATCAATAGGTCACCATCCGCATCCGGTACAAGCTCTTGAAGTGCTTCATCAAAACGGTAATTGCCCAGCCCGGTCATCACCTGAATAGTGTCGCGAACCAGCTCGGAGATCCGTGTGGATGAAAACTGATAATTCAATTGAGCGTCTATCCAGCGGCTGCGCGGACCGAACCGTAAATTGACGTCCGCCAGATCTGCTCGCTGATCTTCGGAAGCGGGATCCTCATAATTTCGATCTCTGCGCGTATACATCATCGTGGCACTGAAATAAGTACCCGGTTTTAGCGCCCATTGAATTTTATCTGTTCTGGCTTTTGATTCATGCTTCAGGTGTCCGCTCCGATAACGCTGGTAACTACGCATAGTTTCTTCTGCAAATCCAGAAATAATGCCCCGTCTGAATTCGAGCCGGCCGGTCCAATCATCGAATCGAAATCCGATTAAAACCGAATCAGGATCCTCCTGCCGGCGGTGTTCTCCTTCGTACCGGACGGATGGCGTGAACGCACCGAGCGTATAAATAATTTGCCCTTTTTGGCGCTTCCAGCGGTTTATCCCGGAACCCCCATTCTCCGAATTGATCCATTCGGCCTGATATTTCATATGGGGCCAGAAGCCCTGATGAAAATCCGTATGCAAGGTCTTTCGCTCGGATTGAAAATCACCCCTATGAAAATTTCCCGCTTCTCCGCCGATTTTCCAGCTTTCAATGGGCGAATAAATTCCGCCGGCCTCCCAGACACGCTCTCCCCAGAATACGCCTTCTTCGGTCCCCCATTTGCGTCCGTATTCCACATCGGTCATGCGTCCCACCGACCGGTACCCCCCACCCACATCGCGTATACGCCCCGACATTTCCAGCTGTCCCAGATTGATTTTGCCAAACTGCAGAGAATGCCCGTTCATTCGAACCTCTCCCTGAAACGCCCTGTCTGTATTATCGTCGTCGTCTTTCCGGGAATAAAGGTTAAGATCCTGATTGCTGAGGCTCATTTCTCCGGACACAGACACACGGCGCATGATTTTAAGATCCGATTGCAGGCTGGCTACCTGATGCTTCCGCGCCATAGGCAGCGCAATGGCCGGAATATAACTTCCTCGATTTTGCCCTTCAAATTGATAAATATCATAACCCTGAAAACTGTAATCACCCTCGCCTTCTCCAACATATGAAAAACGGACGACTGTATCACCTTCACCGCTTCCCATATACTGATAATAAGAGATTCCGTCCTGCTCAGTGAGCCTGTAATTGCCCTTGCCCTCACCAACAAACCGGGCTCCTGAAGCTGCAGCCGAATCGGGATCATCACCTGCCTGTTCAAGTATCTGTTTGTAATCATCCGTCAAGGGAATGTCCAGAGGATTTTCCTTGTCATCTGACTCGTGCAAAAAGGTTGAGCGGAATTGAATCCGTTCATCCCACAGGGTGATTTCTCCCACAGCACCATAAATTGATTTCTGAAATTGCAGATCCGAATATTCAAAATCCACTGTAATACGTGAATCACTGGTGATAAGCCGGTTGCGGGTAAATGTTATCTGGCCAGTGCCATACTCGATCACATAATCATTATCTTCTCCCCGAACCATACGTTCGCCATCAATCCAAACCCGTTCTGTACCGGCCAGAACAATGATATCCTGTTGTCCCTGTGTTCCTGTCAGCTGGTAGGGCCCCTGATTGCTTTCCTGCCCCTGAAAATGATTGGTGGTAAATTGGCCTTTTGAAGCGGCTCCAATCAGAGTCACATTCCCGAATTTGCCTTCGGCGCTCCCCATCACGCCCTGAAGTTTCCGGGAATAGGTACCGAATCCTGAAGGACCGGTATCAAATACAAAATCTCCCAGTGTGGCTTTCAGTGAACTTGCTTTTATATTGACAAAAACCTTATCGATTTCCTGCAGTGTCTGGGTATTGCCTTCCGGCTGGATGGGGGTATTCTGGTCGGTCAAAGAAGCGGTCACATCGACACCGGGTGCAATCTGACCTGATATCTGCAGCCGTAATCCGGACTGAAGGCGCATGCCCTGATTGGTACCGACAGTCACACCTCGAAAGATACTGCCGCTGCGGCGCAGGTCCGAAAGACCGTCATTTGATAACCTCTCCCGTGATCCTGATTCGAACTGATACACATGAGCTGCCTCAGCTGAATCGGAAATTTGAATCTTTACACTGTCAGACAACGAAAAATGTCGGTGAGTCAGCGGCAGAGAAACCGGCATACGCTGGTATTTTATATTCACAACAGTCCCTGAATCCGGGACATGAATCCATCTTACTGTACCGGTCAGAGGATTCAGCATATAGAGAGAAGAATCCAACAATGTTTCATTTGTCGTGATAACAAACGTGGATGGAATAATAAAACGGTCGGGCAGACCGAGCAGGGAATCACCCCGAGTTATTCGGACAAGCTTGCGATGCAGAGGATTATATGCGGGAACCCGGGCATGCAGAAAAACTGCAAGTATTATAAAACATGTCCCGATGTGAAAACCCCGTTTCAAAAAGAATCCTTACCGGTAATTTTCCACTCGAACACATCCACAGCGTGACGCTGCCGGTCCAAAACGAACAGCAAATGCTCATGTATGGCCACATCTTCTATCCCTTTGAAAAGAAATCCGCCTTTGGGGCTCCCTTTCAGACAAACGAGCATCCTGCCCCGGCCGTCAAAAACAACAAGTCCCGATCGCACATCCGCCACAGCGATTCTTCCGTCCGGAAATTCACACATATCCTGAGGCCATTCAAGAACCGAAGTGCCAAATCGATAAAGATAATTACCATGAATGTCAAAAACAAAAATGGCATGGTATTCCCGGTCAGATACCAGTACACGGCTGTCCTTCGTTATAAGAAGCCGCTGCGGTGTCAAAAGGCGACCGGCTCCCGAATCGAAATCCCCGAATGAACGCTGCGGATTTCCAAGAATATCCAGTTTCAGAACACGCTGATTTTCACCGTCCAGGCAAAAAAGTTCACCCTGTGAAGACAGCGCCATATCCAGGGGAAAACCGAATTCAAGGTTTTCCGGCCAGGTTTCGTCTGTCCGGAATGCGGCCAGATAGTGAAGGTCTTTGTCGTATCGCTGAATACGGTGGTTGTTGAAATCAGCGACAAACACATCCAGACCATTTCCGGCCCAGACTGCACATGGATGATCGAACTGCTCGGCTTGCCATCCGAATCCCCCGATTTCGGTGACAAAACGGCCCCGCGGATCGATTTTCTGAATCCGCTGATTGCCCGTATCCGCAACATACAAGAATCCCATGGGATCCACATCAATTCCCATGGGATCCAGAAATTGCCCGGCCTCGTTTCCTTTATCGCCCCAGGTGGCTATATACGAAAATTGAATGGCAGATTGCGCATATAAAGCTGAAATCAGGTTAAATAAGGCAATCCAAAACAGGCCAATCATATTTATGGGAGACCGATCCATACTGGATCCTCCTTGTTCACATTGAGGCTATCGGATCGTTAAAATATAATGGGTTCAACCGGAAAGATCAATGCATTATTTATATTTAAATCTGCAATAAAATCTTTGATATGTTATCCCCCTGACAAGGGGGATCCAGCAAAGCTGGCAGGGGGTTATCCCCCTGATAAGGCTTGTCCCCGGACTTGATACGGGAGGGAACCGACAAAGTCGGGGTAGGGGGTTTGGCACCAGCCGAGAAAGAGGGGTGTTTCCTTTCCCCTGTTAACCTATCATCTTTCAAATTTCGGAAACAGCAAAAATATTGCGTGCAAGAAAATGGAATAATAACTATTTATCAACCAATTCGGCGATGATCTTTAACAAGATATCTGTTCTTAGAGGCTTTAACATATATCGTACATAATCGAGCCGCTCGGTTTCATCCATCAATTTCTGATCGGGATAACCGGTAATAATGATCACAGGAATACGGTATCTCTCAGTGATGATCCGGGTGACTTCGACTCCGTCCAATTTGCCTGCCAGCTTGAGATCCATCAAAACAATATCCGGCTCTTTTTCTTCTAGATTTTGAAGCACCTGTTCTCCGGTGGCAACAATACCGGCCACTTTCAGACCGGCCATTTCCAGTTCCATTTGCAGAGACAGAGCCGAAAGAGCCTCATCTTCAACAATCAGACAGCGAATATTTTTTTTCATTTGGATTCCCGGACGGACATATCTGGATCCTCAAATTGAATGTGAAAAGCCACACCGTTCTGAACCTCGCAGGACACCTTGCCTTGAAGCTGATGTTCGACAATGGCATAAACGCTTCGGATGCCCAATGACTTTTGTTTTAAAAATTCGAATCCTTCCGGCACACCCACACCATTATCGCTGAAATATATGTGGATGACTCGCTGATCGGTTTTTAATAAACGAATGCAAACCCGGCCTTCCCTGCCACCGGGAAAAGCATATTTCAAGGCATTGGATAAAAGCTCATTTAATATCAATCCGCAGGGAATAGCAATATCAATCGACACAGCAAAATTCTGAATATTCAGATCAAGCGAAACGCGTGCCTCGGATACGTGATAACTTTTCAAAAGCAGATCGCCAAGCTCATGTACGTAATCACAAATATTGATACTGGATAAGCTCTGAGACTGATACAATTTCTGATGGACAAGAGACATGGCGTAAATACGGTTTTCCGTATCGTGAAAAATCCGTTTTACTTCTTCATTGTCACTCGCATTGGCCTGAAGTGCCAGCATGGATCGGATCACCTGCATATTATTTTTGGTCCGGTGATACAGTTCTTTTAACAGAACATCTTTTTCTTTCAGTGAGGCTTTCACCTGTTCTTCGGCCTTTTTACGTTCAGCAATTTCAATAAACACATTTAATGCGTCTTCCGCCATCCCGCGGTCTGCCGCTTCGAACGGTCGGTGCAAATGCCGGTCCTCTGTCTCATTGCATATCAGAAGCGCCAGTCCGGCATCCAAATTGGAGATCCAGATCAAATATTTACAATGTGATTTTTCACACAGGCATCGAGCGACATCATCCGGTTTCACACTGGAATTGACATAAAAAAACTCCGGCGGCTGACAATCAATACACATTTCCGGTCCGTCCGTGCTTTTAAAACCGAGCAATTGGGTTGATATCCATTTATCCTGTCCTGAACTTTGACGAAACAGCGCAGCCCGGTCGGCGCCAAGGGTGTCTAAAATGATATAGAGAAAACGTTCACCAATCTCATCGAATGAAACCCTGGCGTCAGCGAGCTGATAGACTTCACGGATGAGTGTGGCAATCATCCGGCTTCTTCGGGCTTCCTGCCGGATGTGCGTCTGTTCTTCCTGAAGCTGAAGCAGACGTGCACCCATTTCATCGCACGTGCGCTTGTAAAAATCGCGCTCACGTGTCACATCGTTCATGATGATTCCCTGTTTTGGAAAAACAGTGTCAACACGCCCGTCCAGTCCAGCGGGCGGCTGCGTCCCAGAAGGGGCGCAATTTCCACTCCTGAATAAAATCCGAGCAGAGGCACATTCTGACCGATTCTGTTCTGGACAATGCTGGCCTCTTCGACTTCTGAACCGCTGAATGCATTGCAGCGGCCGGCACAGTCAATATATAAAGCAAAAAACGGATCCCGGTTCTGAACGGATTCCAACAGTTCCTGTGTGCCTTTTTGGACGGATTCATACATCAAATGGTTATCCCGGGACATAATTTGAATCCGGGTGCCCTCTTGAAAATCCGCCTCAAACAAAACAACCGAACCGTTTTCAGGATTGCTCGCCAGTATAAGCCTGTTCACATATGAGGATTCATCATAGGGAGCGAATGGATCACCGTGTTTCTGACCGATGGTCAGCGATAATGATAAATTATCGGTTACAGAAGGTCCCCGATCTTCCCCGAGCATTTCCATTAAAATTTCCAGAGCCGGCCGGCCGTCCAGCTCATAGAGCACTGCACCTTCAATTTTGGTAATTTCCATGAATGAGCTGACCGGTACACAGCCATGCATGATTCTGGTGTGGCTTTCAATGGAAGACGGCAGCACCATGGCCGCAGCCGCATGTTTTTTCATTTGATTCCCTGAAAAAATATGGCTGCCGCTCAGCTGCAGGTCCCCGGCCGTTCCTGCTCCCAAAAGCTTCATGGATTTGCCCTGAAGCCCCCTGTAAATGCCTTCCATTAAATAGCTGCCTACATGCAGTACCGGTGGCGGACTGCTTTGAATGGAATCATAAAACAGCAGAACCGTATCCCCTTCATGAGCAATTTCACGCAGCCGGGCGCCCAGCTTTTCTCCGGCCTCAATCTCTCCTTTATCCAGATCCTCCACGGAAATCAGGACCGGCTTCGGAATGGCCTCCGAAAAGGCAGCGATTGAAAGTTCATACCCGCTGGTTCCCAGCAAATCCCGGGTGATGGTGCCGACTGCAGCACCGCCAATCAGACAATCTGTGTTGAGTCTGGAGCCAATATGCTGGATAACGGTTTGCGAATCATGCCGGCCCCCGCAGAAAATGAGTGCCCAGCCGACCGAAATCTCAGGACCGAACTGTTCCAGAATGGATTCGGTTGCTTCCTGTGCCGCCTTCTTCGAATCGGGCTGCCGGCTGCTGCCGATGGCAATAATTTTATCTGAATTTCTCATGGTAACGGACCTCAATTTTTTAACTAAGCCTTCCTGTTCTGAACAAATAAAACAAGGCAAAGGCAATGTGGATCGAGATAAAATACTGAAGGCATCATGATCCATACCCGTTAAATAAAGACCTTTTATAGGATCTGATATTCCGTCAATTGCACTCTCCTGTCCCTTTGATCAATTCACCAATTCTGTTCAGATTGAATAAATTTTATTCCTATAGGCACAATTATTATGCCAAATAGATTTTCATTCAGCGCCGTACGATTATTCAGATAATCAAATAAAAACTGAACTGCGATATGAAATGGTAATTTTATCTCTTTGAAATACAAATATTTATGTTATGTTTCAATATTGACATTTAATCATCCATAATCGAACTTTTCGCTTTGGTGAGATAAATAATCTTCATGGCAAACATTCGCAAGGCATATGATATCCGGTTACTTTCTACTCTCTGCCGGTCATTATTTTCTTAATACACAATAATTTCAATGAAATTCCCGCCAGCGGGCCTGTTTTGAAAATGAATCCAAAGCAACTATGACAAGAAATTATTAATCATGACTGTTTATTAATATTATAACCATTTAATATTTCAAATGTTAATAAGAATTTCAGTGTGCAATGATAAATTTAAAATCCGACCGATTATACACAAGAGCATTATTATGGATAGAAGCATATAAGTTACTGTTTTTATTTGTATTATTCATATCAATGTAATTGCTGTCTTTACTGACATATTTTCGACCCATTCATGGCACATGCTTTGCTTTAAAAAAAGTGAGCTCAAAGGAGGGAGTAAATAAAAAATGGATCCATAAATTTAATGAAATCGATTTCATGAAACGCCAAAAGCCAAATCACCTGAAATCTCCCCTCCCCACCTTGAACAATTGGTTCAAAGTTTCTCTATTTTTCATTCTCGCTTCATTTGTAACCGTTTCTTTCAAGGGATTTTCACAGGAATCCTGGAGCCAGAACTGGATCGAAATGATCGGCTCGGACTGGAATTACATGACCGACCCGACGGGCGATCACAATCCGGCTTCTGTGGACGTGATCAACAACGGCGTGCCCCTCTGCTGTTATTATGCATCCTCAAGTTCAAGTGTCTTCTATCGTATGGCGCTTCGCGGCGATCCGATAAACGCACAAGGCGAGCTGGACCAATACGCATGGATGGCCCAGATCGATGTGGCCGATGACGGCAATTCCAATATCGATGTCACAGTAAGAGCCGAGGGCATCAACGAGCGCCTCAGAACCTATAACGGATCCGGAGGCATTCTCTGGAACGTGGATGATCCCATCAGCGCCGGGTATGTGCAGGCCTATCAGAGCGGCAGCATCTGGTATCTTGAAATGCAGGCCCCCTACTCTGCGCTTGGCGGCATCACCCGGGACACACCGGTACGATTTTTCTTTCACACCTCCACCACAGAAACAAACGATATCAAAGACGCAACCGTGCCGTCCGCAACCATCTCCGGTGCGTTTGCCGAATCCGGAACCACCACACTGGGCGGAGGCGGCGGTTACGGATTTATGTTCGACTCGGATGACACCAATCCATACTCCAATGCAGGAACCTATGACAGTGGTGAGCTGGTCTATATCGAAGGCTACGGCTGGCCGGCATCCACAACCCTGAATGTGCGCATCAAAAATTCCGGCGGCTCGATCATGTGGTCCGGCACGGTCAGTTCGAACGGCAGCGGCGATGTCAGTTCCACAGCCAGCTGGACCGTCGATTATTCAGCCGCCTCCGGACTCTATACCATTGCCGTGCAGAGCCCCAAAGACGGTCAGTATTATAATTATGACGATTTCACCGTGGTACAGCTTATGGAACCGGAAATCAATATCGTGGGCAACAGTGTGACCATTGCGGACGGTGATGCGTCTCCCTCTTCATCAGACGATACGGATTTCGGTATCATTGATCTGAATACCGGCACGGAAGATCATATTTTTACGATCCAGAATATCGGCAATACGGATCTGACACTTTCCGGATCGCCGGCCGTCAGTATCAGCGGATCGCATGCATCGGATTTTACGGTTACACAGCAGCCCGCATCGCCGGTCGGTTCCGGAAATTCAGTGACTTTCACGATCCGCTTTGACCCTTCGGATTTGGATGTCCGATCGGCCACGGTCACAATTTCGAATACCGACTCCAATGAAAATCCCTACGATTTTGCTATTCAGGGCACCGGCCAGCTCATGCCCGAGATGGATGTGACCGGCAATGCCATTTCCATTGCGGACGGAGACAACACGCCCAATTCCACGGATGAAACCTATTTTGGTGATGTGGCCACGACCGGTGTCACCCAGGTGCATACCTTTTTTATTGAAAATGACGGTTCGGCCGATTTAATTCTGTCCGGATCTCCGATGGTGACGATAAGCGGAACGCATGCGTCGGATTTTACGGTCACACAGCAGCCGTCTTCACCGGTTGCTTCCGGAGGCAATACCAGCTTTATCATCACATTCGATCCTTCGGCACTGGGATCGCGTTCGGCCACAGTGTCCATCTCCAATAATGATCTGGATGAAAATCCTTATACATTTGCCATAGAGGGCACTGGCGTCAGCAACGGCTCGCCCTTCTCATGCAGTTCCCGGTTTTATCATTTTTACGGCAGCGGGACCTTTGCCTATTTAAACACCGGCTCAAATCCCTTCTCATACAGCACATTCGGATCTGCCGGATATGCGATCAATGCGTTGGGGTACAACCAGGAAGACGGGATGATGTACGCGGTTTCAGGCAGCAACATCATCCGCATTGATGCCAACGGGATTGTGACACTGCTCTCTGTGACCTTGCCGTTTGGTGCCAATGCCGGTGATTGCGACAACAGCGGCAATTACTATTTCATTAATACGGGCGGCGGCGAGGCAGCAAAATATGATGTCAGTTCCAACACTGTCTCTACATCAGGACTGAGCGGATCATTCCCGGCTCAGGATATGGCTTTTATATCAGGCAGTTTTTATGGCGTCAATGGTACAACCCTATATCAATTCAATCCGTCCGGCAATTCCGTATCCAGCAGTGCCATCACAGGGACCCTGTCCAGTGAGAGCGCACTAAATCCTGGGGCATGGAGTGCCGCATGGACGGCCGCAGACGGCTATCTTTATGTAGTGAATCAGAGCAGTCACCGATTTTATAAAATCGACGTCAGTACCGGATTAAGTTTTTACGCGGGCACGGGTTCGGGCTCGCTCAGCAACAGTGACGGGGCCTCCTGCCATTCGGCATCATCTCCCCTGCCAAATAATGGTTCCACAGGAAATTTTGTCTGGCAGGATTATGACAATAACGGCATTCAGGATGCCGGTGAACCCGGTCTGGGAAATGTGACGGTTACACTTTATCGCCGGGGGGGTACGCAAATATCATCCACCACCAGCGCCTCCGACGGATCCTACAGCTTCTCCGGTATTGCACCTGAACAGTATTATTTAACTTTCTCCAACTTGCCTGCCAATTATTCCCTTGGCCTGCAGGATCAGGGCGGAGACGATTCATCGGACAGCGATCCGGATGCATCGACCGGCCAAACCGCCAGTTTTATCATCGATGCCTATGAAACGGACAATACCCGGGATGCGGCGTGTGTAACCACAGGCGTGGGAAATTTTGTGTGGAACGATCTGGACACAGACGGCATCCAGGACGCGGGCGAACCCGGCGTAGCCAATGTGACCGTGGCACTCCAGCTGGGAAATGGAACAGATGTATCCTCAACCACAACAGATGCGGACGGATATTATCAATTCATTGGTCTGGCCTCTGGAACACAATATCAGCTTGTTTTCTCAAACCTGCCCGGCGGTTATGATTTCACCTCCAAAGATCAGGGTGGAGATGACACGGTTGACAGTGATGCCAATCCGTCCACTGCCAAGACATCCAAATTTACACCAGTCAGCAATGTGTTTGATCCTGCCTGGGACGCAGGCGTGATCCAGACAGTGTTCCCGGAAATCAATTTGCAGGGCAACAGCACAGATATTCCGGACGGCGATACCACCCCATCGTCCGCGGATGACACAGACTTCGGATCTGCAACAGTGGCTTCGGGTACAGTAGATCATACGTTCACAATTCAGAATACCGGCAGTGTGGATCTCTCGGTCTCCGTCAGCATCACAGGCACGCATGCCGTTGATTTTACGGTCATCGCCAATCCCCTCAGCCCGGTTTCCGGAGGCAGTTCCGCAACATTCACCGTCCGGTTTGATCCCGGCGAATCGGGTGTTCGGTCTGCCACAATCAGCATCACCAACAATGATCCCGACGAAAATCCCTACGACTTTGCCATTCAGGGAACGGGCCTGGCCCCCGAAATCGACGTGCAGGGCAATTCAGTATCAATCGCAGATGGTGACGACACACCGGATCCGGGAGACGATACCGATTTCGGCCCTGCTGATATCACAACCGGCACTGTCATACATACATTCACGATTGAAAATTCCGGAACCTCAAACCTTGATCTGACCGGTACGCCCATCGTACAGATTTCGGGAACTCACGCCAGTGATTTCACGGTCTCACAGCAACCCGCATCGAGCACGGTCGCCGGTTCCGGTACCGTTACGTTCCAGGTCACTTTCGATCCGGGTGCCACCGGGCTGCGAGAAGCGGCCATATCGATTGCCAACAACGACTCGGATGAAAATCCCTACAATTTCAGCATTCAGGGAACCGGCACCAGCGGTCCGGAAATGGATGTGCAGGGCAAAGGCGTTTCCATCGCAGACGGAGATGTGACGCCTTCAACCGCGGATGATACCAATTTCGGCACGGTGAATATTGCAGTGGGATCCGTCAGCCGGACGTTTACCATAGAGAATCTCGGATACGCGGATCTGAACTTAACCGGCACTCCTCTGGTGGCTCTCAGCGGAGGCACAGATTTTTCCATCAGCTCACAGCCCGCTTCCTCGACAATCAGCAGCGGCAATACCGTAACTTTTGTGGTGAGCTTCAATCCCGCTTCCATCGGTGTACAGACCGCGACCCTCTCTATTGACAACAATGATGCGGATGAAAACCCCTATACCTTCACCGTTCAGGCAGAGGGCGTCACCGAACCTGAAATGGATATTCTGGGGAACGGAGTTGAAATTGCGGACGGAGACAACACACCTGACATAAGTGACGATACGGACTGGGGCGCCGTGGATTTATCGGCCGGATCGGTGACGCATACATTGACCATTCGTAATGAGGGCAATGCGGATCTTTCATTGACCGGAACACCGATTGTGGCGATCAGCGGAAGCAGTGATTTCACGATCAGCACACAGCCCGCCTCAAGCACGGTCAGCGCCGGCGGCGGAACGGAAACCTTTATCATCAGTTTCAATCCTTCATCCACGGGCGTTAAATCCGCCACGGTCAGCATCAGTAACAACGATCCGGATGAACATCCCTACACTTTCGACGTCCAGGGAGAGGGCATCTCTGTTCCTGAAATGGACCTCAGTCAGGCAGGCACGCCGATTGCCGACGGCGGCACATACACATACAGCAATACTGAAGTGGGTTCCACCCGGGATATCATTTTCACCATCAACAATACAGGCAGTTCCGACCTGACTTTAACGACGCCTCTGAGCATCACAGGCGCCGACGCCGGTGAATTCAGCATTCAGGCCCAGCCGGCAGGCCCAGTCACCGGCGGCGGCAGTACGACCTTTACGGTTCGTTTTGCGCCCACCTCCGCAGGAACGAAAAATGCCCTGATTTCCATTGCCAACAATGACAGTGACGAAAACCCATACGATCTGAATCTTCAGGGTACGGCAACAGTGCCGGAAATGGATGTACTGGGAAATGGTGTTGTCATCAGCGACGGCGACACCACGCCGGATGCCGCGGATCATACGGATTTCGGCAGCATCGCTGTCAGCGCCGGAGCCGTCAATCGTACCTTTACCATCCGCAATAGCGGCACGGCGGACCTTTCCCTCACCGGCACTCCGCTGGTTTCCATCAGCGGATCCGGAGAATTCACAATCAGCACGCAGCCGGCGGGCAGCACCGTATCGAGCGGCGGCGGAACCGTGACCTTTGTCGTCAGTTTCAATCCTTCAAGCACGGGATCAAAGACAGCGACAATATCCATAGACAATACAGACAGCGATGAAAATCCCTATACATTTGATATTCAGGGAACCGGAGACGCCGATCCGACTCCGGTTCTTGTGCTCTCCAAATCCGCAGATAAAGCCTCGGCAGTGCCGGGCGAAGCAGTCACCTATACCATTGACTATGAAAATACCGGTACCGGCGATGCCACGGCCATCACTATCCTGGAGCCGATTCCGGCCAATACAACTTTTGTTCAGGGATCGATCACAGCCGCAGGCATGACCGTTACCTACAGCCACAACAACGGCGTCAGTTATGATGGTTCTGATACGGCGCCGGTGACCCATATCAAATTTCACCGGGCTGCCGCTTTATCAGCCGGCAGTTCCGGATCGATTATATTCAGCGTGGAAATTGATTAACAGGAGGTCCCATGAAAAGCCTTAGGATTTTAATGATATTCAGTCTGCTGCTCACGGCCGCATCATTGCCGGCTCAGGGCGGCCAGCCCAAACTGGAAATCGAGATTCGGGAACGTAAAATGAACCTGACCGAAGCAGAAAAAAACGGTGCGGATATTGTGTATACACCCGGTGATACGATCGAATATACGGTTATTGCAAAAAATACTGGAGACGGCATCATGACGAAACCCTCGATTGTGGATCCGATTCCCCAGGGCGTGGAATATATCGAAGATTCGGCCCGGGGGGAAAATTGCCGGATTGTCTTTTCCGTGAATTACGGCCTGCGCTATTCTGTCTGGCCTGTGATGGTCATGGCAACCACGGAAAGCGGCGCGAAAATCGAACAGCCGGCGAAAACGGACAAAATCACCCATATCAAATGGCTGGTTCAGGAAAACATACCGGCCGGCGGAGAAAAACGGCTTTTGTTTCAGGTGGTGGTCAAATAAACTGAAAATGAGACAGAACCAATGAACCATAGATACAAACAAACAAAAAAAAGGAGGATGCCTTATGAAATCCGATCAGCCACACGGCGTATCGAACAATCACGATCCGCCCCGGAGCTTACGTACGACGCAGTAATTTTAAACACAAACCGAAAGAAAACAAATGTTTCATATTTTCAAGGAGGATTCATCATGAATCGCAAGACCATTTTTCTACTCATAACGCTGGCGGCCTTCGGCTTTACAGCGTTGATGTTCGCGGCCGGCACACCGGCGGGAACAACCATCTCAAACATTGCCTACGGCGGCTACAGCGATGCCAACGGCAATGTGATCGCTGATGTGGATGACTCCACACCGAGCAGTCCCACAGAACGCATATCTTCAGGAACGGTCGAAATCGAAGTCGCCCAGAAGTATGGTCTGGATGTCAGTCCGGATGATGCCCAGGATATTCCTCGAAACGGCACGGTGACCTATGCGGTGACTGTTGAAAACACCGGAAACGGCAACGACACCATCGGGCTTTCACAAGTGACAACACCATCGGATGGCAGCACGTTTACCGTGCATATTTACCACGACACGGATGGCGACGGAGTCTGGGACGGTGCCGGTACAGAACCCGAAGTGGCATCAACCGGCGTGCTTGTCGCGGACGCCACCTATGATCTGGTGGTTGTGGTCAGCGTAACCGACGGAGTCCAGGGTGAAACAGGCACCACGGTTGTGACCGGTACCTCAAGTGACGGTACCACAACAGAAACCGCCACTCTGGTATCAACCGTGCAGGCCGCGCTGATTACCGGTACACTGGCACCGGATGCGACAAGCAAGGCACCCGGCGACATTATCACCTACACCGTGACCATCAACAACAGCAACGATACCGATTCCGAAACAGCCTATAATGTCAGAGCCTATCTGCCGGTTCCGGCCAACTGCACCTGGGTGGGCAATGTCACAGGCGGATCGGATCCGGGCGGAGCCGGAACTTCCACAGTCACCGGGTCCGATATTGCTGCCGGTGGAAGCGCAACCATCACCTATCAGGTGCAGGTGAACGCCGGCGTATCCGCAGGAACCACCATCGACAATCAGGTGGACGTGGATTACCAGGACAGCACAGGAGATGACTATACACAGGTCAATCTCTATGCCAACGCGGGCACAGGCGGCCGGATTACGGTCAGTGAGACCACCTCATTTACTACAGCCATCACACCCGCCTCTCAATCAGGCGATCCCGGCGACGAGATCGTCTACCGGATAGCCGTCAACAACACCGGCAACGGAGACGACAGCTATGAAATCAGTCTGAATTCAAGCACCCAGAGCTGGACCTGGACCTATTACCGGGATGACGGCGACGGAACATGGGAAGGCTCGGGCACGGAAACCCTGGATACCAATACCGGAGCCGTTTCTTCCGGCGGCACTGCCTATATGTGGGCGGTCCGGACCATCGCGGCCGGCACAGACGATGAAACCGAGGATGTCTCGGTGTTCAGGATGACATCGGATGATGACAGCAATGAAACCAGTGACGAAACCGGAACCACAACCGTGACCGCTCCGATATTGTCCCTCAGTAAAAGCGTGGCAGTGGTTGGCGGCGGAGATGCGGTTCCGGAAGCCACACTGCGTTACACCATTACCATTGACAACAGCGGAACCGGAGATGCCAGTGATGTAATCATCAAGGATGCGATTCCGGCACACACCTCTTATGATACAGGCACAATGACCATCGACGGATCCGGTGTCACGGACGCCGACGATTCACCCGTAGATGAAAGCCAGTATGATACCAGCGGATCGCCGACCTGTATTTTCGGGGTGGGCACAGTAGCGGCCGGCGCATCGATCGACTGTACGTTCGATGTGATCATTGACTGATAGTTTTAAATAATTAAGGATAGGCATTCGGGAAACCGTTGAGCAGAATTAAACAAAATTCTCTCTTTATTACTATAGGGTGTCTCTTGATGAGCCTTGCCATGGCGGCCCGGAGTCAGACTCCGGCCGGCACCTCGATTCGGAATACCGCCGTTCTTGAATATAACGGCGGCAGGGGTGTGGTGCATACCCTCACGTCCGATGAGGTGACCATTATTGTTGGTGAGGGTGCATTGCGGCTCGTCAAATCCGCGGAAAAAACCGAGGTCGGTCTGTGGGATACACTGGTCTATACCTTCGAAATCCAGAATATCGACCATGTGCCTCTGACGAACATTTCGGTTCGCGACACCCTGCCCCGGATGCTTCGTGTGATTCATACAGAACCCTCCGCTTTGGTAGCGGGCAATACTGTGGAATGGCAGATTCCTTTGCTGGCAACAGGTGAGACACGCATCCACAAACTGTCCTGTCAGGTGAAAAAAACCGCCCACCAGGAAACCTTTAAAAACAGCGCGGTTTATTCGGCAGACGGCGGGATCCGGGGAAGATCGAACCGGGTGAGCACAACCTGGCTTCCCTGGCCCGAAGCTGTCCTGGAGAAATCGGCCGACCTCGAAGCTGTTTATATCGGCGACACACTGACCTATTTCCTCAGTGTCGCCAATACGGGGCCGATGCCCCTGTCGCAGATTCAGGTGGCCGATTCATTGCCTGACGGTTTTCAATTCTTGGATGCATCATCGGACATCGACCGGTCAGAGCAAAAACTGATCTGGAATATCGAAACACTGGCTCCGGGTACCGGTCGGTCTCTGTCATTCCGCGGTATTGTCACTGCCGATGTTTGCGGAGACACTCTGCACAATACCGCCTCTCTTTCAACATTCGAAGGAGCACAAAGCAGGTCAGGAACGGTCACTGTCTGTCACGGCCACGGCGCCGGGCTTGAAATCCTTAAATTGGCCCCCGATTCGGTTTTCTGGGCCGGGGACACGCTGACCTATGATCTGATACTCACCAGCTCGGGTGTCCGTACCGGCCGTGATGTCACGGTGCTTGATACGCTTCCGCCGAATCTGGCTTTCGTGTCGGCTACGCATCAGGGACACCATCACAATCAGATTGTATCCTGGCATCTCGGAGATCTGCCTGCCGGTTATCACGATACTTTGCGGGTCGCTGCCTGTGTCCGGATCCCGATTGAGGATAACACCACTATCAACAATGAAGTCTGGGCCAGAACCGCTTTCGGTGCCCGGGACAGTTCCAGCTGGGAAATCCGGGTCCATTCAAAGCCGGACGCATCACTGAAAAAGACCGTGAATCTCGAATCCTGCTCTACGGGAGATACATTGACCTACACATTGCAGGTTCGTCATACCGGCACAACACCAGAGATAAACCAGTTGACAGTGACGGATACCCTGCCAGCCGGTCTGTCCTGTCTGAATGCCTCTCAAAAGGTGGATACAACCGGTGGAATTCTCTCATGGCACATCAACAGGCTGGGATATCAGAAAACCGAAACACTTGAATTCAAGGCCCTGGTAAATACACAGATGAGCGGGCAGACATTGCGGAACACGGCTGTCTTAACCGCTGACGGGATGGAAGAGAAAACGTCCTCGGCCGAATCTGAGTTCCATGGCAATGGTGTCGGTATTGAAATCATCAAAGAGGCGGCCGATTCCCTGTACAATGCAGGAGATACGTTGACCTATGACCTGATTTTAAGCAATGGCGGACTGCGCGCAGGGCATTCGATTGTAGTGAAGGATACGCTGCCGGATGCACTGGAATATCTGGCATCCACGCACAAAGGGATGCACAAAAATCAGATTGTCACCTGGCGGCTGGGAGATCTGGAATCCGGCTATCATGACACCTTGCGTGTCACTGTAAGCATCCGCACGCCTGTCGAGGATCAGACTGTGGTAAACAACGAAGTCTGGGCATATGCGTCTCAGGGCGCGCAGGACAGTTCGAACTGGCGCATTGTGGTTACATCACTTCCCGAACTGGTGCTGAAAATTGACGGACCGTCCATTGCATCACCCGGTGATACCATTACCTACAGGCTGATCTATTCAAACATCGGTACGGCCACGGCATTCGAACCTGTTGTGAGGGATACGCTTCCTGATGTTCTGGCTTACGTAGACGCCAGCGGCGAGCATATTTACATCTCTGACGCAAAAGCGGTACACTGGCATCTGCCGCCGTTAAGCCCGGGAGATCAGGATACGCTCTACTTATATGCCCGGGTGCATGATGATGCTTCGAACGAGGATGAAATCGTGAATTCGGCCTGGCTTTCATACAAACAGGCGTCAAGGGTGGCTATTGCCACATGTGTGACTGAAACCGTGCCTCCGGGAAAAATGCTTTTCGCATACATTACCGTGGATAAAAAAATGGCCGCCGAATATGACACCCTGACCTATTGCATCACATACGGATCATTGAACCGGGATATTCAGGATACCGTGCATGTATTCAATGATCTGCCTTATGAAGTGGAATGGATTGATAACTGCTGCATTAACAAGCTGTCGGCGAAACATTTCGCGTATGACCCGGTGCTGCACAGCATTCATTACACCCATATCGGATTACGCGCCAATCAGCCGGATTCGATTTGTTTTAAGACAAGGGTGCGTCATCCGATACTGCCGGGCGTTCAATTGATTGAAAACCAGGCGCTGGTATACACGCACATCGATACGGCCCGGACCGTCGATGATCCGCGCACGGATTCGGTCACCCGGCTGATCAAACCGTTCATTGAAATTAAAAAGACTGTGAACAGAAAGGTCTCACAGGTCGGCGATATTTTAAGCTATACGGTGACGATCAGAAATAAAAGCAGTATCACATCCTTAAATACACTGACGATCCATGATTTAATTCCGGAAGGATTCAGATATCAAAAGGGAACATCGATCCTCGATTCGATCCAGATTGAGAATCCGCAACAGAGCCCGCAGGGAAAACGAATTCTCATGCGCTGGGATTTAAATACTCCCCTGAAGCCTGAACAGAGTATGCGCCTGAAATACCGGCTCATTGTGGGATTGTCCACCCGGCAGGGCGAGCATGAGAATCTGGTCAGCGCCTCCGGGGTCACGCCCGATGGATTCGAAATCGGATCCGACGAAGCCAGTGCAGCAGTATTGGTGCGTCAGGGCGCCTTCGACGAAAGAGGATTTATTTTCGGCAAGGTGTATGAAGATCTGAATCTCAATGGACTGCATGACCGTCAGGAACCGCAGCTCGAGAACATCGAACTGATTATGGAGGACGGCACTCGCGTGAAAACCGATGAATTCGGCAAGTATTCCATTCCCAATGTTGAGCATGGACAGCATGTGCTCAGGCTGAATGAACATACATTGCCCAAAAACAAGCGCGTTCTGACAAATGCCTTTGAGCATTTGGAGGATCCGAAATCCCAGCTGATCATGGTGCCGCCGGGCCATATGGTCAAAGCCAATTTTGCGGTGGAAACAACCGAGTAAATCAACCATGAAACGACTGCATCGACATATTTTTTTCACGCTTGTCTGGATGACTGCCGGGCTCATGCCCTTATTCGGCCAGATGATCATTAAAACACCTAAACAGAATGCCGTCATTGAAAAACGCCGGATTGCCGTCACTGTTGTCGGCAGGACGGGCGCCAAAACCTGGCTTTATGTCAATGAAGCGCTCGCCGATTCCGGAGAAATACGGATCGACGGGAAATACGACTTTTTAAACATCCCGGTACCCGAAGGTCCGGTAGAATTGCGAGCTGAAGCGATCGGCGCGGGCAGCCGCATTTATAAGGCAATCAGGCGGGTGCATATCGTGGGCCGGCCGGATACCCTGATCACAGATCAAAACCGGATCAACCTTCCTGCGGACAGTCAATCCGTGCAAAACATTCATGTCAAAGTGCAGGATGCCTGGGGATATGCCATTCAGCGTTTGAAAACGGCCACCGTGATGCTGACTAAAGGCTCACTGCTGGATACAGATATCGACTCGCTTTCACCCGGATGTCAGGTGCCGGTCGAGAACAGTGAATTTGTATTTACCCTGCGCGCCTCTTCGGCAGTGGGACGTGAACAGGTGATTATCAAAGTCGGGGATCTCAGTCATGAAATCCCGGCACGCTATACCACACCCCTGACCCCGCTGATGCTTGTGGGCTCTCTGGATGCAGCGGTTTCTGCTGCAGAGCTGGGCGATAAAAAACATGGCACGCCAAAATTTACAGTGGCAGACTGGACGCATCAGGAAGGCGATGTGAGCCATGTGCCTGTGAGCGGACGGCTGGCGTTCTATGCCAAGGGTGCGCTCATGAAAAAATATCAGGTCACGGCCTCTTATGACAGCCGGAGGACCAAAGACAACCAGCTTTTCAGAGATCTGGACCCTGATCAGCAGTATGCATTGTACGGCGATGCCAGCACACTCACCTATGACGCACAGACCCAGTCCAAATTTTACGGACGCATCGAACGGAATGAATCTTTTGTGAGTGTTGGAGACTTCAATACGGAATTCCGGTCCACAGACTTCACGAAATACGACCGCTCTTTCACCGGACTTTTCAGTAAAATTCATGCGGGCAGACACACATTCACCGGATTTGCCACACTCAATGACCGCACAATGAAACTGGACGAAATCCGGGGAGAAGGCATTTCGGGATATTATTATCTCACCGGAACCCGGATCACCCTGAATTCCGACAAGATCCGCATTGAAACGCGGGACCGGTATCATCCGGAAAAAATCATCCGCTCCGATGAGCTTGTGCGGTTTATGGATTATGATATCAACTATGTGGACGGCACCCTGATGTTCAAGCAGCCGGTTCCAAGCGTGGATTCCCAGGGCAATCCCGTTTATATCATTGCCGCTTATGAGCGCCAGGCCCGGTCGGACAAGTCACTGATCGGCGGTCTGCGTTATGAGGGAACAGTAAAAAATCTCCGGTTCGGCTCAACCCTGATCATGGAAGAAAAAGAGCCTTCCAATTTCTATATGACCGGTCTGGATGCGGAACTGCCGGTCACACGATGGCTGCGAATCAGGGGGGAATTGGCTCAGACCCGGAATTCGGATTTCACCGAAACCCGGCAGACCGGCAACGCCTATGCTGCTGAAATGGACCTTACACCCCTAAAATCCATTCACCTGAACGGATATTACCGCAGCGTGGATGATGATTTTTCAAATCCGTCCCAGACGGGAAGCCGGTTCGAAGTGGGCACGGAAAAAGTCGGCACCAAAAACTCCCTGGATCTGGGCAAAGCCGGAAAAATTCATACAGAACTTTACCGTCAGCTGAACGATATCGGCACCGTCAATGAATATCATGTGCAGGTGGCAAATACATTTTATGAATATGCATTCAATAAAAAGACCACTGCCCGGCTGGGATACGAAGATGCAGAGCGGAAAAAAACGGGACAGGATTCAATCGAAGTGCGCGGATACCGGTCGAAAATGATCACGGGACAGGTGGCCCATCAATGGACCGAGCGCCTGTCTATGGAAATCAGGCACGAGCAGAATCTGGCTAAAGGAGAAACAACACTGCCGACGGGCACATCTGTGGGCGCGATCTATGCCCTGTCCAAAAAACTGAAGCTCTTTTTAAAACAGCGCTTCCTGGATACAGACAAAAGACGTACCCAGACCATTTTCGGAATTGATACAAAAGTCGGAAAACGCACCCGGATCACGGGAAAATATGAAATCGGAGGCGCATCAGGTGAGGATTTAAGCCGGGCAACCATCGGACTGCGGAATCAGTGGGAAGTCCGCAAGGACCTGACCCTGAACATCGCGCTCGAGAGCACGGCCACCATGGATTCCCTGGAAGTGCCGACTCCCGATCACAATGCGGTTTCCGTGGGCATCGAATATCTGCCTGACCGGCCGTGGAAATCCTCGGCAAAGTTTGAGCTGATGCAGGATAAAATCGTACGCAAGCATGTCATTACCCTGGGCAGTGAATTCAAGGTATTCAGCGGTCTCAGCGCCATCGGACGGCTGGAGTATGCCGGTGCGAATTATCTGGACACTTCTGATGAAGTATGGAACCGGGGCAATTATCAGCTGGGTGTGGCTTTCCGTCCGGAACAGCATGATATGTTCAACGGCATCGCAAAACTGCAGTTACTGACAGATAAGAACACACACGCAGCACCCAAAACCAGGCTCGACCGCCTGATTACGGCAGCACACGGACACTGGCAGGCCTCACCCAAACTGGGCATTGGCTTCCGCTTTGCCCTGCGCCGCCTGCTGGATGAAGAAACCGGATTCTTTTCCAGCAAAACCACGACCTCCCTTTACTCAATCCGGGCTGATTACAAACTGCACCGCCGCTGGACAACAGCCATAGACATGCGTCTCGTCATGCTCTCCCCCATCGGCCAGATGAAAACAGGCGCCTCTTTCGAAGCCGGCTACCTGCTGAAAAAGAACATGCTGGTGGGCGCAGGGTACATCTTCAAGCAGCTCGACGATCCGGATTTTTCGTTCACGGAATACAATTACGGCAACATCTATCTGGTGCTGCGCATGAAGTTCAGCGAAGATATTTTCAACTGGAGATAAATCGAAGTGTTTTGTTTTCAAATGCATCTGATGCTTTAAAAATAAATGGATCTTGCGATTCGAACCTCCTGAAAATATGAACAAATTTGTTTTCTTTATTGATAAAAAGACGGGATGCATAACGCGTCCCGCCTGTTTTTTTTTGAATGTTTTAATTTTTATAATGATTTCTTTATAACGAGCCCTGTAGGTTGGGTTGAACGAAGTGAAACCCAACATCAATTTACAGGTCAAGCTTGTGAATTTTTTAAAGAAGGCAACCTTTTTATTCGTATTGTTTTTTTAATATCTTAATCTAATTATTACTGAACACCAAACATCACTTATTTTTAAAAAGGTTACCTTCTGGACCGATTGTAATAATCAATTTCTTTTTTTTATTAAATTTTGCCAAAGTTTTATTGTCTTTACTATAATTCTGCATCATCAATATCATAGGGGCTCATCACCTCTTTTGGCTGCGGATGTCTCAGGGTTTGTGTGTAAATCATGGTTGTTCTGACATCACTGTGGCCCAGTAATTCCTGAACTGTCCGAATATCATACCCGGCTTTTAAAAGATGGGTGGCAAAACTGTGCCTGAATGTATGCGGCGTTGCCCTTCTGGGTATCTCTGCCTCGCGTACTGCTTTTCTGACCGCTTTCTGTACATGCGTTTCATGCAGATGAAACCTGCGATAAGACTTGGCTCCCGGGATACGTGTCAGCTTTTTAGCAGGAAAAAAGAACTGCCATCTCAATTCCTTTGCCCCGCTTTTATACTTTTTGTCTAACAGATCCGGCATAAAAACACCGTCATAATCATCTTTCAGATCACGTGTATGCAGTTTTTTAACCCGTTCAAGATGTTCCTTCATCTCAGGGATGATTTTTTTGGGTAACAATACCTTTCTGAACTTCCGCCCCTTGCCGAATATAGTCACAATCCCTTCTTCAAAATCAATATCCTGAACACGAATATTAAGCCCCTCGGTCAATCTAAGTCCACACCCGTAAAGCAGTTTGACGACAAGGTCATACGGATACTCAAGATGATTAATTATCGTATCGATCTCTTTTCTTGAAAGCACCGAGGGCACATATTTGGTTCTTTTGGCTCTGGGTATTCCTTTAAAATCACCAAAATCTTTATTTAATACATGCCTGAAAAAGAATAAAAGTGCATTAAAGGCCAGATTTTGAGTCGATGCAGACACCTGTTTCTCTACCCCGTGAGATAGCTCCACATACGATTTTTTTTAAATTGTAATAGGTAATCCTAAGGATTTTTTGACATGATGTATATCTAATGATTTAAATTATCTCACGGGGTGAACCGCAAGATGTGTGATAAAATCCTTTGCATCCTGTGAATCGATCAGATCCGGTGATTTGCTTTTTAAAAAGGTCTGAAAAATCCGTGTCCACTTCATATAGGTCTGTAATGTTTTTCTGGAATACTGCCTTAATCTGATTTCATTGTCCAGCAGTTCAAGTTCCTTTTTCCAGCTCTGTTTTTTAGTAATATCCGGTTTCTTGATTGATTCAGTCTTTGGCTTTTGAATGTTCCTTTTATCGGACACAATAGCAGTGGTTTTTTTTATCTTATATGATTCAATCAATTGATAAAACAAAGTAATTGCTTTATTTGCTTGTTCAATCTGCTGTCCAGACTGTTTTTTCTGTTTGAGCTTGTTTTTAAATAATGGTAAACTGTTATGAGACGAACCTTGATGGGAATATTTTTCACAGAAGTCCAGATAATATTTCAACCATTTGAGGTAATAAGGAATTTCATTGGCAAGGATATTTTGTTTATTCAGAAAAGTAACATAGGGTGTTTTTATTTTTTCAGGAATGGGTTTCATAATGTCCTCCCCCTTCTAAGATGGTAAATATTCAATTATGAATGTTTACCGGAAATATAAATTAAAAAGATATACTTACTTATTTGTATAAATGCAAGATAATTCTTGATTTTTTATTGTTGAAAACCTATATTTGACACATTAATCACCTTTTCATACAAATAAAATCACTCTGTGGGAATGCGTGTGAATACAGCCTATAGATCTTATTATCAATTAATCTGTATTCTATTATTATAAGTTGATAAATGAATTTTTTATATGTTTAGCAGTCCTTTCTGGTAAACATTCAAAAAACGGATTTTAGTATAATAAATACTTTGAGTGTTTACCAGAAACTGTAGAATCACTGGTTATGGCAAGT
Source organism: bacterium (assembly GCA_016932575.1). GTDB lineage: Bacteria > Zhuqueibacterota > QNDG01 > QNDG01 > JAFGCO01 > JAFGCO01. Next base: position 40,784 of record JAFGCO010000016.1, read on the forward strand.
TAAAAATATAAAATTGGAGCAATGAATGTATATCAATAAATTTTATCTAATAAGGAACATATATAAAATATTATTATTTTATTGGCTTTTTTGCGTAAAACCTATATTCCCACAAACAACAGATATACAAAACATTACAAAACTATCCTCAAACAATTATATGATAAAAAAGAAGAGAAGCAATAAAAATACTTATACATCAGGATTTGGAATAGGCATCGGGAAATATACTTGTTATAACAAAAAAATTAATTCAGTTTTTGGCGAAATCCCAATGTTTCATCTCAATCTTTTCGGTGGAAGCGAAAAACGATTAGCATTAATACAAATTTCTTATGGATATAAAAGAAGCACCAATGATATTATATACTTAGAATATTCCAGTGAAGTCACTGGTATTGTACCAAGTAATCACAATTATTTCAAGAATATATTCGTCACATGTTTCAATTTAGATTTTGATTTTTTGTATAATTTATTTGAAATAAAAATATTCAAATTTGTAATCGGTTCTGGTATAAATTTAGGTATGTTAAGCATTAAAGGTGATCTAATGAAAGGTATTGCAGGTGGCTTAATCTACGGTGATGAGATAACAGATGATGATGCTGGTGGTGGTATTGGATTAGAATTAATTACAGGAATATACATCAATATTAGTAAATATTTTATCCAATGCCATGCAAAGTATCAAACACAAGGTTTGTGGTACTACACGTACACTGAATTACCTTCTTACAAAGAACATAGTAAAATGGGATTATATAATATAAGTGGATTTCAATTCTTAATTGGAATTGGCATATCTTATTAAATAGATAATATGCTTTAAGAGGGATTGTGATGAAAAACTTAAAAATATTCATACTAATATCTACGACAATTCTATTTCAAATGCGGTGTATTAATACTTCACCCATTGAACCTTTCTTTAATACAGACTATATCCTTTATAATAATGATGAAATATGGAATTATAAAAAGGTCTTTTTTACAAATGAATCTGATGGTTGGATCGTTGGCAATTTGTACTGGCCTAACAGAACAATCGTACTGAAAACAAACGATGGTGGTATAAGTTGGCAAAAACAATTATACTATGAGTCCACTATTATTGAATTGAAATCTGTTTATTTTGTAAATTCCTCAGTTGGTTGGGCAGTTGGAATTGATGGTGTTATATATAATACAATCGATGGTGGTCAGATTTGGATGTCGCAATCATCGAATGTATCATTTACTTTAAATTCTGTCCATTTTATCGATAAAAATACAGGCTGGATTGTTGGGAGCGGAGGTACCCTTTTAAAAACAACTGATGGTGGCGACCATTGGATTATTCAAGATATTGGTAGTTCAAATTCTTTAAAATGTATCATTTTTGTCAACTATAATACAGGTTGGATTGCTACTACAGGATGTATTTATAAGACGACAGATAGTGGAATAACCTGGAATAAAAAACAAGTGACAAATCATAATTATGATCTAGAAAGTTTACATTTTATTGATGAAAACAATGGTTGGACAATTGATAGTGATAACAATGTTCATTATACAAATGATGGTGGTGAGACATGGAATAAACAAACTGTCGAAGGAATTTCAAATGTACATTTAACTAGTATTTACTTTGTAAACAGTACTACGGGATGGCTTTCTGGCAGTAGAGGTTATATATTGAAAACTACGAACTGTGGTATGGATTGGACAATTCAATATGAAAGCAATGAACATTATTATGGATATAATGACATTATTTTCGTCGATGAAAATAATGGATGGGCTGTCGGTAAATTAGGAAGAATATTAAAAACTTCCAATAGTGGTGTGGATTGGCATCTTATAAATATAGGTAATGATAATGAATTGACAAGTGTATACTTTACAGATCAAAATACAGGTTGGATAACAGACAAGGAAGGAAATATCTATTCCACAATCGATGCTGGTCAAACTTGGACATGTCAAGTAAGTTCTCAAATAGTTCTATTTAATTCAATTTATTTTGTTAATGAAAATATTGGCTGGTTGATAGGTGAATCAGGCAGAATACAGAAATCCGAAAATGGGGGTGATAGTTGGATAGATCAATACTCCAATTCAAGAGATAATTTAAACTCATTATTTTTTATAGACAAAAATAATGGATTTATTGTGGGTGATAATGGTGTTATCCTTAATACCACAAATGGCGGTAAAAAGTGGAATTTATATTCACATTCAATATCAAGTAATTTATACTCAGTATACTTTGTTAATGCTAAAACTGGTTGGGTAGTAGGTTCTGGAGGCACCCTATTAAAAACAGTTGATATGGGTATTACATGGAATCAAAAATCTTGTCCGACGGATTATGACGATTTTTTATCTGTTTATTTTTTTAATGCGAATAACGGTTGGATAACAGATTCGAATGGAGTTATTTATTATACAGCATCAGGTGGAAATTATTGGTCTCCTCAAAATCGTTCATTATACTTTGATTTGAACTCAATCACTTTTATTGATAAAGACAATGGTTGGGCAGTAGGTGATTGTGGCACATTAATTCACACAACCTCTGGTGGTCATTATTGGTACTACCAAGAAATCGATACCGAAGAAAATATAAATTCAATATATATGCATGACAATCAACGAGGTTGTGCCGTCGGTGATAATGGATTAATTATAAATATTGTCCCTTCTGAATAGTAAAATAATATATCATTTATCAAAATTGATTAATAAATTAATTTACTAAGTTACAATATAGAAATAGTTAAAAGTTCTAACGATAGTTTAAACGCGGACAAAAACACGGTCCGTTTTTGTGAAAAATTACAACTCTCGATAGTTCATTTTTAATAAAAGATATCGTTTGTGTTTTTGCCGGTTAAACTTATGGATAGGACGGATCGCTTCGCTCTCCGTCCTATCCCGGCGATTCACCGGAAATCCCTACTCGGTCGCTTCGCGACCTCCTATCAAGG
>JAFGCO010000017.1 GCA_016932575.1 bacterium
CGAGGGAGACGGCACCCGCCTCTCCAGCCTGGGCGTGCATGAGCACTGGAACAATGCGGCGGATAAACAGTATTCACGAAACCTGGGTACCGGAGAAGGCATCGAACTGATCAACAGTCCGAATCAGTCATTGCCAACCTGCCAGATTGAAGTGAATACAGAATATGCTTCGGCCGAGGGTGCCGGTGTGTACAAGAAAGGCATGAAAGTTGAAGTTCTTTTGTCGCCCACGGTTTTGGATACAGGCGACGGCATTCGAGCCGTTTTTGACGGGTGGATCGGTGAAGGGGAAGGTGCTTATACGGGCGGTGATTCCGCATTCACGGTCATTCTGGATGATGATATTCGGGAGACAGCCGTTTGGAAGATTCAATACATGTTTACCCGTGATGTTTATCCTTTGAGCGGAGGAAGAGTTGATCTGGAACCTTCAGGCGACTGGTTTGATGAAGATGCATTTGTCCATGTCCTGGCAACTCCGGAATCCGGTTATTTATGGGCTGGATGGAGTGGCGATACGGTTTGCACATCGAATCCTGTACGGATTCAAGTCGATGAGCCGATACATTTGACGGCGCATTTTGTTGTACAATCCTCCATGAACAAAGAGAATATTCCTGATCGATTCGTATTGGAACAGAATATTCCCAATCCGTTCAATCCGGAAACTGTCATTATGTATGATCTTCCGAAATCCGGAATTGTCACCATCGAGGTTTTTGATCTGATGGGGCGGAAGGTGAGAACACTGATCCGGGAGAAAATGCAGCCGGGAACCTATCAGACCGTCTGGGATGGACGGAACGACGCAGGGAACATGGTCTCGAGTGGAACTTATGTCTATATGATGCGGTGCGGGGCGTTTCAGAAAAGGATGAAGTCGGTGTTTTTAAAGTAGGGAGAAAATCCCTCTCCCGGCTTCACTGTGTCTTCCATCGAGGCTATGCCCAGCCTGAGGCAGGAATCTTCTCATGATGAAGAGCATACCGGATCAGGCATCATGCCGGGAATACCTCTGTTAATATTTCTTTATTCATCATTTGGTTATTATTCATCCACAAGCAGCAATGTACCGAATACATCCGCGGTTTGCCAGCCCAGATTTCTTGCTTCACCCACGGGGCCGGCGATAAAGCGGGATCCGTAAAAATGTTCCCGGCTGCCGGTTTGATCGGAATCGCAATAGGCGCACAAATATCCGATGCATTTACCTTCCTTTAATTCGGCCGTGGGATTGTCCGTGCCAAGGGCATCATCATAGTCCGATGTAAAAACTGTGACTGCCATTTCCCAGATCGACACTGTTTCCTGTTGGGTACGGAATACCTCGATATGATCCGAGTACAGATGCGGATTACTGTCAGGGCCCAGATCCACAACCTGGCAGTCCAGAGCCACATGATAGGCGAATGCATTGTAATTATACGTATGATCGCCTCCGGACGCGTCTTCGTCGATAAAAAACTCAAGGCAGTCGTCTTCCCAGTACTGCTGCAGCGGATTTGCGCGTACATCCGAATAGATGTCATCCGTAATCTCAAACAGGAGATAGAGTCTGCTTTCATCCCAGGCGATTTTATAGCGGCCGCTGAAATCGTTGGGTGTTGCCGGTTCACCATTGTAAGCAATCCACAACTGATCCATTAGCCCCCATTCAGCATTCTCCCAGATGGACTCATCCGCGACACCGTCGATAGTCATTGAAACGGAGGCCTTCGGTGCGTAATAATCTGCTTCGGGGAGATTCTTCCCTTCTGATTCCGTGCCGGTATCTTTGGAACAGCCTGTGTGTATAAGAAGGCTTATCATAAAGAATACAGGAACAGGCCATGCTTTAACCGGATTTGGTCTTTTCATATGTATTTTTTCCTGTTAATTTTGATATCAAAGATGAATAACTGATGCATGATGAATACAGGTATTGATGACAATTGTTTTCATAATTATTATGATTTACCCAAGCATCAATATAATATCCTGATCAATGTAAATAAAAAATATCCGAATTGCAACACGCCGTTTCTTGTAAAAGTGCTTGTAACTTGCATTGAAAAAAAGTATTTTAATCAACATCATAGATAACTGCTATTACAATCGAATGGATAATAATTGATGATTTCATTGTTGAAAAAACGGGCACGAATCTGGCTTATGGTCTATCTGATCTATCTGGCTGTTTTTACTTTGAGTCCCTTTGAATTTTCAATCCGGTATTTTCATGAACGCTGCCTAGGCGGTCTGGGTGATTTGTTATTGGGATTTATTTATCTGGATTTCAGTGATATGATTGCCAACCTCATTTTATTTATTCCCTTTGGATTCATATACTATTATCTCTCCCGGCATTCTTTGAAAACAGGGTCCTGGAAACAGTGCTTTTTCATCGGCGGTCTTTTGAGTTTTGGTATTGAGTTTACTCAATTATTTTTAGACCGGTTAAGTAACGGGATGGATATTTTAATGAACGCGCTGGGCAGTGTGATCGGATTTATTTTGGCCGGATTTTACCAGCGGTTTCATCATAAGTGCTCAGATGTTTTCAGCCGATTGGACAGACGGATACATGCGGGGGCTGTGCTTGCCTATGGCTTTTTTATTGTTTTTCTTTTTCTGTATCCCCGGAATCTGACCACACCCGAATCGTGGCATCCGAAATTTCATTTATGCATCGGCAACGAGGCGACAAAGAACCGGCCCTGGCTTGGCAGCCTTCATTGGGTTGCGCTGTATGATCAGTCTTTGACAAAGTCTCAGGTCCGGATGCTGCACCAGGCTGATTTTAATACCCGCGCCATTCAGACACGCAAGTCCATGGGATTGATCGCCTTGTATCCATTCACGGAAGGACAGGGTGACACTCTGCATGATGGTTCCGGTTATCTGGATCCTTTACCAATGATCGGAAATAAAATTGAATGGATATCGGACCAAGGTATCCGTTGCACCGGCAGATTGATCCGAAGCGAGTCTCCGGGTGTTAAAATTACGGACGCGGTTAAAAAATCGGGCGCTTTTAGTATCGAGGTCTGGTGCCGGCCGGAAAATTTAACACAGGGCGGGCCTGCACGGATCGTCTCTTTGTCTCCTGATCCTGCTCAACGAAATTTTACCCTGGCGCAGCAGAAACGGCAAATCCGGCTGCGTTTTCGATCCAGATTGAGCGGGAAAAATGGCAGTGATATCAACCTCCGTGCCAGGGGTGTTCTGGACAGTCTTGCAGAATACCATCTCATTGCTACATACAATCATGGTGTGGAACAATTGTATGTCAACGGACAAAGGCATGCGGATGTGATTTACGGACATATCAGTTATTTGCCTGAAATGATGGGATTGGGAACAAACAGATTGGCCCAAATCGGTTTTATTATGGCATTTCTGTTTCCACTCGGTGTGTCAGTGGCTTTCTTGTTCCGTCGAAACCGCCTGATAATCACGATTATATTTGTGCTGAGCCTGGTTCTGGGAGTCGATTTGTTTTATGTATATTCATATCATGCACCCCTCTGCATACCGTTATTGGTCACGGGACTGATATCGGCGGTTTCAGGCTGGATCTTCATCAGGCTGATCGTGAAATCAGATAAATAATCAGTAAACATAATAATCCGTTTCGTGTTTTGTTTTTTAAATTCGCTTTATTATATTTAACATAACTTGGCAGAATTGAACGGAAAGGTTAATGAGCGATTACGATTTTAAAAATATTGAGAAGAAATGGCAGGCGCGCTGGGAATCGCAGAAATTGTATGAAACAGATATGTCCGATGTGGAAAGGAAGCTTTATTGTCTGGTGATGTTTCTGTATCCGTCCGGAGACCGGCTTCATATCGGCCATTGGTGGAATTACGGCCCGACAGATACATGGGCGCGTTTCAAGCGTATGCAGGGATATAATGTATTTGAACCCATGGGTTATGACGCTTTCGGACTTCCTGCAGAAAATTATGCAATTAAAATGGGAATACATCCCGCAGAATCCACGGCTGCAAATATTAAAAATATAAGAAAACAATTAACGGCCATGGGCGCGATGTATGACTGGACCAAGGAAATCAACACCAGCAGTCCGGAGTATTACAGATGGACGCAATGGTTCTTTTTATTGCTCTATAAACATGGTTTGGCTTATAAGAAAAAGGCACCTGTCAACTGGTGCCCTTCATGCAAGACCGTACTGGCCAATGAACAGGTGATTAACGGATGCTGCGAACGCTGTGATTCGGAAGTTTATCAGAAAGATCTGGAGCAGTGGTTCTTTAAAATTACCCAATACGCAGACCGGCTGCTGGAAGGCCTGGACAGGATTGACTGGCCGGAGAAAACCAAAATAATGCAAAGAAACTGGATCGGCCGCAGTGAAGGTGCTTCTGTCAGATTTCCGCTGGCAGACCGTGATGGCCATATCGAAGTATTCACAACACGACCCGACACATTGTGGGGAGTAACGTATATGGTTCTTGCGCCGGAACATCCGATGGTTATCGAACTCACCACGTCCGAATGCCGGTCGGCTGTTGAAGATTATATTCGCGAGACCAAAAAACTGACAGAGATAGACCGTACATCTACTGAAAAAGAAAAAACCGGCGTGTTCATCGGGAGTTACTGTATCAATCCGGTAAACAGTCAGAAAGTGCCCATATGGATTGCTGATTACGCGCTGGCGTCATATGGTACCGGAGCCGTGATGGCCGTTCCCGGACATGATGAGCGTGATTTCGCGTTCGCGACCCGGTTCAAGCTGCCCATACTTGAAGTGATCAGCCCGGATGGCCAGCCTCATGATCAATTGAATGCTGCGTATGTGGAGCCGGGAATGATGATTCATTCCGGTCCGTTCACCGGCCAGGCATCAGAACCGGGCATTTCAAAAGTGATCGATTATCTTGAAGAAAAAGGGTGGGGCGGACGGCAGATCAATTATAAATTACGGGACTGGCTGGTGAGCAGGCAGCGTTATTGGGGGGCTCCCATTCCTGTTATTACCTGCGAGGATTGCGGAATCGTTTCTGTACCAGAGGATCAGCTGCCCGTGGAGCTGCCGTTGAAAGTGGATTTTACCGGTTCAGGAGAATCCCCCTTACTGACCAATGCGGAGTGGGTAACGGTTCCCTGTCCGACATGCGGCAAACCTGCCAGGCGTGAAGTGGATACCATGGATACATTTGTCTGTTCCAGCTGGTATTTCCTTCGTTTTCCCAATCCTCAACTGGACACGGCCGCATTCAATCCGGCTATCATTGATCAATGGCTTCCTGTGGATCAGTATGTCGGGGGTGCTGAACATGCGGTCATGCATTTGCTTTACGCACGATTCTTCACCAAGGTGCTTCACGACCTGGGTTATATAAAATTTGATGAGCCCTTTACACGGCTGGTGCACCAGGGAGTGATCACCAATAACGGGGCGAAAATGTCCAAATCCCGCGGAAATGTCATTAATCCCGATGATTACATCGTCGAATATGGATCAGATGTTTTTCGTATGTATCTCATGTTTATGGGTGCCTATACAGAGGGTGGAGACTGGTCGGATGCCGGGATACACGGATTGAACCGGTTTGTCCTGCGTGTCTGGCGGCTGGTGCATCAGATTCTGGATGATCCTCCCGCGGGAGATGAAACGGAACATATCGGAGAACTGGAACGTATATGTCACTACTCCATTAAAATGGTAACCCAGGATTTGCAGCGTTTTCAGTTTAATACATCCATCAGCCGAATGATGGAATTGGTCAATGCCATGTATCTGTATGTTCAGGATGTGTCGAAAAACAGTCAAAACCAGGCAGTCTTAAGCAGCGTCTTAAAAACGTTGGTTCAGCTGCTTGCTCCCTTTGCACCGCATTTGTCGGAAGAGCTTTGGGAGAAGACGGGAGAAAAAGAGAGTGTTTTCAACTCTGCATGGCCGGAATGGGACGAAGCAAAACTTAAAACCGATACCCTGAATATGGTCGTGCAGATCAACGGAAAAGTCCGCAGCCAGATGCAGGTGCCTGTGGATGCGAATGATGACACAGTCGAGAAAATGGCCCTGGATGATCAGAAGATTCAGAAATGGATCCAAGGCAAGACGATTGTGAAAATCGTGGTAGTCAAGAACAAATTGGTCAGTGTGGTTGTAAAATAAAAGTGCGCGGTTTTTAAAAAATAGCGGGTATCGACCGAAGGAGAACCATTTTTATCATCTGTTAAAACTGAAGGAGGATGGACTATGCGTTGGATAAAGTATTCAGTCATTTTTTGTGTGATTCTGGCACTGGGTTCAGTATCGGGCCAGAATATGAAATCTCTCGAGTTTCAGGTGGGATCATTAAATCCAAAAGATTTGCGTTCAGGAACGATCTGGGATGTAAAATATGGTATCGCTGTGGATGAAAAAGTGGATATTCAGGTCGGCATTGCGTATTTCAATAAATCATATACGAAAACAGAAGTCATTGGCGATACAACAGATGAATTTGGCAAGGAACAGGAAATTAAAGAAAAAATGAAGCAGACAACGGCCCTGCTGCCCTTGTCAGTTAATGCAACGGTCCATTTTCCTCTGAGTCCACCGTTCGGAATCTACGCTGGAGCAGGCCTGTCATGGCAATTTTTGTTTTTGAATTATAAAGATTATGACACGGGTAAAGACAGGAATGTTACCTATAATGGTGGCGGTTGGGTAGGCCGAGTGGGTGCGGAATATGAATTGGGTACACGTTCATCCCTGATAGCAGAAGTCCATTATAATAACTGTAAGGTGAAAGAAAATAAAAAGGGCCAGATATTTAAACAAAGGGATGTTTCCGGTCTGGGTTTCAAGGTCGGATTGCGTGTGATATTGTTTTAATCGATTTTCATCATGACTCAGGTTTTACAAATAATAGGCATGATGAATTGAGAGAACTTTTGGCTTAAATTTTTAACACCGGATGATGTCTGAAATGAGTCGTTAAAAACTTCCGGCTCCCTGACAGTGTCCGGAGCCGGAATTTTATCTTTATAAAAGTATGATCGGATAATATTAAAATGAATTATTATAGAAGGGTTCAGTTCGGGATGGGCGGAGCCATGCCGGATACCGTAAAGAAGCTGCTGATTGCCAATGTCGCAGTATTTGTTCTGCAAATGTTTGTCGGACATGAAATGATATTCTATTTTGGGCTGGTTCCCAGACTGATATGGAAAAATTACTATTTCTGGCAGTGGTTCAGCTATATGTTTCTTCATGGCGGATTTTTTCATATTGCCATGAATATGTATGTGCTGTGGATGTTCGGCAGTGATATTGAGCGGATGTGGGGCAGTAAAGCTTTTCTTCAATATTATCTTATTTCCGGTGTTGGAGCCGGTATTTTTTATTCAGCCGTGTCTTATCATTCTCAGATACCGACTATCGGTGCTTCAGGTGCGGTTTATGCTATTTTAGTTGCATTTGCGGTTTTGTTTCCACGTCGCCAGATTATGATGATTTTTCCGCCTATCGTAATGCAGGCCCGCACAATGGTCATGATTTTTTTAGGCATTGAATTGTTTTACGGCATCAGCGGCAGCTCGGACGGGGTGGCTCATGTGGCGCATCTTGGAGGCGCTTTGGTGGGTTATCTTTATATGAAGCAGGGCCTGCAATTGCCTCTGTCCGATTTAAAAAAACAGTGGAATCAATGGAACCAGCGACGTAAACAGAAGTCCATGTGGAAGCATCAGGCCGAGCTGGATCGGTTAAGGCGGATCGTGGATGACATTTTAGATAAAGCCAATGATGTGGGAATTGAAAATCTGTCAAAGGAGGAACAGGATTTACTGAAGAAAGCCAGTAAGATTTTAAAAAAAGAAGAATAAGGCATATATGATCTGCATAGAATAGAATGTTGTTTTCAGATATGTGTATTTCATGACTTAAAGATATTGTCATACGAAAAGGATGTACTTCTTTGATATTTTAATTAAAGCCGTATTTTGTCATAATAGTATGCATAACCCGATTTATCTGGATGATTGATTCATGAGATTTACAAAGCAGTTTCAATATCTATTGACCTGTGTGATTTTTTGCACCATGGGTTACGGTCAGTCCTCTCATTTTATTACTGTGAATGTGAATGGAAAAGTCTCATCGAATCTGCCTGTCCATTGGGAGGGGAGTGTCGCCTATGTTCCGGTTTCCAGTCTGGCGGATCAACTGGGTATGAGATATCATGAAAATACTGTCAAAAAGAAAGTCGTACTCACGCGGGGACAACATAACATTGTTTTGACCCATAGAAATCCATTTCTTCTGGTTGATAAAAAAGCCATGCAGATGCCATCGCCTCCATTGGTGTTCCATGACAAAATGCATATACCGCTTTTCTTCTTTATCTATGCTTCCCAGAATTTATTTGCTGAAAGACTTGAATTTGATCCGAACCAGTCAGTCTTATCTGTTTTACCGGGGACCTACACAATCATGGGTGTTCAGATTGAACCGAAAAACAACGGTGGATTGATTCATATCAAAACCGCAAGGCAATTTAATTTATCAGACATCAGTCTTTCGATCAATAAGAATTGGCTGAATGTGTCGATTTTCGGGGGAAGCTGTGATTCATCACATATCGTCACTGAAAATCAGGCGGGAATATTTAAACAGGTTGTTCCCTACATTTTTGATCAATCCGTCCAGCTGTCCTTTTTATTGAATCAAAAAGTCGAACATAAAGAAGTTTATGTCAAACCGGATGAGATTACCATTTCTGTCCGAATTAAAAATTCTGTACCGGCCGCATTGAATAATGATCTTTCTCAGGATCGTAAACGATGGCTTATTGATATTATTGTCATTGATCCCGGACATGGAGGGCGCGATCCGGGTGCATTGGGATCGACAGTCAAGGAGAAGCAGGTGACTTTACAAATTGCCAGACTTCTCAGAGACTATTTGGAAAAACAGCTCCCGAATGTAAAAATCATCATGACGCGAGAATCTGATCAGTTCATCGGGCTGAAAGACCGTACACAATTTGCAAACAGCCATCACGGAAAATTATTTGTCAGTATTCATGCCAACGCAAACCGAAGTTCCCGATGCCGAGGTTTTTCTACATATATTTTAGGGCAGGCAAGGAGTGAAGAGGCAATTAATGTGGCCCAGAAAGAGAATTCTGTTGTTGAGCTTGAGGAAAATCCGGAGGCGTATAAGGAATTTGAAGGTCCGGCATTTATTTTAAACGCCATCGCCAGAAACCGCTATATGAAAGAAAGCGAGGATTTGGCCGGAATGGTAAACCGGGCCATGAAAGCCAAAACCAATATTCCGGATCAAGGTGTGCATCAGGCCGGATTCTGGGTGCTTGTCGGTGCGGCTATGCCGTCAATTTTAGTTGAAACAGCATTCATATCAAACCAGCATGAGGAACGTCTGTTGAAATCACGTTCTTTTCAGAGAAAAGTTGCCGAAGCCATCGGAGAAAGTATTACTCAATTCAAGGCTGTTTATGAAAAGGGGATCGGGTAAAAGGTCGTTGAGTCGCAGAGCCTTAGAGTCACAGGGTCATAGAGTCTTAGGGTCGTTGGTTGAGTGACGGAAACGGAGCATGGGAGAGACGGAGAAACGGAGAAAAAGAATCAAGAAACAAGAATCAAGAAAAAAAATGAGTAAATGAGTAAATGAGTTCCCTTCATTCCTGCCGCCGTGGGAATCCATTCTATTTGTGTATTTGGTGGGGAGAAGTGGTGGACTCATCTACCCATATACACATTTACCCATCTACTAATTCTTTGCGGTCTGCTGTCCGTAGTCTTTAAGATGAGTCTTAGAGTCATAGAGTCATTGGGTCACAAGAATCAAGATTCAAGAAACAAGAAGCCGGCAACCAGTAACTCGCATATGCAGGTTTGACTGTTCAGTAAGACCATGATTTAAAAGGAATACGAATGTGAGTGATTCACGGCCGATAGGTATATTTGATTCAGGGATTGGAGGACTGACGGTTGTGCATGAAGTGTTTCGGCAATTACCGGATGAATCCGTTGTCTATTTTGGAGATACAGCCCGGGTGCCTTACGGAACCAAATCTGCTCAATCGGTTCAACGTTTCGCTATGCAGGATGCCATGTTTTTATTAAAATATAATGTAAAAATGATTGTTGTCGCATGTCATACCGCTTCAGCTATAGCATTGAATTTATTGTGTGATCAATTGAGCCTGCCGGTTTTTGGCGTCACTGAGCCGGGGGGAAAAGCCGCATTGAAACAAACCCGAAATGGCAAGATTGGTGTTATTGGCACGCGTGGTACGATTCACAGCAAAGCGTATGACCGGTACATGAATGCCCTTCATCCCGATATTTTTTTAATGACGCAACCCTGCCCGTTATTTGTCCCCCTGGCTGAAGAAGGCTGGATGGATACAGATGTTACGGAGCGGATTGCTCAAATTTATCTGTCTTCCATGAAAAGGGCCGGTATCGACACGCTGATTCTGGGCTGCACCCATTATCCATTATTAAAGGGTGTGATTCAGCAGGTTATGGGTTCAGACGTGATTTTAATCGATTCGGCCGAAGAAACTGTCCGCTCTGTGAAACAGGTGTTACAAAAAAAACAAATGAACAATCCGGGGCAGCGAAAGCCGATTCATCGGTTTTTTGTCAGTGATATTCCCGATCAGTTTCAGGAGATCGGCGAGCGTTTTTTAGGTTGTACCCTGAGCCCGGTTGAGCAAGTCGATATGGAAGTTATTGAAATGCTTAAAATCTCTAAAATATCTTCAATGAAAATAGAATAAAGTGAATGCAGGATCATTTAAGCCTGATTCTGATGGATGAAAAAATATGGTAACATCAATAAAACATGTGAGAAAAACAACTCATGCTTTCGGAAAATAGGGGTTGCAAAATATCCATAAAAAATATATATTAAAAGTCTAAAAATCGAGTCTGCCAGATACGATTAGGACAGAGGACATATCGATCATTCCAAATTTGTATTTATATGATAGGCAGGCGGAGAAATAATTCCTCAAAATCACTGTGCAGAATGAGAGATAATATATAGGGAAGGGATTTTTATGATTCATCCGGGTGGATATATTGAATACTAAAAGATGGCATATTCATCCAAATTTTATGGCGGAATGATTTCTGTGAGAGAATATTCATGTAAAATTAATTTTTCCATTATCAGTTTTTGTTAGTGGAGAATTTAAGACCGTCCATTTCTGATTAAAAATGATTTATATGATTCAATTGTCTATTTAAATCGGGTAGTTTATATCCATTAAAGATGTGTAGGAGAATTCAATGAAAGGCAAAACTCTGTTTAAAACAATACTTGTGGCTTTTCTCGTGGGCTGGGCGCTCATTGCATTATGGCCGACTTATAAGTTACAGACATTGTCGCCAGAACAGCAGAAAGCGCTCGATGCAAAAGGCGAATTAATGCCCCTCCTTGAAAAAGGTATTCGATTGGGTCTCGATCTTCAGGGTGGTATGTATTTAACGTATGAAATTGATCTTCCTGAACTGTTTGCCCAGATCGCAGAAAATAAAGATCCTATTTTTGATGAAATCATGTCGAATGTGCGCGAGGCATTGAATATTCGAGCAGAAGATTTTTTAACAATTCTTGCAGATGAATTTAAAACGCGGGACATCCCTTTGCATCGTTACTGGGGTAATCGGCGGGATTCGGATGCGAAAGTGAAAGATTTTCTAGAAGATCAGGCGAAAGATGCCATGGACCGTGCCATGCAAAAACTGCGCAACCGGATTGATCAGTTCGGTGTGGCTGAACCCAACATTCAAAAAGTTGGTGGCCGGCGCATTCTCATCGAACTTCCGGGCATTACTGATCAAGACCGTGCAAAAGAATTAATCGGTAAAACTGCCCTTCTGGAGTTCAGTTTGGTCAAGGATGCACGTGTCGTTATGGAGACGATTGAAAAAATCGATCAGGCTGTTGCCAGAAAGCGTAAGGGTGAATCAGTCGAAGATATGGAGCTGTTGCCGAAAGATTCCACTGAAGCAGTGGCTGAACAAAAAGAAAGCAAGGACAAAGCGGTGTCTGTCAGTGAATTATTCGGGGAGAAAGATGTGGAAATGGATATGAATACGACCGAACCTGACACGGCCTTGCTTGTGGATGAAGATTTATTTGAGGAAAATCCTTTTATTGCGCTGCTGCGCAATACGAAGGGCAGGGATATAGCCGTTCCTGTTGAGAATATCCGCGCAGTGAAACGGATTCTTGCACAAGAAGAGATCCATCGGTTCATTCCTTCGGATGCCGTGTTCCGATGGAGTGCGGAAACTTTCAGTATCGATAATAAACAGTATCGTGAACTCTATCTGCTCAAGAAAGAGCCGGCCCTTCTGGGCAAACATGTGACCGATGCACGTGTTACCATTGGCAGCGGTGTCACGAGTCAGGGAAAGCCTGTTGTAAATTTTGCATTGGATCCCCAGGGCCGGCGTGTATTCAGCAGAGTAACAGGTGCAAATCTGGATAAACGACTGGCCATTATTCTGGACAGCATGGTCACTTCTGCGCCTGTTATCCAGAGTAAAATTCCGGACGGCCGCGGCCAGATTACCGGGATACCAAATATGGATGAAGCAAAAATGACAGCCATCGTGCTTCGTGTAGGAGCGCTTCCAGCGCCTCTTCGTGTCATTGAAGAAAGAACAGTCGGTCCTTCTCTGGGTATGGATTCTGTGAACAGCGGTAAAATGGCTGCTCTTATTGGCTTTGGCATCGTCGTTGTATTTATGATTATTTACTATCGGATGGCGGGATTGATTGCCAATATGGCACTGTTGCTGAATATTATACTGCTTATGGCGATGCTGGCTCAATTCGGCTTTACACTGACCTTGCCCGGAATTGCAGGTATTGTTTTAACGATTGGTATGGCTGTGGACGCCAATGTGCTGGTATTTGAACGTATTCGGGAAGAGCTTAAAACCGGTAAAACAGTGCGTGCATCCATTGATTCAGGATACAGTCAGGCCTTTAAAACCATTTTGGACGCAAACATCACGACATTGTTGACTGCTGTGGTACTCTACCAGTTTGGTTCGGGACCGATACGGGGATTTGCCGTGACATTAGCGATAGGTATTATTGTCAGTATGTTTACAGCATTAGTGGTCACCCGGATGATTTTCGATGGAATGACTTCCAGAAGAGTTATGAAAAAATTAAGTATTTAATATAACCTATGGGAAAGGGATATCTATGCAGTTTTTCAGAACCCCCAATATCAATTTTATACAAAAACGGCGGACGGCCTATGTTATCTCCGGTGTTTTGGTTCTATTTGGGATCGTATCCATTTTCAATTTGAATTTGGGTATTGATTTTAAAGGCGGAACGTCAATTGTTCTGCAATTTGAAGATAAAGTGACCGTTTCTGAATTGCGAAATGCTTTGGCTGTCGGGGATTTTGGCAATATTGAAATAAAACATTTCGGCAGCAGGAATGAAGTGTTGATTTATGTGGAACAGAAGAAAGATGTGAGCGCTCAGGAAATGGCTGTCAAGGTGGAAAGTGCAATACAGGAGGTGATGCCTGATAAAGAGTATCAGCGGATAAAGTATGATACGGTAGGACCAAAAATCGGGGAGGAGCTTCGCAAGTCAGCTGTATTAGCAATTCTATTTGCCCTGTTTCTGATTTTAATATATATTGGCTGGCGTTTTGAACTTGTTTTCGCAATTGGGGCTATCATTGCTTTATTCCATGACGTGCTGATCACGATCGGGATTTTCACAATGCTCAATTTTGAATTGTCTTTAAAAGAGATAGCTGCCTTTTTAACGATTGTCGGTTACTCTTTGAATGACACGATTGTTGTATATGACAGAATCCGGGAAAATTTGAAAATATTGCGCAGTGAAGATTTAGGCGCCATTATTAACCGTTCGATCAATCAGTGTCTCAGCCGGACGGTTGTCACATCACTGACGACTTTTGTTGTTGTTGCTATATTGTTTATCATCGGGGGGGGTGTGATTCGCGGTTTTGCGTTTGCGATGATGGTGGGTGTTGTGGTGGGAACCTATTCATCCATATTTGTGGCCAGCCCTCTTGTATTGGAATGGCAGAGCCGGCATGGGGGCAAAGGCAAATTAAGGATGATTAAAAGAAAAAGAAAGTGAGTTTTGATATAACAGTGAATTTTAGTCCACCGGTATCATATTAAAATACCGGGGAGGGTGCTATGAATTTTGATGTTACAGAAGAACGCGGTGTTATATTGATTATCCTGAACGGCGAGATGGTGGGGGGGCCTGACGCCACAGCACTTTCAGAAAAACTTCATGATTTAATTACCGATAATAAAAAAAAGATCATGTTGGATATGTCGGAAGTGCGCTGGATGAACAGTTCTGGTCTTGGTATTTTAATCGGCGCACTCAATACGATTCGAAAAGCGGATGGAAATTTGAAATTGTTTGGTCTGACCGATAAACCGAGACATCTTTTAAAAATTACCCAATTGGATAAAGTTTTTGATATCTGCCAGACAAAGGAAGAAGCGATTGATCAATTTGTTTGAACAATATAAGGTCCAAGTGATTCTGGGTATGCAATGGGGGGATGAGGGAAAAGGTAAAATTGTCGATCTTCTGGGCCAGCAATGCGATATGGTGATTCGATTTCAGGGGGGAGCGAATGCCGGACACACGGTTGAATTCGATGACAAGAAGTATATTCTGCATCTGATTCCGTCCGGAATATTGCGTCCCCATCTGACCTGTGTCATAGGAAATGGTGTCGTAATAGATCCGGAATCTATGCTTGAAGAGATTGATTCGTTGGAATCTCAGGGTTATGAAGTGATCAATCGTCTTTTCATCAGCAGGTTTGCACATCTCATTTTACCCTATCATAAAATGTTGGACAAAGCCAGGGAAATATTGAAAGCCAATCATAAAATCGGTACCACCGGACGGGGGATTGGTCCGGCTTATGCTGATAAATCAGCCCGGGAGGGGATTCGCGTTTGCGATATTATTGACAGTGAATGGGAACCACATATCCGATCCATGGTTGAGCAAAAAAATCAACTTCTGGCACAGTATGAATGTAAATCCATTCAGGCCGCCCGTATATTGGATTTGGTTAAACAATTCCGTGAAAAAATAATCCCGACTGTTACAGATACCCGGCAGCTGGTTTATCGGGCAAGAAAGGCTGAGAAACGAATGCTGCTTGAAGGTGCTCAGGGCACGCTTCTGGATATTGATTTTGGTACCTATCCCTATGTCACTTCGTCCAACACAACCATAGGCGGTGTTTTTACAGGTTTGGGACTTGGACCGAGAAGCATCGATAGGGTCAACGGGGTTTTAAAAGCCTATACCACACGAGTGGGTAACGGCCCTTTTCCCACAGAATTGACAGACAAAATTGGTGACAGAATACGTGAAAATGGAGATGAATACGGAGCGACAACAGGCCGTCCAAGACGATGCGGCTGGTTTGATGCCGTCATTGCGAAATATGCGGTGCAGATTAATGATATCGATGCTATCGTGCTTACAAAATTGGATGTTCTGGATGATTTTGAATCTGTACACATATGTACAGGTTATCGTTATCGTGGTGAAGAGATGAACGAATTCATCAGTGATTGCTCCATTCTTGATGAAGTTGAACCTGTTTATGAAATTCTCCCGGGCTGGCGGACCAAAACCTCGGATATTCATGCATATCAGGATTTGCCTGAAAATGCGAAGCAATACATCGAGCGTCTCGAAGTATTATGCGGCGTGCCCATTCAGATCGTTTCATTGGGGCCCTCACGCGACGCCACGCTATGGAAAACGTAAGGAAAGCCGGAATGCTTTCTTTGTTTGTCCTTGTGATTCATTCAAGTTTTTAATAGATCTTATTAATAAAATAATTGATATAAAACAAAATAATAAACCGAGATTATTCGTAAAATAAACGATTATATAATAAAATATGTTTATTTAAGGTATATTATTTGTAGTAGATTTAATTTTTAGAATTTATGCATAAAGGGAATTTTTCTTGACAATTTAATAAAGTTTCCCTATGTTTTTAAAAATCAGTCATGTGTATCCTTTGGAGGCCTTTCATATGAAACAGGGAAGGTGGATTTCTTTTTTATGTGTTATGGTCGTTCTCTGGCCGTTTTTCAATAATATTCATGCACGTGAACGAAATTTTTATATACAAGCACGAAGATTGGATAATCCGAAAAGAACGATCTTGCCAGATCCGTATAAAGATACGTTGACTGTGTGCGAGATGCTTCCGATTGAAGTTTTTGTTGTCTTTGAGAATAAAGATGGTGAATCCTATGAATGCAGTCTGGTTTATGAAGATAATGTTGATCTTCCTTTATACTTTGGAGAATGGCAAGATATAAAAATAGTCTCAAATAAAAAAGAGCCTGTGGATACGCTTCGGAATATTCTTTATCTCCGGCCGAAGCAGCCGGGCTATCTCGAATTTGAAATTTCGGGACGCCTGACAGAGATATGGGGCAGTACACGATATAATAGTAAGTATTCTCTGACGTTTCAATTATTAATTAACGAAGCAGATTCCAGTATGGTGCCTGTTTTGATGCCGGATTCTGCAGAAGCCGCATTGGGATATGATTCGGGCAGTACCAAAACCATATCCTGGAAACCGGCCACAGGATATGCTGACGGATTTTCACAGGAAGCCTATGCCTTTTCAACCAATGATCCGAGTACTCTCTTAGAATCGGCCCGTCGTCTTTATCGTTTGTCCGGTCTGGGCGTAAGAAAAACCACTTTTGAAAATCTTAAAGACGGTGTGGAGTATGGTTATTTTGCAAAAGTGGACTTTATAACAGATAATGGCCATGTTTCTGTTTATTCAGATCTATATAAGTGTACTCAGGACAATACACCACCTGCAATTGTAGCAGAACCGATTGTCGTTCCTGAACCGGATGGATACCGGTTATCATGGGACGCTGTTGCGGATACTGTAAGTGGTGTAGACAAATATGTGATCTACCGGGCATCTGATACGGGTGCTGAAATGCCGGTTGATACTCTTCAATCCAACGGCGAGCCTTTTTATATATGGACCGATGAAGATGTTGATGCTACCATCAAATATTATTATCGTGTGCGTGCAGTGGATCGCGTTGGAAACGTCGGTGAAGGTATTCGAACAAAGGCAGTCGATTCGAATGCAGAATTGCCAACAACCCAGGAAAAATCTTATCCGGAAGAAGAGCTGAACGATGACAGAGAAGTCAAATATGTCGCCAGTTCAATGGATACGATTTCGCTTTTACATCCCATCAATCTGGACAGTGTCCGGGTTATTTCAGTCCGCGATGACAAAGCCTTTTTTACGCATCCGTCTGACTTGGATATGCGTGTATTCGACAGTCAAATCATTACTGCACCTTTTCCTCCCTTTTGGGTATTCGATTACGGGTATAAAGGGCAGATACAAACACAATCCGACGGAATGGTTGAAAAAGGCCGGGGCAGAATGATAGATTTGAATTTTGTGAATGGCCATACTTATTATCCAATTATTATTTATTACTATAGGCACAACAGAACCGTTATCGATTCACTGATGCCGCGTGTGATGGATTGTTATCCTCCCGAAGATGTTCGTAATGTCAATGTACAATCTTTAATCACCGGTGAAGAAAGAAATTATACACAATGGAAAATGCAGCTTTCGTGGGAAAGACCGGAGCGGGATCAGGGAAGTCCTTTAACAGCATTTCATATTTATCGCCGTCTGGGTGATACAGCGGAATTTTTAAAAATCGCTGAACTGGACGATAAAAAGATTTCATATATTGATGAAAGTCTGAAAACTCTGAGCAATCCAGCGAATCCGTTGGCGGCATATCGTGTTGTGGCAATTGACAGTGTCGGGCATCAGCGTGATGTAAACACGTGTGCATGGGAAGGATCAGACAGAGTTTTGAATGCACCAGAATTCAGTTTTATTATCAGGTCTTCTTTTGAAACACTGATTCGCGATACCCTGTATACACATGCCGATTCAGTGAATTTGGCATTTCAGAATTTTGACTGGTCTGCACCAAACCAGCTGATTGTATCAGTCAATGATCAAAGCCGTATCGTGCTGAATCCCAAAACGGGCTTGGTACCCATTGCATTGGATACGGCCGCTTTTACTTCGGTCATTCGACTTCGCGCAATATACAAGGGAGGAAGGTCGAGCCTTTGGTCTGAACCCATGATTGCAGTGCAGGATACGGTTCCGCCTTCTGTGCTCAATGCCCAAAATTACCCTGATTCATCATTTGGTTATATCTACCTTCAATGGGATCGTACGTCAATGGCTGTGGACAGGTATGATATTTTCAGATCAGCGGATGGAAATAAATTTTCCAAAGTTGATACAGTGCCTGCCAGCAGGGATACACTCAATTGGACAGACCAGGATTTATTAGACGCCTATCATTATTATACATACAAAGTACAGCCTTATGCAAAAACAGGCCGCCAGGGACCGTTTTCCAATGAAGACAGTGACTTTTGCAATCGTCCCCCTGTTATTTATAAGCATTCTGTGAAAGACCGTAACAATGGACAATTTGAAATTCAGATCATATGGAATAGGGGATGGCCTGTAGGTGTTTCCAACAGTTTTGTCACCGATGTATATATTTATAAAGACTATTTGAATCAGGCACTGTTGCCCGGAGTTGTTTCTACAGAACCGAGAGACACTTCGTATGTATTTTATGATGCGTTTTTACGGCATAATTATATTTTTCAGTTACAGGAAAAACTGGATGATGATTCACTGAACCGATCCAGCGGCCTTTCCCTGCCATATACAGTTTCATTAAAAAAGATTGAAATGGAGGCTTTAACCCAGCCGCATAAAAAAATCTTTTTGGCCTGGGATCATCAGGTAACAGATACTTTGGATGTTTCTGCTTTCCATCTGATTCGGTCTGAAGATAATCAAGTGGGGCTTGACACGCTTCTTTCTCCCGATCAGTATACATTTATGGATCAGGATATGTCTTTAAAGCATAATCATTTTTATACATATCGATTGGTGGCGCTCAATCAATATCATCAGGTATTGGCGGCCAATGATACAACAGTATTGTGCGATTCGGGTCGCGTATATATTCCCACCATTGATACCATGCCGCTGTACTTTAATCAGCGAGTGATTCCGATTTGCTGGTATTGGGAGAAAAATGGAGCCGTCGACACGACAACAACCCGGGGTGCAAAAAATCTGATTTTACAGATCAGTACCAAATCCAATTTTCCCTTGAGCCCGGCAGGACAGACCGTTACGTATGAATTTGCGGCCAACGCAAAGGAGCGATGCGGTAATTTTACTATTCCTGAAAATGCCGGTAATGTAAACACTCAGCTTTTTATCCGTATGTATGCCCAGGATAAATGGGAAAATCCGGTCCCTTTAATTGAGTCAAATCGCCAGACCACAATGTATGATGCAGTCGAACCTCTGCCGGTTGATTCTTTTAAGGTTGCACAGGTCCGGTCTCTGGATATCGCAAAAGATACTGTGGTGGTTCAATTAACATGGGATGATTACAGTCTGCTGGATGACAATGATTTGATTTATAATGTGACTCAATATCGTATTCTTCGCAAAGCGGACGGTCAGGAGACCATTGCCGGAGAAAAGACTGCAGTATTTCAACAGATGTCTTATTCATTTTTAGATACCGTGCAGAATCGCCGCTATTCGTGGCGTCTGGTATCCGTTGATGCGGCAAATAATGAAACCACCAACGGTTGGATTCAAGCCCCGGTATACATTGAGACACCGGATATATCAAGTTTAAATCCTTTAGGCTTTCGCTCCTGCAAGGTTCAGGGTTTATCAGATCATGTTCAGGAATACACTGTGGAAATTGCGATGTTTGAAAATCATTTCAAACAGGCATATGAGTTGGATGATGAGCAGTTGGATTTTCTGCTTTGCCGCAGTCCCTGGCTTCCCGTTCGGCAGGATACATTTTCCTGTACATCGGGGTGGGGTGAATACTTTAGTATGGATACGACCTATTTTCGTATCAAGGGCAGATATGGCGAGGATTGGGAAAGCGGATGGTCTGATGTTAAAATATATGATCAGAGCATGGATAAAGAAGGGGGTGAAAGTGGTATCCTGTCAGAATCCGGAATACCCGATCAGTTTGTGATTTCACCGAATTATCCCAATCCCTTTAATCTGGTTACTTCTATCCGATACGGATTGCCAGAAAGCGGTCATGTCATGATTCGTATTTTTAATTACAGAGGAGCGCTTGTGCGAATTCTGACGGATGAAGATCAATCAGCCGGTTTTCATTGCTTAAACTGGAACGGAATCAGTCAAATTGGGACATTGGCTGCAAGTGGCGTCTATGTATGTGAAATACGGGTTGAAACCGAAACAGGAGTCCTGCATCGATCCCGGATGAAAATGATGTTATTGAAATAACATTTCTGATTCAATATCGGTCCATGAGAGAAATATATACAGGAAATAATATATCATTTGTCAAGTTGCTTCAGGGAGAATTATTTATGAAGAATCGGGCGATTTTTATCGGGTTGCTCTTTGTTGCAGTTCATGTGTTTGGATTCTCACATCAAAACGACGCAAAGCTGGCCTGGCAAACGCCTGCTCATATCGAAGCTGTATTGATCGAGTTGATGCTGGAAGTCGACCCGGAACTCCCGGTTCCGGTGCTGGATCATGAAAAACCATTTACCCGGGGACTGAACAATACCGTCACCTGGATGGACAGCATGGATGCAGTTTACGAACAATTGCTGGACATGCAAATGACAATTCAGTTTTGGGCTGTTGAAGCCCGCATTGCAGGTATAGATACGGTTTGGGGATTTGTTGACGGACCTGAACGTTCCGCGGCATTTTTAAATTTACCGGAAGGGATTGGCATAGAGTACAGGCTTCGTTACTACGCGATAGAAGCTTCAGGGACAATGCATATCAGTGACTGGTCCAGAGCGGAGATTTCCGTTCAGGATGCGTCCAGACCTGAAATATTAACCTTTGATATCCTTCAGTTACAAAATATTGGCGATAATCCTTGGGTGCTGGGACCACAAATTGAGGTACATGTTCAGGCCATGGATACAGACGGGCAAATCATGCAAATTGCTATTCAGGAAATTGGTGATGAAGTGGATCGTGTTCTTTTTGATGATCTGGATGCTCATCCCCGTACAGTTATTGATACAACTTTACAATACACTTTACTGACGGATCCGAATATGCCGCTGACAATCAAGGGCTGGGTTGTGGATGTCGCAGAGTTTTATTCAGATACACTGGAAATGCAGTTTTTCTATATGGCTTCTGATCCGAAAGTTGTCTGCTTTCCAAATCCGTTTGTTCCATATCAGGATCATTGTACGGTCATAAAAATTGAGAATGAAGAAGCGCAGGAAGCCAAAATATATGATCCCTTCGGTAATCTCATCAGAATACTGCACAAAAATTCACTTTCTGATATGGCATTTAAATGGGATGGAACGAATGAACAGGGACATCAGGTGGCAAGCGGAGGCTATTTTTGCATAATCAATGATGATCGGGATTTGTATTGTAAAATCGCTGTAATCCGATAAAATCAATGCATGGTGAACAATGAAAAAACGAATGATATATTCAGTGGTTATTGCCCTGCTTATTGCGGGCACACGTTCTTTATGCTCATCAGGAGATGCCGGTCAGCCTGGTGCATTTTTGCGATATGGTGTGGGAGCAAGGGCTATGGGGATGGGGCGTGCTTTTGTAGCTATTGCGGATGATGCCAGTGCTGTGTACTGGAATCCGTCCTGCATGCTGGAAGCTGAACGTGCTGAGCTGTCTTCGATGTATTCAAATTTGTATTATGACAGCAGGTATGCATATATTGGGCTGATTCTTCCCCGCTTACTCGAATCGGCAGAAAATCCTTGGCTGAGGTGGTTTTTTGGACCTGATGTCTCCTGGGGTGTGGGATGGACAGGATTAAGCATGGTGGGTTTTGAGCAACGGACGCGATATAATGAATACCTGGGTCAGTTTGACATGGGTGAGAATGCCTGGATGTTGTCATGGGCAAAAGAAAGGGTGGGTCAATTCGGGATTCTCCGCGCAGGAATCACTTATAAAATAATCAATCAGCAATTTACAGGATTAAACAATCATGTCATGACTGTCGATGGCGCAGGTCCGGACTGGTCTAATGGATTGGATATCGGATTGACATTTCGACCCATTCATGCTCCTGTATTTCGTGTTGTTTCTCTAAAATATCTATTGCCCCTTCAATTGGGTATGAGCATTCAAAATCTGGTTCAGCCTGGCTGGGATAAAGTTGAAGGAGCCAGTCATCATTTTCCGCGTGTATACCGGTATGGATTTAGTTATCGTTTTATTTTGCAGGACTGGATACCGGAGGCATGGAATTTCAGATACAAATTGGGGAATATGGCTGTTCTTTTTGCTTTCGACAGGGAACATTATTCAGGTGCCGATGCGGGGACATATTTTGGTATGGAAGGTCAAATTCCGATTACTGCTCTGAATGTCTGGTTGCTGCCACGATTTGGTGTGAACAATCAAACTGAAGGAAGATCCCTGGGATTCGGCTTTTCAATGCCATTTTCTTCAGCTGCTTTCAAATTGGATTACGTTCATACATCCCATCCCGTTTTGGAGGGGGATACACGTTTTTGTTTGTCTGTTCAATTTCGTCATCCTCAAAATGCCGGTCATTTCCAAAAGCGCGCTCATGATGCATCCCTGAGCAAAGAAATGCTGCGTTACGATCATCTCGTGCTGTCAAAATATCCGAATGAGTATCTTGAAAATGCTGTAAATGATATCGCCGCGACCGCCGACCGTCCTTATGAAAAACGTCTTTATGCCCTTGTGGGCGGCATGCGGCATGCCGAACTGCTGCTGGAAGATGCGAATCTTCTCCTGCGAAAAAGGGATATTGTCGGTGCCCGTCGAAAAGCCCTTGAATCATCACGAGCATATGCTCCTAATTTTCTTCAAACAGAGAATTATCTGACCGGTGATCAGATGATAGATTATGGAGAAGCGCTTATTATCTCCGGTAAGATGCGGGATGCCGTCACTGTACTGGAAGAGATTGAAGAACCGACAATCCGTGCGAATTATCTTTTGGGCACCGGATATCAGGGGCTCAGCGACAGTCGTGCTATTGAGGCATTTAACAGCGCTGTCAATCAGGTGAAACCCGATCAGAATGATCTGGTTGCGCTGTCTTACTTGGGATGGGCTGAATCACTGGTCAAAGATAAACAATATCAGCCTGCCATGATGGCACTTTCCAGTTTGTTAAATTATAATGCTATTGAATTAGGCGAAGATTATCCGCGTTTTCCAATTTTCGAAGATCATTATATTCAGGATGACGCAATGTTCTTAATGGGAATTACTCAAATAATGGCAAAGAATTATCAGGACGGTGTGTCAACGCTTTATAAGACGCTTCGATATTATCCGGTATTGACCTACGGAGAAACGTCCAATCAGCTTATTGATGAGTTAACCATTGCTCTGGAACGCAAGGATTTTGATCGTTTAGATACACTGGCAAATGATATGCTTTTATCCTATTATTCACGGCATGATCCTTCAAACCGATTTTTTGAATAATACAGGATGTTATGGTGAAGAGAGACTATTCTCAAAATCATTCGTACTTTAGTTTAAAAACAGCTGATTTAAAACTGCTGCGGATTGCTTGCAACCGTCTGATATTTATAGGTAGCAGTTTTATATGGATAATGTTTATTTTTACAGGATCTTTTGTGTCCATCCATGCGAGTGTTCAGTATGAGGACATAAAAAATTCTTCCATTGTACTAACTGCGCCCGGCAACCATTACCAACTTAAATCAAACACCGTGGTGTTTCAATGGGAGATGAATCATATTTCAGATTCCATTCAATTTATTCCTGAATATTATGAAGTCATGTTCTGGTCAAAGCATCGTGATTTTAGTATGGTCAGAACTGTTTATCCCGGAGAAACGAATCGTGCGATGCTTCGCATCATGAATGCTTCCAGCCGTTTTAAAAGGCATGGCCGATATTATTGGCAGGTTCATGCTGTTACCCAGAATGGACAGCGATTTAGGTCGGATGTTCGTGAGTTTATTATCCCTGTTCCCAAACAAATGCAATCTATACTGCCGGCAATGTTTCCCTATGCAATCAAGTGGCAGCAGACCAAGCGACTGAATGAGGGTGATTTCAAACAGTTAGTTAATTCAGCGTACCCCAAAATCCATTTGCAAAGTCATTCTGATTTATGTCTTATTTTCCGCCAGCCATTTATTGGCAATTATAATTTGGATTTGGAAGAGCATTTTCTGTTTAATTCAAATGTCGGTCTCGGAGGCGGCCTGATGATTCGATGGCGGCTTTATGAAAATTTATATTTTGCGCTCCATCCGGCCGGACGTCTGGGAGTATGCTGGTATGCAACAGGACTCGAACGTTTTTCAAGTCTGCGTTACGAAACATTTACGGGATGCGATTTTATTATCAATCCGAAAGGTTATGTTTCATCAAATATCCGTTGGGTTCCTGTTTATCGTTTCCACTATACACTTAAAGATGATGGATTTCGTGTTTTTGAGGGAAGAGGCTGGGAATGGGGAATTAAAATTGTGATTCCCAGAACCATCATGACACCTTTCAAAATGCTGGGCATTGAAATGGATTTTGAACGGATGCCCATTGAATATACGTACAGCAGAATTAAAGATGATTATACAGGTGTGACAATGCCCACCCAGGAAATTGGCATTAGTTTTTTATTTCAATGAAATGGATAAGGAGATCATTTCATGGTTTATCAAGCCAGATGGTTGAGTTTCGGATTCATTTTATTGGGCGCAGCATATGGATTGCTTATTGCCCAAGATCAGTATCAACCGCATATTACTGCTGTTGACCGCCAAATTGACAAGGATATAATCGGTGTCCCGCAATCTTTTGATTGTCACATCACATGGGACGTGGTGGAGCATAAGGATGGACGATGGATACCTTCAAAAACCAAACATTTTAAGCATTTTCAGATTCAGTGTTTTGAAGAAGAAACGCTGTTTGATATGAAAGAAAAAACAGCGCAGGAATCCTATTCCTGTCAATTTGAAAAATTGAAACCGAGTGTTCAGTATCGATTTGCTGTTTTGGGTATTACAGGATCGCAGGACACTGTCCGTTCGGAAGTGGCAGAGGTGGTCACAGGTCATTTAAGCGCTACCGGCGCAGAGCCGAAAATTCAGTGGTATCATCGATTGCCGATCCTCAGTGGCCGGACACCATTGCAATTGGTCGGGCGGGAGAAATTTTATGACAGGGCAACAGAAGCCGGAAAAATCGCTTTTTGGTTAATCTGGTGGTTTTTTCTTGCAGGTATTCTGATTTGTACGCAATGCTGGCGTTATATGCGTATGTCTCAAATATTTCCAATGGACCGAAGCTTAGGTATTGGACACGGATACGATGCGATTTACCAAAGGAATCGTTCGAAAGGATTTCAACGTATTCTGGATGAGTGGAAGCAAATCATTGCTTTGGCAAATAAAAAGGTACGAGATCATCTGGCAGGAAGGGAAAGTCTGCAGTCTCTTGAAGTTGAGGGAGCCGGAGCCAAATTCTGGCAGGACTGCGGTGCAGATACAATGAATGATCTTATTAAACGAATTGATGAATACAAAGGCTATCCGACAACAAAAATATTTAGATCCGGTATGCAAAATCATGAAATCAATGGTTTTCACTGGATGAAGGTATCGGAAGAGGTAGATCGCGCCATTGAAAACAGGGCTTCGTCTGAATTGGATAAAATCCGTCGAAAAAGTTTCGTTGACTGGCTTTGGAATCTGGGAACATTTGCCCCTATGATCGGACTTTTTGGCACGGCGACCGGTATTTCAAGTGCATTTGGAAATCTTGAACGTTTGTCTACCGATACAGAGCAGATGCAGATGGTACAAGAGCTGGCAGGCGGTATTTATGAAGCACTTTGGACAACCATTGAAGGCCTGGCCGTCGGATTTTTACTTATGCTTATTTTTCATTATTATCAAAACAAACTCAATTGGATATATTCAAAATGGGAAGAAATTTTTGTTGATTTGACCGAAAGACTGTAATTCAAGTATTTAAAATGGCATTTAAAAGGATATATGAAAAAAAAGGGCTGAGTTTAACCAGTCTTATTGACATCATTTTTCTTCTGTTGATATTTTTTATGGCGACTCTTAATATGTCGTCGGTCGTTTCCGACCGGAATCAGGGCATTTATACGCAGAAGAAATTTGATTTGCCTGAGATTCGCAATCGAAAAACAGCACCGGTACAGGAAATTTTGTACACACTGATGCTGCAGATCGAGCATGAAGATCCTCAGAATGTCAATAGTCCGCTGGTTGTTTATGCCTTATGGCCTTCCAGAGGCGACTCGATGAATATTTCTCAAGCCAAATTACAGGCCATTGAAAAAAAGAGATATGCCTATTTTTTACCTGAATCAGAGCGCATATCGAATCCGAAGATACCTGATGTTTCACCTTATGTGTTCATTTCTGATGCGATTAATGGATACGCCGATCGATATTATCGATCGGCTGATCCTAAAAACCATATTGAAGTTCGCGCTATTCAGGAAACCAAATATCAAATTATCAATCATATTTTAAATACATGCGCATCGCTGGGGGATCGTATACAGCATATTTATATCCGGACCTTGTCAGGAGAATAAAGCGGATATGCCTTTTAAAAAGAAAAGTTTTAAAAGAGACGCTGTTGAATTGGTTTCTCTTATCGATATGATTTTCATTTTGCTGGTTTTTTTTCTGGTCACAAGTTTCGCCATTAAAATGCCGCTTCAAGAAAGATCGTTAATGGTACCCACGCCAGAGAATAAACCCGGTCGTGCACAGATTTTTATTCAGATTGTGAATGAAAATGAAGTTTTTTGGCTGGATCAATCTGCCAACCGCGATGTCAAAGCCTGGGATCAGGAACTGTTTTATCTTTTGGGCGATCAGAAGAATCGTGAAATTATCAGTCGGTTGGTTCGCAGGAATACGTTGTCCCCGGGCGCTTTACAACAGAAATTATCCAGATTTGTATCGAATGCTCAATTACATCGTAACCGAACTTATTTTACAGTCGTTCGGTGCCCTGATAATATGCCGTATGTCATTGTTATGAAAATTCTGTCTTCATTATCCCAGGCAGATAATATTGAGTATGGTTGCCTCGGAGGGACATTGCAGGATTTGTTAAAATCCAAAGTGACAACTGGCACTTATCAAGGGAAAACAGTCCTGAAGCTGGATTTTTAAAATATTTTGACACTAAAATAAAGAAATGAATCTCATCGTGATGATTTTCGTGTGACTTCAAATCTTTGTGGTCATTTAATCAGGAATTTTAAAAGATTCAATGAAGCAGAAAAAACCAATTATTCGAAGACGATGGATCCTTTTCGGGTTGGCTGTTTATACGCTTCTCAGGGAAGGATTTTTTGCATATCAACATTACAGAATGAGTGATCTTCCAAAGGATTCGATATTGATCCCTCCGATGATTTCAGAAATTGAACCCCCAATGAGGCCCGGACTCAACGGTATCTGGATTATGGGGGCGCCTGTCAAGACACTCTATTTTGAAGTCAATCCGTATCATGCTGGGTCGCGGTCTTTGCAATGGAATGAGCTGCCTCCCAATACGCGGGTTAAAATCAACTGCTATGTGGATCCGTCAGGTAACTTGCTGATCGACTCTTATGAAATTGAGGGGCATCCGGCAGCGGGAAATCATATTATCGAGACACTTCGAACCTGGAAATATCGGAATTTAAAGACAGGTGAAATTAATTTTGATTTCAAACTGCCTTCACGCAGAGAAAAGCTGACCATTTATACAAAACTCAGACGAAAGGCATCGATCCCGGATAGTCTGGAAATTTTTGATGGCCGGCTTTATAACATTGATGGCATTGAGGATAATGAACTAAAAATCGAGAAAATGTAAATGAATACTAAAAATATCGTATTGGAGCTTTCCATGAAGCTGATCAAAGGCATGCAGGGATTCCTTTCATTGATGATTTGTCTCATGTTAATCATCTCTGGGGTCTCTTTTGGACAGTTACCTGAAGAGAAAGTGGTTCTGTCGGAAGACTTGTCCGAGGCATTGTCATATTTTGATCGCAGTGAATATGAAACGGCCATTGTCCGTCTTATTGATCATGCGAAAAAATTTGCTGCTGAAAGCGGCATTGCCTATTATTTTGTTGCAGAGAGTCATTACAATCTGGCTTTAGCCGCAAAGATATCCAAAGAAGACAGAATACAACATCTTGAATCGGTCATTATATATCTTAACTCCGCTGTGGAAAACGGATTGGAAGAGAGCTATCCGGAAAAATCAGATGAAGTCGTTTACAAACGAGCATGGGCTAATTTTCGGTTGTCTGAACTGACTTGTCAACCTTTGGAAAAATTATCAATCGCATATAACAATTTCGATTTTATTGCAGGAGGCCTTGAAGATCATAAAATGACGCCTGAAGGGGCATATATGTCTGCAGAAGTGCTCATTCAGAAATCCATGTTACGACGGATAGAACTGTATCGGTCTGTGAATGCCGGAGAAAGAATCTCCATTGCAAAAGATATTATACAGGATTTACGAATAGCTCAAAAACATCTTGAGGATGTTGTCAAGTCTTCTATTGCCTCTCAATATTTACAGGCCTGTGCGAAGTTTCAACTGCAAAATATCCAATTGATTCTGGCAAAAACCAACGCGAAGTTAAAGCCGGAGGTTTATCAGGAAGTTCGGGGAGGAGAATCCGCTTCTAACGGCCGGGAAGCCGCCGTAAAATATCTGCAATCGCTTCAGTTTGAAACAGTCAATCAAAATCTTAGCCAGGCTATGGCCGTGCAATTTCATCCTCTTATTCAATATTCGAAAACATATGCCACTATTTTCGAATATTTAATTACCGGTGAACAGGTGTTTGAAGTTAATATAGCTTTGGATTCCCTGCCAAGACCCCGATTCAGACAGGATTATCTTTTTTTTCAGGCCAATCGTGACCATAAAGCAGATATTCAGGAACAGCGATTTATTCAGCTTGCAAAAACAAGCGAGAGTTATTATTACGAAGTCTCGACTATTTATCCTGAAGCCCTGTACTGGCTTGGATGGGTTCAATACATCAGTGGTGAAAAAGACAGCAAGAACAGTTTTCAGTCCTATTTATCGGTCACAGGAAATGACGCCTGTGATCTTCGCGTAAATTTTCTCCGGGAAGATGCACAGATGCGTTTATTTTACCTCACTTTTGATCATAACGCGACAAATCCAGGCCAATTAAAGTCTTTGAAACAGGCACTGAGTGGTTTTAATCCAACAGTACCTTCTATTAAGAAGGAAAGAAATCTGTTATTGTCTCTGACCCGTGTTGGATTGGGAGAACAGGCCGGCTCAATATTCAGCAATGTGGATGAAGTGGTGGAATTGATACGATATATGCTGCCAAAGGCGGCTTTGGTTTATGGTCA
Organism: bacterium; assembly: GCA_016932575.1. Taxonomy (GTDB): domain Bacteria; phylum Zhuqueibacterota; class QNDG01; order QNDG01; family JAFGCO01; genus JAFGCO01. Next base: position 29,609 of record JAFGCO010000017.1, read on the forward strand.
GGAGCGTGCTCAGTACTTAAAATACCTCGATTCGCTTCTGAAAATCACACAGTATCAAAAATCGGATCAAACAAAATTTTTTCAGGGTATTGTTGCATTTCTTCGTGCAGAGATACAACCGGAAGACCAGCAGGTTCTTAAATTTTACAAACAAGCCGCTGATATCATGGAGACACTTGAAAAGGGGAATAATAAATATCAGCATGAAGCCAGGTATATTATTGCCAGAGCGTATTTTGATGCAGCAAAGCATGAAAGTGATAAGAATGAAAAGGAAAAGTTGTATCGAAAAGCCAAAGAAATTTTTGTTGAACTGATTCAGAGACAGAAGAGTTTGCGGTCACTTTTTTATTTAGCCGAGATTTTTATCCACGAGAATAACCATTTGGCTGCTGCTGAGTGTTATCAGTCGGTTATCAATACAACGTGCCGGATAGACGGTGGTGAATTCTGGTGTGCCAGTGCGCGTGCCGGTTTAAGAAATTCCCGAAATCGGGGAGATCTTGGTGAAATCCGGGATATACCAATTGATAACGTTGAATTTCCCGAGAATTTAAACAAAGTGGATAATGAAGAAATTACTTTGGAACAATTTGGTTACCAGAAGTATGTGATGAAAAAACTTTGGGCTGAATCGATTGACCGACTGATTCAATTTGGATTACCGAACCGCATGCTGTATCCAGCAGAGAATCGAATCAGCGATTCGAGATTTGCCCAGAGAGATTTTGGCCAGCAAACGGCTGGCTTGAGCGAACAGATTATTGGTTTAAAATCAGGGCTGGTGTTGAATGTCGTACTTCCGCAGGATTTACTGGCAAGTGAACAGGGCGTCCTTGTTTTTTATAATGGCAAGCTGCTTCCGAAAGAGCGGGATGGTTACCGGGTAGAAGACATTCCGCTTAATGAAAAAGCACTTTTGGAAATTAGAAATGATCGATGCTATGTCTATAGAAAAAAATTCCGTTTTACACAACCCAGGCAGATGCATTTGATTATTCCTTTGATTCAAAAATTCCGATTCAGAAGAATCAATCATATTCCGGATATTGAAAAACATACGATTCATTTCCCCGGCCGGCTGGATAAAAATACGCTTTTCGTAACCGGACATCAAATTTCTGAATCTTCAGAGTTGTATTATCATTTTAATGAGAAGCTTAATTTACGAGATCTGACTATCGCCGGAGACCGGATTTTAGCAGTTAAAGACAGTGCAACATACCTCCTGCAATATCATCTCGATGGTTCCATTCCTGATGACGCTAGAGATCGAACATTACCTCTTTATTTTCCGGCTTCCAATTACGCCTTGAAATCTCCGGAAGGCGTCGCTGTGGATTCATCAGGTCATATCTATATTACGGATGTTGATCAAAATCAACTGTTCATTTTCGATTCGAACGGCCGATTCCGGTCTGTGATTGGAAATATAGCCACAGTACAAAATGACACAATTCCTAAGGTTTCCTTTTTTAGACCAAAGCGTGTTGCACTTGCGGAAGATTATGAGGGTGTGAATATAGGTGATACAAGGGTTTATCGTCCAGTTTTACTTTTTGTAACGGATCGAACAGGCATTCATGTTACCAATCAGGACGGAGATGTACTGGAACATATACCCAATACAGAGGATCAGAAAGGCATTTTTTACGATTTAATCGTTCAGGGTTATGGAAAATCCTGTCAATTGTTTGTCTGGAATCGTCAAGCAGGGCATGTTGAGTGGTTTAAGGCAGAACCGGTGAAATAAGTAGGTTTTGATATTTGAACATCTGTTTTCTGTAATTCAGATTAAATGGATATGCTCTATGAGTAATTTTTATCCGTAGTATGCCTTGAATGAGATTAGAGACTGTATTCCCTTTTTTTAAAAAATATTTGTAATTGCAATCTTTTTTGCTGCTCACTGATAAGTAAATGAAGATCAAACTCTCTATGATATCAATACATTATCATCTATTTAAAATAAGCTTTGATTTGGTACAATATTAACTCAATAAATATTTCCTGCCGATCGGTCGATTGATTCAGTTTGACTGCTAAAAATCATTTTTATTCAAATATATGATTGTTATTAAATATTTATGAATACAAACTCTGTAATAAATACGAGGGTTTTTGTCAATCCGGACTCAAAACCCCGCAGAATTCGTCAATATCTGAAACAGGCCCTGTCCATGCTGAGGTCCGCTGGATTTCAGTTGTCAGTCTATTTCACTCAGGGGGCAGGAGAAATTATGATCAAAGCCAGACAGGCTGCACTGGAAGGATATGACGCAATCATTATTGCGGGCGGAGATGGAACTTTAAATGAAGGCATTAATGGTATTCTGCCCAATCAGGTGACTGTTGGTATTCTCCCATTTGGAGGAAGCAATGTCCTCGCGCGAGAATTGAAAATCCCTTTAAATCCCCTGGAAGCTGCACAGGTGATTTGCCAGAGACATAAAAAACGGATTGATCTTGGATTGATTCATGGCAGGTATTTTTCAATGATGGCCAGCTGCGGTTATGATGCATACGCAATCAGTCGTACAAGCCGAAGAATAAAGAAAATAATTCATCGATATGCTTATGTGTGGGCAGGCATTAAAGATTTTCTCGGATATCAGCCTTCTGAAATTCATGTCAATCTGGATGATGGTAAAGTCATGGATACCGGCACTTTTGTCGTCCTTGGCAATACACATTTCTATGGTGGATTTCATCAAATAACACCATTTGCTGAGGTCGACGACGGATTCCTGGATGTGTGTGTTTATAAGGGAACAACACAGATTGGATTAATTCAGTTTGCGTTGAATATGCTTTCGAAGAAACATTTAAACATGCGGGATGTGAGATACTATCGTGTAAAAAAGGCAATACTTTATTCTGAAAAACCGACACTGGTTCAGGTAGACGGAGATATCTTTGGAAACCTGCCGATGACAGCAGAGGTTGCGCCAAAAATTCTGGAAATATATTATTGATCGGTTTTAAAGGAAGTATCAAAAAAACTGAATGATCCTTATTGAATGGACAGTATTTTACAAGCTGATAATTTTATCAATACCAATATGGATATTTAAAAATACTTGATTTACTGAAATACTTGATTTACATTTTGTTGAATTGATTGACATTATTATACTGACCAACAGACCAATATTATGCCTGCCAATTTGCCTCCTGATTATTATGCTGCAGAACGTAGATTCCGGGCTGCAACAGATATTCAGGAAAAAATAGAGATCCTTAGAGACATGCTGGCCATTATGCCAAAACACAAGGGCACTGATCATTTACAGGGAGACCTGAAGCGCAAAATCGCTAAACTCAATTCAGAAGCGCAAAAGAAAAAGGGAGCCAATCGTCAATCTGCATTTGATCATATCCCTGTTGAAGGGGCCGGACAGGCCGTATTGGTTGGATTGCCAAATTCGGGTAAATCTTCAATTATCAACTACCTGACCCACGCTCATACAGATGTTGCAGATTTTCCATTTTCAACGTACAAACCTGTTTGCGGAATGATGCCGTTTCAGGATATTCAAGTCCAGTTGGTTGATTTACCTCCCATCGCAGAAAATATAACGGAATCCTGGGTATATAATATTATTCGGCTGGCAGATGTTATTATTTTGACCATTGATCTTTCCGATGATAAAATAATAGAACAAATTTTAAGATTAAAGCAAGGTTTGTCAGATCATCATATTCAAATTGTTATCCGGGGTGAAAGACGGCCTCAGGGACCGGTTGCGAGAAAAACAACTCTGCTGCTGGGAACCAAATCAGATTCACCAGGCGCTTTGAAAAATTGGAATCGATGTATTGAAAATCTTCCCGGCTCAATCGCCCATACAAAAATTTCTTTCAATCCGAATGACGGTTTGGATAAATTCAGACAGATATTGTTTCGGTGTCTGCATATCGTTCGTGTTTATACAAAAACACCGGGTAAAGAGGCGGACATGGAAAGGCCTTATATTCTAGTAAAAAACGCTAATGTCTGGGATGCTGCCTCTGTTATTCATAAAGAGCTGGCCGATCATATGATCTATGCACGTATTTGGGGATCTGAGAAGTATGATGGTCAGCGTGTAAACCGGGATCATATTCTTGAAGACGGTGATATTCTTGAAATTCATACGAAATAAGGAGCGTTTATGAGTGAGGAGATCAGACCTTCAATTTTAGCCGGGACCTGGTATCCGAAGAATCCGGATAAACTGAAGCATATGATTCAGAAATATTTGGATCATGTGGAGATACCATCGATCAAAAGCCGCATATTCGGACTTATTACTCCGCATGCCGGTTATATCTATTCCGGTCAAACCGCTGCTTATGGCTATAAACAATTGCTTCATCGTGAGATTGATGTTGTAGCCATCTTTTGTCCTATGCACCACTATGGACCCGGCAACTATGTTGTCAACGGAGATATTGCTTATGAAACGCCATTGGGGGATGTGCCGGTAAACCGGAATTTGCTGAATCGATTGAAAAAATATGTGGAGATTGAAGAGATGTTTTTTGATCAGGAACATGCTATTGAAATTCAGCTGCCATTTCTTCAATCGGTACTAAAGAATTTCAGTATTTTACCTATTATGGTTGGACATAATCATGTCAATGATGTTGAGGATATGGTATCGGGATTGGTAGAAATCTTACACGATCAAAGTGCTTTACTCGTTGCCAGTTCTGATATGCATCATATGAATGATTATGATGCTGTCAAGTTAAATGATACCATGGTCGTTGATGCATTAAAAACATATGATCTCACGAATATCAGGGATGTATTGTCTTCTTCAGGATGCAGTGTATGCGGAAGGGTTCCGATTTCTGTTGTGCTGGAAACTGCAAAACGTCTCGGTGCGATGAATATTCAGGTTTTAAGTCAGACGAATTCTGCGGACGTTATTGGGAGTTATATTCCTGGACAGTACACGGTAGGGTATTTGTCTGCGGCTGTTTACTGAAAAATTCACTTGATTATATAACGGAACATCATTATATTAAAAATAATATTAGTTATTATTATTGTTTTTATAATGATTTCTAAGAATGGATTTGAAAATCACCAAATACAGCCGGCAGCGAGATATAATCCTTCGTATTTTACGTTCAACGAAATGTCATCCAACCGCCGACTGGATTTATGAAAAAGTAAAAAAAGAAATCCCGAACATCAGTCTGGGAACTGTGTATCGCAATCTGAATTTTCTGGCAGATAAAGGGAAGATCAGGCGATTTAGTTTTGGCGGTACGACAGCACAATTTGACGGGGATTTGCGTGACCATTATCATATACGTTGTGATTGGTGTAAACGTATCGAAGATGTCCCGCATATATCAACTCGTATTTCTTGTCAGGAAATTGAGAGTTTGACAGGATACCGTATTCACTCGCTGAATTTGTTTTTTTCAGGTATTTGTCCGGAATGTCAGAGAAAGGGAGAACAATAGATATGAAAAAAATGACTGAAGAATTTTTAAGGGTATCCTATGCCGGAGAAAGTCAGGCGCACATGAAATACTTGATATTTGCAGCCAGGGCGGAACAGGAAGGTAAACTTAACCTGGCGAGGTTATTTAAAGCCATCGCCTATGCAGAGCAGGTCCATGCAACCAATCATTTCAAAGCGCTGGGTGATCTTGGTGATTCGATCGAGAATCTGGAATCGGCGATTGACGGAGAGAACTTTGAAGTTGAAGAAATGTATCCCGCGTATGATGTTGTAGCCAAACTGCAGGGTGAAAAAGCAGCAATACGATCGATTCATTATGCTATTGAAGCAGAAAAGATACACGCAGCGATGTATTCTGAGGCCAGACAGGCAGCAAAGGAAGGTCGTGATGTGGATTATGATAATATATATATCTGTCCTGTCTGCGGATACACTGTTGAAGGCAGGGCACCGGATACCTGTCCGGTTTGTAATGCGGTAAAGGATAAGTTTGTTCAGTTTTAATCAAACATTGAGGTCGGAATAAAATTAAAAATTCAAGGAGGTTGTTATGGAAAAGTATGTCTGTGTTGTATGCGGTTATGTTTATGATCCGGAGAAAGGGGATCCGGATAATGGAGTGGATCCGGGAACAGCCTTTAAAGATATTCCTGATGATTGGGTATGCCCGGAATGTGGTGCGGGTAAAGAAGAATTCGAACTGGAATAATCATTGGCTGTAACTCTTTATATCAATGATCAGTTTAATGATCTGAACATTATCAATAACTTAAATGATATTCAAGGAGAATGAATTGATGTTAGGTAATAAAATGGCAGTTGCTCTGAATGCGCAGATAAATAAAGAAATGTATTCGGCCTATTTATACATGGCAATGTCCGCTTATTCTGAAGAAAGGGGGCTGTCAGGTTTCGCTAACTGGTTTATGGTTCAGTACAAAGAAGAAATGACGCATGCCATGAAAATCTATCATTATCTCCAGGAGCAGGGAGCAAAGATAAATTTAAAGGCGATTGAGGAACCACCATCTGATTTTCAGTCACCCCTGGAGATGTTTAAAAAAACCCTCGTGCATGAACAGTTTGTTACCAAGAGTATTAATGAACTGGTCGATCTGGCTATTTCAGAGAATGACCATGCAACCCAGATTTTTCTGCAATGGTTTGTTACGGAACAGGTGGAAGAAGAAGCGAATGATCAAGAGATTATCGGAAAACTTGAAATGATCGGTGACAATCCCGGAGCGCTTTTTATGATGGACAGGGAACTTGGATCTCGCACTTTTACCGATGAAACCCAGGAAGAATAGGGTGGATGTTAATGAATGTACTGACAATTGGCCAATCGGCCCCCGATTTCTGTTTGCCGGATACAGAAGAGAAACAAATCTGTCTGAAGAATTTTCAAGGCAAATGGGTGGTTCTTTATTTTTATCCCAAGGATAATACATCCGGTTGTACTCTGGAGGCCATTCATTTTACTGAATCTTTAGCTCAATTTAAAGAACACAATGCAGTTGTCCTGGGTATCAGTCCTGATTCAGTGAAGAGTCACTGTAATTTTCGGGATAAACATGATTTGAAAGTGACGCTTCTCAGTGATTCTGATCATACGGTACTCGAGGCATATGGCGTTTGGTCAGTAAAGAAAATGTATGGCAAAGAATACTATGGCGTAATGCGCAGTACATTCCTTATCGATCCTCAGGGACAAATTGTTGAAATATGGAAAAAAGTGAAAGTGCCGGGGCACATAGAGACAATTCTTGAGAAATTACGGTCATTATAATCATCAGAACGTTGTATTCCCGATTGATTCATGATTGCCCTGCAGATAACGATCGACAGGGCAATCCATTCTTTTTTGTCGTTTTTTCAATTCATTAAAAACCCATGATATCCTTTAATAAAGGCTTATTTATTCTGTTTTTTATTGACTCACTGAATTCGCATGCTTATATTGAAAAGTACAATATTAAAATAAGAATGATTATATTTCGTGTTTTCATTTTTGATATACAAAATGTAAGGTTTTTCAATGTCTGTGGAGTATCATGTCCTGCTGATTGAAGACAATCCGGCAGATGCGCGTTTATTAGAACTCACTTTAAATGAGGTTGCCAAAAATCATTCTTCAGATATAGTATTTAAATCACGATGGGTGAATTTATTGGAAACCGCGATTCAATATATCCGACAAAATAAATTTCACATCATTTTTCTTGATTTATCACTTCCGGACAGTGATGGCCTTGACAGCATCGATGGTCTCCTTGCAGAGGCAGGGAGGATTCCTGTTATTGTTTTGAGTGGATCGATGGATACATCCCTCTATGATGACGTTCTGGATCACGGGGCCCAGGGATATATATTGAAAAATGAACTTAATCCCGATCGGTTGTATTTATTATTAAAATCAACTATCATCGGGTTTTAAATCGTATAGTTGCGATTTTGAAGAGGGGATTGACGATATCTTGTAAAGTTTTAAGAATATGCTTTTTATTTCGTTAAAAATTTATGTTAAATATTGAAAAATATTTTATTTAATATATTATTCAACAAATAAGGAGAATTTTAATGTCGCGACCTTTTGTTACCATCGATGGAAATGAAGCCGCTGCGTATACGGCGTTTCGTACCAATGAAGTTATTGCTATTTATCCTATTACACCCAGTTCACCCATGGGTGAACATGCCGATGCATGGGCCGTTCAGGATTTAAAAAATGTCTGGGGGACCGTTCCTCAGGTAACAGAAATGCAGGCGGAAGGCGGTGCCGCCGGTGCTGTTCATGGTGCGCTTCAGGGAGGCGCATTAACCACGACTTTCACTGCATCTCAGGGACTGCTGCTTATGATTCCGAATATGTTTAAAATTGCTGGAGAATTAACCTCAACTGTTTTTCATGTATCAGCTCGTTCAGTGGCCACGCACGCACTCTCAATTTTTTGTGATCACAGTGATGTCATGGCGGCCCGTTCCACGGGGTTTGCCATTTTAGCCAGTAATTCCATTCAGGAAGTTATGGATTTTGCTCTAATTGCCCAGGCAGCTACGCTTGAAGCAAGAGTGCCATTTATACACTTTTTTGATGGATTCAGAACTTCACATGAAGTATCCAAAGTCGAGCAGTTATCTGAAGATGATATGCGGGCTATGATTGATAATGAATTGATTCGTGCGCATCGTCAGCGGTCACTTTCTCCCGACCGCCCGGTAATTCGGGGTACGGCTCAAAATCCCGATGTATTTTTTCAGGCAAGGGAAACAGTAAATCCTTATTATGTTGCATGCCCGGATATTGTGCAGAAAGCCATGGATAAATTCAGTAAAATAGTGGGCCGCCATTATCATTTATTTGATTATACCGGTGCTCCGGAGGCAGAAAAGGTGATTATACTCATGGGATCAGGTGCGGATACCGTTCAGGAAACCGTGGCCTATCTTCAGGCTAAGGGAGAGAAAGTAGGCGTGCTGAAAGTTCATCTTTACCGCCCATTTTCAGTAAAGCATTTTATCGATTCACTTCCTGAGTCAGTCAAACATATTGCCGTTCTGGATCGTACCAAGGAGCCTGGTTCTATGGGAGAACCTTTGTATCAGGATGTGATAACAGCGCTGGTTGAAGCCAAAATGCAGGGCCTGTTTAAATTTAAAATTGATCCAACTGTAACCGGCGGTCGATACGGTTTGTCATCCAAGGAATTTACACCGGCTATGGTGAAAGGTGTTTTTGATTCGATGAATCAAACCAAATTAAAAAATCATTTTACGATTGGTATCAATGATGATGTGACCAAAACCAGTCTGGAATACAATCCGGAATTTGTTGTTGAACCGGAAGGACGTACACGGGCGGTTTTCTTTGGGCTGGGCTCTGACGGTACGGTGAGCGCCAATAAAAATTCAATCAAGATTATCGGTGAAGAGACCAAAAACTATGCTCAGGGATATTTTGTTTATGATTCCAAAAAGGCAGGTTCTCTGACAGTCTCACATTTACGTTTTGGTCCCGAACCGATTCAGTCGCCTTATCTTATTTCCAAGGCCAATTTTGTTGCCTGCCATCAGTTTTCATTTCTTGAAAAATATGAGATGCTTAAACTGGCAGAAGAAGGAGCGACTTTTCTTTTGAACAGTATTTTCAGTGCTGAAACTGTCTGGGATCATCTTCCCAGAAAAGTGCAGCAACAGATCATTGACAAGAAACTAAAATTTTTTGTGATTGACGCGTACAAACTGGCCGATGAAGTGGGACTGGGTGTTCGCATCAATACGATTATGCAGACCTGTTTCTTTGCCATCAGCAATGTATTGCCCAAAGCACAGGCCATTGATCTCATCAAGAAGTTTACCGAAAAGGCTTACGGTAAGCGTGGTGAATCAATCATTAAAATGAATTTCAAAGCCATCGACGAAGCTCTGAATCATCTGATTGAGGTTCAGGTGCCGAAACAGGCGTCCAGCAATATTAAGATGCGCAAAGCCGTACCTGACGAAGCACCTGAATATATTCGAAATGTGACCGGTGAAATTGTGGCCGGACGGGGAGATGATTTGCCCGTAAGCGCTTTTGCTCCGGACGGCAGTTTTCCAACAGCTACCACCCAGTGGGAAAAGCGGAATGTTGCACTGCAAGTGCCTGTATGGGATCCGGAAGTCTGCATTCAATGCGGAAAATGTGTTTTTGTCTGTCCGCATGCAGTCATCCGTTCCAAAGTATACGATTCCGAATCTTTAAAAAACGCTCCGGACACATTTAAATCCACAGATGCAAAGTGGAAACAATATGCCGGGAAAAAATATACAATTCAGATTTCTGCTGAAGATTGCACGGGCTGTGGTGTTTGTGTGTCCAATTGTCCGGCCAGGAGCAAGGACGAACCGGATAAAAAGGCCATCAATATGAACGATCTCGATCCGATCCGTGAGCGGGAACGGCAGAACTGGAAATTTTTTCAGACGCTGCCGTATGTGGACCGCAAAGAATTGAAATTGAATCTGGTAAAAGATATTCAATTGCTGCAGCCATTATTCGAATTCAGCGGCGCATGTGCAGGATGTGGTGAAACTGCTTATATTAAATTAATGACACAGTTATTCGGTGATCGGGCGCTGATTGCAAACGCCACCGGATGTTCATCCATTTACGGAGGCAATTTACCGACCACACCTTACGCACAGAATCCGTCGGGACGGGGCCCCTCCTGGTCAAACTCGCTTTTTGAAGACAATGCAGAATTTGGGATGGGTATGCGTTTGGCTCTTGATAAACAGCTTGAGTATTCCAAGGAACTCGTGAAGAAATTGTCCAAAGATATCGGGAAGGATTTGGTCAATGATATTCTCAATGCAGATCAAACCACGGATGACGGTATTGAAGATCAAAGAACGCGAATTAAAACCATGAAGAAAAAACTTCAGGCTCTCAAGGGCAATGATGCCAGGGAGCTGATCAGTCTTGCCGATGTCCTGGTGAAAAAGAGTGTTTGGATTATTGGAGGCGACGGATGGGCTTATGATATAGGCTATGGAGGTTTGGATCATGTGATTGCTTCCGGGCGCAATGTTAATATTCTGGTACTGGATACGGAAGTGTATTCAAATACGGGCGGTCAGGCATCAAAGGCCACACCGCGCGGTGCAACTGCAAAATTTGCAATGGGAGGCAAACCCGTACCGAAGAAGGACCTGGCAATGATGGCCATCACGTATGGCAATGTGTATGTCGCCCGGGTTGCATTGGGTGCCAGTGACGTGCAGACTGTGAAAGCATTTCGTGAGGCTGAAGCATATAATGGTCCTTCCTTAATTCTGGCGTATTGCCATTGTATTGCCCATGGATATGATTTGATCAAAGGATTGGAACAACAAAAACTGGCGGTAAAAAGCGGATATTGGCCGCTGGTTCGTTACAATCCGGATCTGCTTAAGGAGGGCAAGAATCCTCTGACCCTTGATTCAAAAGCTCCGGAGATTCCTCTGAAAGATTACGTATACAATGAAACACGCTATAGTATGCTTACAAAAACAAGACCGGAGGCCGCAGAGAAATTACTAAAGGAAGCACAGAAAGATGTTTATCAGCGATGGAAAGCTTATGCGCATTTGGCTGAGATGCCTGTTGATCAAGAATAATCTGGAGACGATGTTTTATTTATAAATTTTTGCGAATCAGGGTGTCAAAAGCAAGTATGCTTTTTTTGACACCCTGCTGTTTTTATCCTGAAATTGATGAATAATTCTGCTTTCAGACAGGAGTAACTTCGATGATGCTTCAAACCCGTTATTTAGGATTAAATCTGAATAATCCGCTTGTGATTGCTTCTTTACCCCTGGCAAAAGATATCTCAAGCATTCGGCATATGGAGGATGCTGGCGCCGCTGCTGTTGTTTTACATTCTCTATTCGAAGAGCAGATTCTTATTGAAGAAAAACAACTTAACGAGAATCTTTTACGAGGTACGGAAAGTTTCGCAGAAGCCCTCAGTTATTTTCCTGATATTTCCAGCTTTCAATTGGGCCCGACCGCGTATTTGGAACATATCAAAGAAGTGAAAAGAGCTGTGGAAATTCCCGTCATTGCGAGCTTAAATGGGATATCAACCGGCGGATGGATTGAATATGCCAAAAAAATTGAAGCTGCCGGTGCGGATGCACTGGAGTTGAATATCTATTTTATTCCTACAAATCCTGCCGTTATGGGAGACCAGGTTGAACAGTTGTATACTGTTCTGGTAAAAGACGTGACGAGCAGTATTAAAATTCCTGTGGCAGTAAAATTAAGTCCTTTTTTCAGTGCGGCCGCCAATATGCTGAAACGTATTGATCAGGCAGGTGCGAAGGGTTTGGTTCTCTTTAACCGATTCTATCAACCCGATTTTGATCTGGATAATCTTAATGTTGTGCCCAATCTTCATTTAAGTCATTCTGGGGAATTGACACTGCGATTGCGATGGGCTGCCATTTTATACGGTCAGTTGGATTGTGATTTGGCCATAACAGGAGGGATTCATACTGCTGAAGATGTAATTAAATCGATCATGGCGGGTGCCAATGCAACAATGATGGCTTCGGCAATATTAAAACATGGTATTTCCCATATTCAATCTGTATTGTCAGATATGAAAGAATGGATGAAAAAGAGAGATTACAATTCCATTGAGGACATACGAGGGCTGCTCAGCATGAAAAATATTGCCGAACCCACTGCCTATGTCCGAAGCAATTATATGAAAGTGCTGGGATCATATTTATAAAATGTCTTTGAGATCATTCAGAATTTCAATAAGTTAACAGATTTAATCAAAATGGAGGTCAAAATGGGTAAACTGGGTCAACATATAAGAGAAGCCGACTGGAAAAGCGAAAAGCATGTTCCGGTGATTGAATGTCCGGATCAGGTAAAAGCCGGAGAAATTTTTGAAGTCAAAGCCTCATTGGGGAAAGAAATTGCGCATCCCAATACGACTGAACACCATATCTGCTGGATTTCGTTATATTTTCATGCAGAAAATGAGAAATTTAATTATCATGTCGGGCAATTTGAATTTAATGCGCATGGTGAATCTGACGAAGGTGCAAATGCGGGTCCTGTATATACGCATCATTCGGTCACAGCCAGTTTAAAAGTGGCAAAATCGGGAACCCTTCATGCGCTGGCATTTTGTAATATTCATGGCCTTTGGGAATCATCCAGGGAAATCATGGTCGTATAATCAGGGTATTTTCCAACAATTTTAATATTGAAAAAATTGTCGGAGAATGTTATATACAATGACCGGCGATTCATGAATTCTAATTGTAGCAAACATTTTTATTCAGGAAAAATCATGAAATTAAAAACAGTGCAGGAAATTATTGATTATGCCATTGACCGTGAAAAAGAGGCTGTATCCTTCTATACCACATGCAGCGAAAGAACCAACCGCGATGAAATGCAGGATGCTTTCATAGAGATGGCCGCTGAAGAAGCAAAACATATAGATTTGTTAAAAAATATGGATGCAGCGGTTTTACACGAAACAGCCGTTGAGCGTTTAAATGATCCCAAAATGGAATCGTATATTGTTGAAAAATCTTTTCATCCGGATATGTCGTATCAGGATCTGCTTCAGCTCGCCATACACAGGGAAGCCGCGAGTGTCCGGTTGTATAAAACGCTTGTTGAGCAGACGGATGATGCTGCGGTCAGGAGTATTTTATTAAAGCTGGTGACTGAAGAGTTGAAACATAAAGAACGACTGGAAGAGTTTTACAATACAGGCGTGCTTCAGGAGAACTAAATTTTTTTCACTCGTACCGTATAAAATAAAGATAAGGAGGAAAGAAAAATCATGAAAGCTGCAATGCTTAGTACGGAGAAAGCGTTATCCATCGCGATTCAATCAGAGTATGCGGCTGAAGATGCGTACAAATTATTAATGAAAAAAGTAAAAAATTTTATATTGAAAGATAAACTGAAATTTTTGTCTTCTGAAGAGAAGAAACATCAGAAAATATTATTGACGTTGTTTCAAAAAATGTTTCCGGGAGAGGAACCGTCAAAAAATGAAAAATTATTAATGCCGCGGTTGACATTGGCCCTGGAAGAAAATGCGTCGGTCCCTGATTTGCTGGAAATGGCAATAGAAACAGAAAAAGTATCCGAAGAATTTTATGACGATCTTTCACAAGAGGTGGAAGACCGAACTGCTCAGGAAATTTTACAGTATTTGGCCAGTATGGAACATGGGCATTATTTTCTTTTGAAAGGTGAATATGATTTATGCATGAGAGATGAGGAATATTATAACCGGGATGAATTCTCTGTGGATATGGTCCATGTAGGCCCGTAGGATGTATTTCAATATTCTGGTTCACCCTATCTCGATCGACGGATGACTTTTCGGAGACTCAATCATCGGAAGAACAGCCAAAAGGATTAAAATCGGTATTCTGTGCAATCGTTGTATATTTATATTGACTGTCCATGCAGCAGGAAATACAGATCAAATGAAAAAATTCGATTTTTTACTGGGTTCATGGATACTTGAATATCGTGTACCGGAAAGCAGTTACAGTGAGGCCATGACAGGAACGGGGCGGGGCGTTTTTAAACACACTCTGGAAAATCAATATGTGATGTTTGACTATGAATGCGAAGTGGGAGGGCAAAAGGGGCAGGCTCATGGGATATTTGGATGGGATCAAAAGCGACAAATTTATCGCTACTGGTGGTTTGAAAGTTCCGGAGCTTTTGATACGGCCAGTTGCCAGTTCCTGAATAATGATACATTGTATATGAACTGGCATGGCAGTGTATTGAGACAAACATTCAGAAAAACCGGTGATGACGAAGTGATGCTTCATATGGAACAACCGAATGCTGATGGCTGTTACGATTTGATACTTGAGGTTCTGTTCAGGAGGGAATGATAATGATGAATCGTCGTTTGTCTTTCAGTAAAAAAGCCGACATCCTCACTCCATCATTTTTATGAGGAGGAGATCATGAAATCTGCCATGCTGATTCGGTTTGTCCGTTCTTTTCATCGCTTGAGCGGAATATTACTGATTGTTCTTGTGGGTATTAAAATGTGGACCGGCTTTGCGATGGTCGGCACCATTCAATGGATACCCCGTTCTCAAGCCTATTTGATTCATTTCGCTGTCTGGATTGATATTCCGTTGCTGTTCCTGTTTATTGGTCATGCCGTTTATGGCCTGTTTAATATCATTAAGACAAAAATAGAAAATCGGGTCTGGCTATTTTGGTGGATGACCTGTATTGGATTGTTAATTTTTATTGCATCTGTGATGAGTATTTTATTTATTTAGACCGGAACCTGCCTTCAATAATCCCGTTTAATTTTGATGGCATAATGCGGTATATACTGAAAAGGATCCTGCGATGATGCAAGATCGAATTTATATGGATAATTCGGCTACGTCCCAGCCCGATCCGCAGGTGGTTAAGGCAATGCTGCCCTATTTTATTGAACAGTATGCAGTGGCTTCTTCTCAATTCAGTCATACGCCTGGTATTCAGGCACGAGAGGGATTGGATCAGGCCAGAGAAATTATCACAAAGAAATTGAATGCGGAACAGGAATCCGTAATATTTACTTCCGGAGGTACGGAATCCAACAACCTGGCTTTAAAAGGGACAGCCTGGGCGCATCAGGGCAAAAAAAACCATCTGGTCATTTCCAAAATCGTTCATAATTCCGTGTTGCACAGTGCGCAATGGCTTGAAAAACAAGGTTTTGATATCACTTATATAGATGTGGACGAACAAGGATTTATTGATCCCGATCATATCAGGGAAGCGATTACAAATCAAACGATTTTAGTCAGTGTTCAGCATGCCAATCATGAAGTGGGTACAATTCAGCCAGTACAGGAGATCGCCCGGATTTGTCAGGATGCGGACACTCTTTTTCACATCGATGCGTGCCGCAGTTTCACAATGCTCGATCTGAATCTTCAGACATTACCTGCAGATCTTGTCTCCATCACCGGGCATCTGATCCATGGGCCGAAAGGCGTGGGTGCTCTTTATATTCGACCAGGTACCAAAATACAAAAATGGCAGCATGGCGGATATCACGAATTTGATAAACGTGCGGGTACAGAGAATGTGGCGGGGATTGTTGGATTCGGGAAATCAGTAGAACTGGCTCAGCAAAAACATGTCGACTATATTCGTGGATTGCAGAAACAACTGATGGATGGCTTAATACAGGAAATTAAGGGGACAGTCATCAATGGTCCGCTGGATCCGGATAAACGTCACCCGGGAAATGTCAATGTGTCTTTTAGCCGGGTTGAAGGAGAATCGGTCGTTCTTCATCTGGACATGAAAGGAATATCCGTTATAACCGGATCTGCCTGTTTTTCACGGTCCCTGGAACCCAGTTACGTTATGATGGCCATGGGTTTCAGTCATGAGCGGGCCCATGGATCGATTCGATTTACATTGAGCCGGTTCAATCAGGAATCGGAGATCGGGCGTGTCATTCGAAGCTGCAACGACGTTGTTGAATCGTTAAGAAAAATCAGCCCGTTGCAATAAATACCTGTTGGATTATATTTTTGAGTCATGGTCATTAAAATAATCTTGTTTTTCATTGGGGCAGTGAGATACTGATTTATGCAACGCATGGTCCTTGCTTAATTTGATTGAATATTAAAATAAAGGAGTCTGGAATTTATGGCGATTCCGTATACGCAAAAAGTTCTCAACCATTTTATGCATCCCCATAATGTCGGTAAAATAAAGAATGCTGATGCTCAGGCTACAGAAGGCAGCCCGGCCTGCGGCGATATGGTGAAAGTGTATTTAAAAGTGGATTCAGACACGAAAGTGATTACGGATATAAAATTTGAATCCTATGGCTGCGCTTCCAATATTGCCACCGGATCTATTATCACGGATCTGGCGAAAAACAAGTCCATTGAAGAAGCCAAAGCGATCAGCTGGAAAACAGCAAACGACGAACTGGGCGGGCTGCCGCCGGTAAAGGTCCATTGTGCGGTTTTAGCAGTTGATGCGCTAAGAACAGCGATCGAGAATTATGAGCATCAGCATGGATTATTGAAACACAAAATACCCACCTCGGAAGAAATTGTGATGAAACGGCTGTCAAGGGTCATTAATCCCCTGGCCGGCCTGGATGTTGTCAAAACCAAGCTGGTGCAAAAGTGTAATATACAGAATGGATGTGCAACGATTTATCTTGAATTGCCCGAAGATCATCAGTTTGCCGGCAATATAAAAAATGAAATTATTGAGAGGATCGAGCCGCTTTGGGATATTCATAAAGTCATTGTAATTTTCAGGGGAGATTAGAATGGATCCGGATATCATTGTTGATGTGATTGGAGAAACCTGTCCTGTTCCATTGGTGGAAATGCGGAAGGCTGTGTTAAAAGCGGAAAAAGGCAAAGTGATTGAAGTCAAAGGCACGCATCCGGCCTCAAAGCAGGAAATCCCCATGGCTGTGGATTCATTGGGACTGAAGTTGTTGAAAACCGAGGAGTCAGATGGAATCTGGCACATCTATATACGACGTTGAGACTGTTGAAAAACCATTCTAAACATTATTTTTAACCTCAGGGAGGTTAAATTTACAACTTTTTCGACAGTCTCGTCAGGTGAATTTCATGAAGATGACCATTGTTGTTCATAGCGGTGATTTAGATAAGGTCATGAGCGCTTTAATTCTTGGAAATGGAATATTGGCCATGGGTGGTGACGTAACACTCTATTTTACATTCTGGGGATTGCAGCGTCTGGTTCGTGGCAGGTTTTCGAAGGCGCCGTTGTCAAAGATGCATTTTATGGGCCTTGGCAAGTGGATGATGGTTCAGAGAATGAAAAAGAACCGGGTGGCCGAACCCGAGCGTTTAATGGAAGATTTCAAAGCGCTTGGCGGCAGGGTGATTGCCTGTGAAATGACCATGGAATTGATGGGACTTTCAAAAGATCAGATGAACGATCAGTGGATCGATCATTATGGTGCAGTAGGGTCGTACGTGAAGGAAACAGAAAACGCGGATAATACTTTGTTTATTTGAGTCTTAAGGTCGTTGAGTCGTAGAGTCATAGGGTCGTTGTTAGAGAAGCTGAAACGGAGCGTGGGCGAGACGGAGAAACGGAGAGAAAAAAAAGAAACAAGAATCAAGAAATAAGAATCAAGAAACAAAATAAAAAAACAATGCTTAAGTCACAAAGTTCAAATCTCAGACAAGACAAAATGATGCATATTCACAATATCAAGGGAGGATTGTTTATGAATCAGAAAATTATTATGCTGATTTTCATTGTAATCAAGATGTCAGCGTTTACCCAGGATACAATTCAGGGATCGTATCACTATACCTACGGAGATAATGAAAGCCTGGTTGAAGCACGGAAAACCTGTAAGGATCTGGCAATCCGTGATGCGATCGAATCTTATTATATTTTTGTCGAATCCTCAACTGAGGTTGAAAATGCCACGTTGAAAGAGGATATTATCAACACAATTTCTGCCGGCTATATGAAAAATCTGACTGTCATCGATCAGACAGAAGAAGGGCGTACAATTTCTACAACGGTTGAAGCCGAGGTTGATCCTGAGCAAGTTCAATCTCTGGTACAAAAAATGGTGAATGCTTCTATGAAAACCGACCAGGCCGATAGCAATAAAACAGCTTCTTTATCTTCAGATCAGGTGGAAACTCTGGAATCCCTGCTTGCAAGGTATGAAAAATGGATGACAAAAACTGAAACCGACTGGAACGAGAAAAATTACGATAGTGCATACAGCAGAATTCAGAAAGTACAGAAACAACTGGAAGCACATGAACAAAAAGGAGCGACCTCTTTTCAAAAATCCCTGTATCTGTGTATTCACAAACGGACGGTGCTCTTGAAGCATCTGCTTAGACTGGAACAGGCCGAGCAGAATGCAAAAAGAAAAATAATTGTGCGGTCGCAGAACAGACAGGTTGCTCAGGATGCCATTCAATTGCGAGACGCAATTAATGATTTAAAATCGGTTCCGGTTTCAACTCAGGAGCAGAAAAACTTGCGTGATATCTGGGTTAAACGAAGCCGGACGGCCCTGGAGCGGGCGAAAAATAAAATTAAGGGCTCAAGGGGATAAAGAATCAAGAAACAAGAAACAGGAATTAAGACATAAAAAAATGAGTAAACGAGTTCCCTTTATTTCCGCCACTGTGGATATTTATACTGTTTGTGTATTTTATTGGAGTAGGGGGTGATAAAAAATTTCAAATTTACTCATCTACCCATTCTGGCATGCCAAAGGATTTTATTGATAGCAATATTTTATTTATGAGGAGCAGAATCATGAAGAATTGGGTCCGGATATTGCGTTTTGCAGTATTTTTATCATTCATTGTCCATTTTTTGTTGCCGGCTAAGGCAGATTTCTCCCTGCTGCTGCCATCGGAATCTGTTCTGACAGGATGGGAGACGCGGGAAGCACCGGATGTGTACAATCCCCCCACATTATATGAATATATCAATGGTGAAGCGGAATTGTATCATCGATACGGATTTGTCAGGCTGGTTACTCAGACCTATTATCGGTCAGATTCAGAAGATTCATCCATCACAGTCAATCTTTATGATATGGGATCACCTGAGAACGCTTTTGGTATCTATGCCAGTTATCGATATCCGGATTATCAGTATGAAAATTTAGGCGCTGAAGCCATTGTTTCAGAATACAACATCAAATTTTATCAGGGACAGGCATTTGTAGATATCAGTGCCTGGGACAGCGGTCCCGTATATTCAAAGGGAATGCATTTGATGGCAACCGAGATTTCAAAGAAAATTCAGGGTGAAAAAACCGCTCCGGAAATAACAACCTTGCTGCCCCGAAAGCACAGGATTGTAAAAACATTAAAATATCATCCCAAAGAAATGCTCAACCAGTCCTTTCTGGGAGCGGGTATTGAAGCCGACTATGAAATGAATCAGGACCGGGGCACCGGATTTATTGTTTTTTGTGAATCCGACAGTGCTGCTGATGCGTCCGTATCAAGACTTAAGACATTTTATCAAAATATGGGAGATTCGCTTGTACCGGATGAACAGTCAGAAGTTTTGGTTATATTTAAAAACGACCGTGATGAATACCTGATCTTTTGTCCGAGAAAATCATATATTCTGGGCTCCAGAGGATTTAAGCGTATAAAAACCGGTCAAATTTTAATTCAAGAGACCGGCAAGAGTATGGCAAATTGATGAAAATTAAACTTGACAATAGAATTTGTCCTAAATAAATTGATCAGTGAACAAAAATCATTGAAATCCGTAAACAAAAAAGTGTTTGACTTTGTCATTAAAATGAATATTTTTATGATAACATAACCTGTCAGGAACTGATTGAATAAGAGTTATCAATAATATTGGCAAAAAACAAATATTAAGGTCATAAAATATAAAGCGAATGTAGCTCAGATGGTAGAGCGCCAGCTTCCCAAGCTGGATGTCGCGGGTTCGAATCCCGTCATTCGCTCATTTTTATGAAGCGACCTCTTGAACAAATAAAGGAGGAAAACACCATGTTATCTGTGAAAAGAGGCATCTTTGTATTGTTGATCATTGCATTGCCGATGGCCCTGCTGGGGCAGGGATATGTCCAATCTGTCGGGGCCGCCGGAAGTGTGGATTGGACCAACCAGATGATCCGGGCAACCGGTATTGGAGCAGCCAATCCCAACCTGCCATTAGCAGCGCAACGTTCAGGCGCTATCCGCGCTGCCAAGCTGGATGCCTACCGCAACCTGCTTGAAATTGTCAAGGGTGTAAATCTGACCTCAGAAACGACTGTTGAAAATGCCATGCTGCTCAGCGATGTTATCCAGACAAGGGTCGATGGCGTTTTAAGAGGCGCCAGAATGGTCGGAGAACCCAAGTATATGTCCACCGGTGATGTTGAAGTGGAGGTGGAAGCGCCTTTGACGGGCATTATTGCCGATGCGGTTCTTCCCCAGGCATTTGGTGGCGGAACCCTCATGACAGGGGGTGTAAAAC
Organism: bacterium; assembly: GCA_016932575.1. Classification (GTDB taxonomy): domain Bacteria; phylum Zhuqueibacterota; class QNDG01; order QNDG01; family JAFGCO01; genus JAFGCO01. The sequence goes on from JAFGCO010000017.1 coordinate 50,615, forward strand.
TCTGCCCGACCTGCGGACAGCCCTGGCCAGCCGGAAAACCGGTTCCCGGTGGTGTCACTTTAATTCAAAGTGCTGAACCGCCTTCTGCCGCCGGTACTTCTACAGGTGTGGTTACCGGTTTAATTGTGGATGCATCGGGTCTGGGATTGCGTCCGGCCATGGCGCCTAAAGTGCTGGATGAATCAATGAATGAGATTTACGGATCCAAATTTGTCAGCCGGGAATATGCTGTCGATATTGGCATGGTGGGATATGACAAAAATGTGGAAAAAGCTGCCAAAAATGAGCGGGTGGCTGATACACCGCTTGTCGTGAAAGCCGTTAAAGCGACAGGGCCAAACAAGACAGATGTGGTGGTGAGTGCAGCTGATGCCACCAAAATTCATAATGCCGCGGCCAATATGAATTTCTTGCAGCATTGCAAGGTGATGTTTATATTGGATTAAAATTAATTTTAGAGAGTGCCCCTGTTGCAGTCTTAAAAGACAGTTCAACAAGTGGCAAGGGCATCAGAAATTCTGAATGACGGAATGATGTTTGTACCTTCATAGTGATTCGTTCGGATATTTTCTGAACCTATTTATAAACAGGAGGTGTCCCATGCGGAACCGAATGAGCATGATCGCAGGACTCATTGCGATGCTGGCCCTGTTGTATGTTGCCTGCGGGCCAAAACCGATTCAAAAAGAGTCCATTTTAGATACGCCGGAAAACCATTACCAACAGGGAAACCGTGAATTACAGGCCGGCAATCTTCAGAGCGCATTAAACGAATTTGAACGTGCCAAAGCACTGGATCCTGATTATCCGGGCGCTTATGTGGGCATGGGTATGGTCGATTTGCAGAAGAAAAATTTCAAATCAGCTTTGGAGTGGATCAATAAAGGCCTTGGCAAAGATAAAAAATTTGTGGACGGGCATATTGCCAAAGGTGTGGTGTATATGAAGCAACGGGAAGGTGATGACTGGTTAAAAAGGTCTGTTAAATGTTTTGACGAGGCTTTAGAGATCAAACCTGATTCTGAAAAAGCACTTTACTTCAAAGGCGTTGCATACAAAAACGCCTATCAGTTTGCGGAAGCGGCAAAAGAATTTAGAAAAGTGATAGAAATTAAAGGCGATTTTTCTCAACAGGCCAATGATGAATGGGAGCTGATGCAGAAAATCCAGCGTGCAGCGCCGGGCACAAAGATTGGAATGGAAATCGCACTGATTCCCAAAATCGACCGTGCGGATCTGGCCGTCCTGTTTATCCAGGAATTAAAACTGCCAGAGTTACTGAAGAAAAAAGTCAAGAAAACCTATGACACTTCATTTCGTCCGCCGGATGATCCTTCCGCTGTACCCCAGGCCGAGGCAGCTGAAACAGCAGTTGCAACGGATATTTCGGGTCATTGGGCCGAAAACTGGATTAAAAATATTCTTGATTACGGTGTGATGGAATTATTCCCGGACAATACCTTCCATCCGGATGAATTGATAACCCGCGCCGGATATGCCATGTTTATTCAGAATATACTCATTTCAGTCACCGGAGACGAGTCACTGGCATCGAAATATTTCGGCACCGAATCTCCATTTCCGGATGTCAACAGCAATCATTACGCTTTTAATGCGATTTCGCTCTGCGTCAGCCGCGGTATCATGAAAGCGGACACAATGGACGGCGCCTTTCATATGCAGGATCCTGTTTCAGGAGCAGATGCACTGCTGATCATTCGTGAGCTGCAGAATGCCCTGCGTATGACGTTTTAAGGCGGGGAGGTCAACGTGATCAAGCAAGCTGCAAATATTTGCCTAATATTTTGTCTGTTCATGTCCGGCTTGATTTCAGCTCAGACAGATTCTGACATGGCAAAAGAAGTGACTGCGACGGGGATGGGTTCCATCATCAATGATGATGTGGCTCATGCCCGTGATGATGCCATTGAAGATGCCCTGCGCAAAGGTCTGGAGCAGGTCATGGGCTTAATGGTATCTGCTGAAACCCTGGTTGAGAATTACCAGCTCATTGAAGACAATATTTTCAGCAAAACTCAGGGGTATGTCCAGAATTACGAAGTGATTCAGGAGGGCAGGCGCAGTGAATCACTCTACGAAGTGACTGTAAAAGCCGTTGTTAAACTGTCTGATCTGAAAAGTGATCTTGATGCCATTCAAACACTGATCCGCCGAAAAAATACGCCAAGAATGATGGTGCTGATCGAAGAAACAAATATCGGCGAAACCCCCGGCATGCATCTTGTCACGACGGATTTGAATACTGCAGAGACAGCCATCATGGACCAGTTTATGTCCAAAGGCTTTCGATTTGTCGATCAGCAGACGGTTAAGGCAAATCTGGACAGGGCAGCAGCTGCTGCTATCCTGAAAGGAAATATAGCCAAAGCTGCTGCACTGGGCAAGTCTCACGGCGCTGAAGTTGTTGTTACCGGGAAGGCAGTGGCCAAAGCCACAGAAACAGAAGCATTCGGTACAAAGATTCGTTCTCAGCAGGCAACGGTTACTGCACGTGCCATACGTACCGATACTGGTGATATTATCGCCACGGGATCTGCCCAGGGGGCATTTCCGCATATTGATGATATGACCGGAGGTGCCAAAGCCATTCAAAAAGCCTGTGCTCAACTGTCCGATGATTTAATGCAGAAGATTCTGGACAGATGGCAATCGGATGTCAATGTGGGCGCGACAATGACCCTGAAAGTGCAGGGTATTACCGGGTATTCCCAGTTAAAAAAGTTTGAAGCCTCTTTGAAATATTATGTCCGGGGGCTGACCACTGTTACACGGCGGGAATATTCCGGTCAATATGCCACTTTTGAGGTCGAAATGAAAGGCAATTCCGATGATTTGGCAGAACGTCTGGATGGTCAGAATATCGATGGCATTCAGGTGCGTGTCATTGCAATGTCCCAAAACAGTGTGACTGTCGAACTGAAATAAGAGACAAAAAACAAGAAACAAGAAATAAGAATCAAGAAACAAGAAGCAAAATTAAAATTGACAATTGGGATTTTTGGGCTTTTGTTTTAAAGAGATGAATCAGAGCTCCAGAGAGAAGAATAAACAGAAAGAAAAGCGCCGGTCAATATCATTTTTCTTTTTATTCTGTGTCTTTCTGTGGTTCTTTTTCAAGTGTTAAATTATTTTTGCAGTTATCAATAAATGATGAATAAAGGAGTTTTTTATAATGCAGTTAAAAGGATGCGTTCGTGTTATTTTCACAGCTTTTATCATTTTCATTCTGCCATTGGTCGCCCAAATGAAAAAACGGGTGGCAGTATTCACATTTGAAGATAAAACGGACAGGAGCTATCACTGGTGGGATGGGCGTCAGCCGGGTGACGGTATGGCGGATATGCTGACCACGGCACTGGTAAAATCAAACAAGTACGTCGTTATGGAACGCCAGGAAATGAGCCGGTTGCTTCAGGAACAGCAGCTGGGTCAGAGCGGAATCGTTACGGAACAGAGCGCCGCTCAAATAGGAAAAATGCTGGGTGTGGAACTGGCCGTTGTCGGATCGGTTACAGAATTCGGGCACACGAAAAAAGATATGGGTATCAATGTCAAAGGATTCGGTTTTGGTACAAAGAGCCAGAAAGCCACGGTCGCTGTGGATGTACGTCTGATCAATACAAGCAGCGGAGAAATTATTGCCGCAGAAAGTGTGCGTAAGGAGAAATCATCGAGCGGTATTCGTTTGGATACACCGGATGGCCGTTTTAACAACGCCAATCAGTTTGATAATTCTCTTGTAGGAAAAGCCACACGTTCAGCCATCAATAAAATTGTGGAATTAATTGACCAGCATTCTGCATCCATGCCGTGGGAAGGCAAGATACTCAAAGTATCCGGCAATACTGTGTTCATTAAACCCGGCGTGGATGGTGGTGTTCAGGTCGGTGATTCATTTGTGATTTATTCTGTTGGAGAAGAACTGGTGGATCCGGATACCGGGCTTTCATTGGGCAGCGAAGAACAAAAAGTTGGGAAAATCGAGATCACCCAGGTGCTGGATAAATACTCTAAAGCGAAGGTATCCATGGGAGGAGGATTTTCTGTGGGGGATATGGTCCGGCTTCAATGATATTCTCGGTTGATGAATGGCTGGTGGGCTTTGATGAAATGGCACTTTGAATCGAGGCACTGCAGAAACCAATGCTTTTCAAATTTTATCGATGATTATCAGGACAGCCATTACTGCGGAATTCGATTGCGTTTAAAATCAATAACTGACCATCAGGTGCTATAAAAATCCCCGGCTTCTTAAAGATACCGGGGATTTTCTATCCGTGTATAAAATTGACTATTATACACTGTTCAAATAAGAAGAGGACATTCGCAGGAAAATGAATGAGATTTTTTAGCTGAGATTACCGGAATGAATGATACAATAAAACAATCCTCATTTTTCGTTGGCATTGTTGTGTTTACACTGCTGGCCGCCTATATTTATACAGTGCATCAGATTATTTCGCCTATTCTTGTGAGTATAATTCTGCTTTTTGTATTGGGCGGATTGAAAGAGAATCCCTTTGCCAGGCGTATCAGTATCGCTGTATGGGGATTGCTGGTGATATGGATGTTTATTAAAGCCCAGATTATTTTTTTCCCATTTATTGTCTCTTATATATTGGCGTATCTGCTGGATCCGATTGCCGATTTTTTAGAAAAAAAGAAAATACCCCGTTTTATTGCTTCTTTGATTTTGGTAATTCTGGTCTTTGGGATAATTGTCACATTCGGTGTGCTTATTATTCCTCAGCTTGTAGAGGAAATTCAAAACTTGATCAACAGCCTTCCTCAAGTTGTTGAATCCATTCAAACCAAAATTGTTGAGAATTTACCAAAAGTGCTTCAATTTCTTCGCATTGAAGAAACAGAATTCAAGCAGAATTGGACCAGTACAGCCCCCAATGGACTGCAGCAAATCTTTAATAATTTGCTCAAAGGCCTGCTTGGCATTACTTCTTTCCTGGGGCAGATATTGAATCTTATTATTATCCCGGTGATCACGTTTTATATTCTCAAGGATTTTAATAAGATTCGCCAGTGGTTCCTGGATCTTTTCTCCAGGCAGCACAAACCGCGTGTTTCTTATTATCTGTGGCGGGTGAATCGTATCGTAGGCAGTTATCTGAGGGCACAGGTGCTTGTCTGCATTTTTGTCGGTATATTGACCGGATTTGGATTGGCATTAGCAGGAATTCAGTTTGCCATTCTTCTTGGCGTTCTGACCGGTCTGCTGAATTTCATTCCTTATATCGGTCTGTATGTCAGCCTGGCTTTATCATGTTTTGTGGCTTTTCTGAATCCAAATCCCCTGTTGTCCATTTTTTATGTGGCACTTATCTTTGCTTTTGTTCAGGGACTTGAAGGTGCGATTATTCAGCCGAAGATTGTAGGCGACCGTGTGGGATTGCATCCGGTTGCCGTTATGTTCAGCGTATTATTTTTTGCCAGATTTTTTGGATTTTGGGGGCTGCTGATCGGCGTACCCACAGCTGCTGTGGTTATGTTTTTTATCAATGAATGGAAACGAAGACAGGCACTGAGCGAACTGTTTGAAGAGAGGACGCTGCAGCAGCAATGAAATTTGATATCACCGGAAGAATACACTCCCCTTTTTTAATGATTGAAAGTATCGAACCGGGCAGCCTGGCTGACCGGGAAGGATTAAAGCCCGGAAGTGTTGTTGAATCCATCAACGGGCATCCAATTCGGGATGTGATCGACCTCCGGTTTTACGAAGTTGAACCGGAACTGGATGTCATTATCCGATTGAATCAGCAAAAAAAACAACTACACATACAAAATCATGAAATGGCTTCTCTGGGGATTATTCCTTCTCCAATTGAATTCAGATGCTGTGCAAATCACTGTCAGTTTTGTTTTATTGATCAAAATCCAAAGAATATGCGGCACAGCCTTTATTTGAAAGACGAGGATTACCGTCTTTCGTTTATGCATGGTAATTATGTGACTCTCACAAATACCGTTCAGCCAGATCTAAACCGCATTGTTGAGCAGCGGTTGTCACCCCTCTATATATCCGTTCATGCTGTCGATTCTGTTATCCGAAAACAGCTTCTGGGCCTTCGCAAAGATGACGGACTGATGAAAAAATTACAGTTTTTAGCAGATCATGATATTGAGATGCATGGACAGGTCGTCTTGTGTCCCGGGATCAATGACAGCGGTGTGCTTGATCATACAATTCAGAGTCTGGTTTCGTTTTATCCTCATATGCAATCTCTGGCCATTGTGCCTGTGGGATTAACGAAACACCGTCAAAATTTACCAAAGCTGCAGCCTGTGACATCCCAAAAAGCGAAGAAGGTTGTTCAACAGGTGAGCCTCTATCAAGAGGAATTTAATGAGTTGTACGGGCAGAGCTTTGTTTATCTGGCAGATGAATTTTATCTATTATGTAACCATCCCATTCCGTTGGATTCGCATTATGGTGAATATTGGCAGATCGAAAACGGGGTGGGAATGACACGTTGGTTTATTCAGCAATTTAACCTGGATTCCGAAAAATTTCCTTCATCTGTCCGGGAAACCAAAAAAAACGTGATTGTGACGGGTATGCTGGCTGCACCTGTTCTGCAAAGCAAAATTCTCCCCGTACTTCGGAAGATCAGGGGGCTGAACGTTGCTCTGCTTGCTGTTGAAAATAAATTCTATGGATCTTCTGTCACCGTTTCAGGTTTGATTACCGGGCAGGATATTTTAAATGCCATTAAAAATCAAATCCGGGGACATTTTCATGTATTGATTCCTGAAAATTGTGTGAATCATGAAGGGTTTTTTCTGGATAATATGACTCCTGAAATGCTGGCAGAAGAATTGAATAATCCGGTAACTGTGATATCAGGATTTGGTGAACAATGGAATTGAATGCAATGCCGGTTGTGGCGATTGTGGGGCGTCCCAATGTGGGAAAATCCACGCTGTTTAACCGATTGATCCAGCGACGTGAAGCCATAGTGGATGATCGGCCGGGGATTACGCGGGATAGAAAGATCTGTGAAGCGGAATGGGAAGGGCATCGGTTTTTTATCATGGATACGGGAGGATACCTTCCAAAAGCGAAAAATGTGATCGAGGCAGGCGTCACACATCAGGTGCGTCTCGCAATTGATACATCCGATTTGATTTTATTTATCGTTGATGCGACAAGCGGTATTACCGATATAGATGGAGATGTTGCTGAGCTGCTTCGAAAAAGCGGCAAAACAAGCCTTCTGGTCGTAAACAAAGTCGATAACCAAAAACGCGAAATGGATATTCATGAATTTCAGCGTTTGGGATTGGGAGACCCGATTCCCGTTTCAGCGTCTCTGGGACGGCGCACCGGAGATCTTTTATCCATCATTCTTTCCCGTTTGCCTGTGAAAAATATCGCATGTGAGGCAGAAACGGTTACGAAACTCGCCATTGTTGGACGCCCGAATGCCGGTAAATCCACTTTTATCAATGTCATGCTGGGTGAGGAACGTATGCTGGTGACCGAGGTGCCGGGGACGACCCGCGATTCCGTAGATGTACAGATCGAGATAAATCATCAGAAATACTTGCTGGTTGATACTGCAGGATTGCGTCGGAGAAGCCGTGTGAAAGAAAATGTGGAGTACTACAGTACATTACGGACGCAGCGTGTGGTCAGCTCCTGTGATATTGTCTGCGTGTTTATCGATGCAAAAGAAACCATTGCTCAGCAGGATATGCGCGTTATTCGTGAGGCAACCAACGCCAGGAAAGGCGTGGTGATTGTGATCAATAAATGGGATCTGATGAAAGGCGATCAGGATAAAATAAAAGAATGGCAGGACGTTCTGGATATTAAGCTTCAGGGGATTCAGTATATACCCGTCCTTCGTATTTCCTGTAAAACCGGTTTTAAAGTCAAGCAGGTGATGGAGGTGGCTGCGCAGGTTGCCAGGGAACGAGAGATGCGCATTGCCGCGCCCTTATTCAATCAAATGATCGAGAAAATCAATCGACAGGTTCAGCATCCCACGGTTCAGGGAAAACGGATTCGGATTCTTTATGGTGCGCAGGTCGGGGACAATCCGCCTGTATTTGCATTTTTCTGCAATCATCCGCATCTTATCAAGGCTTCGTACAAGCGCTATCTTGAAAATCAGATCCGGGAACATTTTGGGTTTTACGGCGTGCCTCTAACAATGACATTTAAAAAGAAATAAGTTCTGTTCGATGAAAAAATCCATTATCGTTATATTTTTTATGTATCAGTTTGTTCTGGGACGGGCCATTCAGCAAATTCAGACTGATGCCAATACAGGGCGGATTACTGAATCACAAGCCCTGTTTTATGAAGCCCTGCTGATTCATGATCCGTCACAGCTTCCGTCGAGGTATCAGGAAGTAACCAGGGAGCCTGTAAAATGCGGATTTGGCATCAGTTCCCGGTTGCAGCAATCCTGGAATCTGCTGTCAGACGAGCAGCAGTCCGTTCTTGAACCTTATCTGGTGCGTCCGGTCTTTCCATACAGCATTGTATCACCTTCCGGATTGTTCCGGTTGCATTACACAACTCAGGGTGCCGATTCTGTTTCGATTGATGATGCAGATGCCAATGGCATTCCTGATTTTGTGGAGGAAGCGGGAAAGGCGTTCGATTTTGCTCATGAAGTGATTGTCAATAAAATGGGCTTTCAACAGCCGCCTCTGGACGATGCGAACGGTCCTGAATGGGATGTGTTTTTTAAGGATATTAATAGTTATGGTTATACAGAATCATTGACGTACCAGCCGTATATTGTCATGGATAATGATTTTAGTGATGTGTACACAAAAGGATTGGATGGCATGCGGGTGACCAGTGCACATGAGTTTTTTCATCTGGTTCAATTGGGCTATCAATACAGGGATTCAGATGTATTTTTAATGGAAGCATCCGCTGTCTGGATGGAAGATGTGGTTTACGATCATATCAATGATTATCTGCAGTACCTTCATGATTTCTTCAGCCAGGAAAATGTGCCGATAACACGCAGAAATTATCTGCATGAATACGGGCTTTGTATCTGGTTTCATTTTTTAAGTAAACGATATGGTCAGGATATTGTCAGACAGATTTGGGATCAAATCATTCACAATGCCGCATTACAGGCCTGTGACATGGCATTCAATATCTATGGTATGCATCTGAATGACGAGATTGCAGAATTTTATGGATGGAATCTAATGACGGGTGACCGGGCAGACACACTTGACTTTTATCCTGAAGGGCATATGTATCCTGAACAAACGATTACTGAAAAATTTGAACTGTCAGAAAGCCGGGTATTCCGCCGGTCAGTTCAGAAAACCGGTGCACGTTATTTTAAAGCTTCACTGGACGACCAGACAACAATTATCTGGGCGATGGTGAATGCAGACTGGGCATTCTCTAAACCCGTGGGAGACGGGCTGCTTCAGATACAGCTGAATGAGGCCGATCTTTATTTTAATCAAATCACAGATTCTGTTTATTCTGTGCTTATTTCTGATCAGGGATTTGGCTGGCGTTACATCGCAATGGTTCAGAAGCCAGACAATATAATCGTCATGAATGTCTATCCTGAATTCAGCGAACTGCAATTGGGCACAGTATCAGGTACTGTGTGGATCTGTCAGGATTCAGCTGATACATTGATGAAGAGCAGCGGTTTGTCAGGCATTACCATCGAATGTATCGCTGCCGGAGAAGACTCTCTGTTCGGTACGGAAGACGATAAAAAGATTCCCGGGCAACAGACAGGTTCGGAGGGAAAATACAATTTCTTTGCACTTCCGGACGGCAGCTACCAGATTAAATTAGATGAATCCAGTGTGCCGTATCCCTATGTGACTGTTGATGGTGAGTTGTTAAAAATGATTCATATTGAAAACGGCGAAGATATTACTGAACTGGATTTCGGATTCTGGTCAGTGCAGGAAGAGGCATTGCCTGCCTGTATTCCAAATCCGTATGTCTTAAATGAATGGCCGGATATGAAAATTCCATTTTCATTGGAATCGCCAGATCTGGTGAAACTGACAGTATTTTCGAGCCAGGGGTTTATGATATACAGTGATGAAAAGTATTTTGATACAGCGGGAACAGCCTATTTTCGCTGGGACGGACAGGTGAATGCGGAGTTCATGCCCAGCGGAATTTATTTGTATGTGATTGTATGTCGCGGAAAGGCCATCCGTCGGGAAAAAATAGCGATTATTCGGTAATGATTTTTTCTTGATTTTAAGTGCAGAATTTCTTATAATGGAATCACTGTTTTGGGGCCGTAGCTCAGCTGGGAGAGCGTATGACTGGCAGTCATAAGGTCGTGGGTTCGATCCCCATCGGCTCCACCAAAAACAACAGCCTGTGATTTATAGACTTATGTCAATATCCTATAAGTGTCACAGGCATTTTTTTTCAAGATCAAACTGAATTGTGACTTTAGTAACTCATACTTAAAATAATATCACCAATAGTAATACCAGAATAAATAATACCTTATTGAATATTTTAAATATGGGAGGAAAATAAATTATGGAAAAAAATAATCCTGATTGGAAAGAGTTTTGCCTGAAATGTAAATATTTTGATAATAATATGGGGGTATGCTCAAAACTTCATACGAACATCGCTTCAAATCCCAAATCTTTCAATAAAAAATGTGCCGGTAAATTATATGAGCCGGATGATGACAAGATCGCTGTGATAAAAAATAATGAAAGAGAAATCGCGGAAAAAGAGCTGGAAAGGAAAAAACAGGAACTTGAGAAGCAAAAAGAAAAATTAGATAAATTGCTTGAAAAAGAAAGAGAAAAAGAAAAACAAATAAATGTGCTATATAATAATATTGACAAAGATGAAGTTAAAGAAAAATACAAATTTCATACATTGCTTGGATATGGTAAATTAATTTCAGGGTTTGGTTGGTTAATAATAATCATATTCTCCATTGTTCTGCTTGTTGGATTATCATTGTTGGCAAAAAATCGCGGAGAAGCAGCCGGATATGCAATAGTGACTGTTTTATCATTATTGGGAATCATATCAGGACTGCCTATGGTTGTATTTGGACAGTTGATTTCTTGTTTTGTATCGATTGAAAAAAATACAAGGGTGACGAATGAATTATTAAAAAAATCCGATTAATTTTTTTAATATTTATGCGCCTGTTGTTTGTCGTGTTGTTTGTGATTTTCTTTGATCTTCGTTAATAAAATATTTTTCTTGTAAATTTCCTGTATATTTGTTATATATCTTTCCATAACCACTCCCGAAAGATATTTTCATGGCGGTATTGAAAAATATTCAGATAAAAATATAAGGAAAAGGTGCATGCAGACCGAAATCCTTATCGGCATTGGTGTGATATTTTCCGGATTGGGTTTTTTGCTTTATTTAACACTTCGTGGCCGATGGATTATCAACCAGATCACCAGCCAGAAACATGATAAAACAACGCGCGTGATTTTAAGGAAGCTTCAGAATGGCCGATAAGCATCTTGTCACATCGGAACTTTCCAGAGAGTTGACGCTGTTTGAAATTACCATGATGGGACTGGGCATGATGATCGGTGCCGGGGTTTTTCTGGGAATCGGAAATGCAATCGGCATCGCAGGACCGGGGGGCGTGATTCTTACCTTTGTTTTAAACGGGGTCATCGCCATCATGACCGCATGTTCCTATGCAGAGCTCAGTTCGGCAGTACCCTATGCTGGCGGTGCCTATAATTATACCCGCATCGGTTTTGGACGCGGAGCGAGTTATCTGGCGGGATGGATGGAGTGGTACGCCTCAAGCGTTGCCGGCAGCCTTTATGCCGTGACATTTTCGATTTATTTAATCCGATACCTGCAACTGATTGGATGTCTGGAGTGGCTGCCTGTCTCATTAGCAATCGCAGAAAAGGGTCTGGCCGTAATCATTGCCCTGTCTTTTCTTTACATCAATTATCGCGGTGCCTCTGAAACAGGAAAAGTAGGGGCCTTTTTTACTTTTGGGCAAACCCTGTTTCTTGTCATTATTGGTATTATCGGATTTATTGTGGTCATCAGGGATCCTTCGAGGTTGCAGAACTTTAAGCCCTTTTTGCCAAACGGATGGTCGAAGCTTTTAATCACCATGGGATTTACCTATGTGGCCTTCGAAGGATTTGAAGTCATCGCACAGACAGGCGATGAAGCCATACAGCCGCGCCGGAATTTACCCAAAGCCATGATCTATTCGGTATGCATTGTTACATTTACCTATGCTGCCGTCTCATTTGCAGCCATGGTAGCTGTTAAAGCCGGTTCATCCGGTGTGGACGCCCCGCCCTGGCAATGGATCGGGCAGTTTCATGAACGTGGATTCGGAGAAGCCATTGCACGATTGCTGCCAATGGGAAATTTGCTGCTTACGCTTGCCATTATTTTTGCGTCCACCTCTGCATTAAACGCAACGATTTATTCCGCTACACGTGTGATGTATGCGATGGGCCGGGATCAAATGTTACCTTCATTTTTTTCTCGTATTTCCAAAAAACAAAAAACTCCATGGGTTGCACTTATCGCTACAGGTGCTCTTGTGATCATTGTTGCAACGGTTTTACCCACCTTGGATGTGGCGTCCAGTGCCAGTATGATGTTTTTACTGCTGTTTTTTCTTGTGAATCTATGCGTGGTTCGTGTCAGATATCATATGCAGGATGAACTGACCTATGGCTTTCTTATGCCGTTTTTTCCATATCTGCCGGTCATTGCGATTGTCTGTCAGATTATTCTTGCTGTATGGCTCATTCATATGAGTTTTGTTGCCTGGATCATTGCCCCGGCATGGATCATCTGCGGAACCATCATTTATCTTTTATACTCGAGAACGCATACAAAAACAACCGTTGAAGAAGTCCAAATCATCGAAGAGGAAGAAGTCGTTCCTGATAAACCTTCTTATCGTATCATGGCTGCTGTGGCAAATCCAGAAAATGCATTGGGTATTTTACAAATTACGCGTAAGCTGAGTCAGGCAAAAATGGCACATTTGGAACTGATACATATGGTTCCGGTTCCGGATCAAATGCCGCTGGCTGATGCAGATCAATATATATGGGAAGGCAAAGAGGCAATTATTGAGGTTCTGCTTTACATGAAGAGCGTTCCTGTCGGTACGACCATCCGGTACTGCAGGAATATTGCCAGGGGTATTGTAAGTGCCATACGTGAAAAAAAGATTAATCTGCTTATTATGGGCTGGCATGGCAATCACCATTCCTATATATTTCGCCTGGGCAGTACGGTTGATCCAGTGATTGAGCGGGCTCCCTGCCACGTGATTATTGTTAAAAACGCCTGCAAAAAACAGTATAATAAAATTCTTGTTCCGGTGTCAGGCGGTCCCAACAGCGGTTTTGCCTTAGAAATGGCTTCTTTCCTTATTCAGAAAGAGGGGGGGAAGATTACACTGTTTACTGTAACTACAGAGAAACATGAATTTTCGATAAAAGAATTTGTTCATGAACATCAGAAGCGACTGAACATTGCCGATAAAATTATTGAGATCAGGCAGATGAATGAAACCAATGTGGCCCGATGTATTCTTCAGGAATCGGGTGCCCATGATCTGGTAGTGATTGGATATACACAGCAGCCGTTGATTCAGCAGGTCACCCATCCGACCATTCCCGATATTGTCGCGCGTGAGTGTCAGACGCCTTTGATTATCGCCAAAGGTACGGAACGGTTTGAATCATGGTTCAGGCGGTGGATTTAGAAACGGGTATCTGATGTGTCATAGTGTCGTAGCGTCTTTGAGTCGTGATGCCATAGAGTCTTAGAGTCATTGAGTCATTGGGTTTTAGAGTCGTGAAGTAGAAGAGTAGAAAATCTCCCTTCCTCAGCATAGCTGAGGATCCCCCTTCAAAGGGGGACTATCTTATCTCCCCTTGAGGGGAGACTCTCGATGTCAGCCGGGGAAGAGGGGTGTAAATTTAGCAGGGTAAGGAGTGCGCGCATAAACTCATTCACTCATTTACCCATCTGCCCATATACGCTTTAATCTTATAAAACTTTGTGCCTTGTACGGTTTTCTTTAAATGAAAAGCCCCTCATTCGAGGGGCTTTTTTAGCAGGTCTGTATGAGGAAGGTTAACTGATAGCAATTTGTTTGGGCTGTGCTTTTTCAGTTTTCGGAATTTCGATTTTCAGGACACCATTTTTGTAATCGGCTTTAATCGCTTCGGCATTCACTTCTTTGGGCAGACGGAAAGAGCGTTCAAACTTTCCATACACCCGTTCAGTACGGTGATAGTTTTTGTTTTTGGTTTCTTTTTCCTGTTTACGTTCACCGCTCAATTTCAGATATCCGTCTTCCAAAGCAATATGAATATCATTCTTTGACAATCCGGGAATTTCAGCGATGAGTTCATAATTATTTTCAGATTCCGCAATGTCCACTGTCGGCTGCCATACTGAATCGCTGTTTTCAAAATCAAATCCCCAGTGGTTAAAGAAACGGTCGATTTCTTCAGGTAAAGAAACCAGCTGTCGGTTTGGATTCAATCGTACTAACATTTTATGTTCCTCCTTTTCATTTTTGTTTTTTACATTTTCAATTAATACAGATAGCAACCGCTGTGCCAAATTGAAATAATAGCAAACAAGATCAATAAAAATAAAAAGATAGAATGAGTTATGAATGAATTTGATAAAAGTGCCAAAATGGCATATTTAAAATATATATAAGTCATAATGGCAAATTGCCAGTCGAAAAGACCCGATCAAACTGATGGGACCAATGAAAAAGGGCTGAATTTTTCAGTAAAAATCCATCATGAGAGTAAAAATCATGGCAAAAGCGGGGCAAAATATATTTTCCTTGACTTTATGCCCCTAACTCAGTAAATTTAAAAAAATTACGTCTTGGGGGTTATTACATTATTATCTGTTGTATTCTTGCCTTGCTTATAAATATCATCAGTGAAATACCTGCAAAAATACCATCATGGTTAAAGCATATGAGGCTCTCATTGACTGTCTCGATGAGCATATTTTAAAAATATGGGGTACAGGAAGATATTTGCTTACAGGACTTTGGCAAATTTTGAATTTGAATTTTTTACTGGAGGTAATTTTTTACAATAAACAAGTTCATTTTAGCAATCAGATAATGTTGGGATAGGGTATTGTAAAATAAATTGGGTAAAAAGGTGACCTTTTAAAACGGCAATCATCGTCGGTAACAATATTTTATCATTTTATTATAATTGACCAGAGTTCGGTTACTGATTTGAATGAATATAATAAACCATAATTTATGTATCGATGATAAACAAGCCGCTAGTTGAGCAATAAACATTTACAAGGCTTGCTTTTTAACAATGAATTTGATAACTTTAAAGTTATAAAAAATTGAATTTTTAATGCCCATTGAGGATGAAAGGCATGAATAAACAAAAACTGTTTTTTATTTTGCTGAGTCTTCTGATTTGCACTGCCCAGTCCACCCGGGCTCAGTCACGAAAGATTTCCAAGGGAGATATTTTAGAGATCATTGTGTACAACCGGGCCGAACTTTCGAAAACTGTGATTGTGCAGGAGAATGGTAATGTCGATTATCCATTTGTTTCAAACATTCCCATTGATGCGCTGACTCTGGATGAATTTCGCGATCTGCTGGTGACCCAGGTGGCAAAATACACAGGAGAAGCACCGATCATTACTGTGAGATCTTCAGGCCGTCTGAGTATTCAATTGGTGGTGTTGGGACAGGTCCGTCAGCCCGGGGAAATACTGGTGCCCAAAAATGCCACACTGCAGGGAGCTCTGACCATGGCCGGGGGTCCCACATCGCAAGCAGAGCTCAATCGGGTAAAAATCATCCGCGGAAAAGAGCATCCAAAAGATACTTTATATGTGGACTTATATGATTTTTCATTAAAAGGAGATCCGGGTCTTTTGCCGCCGCTCCAGGAGGGAGACGTTATCTTTGTTCCGGGACTGCCCGGTATCAGTGATGTCAAGGTGATTGGTGAAGTCAAATCCCCGGGCAATTTAACCGTGCCCCCCGGAACCAGCCTGCTCGATGTGTTATATCTTGCCGGCGGCCCCACCACGCATGCTGATTTGAATGATATCCGGCTCTATGACGCCAAAAAGAAAAAGGATCAGCGGGTTTATTTGAATAAACTCATTAAAGAAAGCCGTTTCGATGAGATTCCGACTGTGTCTCCCGGGAATGTGATTGTCATTGAAACAAAGCACCTGCTTTGGAAAGATGTCATAGAAGGGCTTCGGCTTGTGACATCCGTGGCGGTGCCCATTGTGATGATACTTTATTATTCAGGTGTGATTGATCGTCGCTGAGAATTCTGAATGAATTTTATGGATAATCAAAGTCAGGATATGCCAGCCATCATTGCCATTGGAAGTGGTAAAGGCGGTGTGGGAAAATCTGTGATTGCCGCTTCCATGGGAGTTGGATTCGCTATGCTGAAAAGAAAAACAGTGGTTGTTGATGCAGATTTCGGAGGATCGAATCTGCATCAGATCATTGGTATTCCCAAGCCGGCATATACCTACCGTGATTTTCAATCGGGTCAGGTCAACACCCTGAATGATATTATTGTTGACCATCATCAGTTTGACAATCTGGGATTAATTTTCGGAGCAGCCGGCTCATACGGTATGGCAAATGAAAAGTATTTCAATCGTCAGAAATTTATCAAGCAGCTTAAAAATATTCACGCAGAATTTGTTGTGGTTGATCTGGGTGCCGGATCCAGTTTTCAGGTGCTCGATCTTTTTTCTGCGGCGGATTTGGGAATTGTTGTGATGAATCCCGAACCCCTGAGTCTTTCTGAAAGCTTTAATTTTGTCAAACAGGTGGTGATTCGGAATTTAAGCAATACAATAAGAAAATTTACCGAGGTTCAGACATATGTTCAGGATCACGCCAAAACAGAAACATTTCGTTCGAATACCCGTGTATTTGATTTATTGGGTCAGATCGCCGAGAAACATCAGGATGTTGCAGATCAGATGAAGACATGCCTCGATATGCTGCAGATCGGTCTTATTTTAAACCGTGTAACCGCAGATGAGCAGGCGGTTGAAGTTGAAGCGTTTCAAAAAGCCCTTCGGGAATTATTATCCGTGGATACGGAATTTCTGGGCATCATTCATGATAATAAAATCGTGCCGGATGCGGTTCTGGACGGCATCCCCTTTATTGCCAAGGATTCCAAAGCCGTCCCTTCGAGAGATCTGGCAAATCTGATCATCATGAAAGTGCTGCATCGAAAACATTTTCACGCCTTTTGGGATAAAATGTCCTTGAAAAAACGTATCGGCGAAGAAGATTTTCAAAGAAAGAAAGTTATTTGCTCGGTAAATTGCATGTACTGGGATGAATGCAAATACCGTCAGGGCGGTTATCCCTGCAAGCTGCAGTATATGGCGGAGATGGGGTTTCAGGGGGAGGAGTGAGGGTGTGGGCAGTATGTTGGAGTCTATTGGGTTTGTAGAGTCGTAGAGTCTTTGTGTCATAGAGTCGTAGGGTCACAGGAAACAAGAATCAAGAAATAAGAGGCAAGAAGAAAAATGATGGTAATAGGGTAATTGGGTAATATGGTAATAAAATTTCGAATGCGTTGTTGAATGAGTCGTAGAGTCATAAGAAACAAGAAATAAGACAGTAGATGAGTAAATGAGTAAATGAGTAAATGAGTAAATGAGTAAATGAGTAAATGAGTAAATGAGTAAATGAGTTCCCTTTATCCCTACCGCCGTGGGAATCCATTCTATTTGTGTATTTGGTGGGGTTAAGGGGCGGCCTCGTCAACCCATCAACTCATTTACCCATCTACAATTCAATTTTTTGACATAAAATAAATTTTAAGCGCTTTGCGGTTTTCTCTGGAATAAATCGCTGATGGCTGAATCTATAAACATTGAGAGATTATGAAAAAAGAACTGACACTACAGGATTATGTCCGTCTGATCATTCGGCGGCGATGGATTTTAATTGCTTCAACGGTTGGTGTCATGCTGGCCACCGGATTTTATATGCTGTTTTCACCGCCGGTTTACGAATCTGCGTCTGTATTTATGCTGGAAACCCAGAATCTCAGTTTTACTGAAAAAGGCATGATGCTTGCCGAACAGGTTCGCCCGCTGGGATATTATCAGGCGGTGATGAGAAGCCGGCTGTATGGAAACCGCGTGATGGAAGCGTTTTTTCAGGATACCGTATCGGGGATTCCGGATGATTACAGTAAAAAGGAATTTTCAAATACTTTCAATCAGGATATTTCTTTATCCACTTCAGAATATACAGACTTTATCGTTCTAAAGGCCCGGGCCACCAATCCCCATATCGCTTATCATATGGCTGTGATTGCCACGCAGGAATTAAAAAATCGATGCCGGGAAATAGACAGGGAAGAGTTGCAAAATGCAGTGAATTTCATTGATGAGCAAACTGAAATTTCAAAAAGAAAGCTGGAAGAAGCAGAATCCGCCCTGCAGGAATTCAGAAAAAATACAAAAATCACAATGGTTGACCAGGAAGGCGGATTGCTGAATGAACTGCTCGAGATGGAAAAAAAACTGACTGAAATACAAACGCAGCGGCAATTGGTGGATGCCAATATCGCTTCGTACCGTAAGCGTCTGAAGGATGTGCAATCTCTTGATAAGGATGCCGCGCTGGATGATAAGTCTCTCCGGGGTGAGAAATTCCGTAAAGAAATCCAGGATCTTGAAATTAAAAAGCAGGATATTATTCAGCAATATGGAATCAATCATCCGGAAATCACATCGATTGACAATCAGATCGAAAGAAAAAAGAGAGACTATATCAATGAAATTATGCGCCAGACGATTCCTGAAAGCGCAGCGATGAGCGATGCAGAGGTATCAGAATTAAAAAGCCTTCAGGAGCGGTTAATCAGTGATGAAATTAATCTTTATACGTTAAAGAATCAGGAACAGTACTATCAGCGTCTGATCGGTAATTTCAAAGAAAAGCATCCGAAAATTATGGATCAAAGTATTGAACAGCTTCGACTGATCAGGGCCCAGAAAGTGGCTGAAGAACTGTATACGTACCTGTTGCAGCGCGGTGAAGAAAGTAAAATCAAAGCGGCCACGGGAACAGGGGGCATCCGCATTGTGGATGATCCGATTTTCCCGCAGCATCCGGTTCCTCAGAACCTGTTTCGAAATATTATCATGGGATTGGTTTTGGGATTGGGTCTGGGATTCGGGCTGGCATTAATCAAGGAATATACGGACAATGCCATCTATTCAAAATCAGATATCACGCAGGAATTTGATTTGACTGTGGTCGGTGAAATTCCCGCCTACGGCGGATTAAAACCCAGAGGGCTGCCTTTAATTAATAAAGCCAGGAAAAATCCAAGGGACAAGCATTTAAAGGAAGGTCCGCTGATTACCCAAATGGCGCTGAAAAGCGGAACAGCCGAAGCATTCCGTTCTCTGCGGTCCAATCTGCAGTTTGCGAATGTGGATCAGAATATCAAATCCATTGTCATTTCAAGTTCAAATGCGGAAGAGGGAAAAAGTCTGACTTCCGCCAATCTGGCCATCGCGTATGCGCTTCTAGGAGAAGATGTCATGCTGGTGGATGCCGACCTTCGGAAACCCAGGCTTCACAAATTGTTACAATGCCAGAAATCACCGGGGCTCACCGAGTGCCTGATCGAGGGACTGCCTGCGGAAAAAGTAATACAAAAAACCGGTATCGATCATCTCTATGTGGTCTGTTCAGGAAAAACCCCGCCGAATCCCTCTGAAATTTTGTCGTCCAGGCGCATGGAACAGTTTGTTCATGAGATTGAGGGTAAAGGCAGACTGGTGATTTTTGATTCTGCACCGCTGCTTCCGGTAACAGACACCCTGGTGCTGGCCGGAAGGACCGATGGAATCATACTGATTGTCCAGCATGGGAAAACCAGCCGGTTTGATGTGGAACATGTTCTGGAAATGCTGACCAACGCGAAAGTCCATGTGGCCGGAGCCGTACTGAACCAGATTCCGGTTACACGGGGATACGGGTATTACTATTATTACGGAAAGAGTTATCGGGGATATTATTAGAGTCGTTGAGTCGTAGAGTCATAGAGTCGTTGAGTCAAAAGAATAAAGACGCAAGAATCAATAAACAAGAATAAAGAAGAAAAATGATGGTAATATGGTAATTGGGTAATATGGTAATAAAATGTTGAATGCGTTGTTGAATGAGTTATAGAGTCCTTGGGTCATTGTGTCGTTGGTTGAGAGACAGAGACGGAGAAGGGGAGAACGGGAGCAAGGGAGAAAGATGATTTTTCGATTGTGATGATGGTTTTGCTGGGATGGAACAGGGGAAGTGGTGAGGGAAAAATTGCTTTTAAAATGTAGCCGTGGAGGTTCCGGAGTGGGACTGAGATGGCGGAGCTGTGTTTGACTGGTCATAGAGTCTTAGGGTCATAGTGTCAATATGTCAGTAATTTTAAGAAGTCAGCAGGCATCAAATAGATAAACAATGAAAATAGAACGATTTGAAGAATTAGAATGTTGGCAACAGGCAAGGGCATTGGTAAAGATGGTTTATCAAGTAATTCATGAGAGTTCAACGTTATCTGCAGATTATCGTTTCGCAGGACAGTTATCATCAGCTGCCGTATCAGTCATGTCCAATGTCGCTGAAGGATTTTCTAAAGAAACAGATAAAGAATTTTTACGCGGTTTATGGATAGCAAAAGGATCAGCTGCTGAAGTTCAAAGCCTGTCTTATGCAGCAATCGATCTGGAATATATTTCGGATATAACACAGCAAACGATTTATAAACAAGCTGAGAATGTATGCAAATTAATATCCGGAATGATAAGATATCTTCAAAAGTCGAATACAAGTAAATGAAATGCATATATAGCATAAATTCAAGGTTTTTGCCCAGTTCCTTCAACGACCCTATGACCCTATGACCCTATGACCCAAAGACTCAAAGACTCAAAGACACAATGACTCTATGACTCAAGGACTCAAAGACACAATGACTCTATGACTCAAGGACTCAAAGACACAA
>JAFGCO010000004.1 GCA_016932575.1 bacterium
AATAAAACCCTTAAATTTTTAATGGAAAAGTTTTGTGGAGGAAAGAAAGATGAAAAGTCAAGTCAAAGTCTGCGCGGTTGTGTTATTGGTTTTCGGAATAGGTTCAAGTCTTGTGGCGGAAATACAAATCACCGATCCAGGGTATCAGGTTGAATTGTTTGCGAGTTATTCATACCAAGGGTATATCGGCAATATGATTTTTGACGCTGCAGGTAATATGTACAATACTAATCGGGATGCGGGTGTAATCAGTAAGGTCGATTCCGACAGAAATGTGACTGTCAATTGGTCATCCGGTTATGGTTATTGCTATGATATTATTGAGACCACCGGGACGGCGTTTGGGGATGGTTTTGTTGTCAGTGCAAAGGATGACGGGAAATTATACAAGGTGGATTACAACGGCCATATCATAGGATCTGCTTCTGTGCCACTTCCTATGGAGATGGTCATCGATACAACGGGAAGTTACGGAAACAGCTTTTTTGCAGTGTCTGCTTCTCAGGATATAATTTACAGAGTTTCGACTACAGGCCAACTCTCGGTTTTTGGCGACTATGAAATCAGCGGAAACCTGATGGGATTCGGATTTGATTCGGACGGCCGTTACGGCGGCGGAATGTATGTTGGTATTCAAAACCAGTCCAATCTGTCGGGAGGTATTTTTTCGGTTGATCCGTCCGGACAATTAAATTTATTTGACAGTGATATCGTATCGTGTATTTATCTTGAATTCGATCAGATTGACGGGCTTTTTGGCGGGGATCTGTTCGTTCGCGGCAATTCATTAAATTCTAACACAATCGATATCCTTCGGGTCGGTACAGACGGAACGGCGACTACATTCATCAAAGACATGGGTACGAATTTTTGTTTTGGACCGGATGGCGCTATGTATACCGTGGAGCATGATGGATGGATCACCAATATCTACAGGATCTCGCCCATTCCTGAACCTGCAACATTATTACTTCTCGGGACTGGGGTGGTTCTGCTGAAAACACGCCGGAAATAATATATTACTGATCATTGAAAAATTAAATTAATACATGCGTCATTCCCGCAAAAAGCCGGAATGACAGTTCTCAACCTTTTTGGATATCGTTAAGTTTATTTTTCAACGATCAATAAATAAACAAAATAGCTGAGAGTTATAAAAGGCTTGCTAGTGAATCAGCAAGCCTTTATAATTTGAATTGAGCTCCTAAAAAATGCAAAATAGCAGCGGCATAAAAATGTATTCTAACACACGGCCTATGCTTTCAGTGTTTTTTGCTAAGGGTATTAATGAATAATACGAAAGAACGATATTTTGATGAATTAGGCGATGATTTTGAACGGTTCATGGATAATTATGATGTTCAACGAAGATGTTGCCTGATTTTCATGGATTTATTAAAAGATGTTGATCTTAAAAATAAAAAAGTTTTAGAAATCGGTTGCGGGACCGGTCGTATTTCAAGCGAGATTGTTTCACGGCAAGCTATTTTAACCGTCGTTGACATCGGAGAAAATCTGGTCCAGTATGTATCAAATAAATATCATTGTGAGGGGATAGCAGCAGATGCCTGCAAGCTGCCTATTGAAGATAATTCATTTGATATCGTAATCAGTTCAGAGTGTATAGAACATACGACAAATCCCGTCAAGGCAATTCATGAGATGTGTCGAGCATGTAAACCCGGAGGGATTGTTTGTATTACAAGCCCCAATAAGCTCTGGTATCCTATATTGTGGCTATCAATTAAATTGAACATACGAAAATTCAAAGGAATTGAAAACTGGCTTTTCCCCCGTCAGGCATCATCAGCTATGAAACAATCAAGAATGGAGGGTATCCAATTGTCCGGTTGTCATTTATGGCCATTTCAACTAAAATTCACTCGCCCGATTCTGCAATGGTGTGACAACTCTTTGGGAAGGCGACTTTTCCCCTTTATGATAAATTATGGCATTCGAGGAACAAAAGGAGGTATATGAAAAAGATAATCTCTATTGTTTCGCCTTGTTTTAATGAGGAACAGGTCATCCAAAGCTTTTATAATGCTCTTAAAGAAGTTTTGGACAGAATCAATGACTTTACTTTCGAAATTATCCTTGTCGATGACGGGAGTGCAGATAAAACTCCGGAAATCATAAAAAGGCTTGCCGCAACAGATCCTGCAGTGAAAGGCGTAATTTTATCCAGGAACTTCGGGCATCAGATTGCCCTGACAGCCGGAATTGATCATGCCACAGGGGATGCGCTGATTATGATGGACTCTGATTTGCAGCATCCAGTTGAACTGCTGCCGGAGATTGTTGACTATTGGCAGCAGGGGTATGATATTGTTTCGATGACGCGACAGGAGACACAGGATACCGGTCTGTTTAAGAACATAACTTCAAAAGGTTTTTACTGGATTTTCAATAGATTAAGTACAACCTATCTGCCTTCAGGGGCGGCGGATTTTTGCCTGTTATCTAAAAACGCATATTCAAAACTGAAGGATATGCGGGAGCGGCACCGCTTTCTCCGGGGACTGGTTTGTTGGATGGGATTTAATAAGAAAATCATTCCTTATACGGCAGGAGCCAGAACTGCCGGAACGTCGAAATACACATTAGTTAAAATGATTAAACTTGCGACGGAGGCAATCTTTTCTTTTAGTGCAAAACCCCTGACAGTGGCAGTAAAGATGGGACTTTTTCTGGTTTTAGCAGGTGTTGTTTACCTGTTGTATATCCTGTATGGTTATTTTATAAAACAGAACCTGGTTGCAGGATGGGCATCCCTGATTTGCACTTTGTTAATTCTTAACGGTTTTCAGTTAATATTCATCGGTTTGATTGGGGAATATATTGCCAAGATATTTGAACAAGTCAAAGACCGTCCAATTTACATTGTAAAGGAAATAGTTACAGGTGAAGGATGATGCTATTGGATAGACAATGGTTATATGAAGAATATCTAAAATGGAGATATGTTTTTTTAGTGTCATTTGGTCTGAATTTAGCAGCGTATATAGGATATATTGTTCACGTTACATACGCTGTAGATGATTACGGGGCAATTTTCTGCACATCTAAAACCATTGTTAGCGGAAGATGGGTTATTGATTTTATCCATGACATAGTGTGTCAAAAGAATCTGATTCCGACGATAGTACCCCTTATTTGTATGGTATTATATATTTTGACGGGGATTGGGCTATGTAAACTATGGAAAATAAAGAAGAACTCATTAGCCGTTCTGATTGTTTCTCTTTTCAGTACGTATCCGTATTTATTAGATGTTTATAACGTCAGATTTGCAGCCCTTTCGCTGGCATTAGCATTTTTTATTGTGATTATTGCAGTTTCTTTTTCGACAATAGGTTTTGCGAGTTCGGTATTTTCCATCATTTTATTTTATCTTTCACTCTCTACTTATCAACCGGTACTGGGTTTTGCCATTGCCGCAATTATGGTTCAGTTGTTATTGATCGCTATTCGGGAAAATTTCAGTATCGAATCCATCCGCAGATGCCTGCGGTTATTGGCTCGCTATATGGCCGTATTAATCGTTTCTGTGGTTGTTTACCTGATCCTTACCAAGCTTATCTTTATCCTGTTTGATGTGCCTGTGAATTCACGGATCCAGGAGGGTTTTATTTCCAATT
>JAFGCO010000018.1 GCA_016932575.1 bacterium
AACCTGAACACGAACAGATTGCTGCTGATTGGGGATGCCGAATGTGATGTTTGTTATCGGATTAAAGGGATTGGGGTAATTCTGGGACAATTCATAGGTTTCAGGAACAGCGGGTGTTTTTTTCTCAACAGAGGTAACCAGATTTGCAGGAATCTCATTCCCGGCACAATCCGTGAATATGATATTTTCCAGTACCAGATCGGATAATGTGATTCCATCTATTGTCATTTCCACAAGATCTCCATTGCCTGTCATCCCTTTTTCAGAACCAAAGCTGTACGCGCCAAAGGTCATACGCATATTGTCTTCACTATAGAGCGGCGAAAGAGATTGAACACTGTTCTGAGTGGTTTCAGCCAATGCACCCAATTCAATCGATTTCAGTTCAATAGGATCACTTTGAGAAACCAGATCGAACTGAAACGCACCCACATCACCGGCATTCTCAACATATAATGCAAACACGTTCGCGCCCGAATCGTCCTGACCCAGAGATTTCAGCTGCAGCGTGATATCACCATTATTAGCTTTGCTTAATTTAGACATATTTTGGTTGTCAGGGATTTCCTTTCCCCACCAGCCGGCCACGAGCTGTATATCCACGATATCAATTTTCCCGTCCCCCTGGCCCTCATTGTTTACGTCACATAGAGGATTATAATTGGCGTCACCCTCATCAGTCATCCATTTTCCGGCCACCATTTGGATATCCACGACATCCACATCCCCATCACAGTCGATATCTGCCCAGAAACAGGGAAGCACATCCGAAACAGTCATTTCAACACTCAACTCAAGAGTACCTCCATTTGAGGTAATTTGAATGGTTCCTGAATAATCACCAGCATCCAGTCCTTCACGGGAAATTTGTACTTCAATACTTGCATTTCCTGTACTATTGGAAGGCTTGACAGACCGTATCCATTCACTACCAGAAACCACAGAAACGTTCCAGATTAATGTACCATTCCCTGTATTTGTAATTTCAAAGGATTGGCTTGAATCAACCGTCCCAAATGATAAAAACAACGGATTGATACCCAGTTCCGGACTCTGTCCTGATGAGGCATTAATCAGGAGTGTCATAGTTCCTTCTTCACGAGTATAATCATGATTCATGGTTGCTATGTCCACAAATCCATCATTGTTAAAATCAGAAGCGACCATAGCCCGGGGCCGACCAATTGTCGAATATAGGGCTGGATCATAAACATCGAATCTCCCATCCCCTCCATTGATATTCACAGTAATAGCACGGTTCCACGAAGTAATTCCAATGATGTCCAAGTCTCCATCATTATCAATATCTGCGTCAACAACATAACTGGGTGATTGACCTGGAAAATACAAATAAGTGCCCCGGACGAATTCCTGAAAATGATTATTTAAATAGACATACCCTTTTTGAGATATCATCGAAGTTGTTCTATAAATAAAAGCAACATCTTTATCACCATCATTATCATAATCGCCAATCGAGAAATCGCCCCCTTCATCAGTCTCAAATGCATGGCAATCAAACGCACCATTACCGATATTTAAAAATATTTTCAGGCTGTCATAATAATGATAAATAATATCATTATAACCATCCTGATTAAAATCATCAATTTTAAATATTGCACTACAGCTTTCAGGCCATTTTGCAGTTTGGTTAAATTCCCCATCTCCATTGTTATAAAATATACACATATAATTCAGACCGGATTGATATGTGGCAATAATATCGATATCACCATCAGCATCAATATCACTTGAACCCAGATTTAAAATCTTACTCCCGTCAACTTGATAATTTTTACTCTGCGCATTAAATACACCCGATCCATCATTATCAAAAATATTAAATGAGTTCGATTGAGATTGATAACGATTTGCAGCAACTATATCTATATCCCCATCATTATCATAATCCCCAACAGTTATAGGATGGCGGTTTCCATAATCATGAGATAACGGCCATGAAGAAATTCCATAATATTGCGGATCAGAAAAATATCCGCATCCATCATTAAAAGAAACCCCCACATATTTTGAATAAATCGTGTAGCCATACAAATAAAAAACAATATCATTAAATCCATCCCCGTTAAAATCAGCAGCTTCAATCGCAAATGGCTCAGACCCAATATGATAATATCGATCTTGGGTTTCGAATGTACCATCTCCCTGATTCAGAATAGAGATAGCCCACAAATTATTCGCGCATACAACAATGTCTTCATAACCATCATCATTCAAATCCGCTGAAAATAAATCGTGGGGTGTATCACCAATGAACCAATCGTCTAATTCTGAAAATATCCCATTACCATACCCTTTATATATTGTAACCGTGCTCGTATCGTAATTGGCCACACAAAAGTCCAAATAACCATCTCCGGTAAAATCCGCGACAGCCACAGAATTTAACCAGTGCTCTGACTGATAGGTTTGACTGACAACAAACGAGCCGTTTCCCTGATTTGTCAGTACTTTAATTTTATTTGTTATACTGTTCACCGTTATAAGATCATGGTCTCCATCGCCATCAACATCACCTCCATGAACATGCTGCAGTCCATTTTCCAGTGTGAGGGTTTCAGTATAAAATGTCCCATCCTCCTGATTCAATAATATTTTCAGTAAATTGCCTGTTGTTAAAACAATTAAATCCATAAACCCGTCTCCGGAAATCTCAGCACAGTAAATCGACCACGAATCTTGGACGACCGGATAATCCTGAAATGCAGTAAAAGTCGCGTCTCCCTGATTCAGCACTACAGATATGGCCGCTGTATCTCTGTGGGTTGCCGCAATATCCATATCCCCGTCATTATCAAAATCCGCTGTAACCACTTCAGTGGTTCGATCCAGAACGGGTATCATATACGCTTCAGCAAATGTACCGTCTCCATTATTTAAATTGACGGCTATTGATTTTTCATCACCAAAATCCCCGAAATATCCGTTCCATGTGGCTGCAATCAGATCCAGGTAACCATCACCATTTAAATCAGCCGTAGCCACACTTTGCACAAGATCTGCGGTTCCGGCTTTTTCATTCGCATACCAGGGCTGGCTGAAAGATGCAGCGCCATCATTATAGCAAACAGCCAACTCCGGTCCCGCCGGATAGGCACAAATTAAATCCAGGTCTCCGTCATTATCCACGTCACCCGCACAGGCATCAGCAATACTCGCATCGATCGCAGAACCCGCCTGGCGAGGTCCAATAAACAGTTGCGGATATTGAGAATACGCATGACTGCTAATCAGAAATAGAATGAATATCATAAAGCAAACGGAACTCATT
The DNA here is from genome assembly GCA_016932575.1 of bacterium. GTDB lineage: Bacteria > Zhuqueibacterota > QNDG01 > QNDG01 > JAFGCO01 > JAFGCO01. The sequence continues at coordinate 3,296 of JAFGCO010000018.1, forward strand.
TTCAGATAATCGTTAATGGTCATTTATATACTCCCTATTTTAATTTCTTATGATAAAATACACTCCAGCATTGACATGATTTTTCCAGACAATTCATCGTTCCTTCACCCTCCCCCCAAACACCCGGTGATGCGTCTTAAAAACGACGCAGCAACCGGGGTTTTACCACCCCCTTGACCAAACCCCGGGTGTCCGAAGGATCCCGGGTGTTTCTACCTAAAACCTTTTTTAAAAATCCCAGGTATTTCACTTCCGCCCATTGCTCCAAAATAGTATTTTCTTCGTCTATCCGGAATCCTAAGAAAAAGATAAAGTTATTTCCCAAAAAAATCCTTGTGCCATTCATGAAAGCGCTCCCAATGCCGTGAAATGTGGCACGGCCGGATTCCGGTTTTCGAAAAATTCGGATTGAAAATATACCAAGATTTTTACCTTATGATAACACATTTCAACGACAAAATCCATGACTTTTTCTCTATAATTTTCAAAAACTTAACAAGTGATTTATCATTCTTAAAAAATATTGATAAGAAGACCCGCGCGAAACCCCACATTGGATCCCGGAAGCTGCCAGTTCTGCGACATCATCCCTTTATTTTCTCCGAAAGAAAGGGCGTTCTGGCTACCGGGTTTATCCGGATCGAGATCAATCTGATCCAATACATTTTCACCATCCCGAATAGCCGTATGAATTTTACACTGATCAATGCTGAGTTTGACTTTTTGAAAAGTCAGTTCACATGCTAACTGAAAACGGCCCTTCACAGGCACCTTAATTCCAATATGACCCGCAAAACCGGGCGCTGTCCGGAAATCATACTGACCATTCAGCAAATAGTCAGAGTCACCTTCCTGATTCGCAATTTGACAATCCACCTGCCTTTTGACCATGGCCCGAAAAATCCCCAGGCCGGCACCCGCATAAAAATGCATAAAGGAAACAGGCATCTGATAACTCAGCAGACATTTGCCAAACCAGACATGACCGGTATAATCACTCTTTTCATCCACAAAACCGGTACATGAAGAGCTGGCTTCAAGAGTCGGAGTCACAGAATATCCGCCTGTCAATCGAACGTTCCAGTTTTGATAAACAGAGACATCAGCACCCAGCTCCATATGCCTTCCGACGCCGATACTGGGATATTTGACATGATTCTGACTGGGTACAAGGTCCGTTGACACACTGTTGGATCCCTTCAGACCGCTCCCTTTTGAACCAAAAGCCAAACCATAAGACATATAGAGAGACAACTTACGTCCATACATGTGGCCCGATAATGTCAGCAGCAGGCAAATAAAGGACATCATTTGATTAATAGGTTTCATTGGTTCCTCCCTGTAATAATAATCCTTCGTTCAATCTCATCCGCATCAATTGTTTCACTTCCCATGGCAATATTCAGCATATTGATATTTTCAAGACAATTCTTCGTATATTGGTGAGATGAACCGAGCATTTCCTGATAAATACAGAATGCCTGATTGTAATAAAATTGTGCTTTATCAAATTGCTGCTGCTCATGATATATTGTTGCCAGGTTATTCAATGCCAATGCCTTATCAAGAAGACCGGATGGCAGGTCTGAATTCTGAAATTGAATAAACTGTTTATAAAACTCCTCTGCTTTATCATATCTTTCATCATATCGGTAAAGCTCAGCAAGCATTTGAAGACAGGTGATTCTCCATGGATGTTCAGGACTTAATTCAGCCTTGCATATTGCATAAGCGTGTTCCGCGGCCATAACCGCCTCCTGAATGTGCCTTCGTTGGACGAGTGCGACAGCGCTTTCAGACAATACGTAAACTTCCTGTAAATCAGCCGCTGAAAGCACAGAGGGTCTCAAAATGATAAAAACCAATGATAAAACAGTAAAAGACCGATGAAATAACCACTGACCTGACATGATGCATCCTCCTTTTAACTTTATTAAATATCGCCCGACACTATCATTGTTTTGACAATTGAAAGAATCTTACAGATTCTTTAATCAAACAACAGAGTGCTATCAAAAATCATAAAGGATGGATATGCTATTTTGAAACAGGTGATAAAAGAAAAACACAGAAGGAATAATCAAGGATATAATAAATTGGGTTAATTTTAAAAGAATGCGTGGAATTTGCCAATAAAGAATTGATAAAAATTATAATATTGAAGATAATATCTTATAAAGAATAAAAAATATTGTTATCCTTTTTTTATTTTTTCCAGCATTATTTGTAATATTGAAAGTCGGCGGACATGCTTAAGGTTGTTAAGTGTCATTTTTGAAATCCGCTGATAATCGCTGTCCTTTTCAGTCAATAACCTCAGCTCTGCTTTCGCTTCATCAATCGAATTTAATTTTAAATAGACATTGGCCAGAATCCATTGTCCCTCCGAAATCATCGATTCTGAAACAGCAGCGCTGGAATGTTCGATTGTCCTTTCAAGATAAAAAACAGCTTTTTTCAGATCGCTGCTTTCCGGCATTATAGTATCTTTCAAAGCATATGAAAGACCGCAGTACAACAATGCATAGACATTTCCGGAATCTTGAGCGACAGACAATGTCAACGAATCAATCGCTGTTTTGTAATCCCCTCTCTCGAACGCAATAATTCCATGGTCGAAAGCAGTCTTCTGATAATCGCCTTTAAGTCTAATCCCGCGATAAGGAACGGGATTAATTTCGCTTAAATATGCAATATTTTCACGAAAAGGTTTCGGAAGGATAAACAGACATAGAAGCATGGCGAATGCCAAGGCATAACGGGCAGGTTTATTAAAAAAATTAATCTTTTGAGATATCTTTTCGCTTTGAACAGATATCTGGAATTCCTTGCGATGCTTTCTTAAAACTTCAGCAGTGGGCAGGAGTTCATACACTTTTTGAAAACATGCCTCGCATTCCAATAAATGGGCTTCAAATTTTTTTATCTCTTTTTTGGATAACTGCTGCAACTCATAAAGACCAATCAGCTTCCCAATTTCAGGATCGATGCACTTACTCATAGCAAGATTCCTTTCTGCTCTATGAGTATCTTCAGACGTTCAAGACATCGATGTATCCGGGTATAGACTGCACTCATCGATAACCCTAATTTTTTACTGATCCATTTTCTTGAATGACCGGATAAAATATAAACAAGTATCTGCCGGCATAATTCGTGACCCATATCTTGAATAATTGATTTTATATCAAAGATCACATGCTCTTCAGGGTCTATAGACAAATCAATATCCTCCAGATTAACCTTTTTTAATATCTTTGTTTTCTTATATCTGTAGTAATTCCCGATAATATTTCTAAGCACAAGCATGGCATATTGTATCGGATATTTTGAACTATAAAATGCATGCCGTTTCTCAAGCAATATTGTAATCGCCTCCTGTGCAATATCTTCGGCATCCTTGGTGATTTCTTCTTTACCTCGTTTTGTGTCCCATATTCTTTGTTTTGCCAATTTTAAAAATCTTTCATATAAAAGGGCATATATTTGATCCTCAGCTCCTTTCATACCCCGTTTGGCCTGTTTCATCAGTTTTTCAATTTCACTCATATGAATTGCCTTTAATCACTTTGTGTGAGAATACAGATCAAACATCCGTCACTCAAATGATAAAATCATTCATTCTGCAGGGGATTAAACAAAGAGTATATTCGAAAATTTCAAATGATGATTCTCAGTACAAGATAATATATGATTTTTACATTGCAAAGTAAATTGTATAATTATTACTTTGAATTTGGAAATATATAAAAATAAGGCCCAATATCAATTGGGCCTCGTTTAAAATTCTCCACTTACATAACAACTGTGGAATTATTTACACTTTGTCGGATTGTTACAGATGAATCTCCTGCTTAACTGTCATAATAAAGCTGAAATTCAAACGGATGGGGACGTAATGATAAGGGATCCAGCTCGAATTCTTTTTTATAATCGATCCAGTTTTCAATAAGATCATCCGTGAAAACACCGCCTTCTGTTAAAAATTTATGGTCGTTATGCAGCGCTTCAAGAGATTCTGATAAACTTCCCGGAACATGCGGCACATCAGCCAGCTCACCGGCTGTCATCTCATAGATATCCCGGTCCAGAGCCTTTCCCGGATCAATTTTATTTTTGATGCCATCTATACATGCCATCAACATAGCGGTCCAGGCCAGATATCCATTGGCTGATGGATCCGGACAGCGAAATTCAAATCGTTTTGCTTTTGGATTATTGCTGTACATGGGAATACGAACCGCAGCGGACCGGTTCCGGGCAGACATTACCAGATTGACCGGAGCTTCAAATCCGGGCACCAACCGGCGATAACTGTTGGTGGTCGGGGCACCGAACGCAAGAATCGCAGCCGCATGTTTTAATACGCCGCCAATGGCATGTATAGCGATTTCACTGAGTCCGGCATATCCGTTACCGGCAAACAACGGTTTCCCGGCTTTCCATAAAGACATATGAGAATGCATGCCGCTGCCATTATCTTCGAAAATCGGTTTTGGCATAAAAGTGACTGTCTTGCCATGCTTCCAGGCGACATTCTTGATAATATACTTGAACCACATGAACTGATCAGCCATCTTAAGCAGATCGGCAAACTGCATGTCGATTTCTCCCTGCCCACCGGTTCCCACTTCATGATGATGGGCTTCAACCACAATCCCCACCTTCTGCATTTCAAACACCATTTCACTGCGAAGATTCTGATACGTATCGGAAGGACTCACAGGAAAATATCCGCCCTTGTAACTGGGTTTGTAACCAAGATTCGGCTCTTCAATGCGGTTGGTATTCCAGGCCCCTTCAACCGAATCAATCTGATAGAAACCAGTATTCTGTTTTTGCTCGTATCGAACCTCATCAAAAATAAAAAATTCTGGTTCCGGTCCGACATAACACGTATCTGCAATACCGGTGGATTTCATATATGCGATGCCCTTTCGAGCAACATGGCGCGGATCACGTGAATAATCTTCCTTTGTCACAGGATCTACAATATTGGCAACAACACTGACTGTCGGTTTCTCAAAGAAGGGATCTACGGCAACTGTATCGGCATCGGGGACAGCAAGCATGTCTGACATATGAATACCCTGCCAGCCGCGGATGGATGAACCATCAAAACCGACACCTTCTTCAAACGTGCTATCATCCCAGGTATCAATTGGAAAAGTACAATGCTGCCAGGTTCCCAGCAGATCCGTAAATTTTAAGTCAACCATGGATGCGTTATTCTTTTTCGCAAATTCAAAAAATTCTTTAGCTGTCATTACACACCTCCTTTAAAGAAATATATGATTCATGTTTCATCATTACAATTATCTGTCAGCACCCAAATAACACACCTGTATTGGGGACAGGCAAAAGCAATGCCAGATTAAAGGTTATTTTCATGAAGCACATGGAACCATGCATCCCTATTATTTTGAAAATTATAGAGATTGGGTATTAAATAAATTTTTAAATGAAAGTGCGGCAACCTTGAATGGTTACAATATTATCTGACATTTTTGTTTGTATTTATTTTTTATCTTACGTTTTTGTATTAACGAAACGTAACCATAGATAAACATCCATGCTTGTCACTCTCTTTTTTCTTTCTGCATTCGCCAGGATAGTTGAAAATAACCCTTTTTCAGAAATGGCCCCAATACATTGACGCTGAATAATATCCAAAAATAGTTATTAATACATAATTGTATCTATTATATATTATAATTACAATATTGTTATTTTTAAATCACTAAAAAACACCCATGTCATCAATATTTGAGCTTACAGATTTGCAATTCTTATCTTAATAGAATAAATGGCAAAGTAATTGCTTCTCTGTTTAACAAATAATAAATCATAAAAAATGATGATTGCATTTATAATGACATTTTTGTAATTTCAAAAAGGCTTGATACAGAATTGTTTTCATTATATCCAAAGGATCTGTTTATGGCAACCTCAAAACAAAAAAAAAACAGTGAGGATTCTTCTAATCAGAAAAAAATATCTCTTCTGGTTGAAATCAATCATGCAATCAGCCGGACTCTGGATTTAAAAGAATCCCTGCAGGCGACACTTGCTATCCTGGAAAATGGATATCATATTAAATCCGGAGCAATTTTCCTGATCAATGAAGACAATCACTCGTTATCTATGGCAGCTTCAATCGGCTACCGAACGGATGTTGCAAAGACCGAATACAGATACGGAGAGGGGCTGACGGGACGTGTGGCTGAGACAGGAAAACCCATAATCATTCCCCAGGTGAGCAAGGAACCCCTGTTTTTAAATCGTATGAGCTCATGGGAACCCGATAAAGACCGGGAACAAACGTTCATTGGAATTCCCATTGCACTGGATTACCGAACATTAGGGGTTTTGATTGTGAACCTCATTTATCGAAGTAATCGTGACTATGAGGCAGATAAAAAATTTATGCTTTTAGTCGCTTCAGCTCTTCTGCAGCCCATTCGTGTCAAACATGTGATCGAACAAGAGCGACAAAAATTAATGGATCAAAATGTACTGCTCAAGCAAAAACTGCATGAAGAATTCAGTTTTCACAATATCATTGGCAACAGCCACGAGATGCGTGATGTTTATGAACAGGTAGCTCAGGTCGCCCGAACCAATACAACAGTGTTGCTCCGTGGAGAATCCGGTACCGGAAAAGAGCTCATTGCAGAGGCCATTCATTATAATTCCACACGCAGCGAGGCGCCGTTTATCCGGGTGAATTGCGCAGCAATTCCGGAAAACCTGATTGAATCGGAATTTTTTGGATATGAAAAAGGGGCCTTTACCGGTGCGGTTGCCCGCAAAAAGGGTCGTTTTGAACTGTCGAATAACGGAACCATTTTTTTGGATGAAGTTGGTGATCTGAGTCCAATGACACAAATTAAACTGCTGCGTGTCTTACAGGAGCAGCAATTTGAACGGGTGGGGGGCACAGAAACAATTACTGTGGATATCCGGGTTATCGCGGCGACAAATTCGGATCTGGAATCATTAATGGATGCCGCTAAATTCAGGGAAGATCTTTATTACCGGTTGAATGTTTTTTCAATTTTTCTGCCACCCCTCCGGGAACGAAAAACAGATATCCTTTTATTGGCAGATCATTTCATGCTGAAGTACGGCCGCCAGCATGGAAAACCGGTCAAACGCATTTCCACACCTGCTATTGACATGTTGATGCGCTACCACTGGCCGGGCAATGTCCGAGAGCTTGAGAACTGTATAGAACGCGCTGTATTGGTATGTGACGATCAGGTTATTCACAGCTATCATCTGCCACCGACCTTACAAACAGCCGAAAGCAGCAATACATTAAACCGTATGTCTCTCACCAGTACGGTGGCTGCATATGAAAAAGAACTGATCCAGGACGCCCTGAAAACCACGAGAGGCAATCAGGCAAAAGCCGCCAGGTTACTGGATATAACAGAGCGAATTATCGGTTATAAAATTAAAAATTACGGCATTGACGTAAAACGGTTTAAAGAGTAATCAAACGGGGCGCTTTTAAGCGCCCCGTTAAGTGTGGAATGAGAGGGAAACGAAGTCTGTGCGGTCTAGTCCAGATTCATTGCGTATGTATTGGCGTAAATTGCCTGCTGCAGTCGCTGATAAAAATCAATGGATACTTCTCTTGGTATAACCTTTACCTTCTGATTCAGTTTCGTATCTTTAAGATACACCAGTGTCAATCCTGCATAAGCCCTCACAAGAGAGTTTTCATCTTTCCGAGCTGCTTTTTGCAGAATTTTTTCCACACCTTTTGTGGACATTTCAGGAAAACGGGATTTCATCTCCGCAATCCGGAAAATTGCATTGCATCGCAATCCGATATTGTCCGATTTGACACCCCGAATATACATGGCCTTTGCTGTCGAGAGCTTCGCCTGACTTATTTCAGATGCATTAATTGCCAATACTGAAATCAATACGGTTAAAATAATCATCAAACGTTTCATCACTCACCTCCGTTTTGGTTGTTTTCTGTGTGTCTGATTCTGTTTACTGGTTTAGACAGCCGGAGGTTGTCAAACGCTTGTTAAAGAATGTCAAATATTGTCAGCAGAAAGTCATGAAAATGATTATCCAGATTCACTGTGATATAACAACAAGGAAAAATCAGCAAAGTCCGTTGTATCAGGTTGATAAAAATACTTGCTTTTGATGAACCACTCAGATAAATTTAACAATTGGCTTCTATCTTCCAGGCACAATTACTTTTCATATTGGATTGATCGAGAATTTACTGTAAAGCACATGAGAACAGTCGTAAATTTTCTTTTATCGTTCTTAGAAAACCAATATTAAAACCAGGGCTCCAGGTAAATTCAAAATCGTCTGATGCATGATTCAGTCAATTAAAAAAGTCAGTCAGATTAAAGAGAAGATTAATGAGATTGGCAACTCGAAAAAAAGATTCAGCTATGGTGGATAATCCATGATGTTATTTTTATACTTAAAAACCGGAAATTTTCATGTTAAAAACCAAGTTAAACATAAGACAAGTACGGGACCAAATATATATATACCTGAATGGGTTTCTTAGACCATTTTTAACTGGATTTATACTTTACTTCGGTTTTTTCATCCCACTTTCTCTTAAATCATCAGAAGACCTTATCCCAAATATATATTACCAGGCTTTGCGATATATGGCTGCACAAAATTACGATGAAGCGATCAATCAATTAACGGCACTGATTCAGACATCACCCGGATTTTTAAAAGCTTATATTAAAATTGCAGAAGCTTATCAAGGAAAAAATGAATTGGATCGGGGACTCAATTTCTTTACCACATTGGCTGAAACAGCTCCCCATAATCCTTACGTTTACCAAGGATTGGGACTGATCTTCAAAGCAAAAAACAACTATCAGAAAGCCATCGAATATTACCACCGTACAATTCAATTGGATCCAGAAAATTATTCAGCCTATAAAGAGTTGATAGATACCTATAACCAGATGGAAAAACTGGAAGATGGCGCAGATGACATCAAGAATATGATTCAATCCGATTCAAAGAATCCGACTGTTTATTACGCTCTGGGATATTACTATCAGGTAAAAAGGAATTTCATTAAAGGATTGGAGAATCTGAATAAGGCCATGGAACTTCATGGTAATCCCATGGAAATAAATCAAATAAAGGGAGCCATTCAATATTTCTGTGGAGAATATCAAAATCTTTTAAATCTGTCAGAAAAAAGCCTGCAATTGGCTATGATAAAAAATGATCTGGAATTCCAGTGCGTTTTTTCAGGATATCTGGGTCTTGCTTATCTTTATTTATCAGACGATTCCACAGCAATTCAATATTGTACACAGTCACTCATATTGTCCAGGGAACTGGGAGACAGACCAAAAGAGGTCTCGAATCTGATCAATATCGGAATGGCCTATCAATCTCAGATGGCAACGCAATCTGCCCTGGACTATTTTCACGAGGCACTGCAAAAGTCGCTTCTGATCGGAGACATCAGAAAAGTGGGTGTCCTGTATTGTGACATCGGCTACGCCTATTCATTAATCGGTGATTATGCATGCGCATTGGAATTCTATAAGAAGCTACTGGATCTGTTAAAGGATACAGATGATGTCTATCTGGAATGTATCGGATATAACAGCATTGGATATACCTATTGGGAATTGGGAGATTATACAAAGGCCATCGAGTATGGAGAACTCGGTATTCAGAGCGCTCAAAAAATGGGGAATAAGCTATTTCAGACAAGGAATATTGTCGTGGTGGGACTTGCATATTCCAATCTGGGTAAGTATATAGAATCTCTGAACTGTTTTCACAAAGGATTGGAATTGGCCAGAGATCAGGAAAATTTGTACTGGCAAGGAATCTGCCTAGGCAATATCGGGATGGTCTATGATATATTGGGAAATCCTGTCAGATCACTGGAATGTTATCATCGGGCCATTGAAATTGCCAAAACCTTTGAGAATAAGAATGAAATCGGGAGGGCTCTGAACAACATCGGGAATCTCTATTATTATTCCATCTGTAACTACGATTCGGCTTATATTTATTATAAACAGGCACTTCAAATAGCAGAAGAAACAGACAACCTTCGATATCAAGTGGATTTTCTAGGCAACATTGGATGTTATTTTATCTTAAAGGGTGAATATGAATCCGCTGAAAAATATCTGAACAAAGCTTTGAAGACTGCAGAGGAACTTCACTATCATCGCGGAAAGGCCAATCAGCATTTGAATTTGGGAAATTTACATTTGGACATGAAGCGATTCACAACCGCCCACCAAGATTTTAGAACGGCGCTTGAAATCGGGCAACAAATCAGCGAGCAGGAAATTGTATGGCAAGCCCAGGAGGGAATCGCCTCTGTATATCAAAAACAGAGAAAATACAAGAATTCGGTTGATCATTATCAACTGGCAATCACGGCCATTGAAAATATACGAACGACACTCATCATCGATGAATTACGGATTGGTTTTTTCAGAACCAAGATTCAGATTTACGAGCACTTCATTCAATTGTTGGCAAAATTACACGAACAATACCCATCACAAGGGTACGATAAAAAGGCTTTCCACTATGCTGAAAGGGCAAAAGCAAGATCATTTCTCGATATCGCAGCCCATGAGAAAGAATTTCATCATTTAAAGGAGATTCCGCCTGATTTCAGAGAGCATTTTCTTGTCAATCAAAAGGAACTCTTGATCAAACATACTGCCTTGTCAAAGGAGTTGCAAAAAACCAGGGATGCTCACGATAAAAACCGAATTTTCTTATTGGAAAATGAGATCGAGGCTCTAGAGAGAGAGAAAGCGGGTCTGATCAAAGAAATGAAAGAGAAATCCCCCGATTTCTACCAATGGTCACACCCGAAAATATTACACGTGGATGATGTACAAATTGATGTGCTCGATAAAAAGCAATGTTTGATTGAATACTTTGTGGCTCAAGAAAATCTCTTTGTATGGTTAATAACAAAGGATTGTTTTATTTTTAAAACAGTTCATTTGACTAAAAACGAACTTAAGTCAAAACTGACACAAATCAGCCCCCTGTTTATTAAAGAAAAATCAGACGCTTTGGACAGTCAAATCGATCATCGATGGGCCCATATCAGACCTGATATGCTTCATGCGCTGTACCAACTCCTGTTGGAAAAACCTGCAGGCGATTTTCTTCGGGCGGGTGTTGAATTAATTATTGTCCCAGACGACATGCTTTTTTATTTTCCATTTGAAATGCTCGTTCGAAAAATGAATACACAAAATATCCAATATCTTGCTGAAGTGTATCCTGTCTCTTATACTTCATCAGCCAGTCTGCTTCATCCTGAACTTCGAAAAGCCACGCATGCTGAAAATGGTTTGCTGGCTTTCGGAAATCCCGATGTGACCAACGAACAGCCCAAAGGAATACTGGACTGGATTCGTTCACTGGCCAGCTACAAACCGATTCTAAGAGGCAATCGATTGGCACCTCTTCCCTACGCCGAAGCCGAGGTAAAAGAAATTGCCAATCTGTTCGAGGCGTCTGAAGTTTATACAGGTCAAAAGGCGACAGAGGCCAATTTTAAACAACAGGCAGATAAGTACCGTTTTATTCATCTGGCCACCCACCATATAATTTCAGATCAGCAACCAATGTACTCAAAAATCATACTGGCGCAAACAGACGATGACAAAGAAGACGGCTATCTCCAGACGTATGAGATTTACAATCTGGACCTGAATGCTGATCTTGTTTCATTAAGCGGATGCAATACAGGATTGGGACAACTGGCTCGCGGTGAGGGATTAATTGGAATGACCCGGGCGTTTCTCTACGCGGGAGTTCGCCACCTTGTCGTCAGCCTCTGGCCGGTTGAAGACGCGTCGACTTCCGTGTTCATGGTCCATTTCTACCAATATCTGAAATCCGGATTGAAAACAAACGTAGCCCTGCAAAAGGCGAAAATCGATTTTATTGATTCAGAGGATACCGAAAGCAATCCATTTTACTGGGCTCCTTTTGTACTGATTGGAAATCCGGAGTAGCATGAACCGAGATATACTGCATTTTTCCGAACATCCTATGGGAGGAACATCAAAGAAGCAAAAATCCGCCTTCATTGATACCACCGGCACACGAACAAGCATCCGCATTTCTGTGGTAGGATGACCACAAATCCCACCCTTAAAAAAACCATCGTGTATTGTCATCCATGAAATATTTCTTATGTAATCTTTTGAATCTGTTCGTAATCCTATTGGGAAGATTCTCTCAATATTTCGTTCGATAAAGTCGGACAATTCGATCAACTGGGCATTTCAGCATCAACATGACAATGGCATAAAAATAGGATTGTGGTTTTGTATATTCCTAGCTTTCAGTTGGCGTCTTCGTTCTTTGGTTCTGGCTCAGGAATTCAACTTTGATGACAGAGCACTCCGGAATGCATCCTATCTGTTCAATTTTATACATGAAGAGATCAGATCGGCAAACCATTCCACGCCGGAGAATTCACTGCTAGGATAAAACAATTCTGATGAAATAGACATGGAGGATGTTTATATTCCCATTCTTCTCCTTAATTCACAATTTTTGATCTCGTAACATGCGCGTTCCGGTTTGTCATTGTACTATCTTGTGAGGGATAAATCATGCAAGCAAGAAATCCGTTTTTCAGGGCTGTTGGAACGATCCTGTTCTGTATGGCCATCGCAACACATCTCTTTTCACAATCATACAATTTGACCGGCAAAGTCTACTGCGGAGATCCGGGTGTGGAACCGCCCGGATCCACACCCATTCAAGAGGTAACTGTCAAACTACACGGAGCCAACGATTCGGGTTTACCGGTGCAACTGATTGACCAAAAGAAAACCGACAGCAACGGCTGGTATTCACTGACTGTGAATACCCAGACATATGCCTATGATTTTTACATCATCGAGGAGGTTAACAAAAGCGGATACACTTCCATGGACGCGTCGTCCGTGGGCGGAAGCAAACTCACGAATGACCGGATCGAATACACCTACTTGCAGCTGGTGAACGGAGACAAATCGGGGAACAAGTTCTGGGACAAGATGAATGCTCCGGACATGAAGGTATCCTGGAAGGGCCACGTGATCAGCGACGGAAGTACCACACCCTCTTCGTCCAACGGCACGCATTTCGGGTCAATAAATATCTCAGCGGGACACGTCAACAGAACCTACACCATTCAAAACAGCGGCACCTCGGCACTGACACTCGGCAGCGTGACAATTTCCGGCTCCGGCGATTTCACAGTTCCCTCACAGCCGATATCCCCGGTGGCGCCGGGCGCCTCCACGACTTTCATTGTTCGTTTCAATCCCAGCGCATCTGGCACACGGTCGGCCACCATCAACATTCCCAACAACTCTTCAAAAAATCCCTACGATTTTACTGTTCGAGGGGCAGGCACCACGACATCTGTTTCCGCCCCGGAGATCGACGTCAGGGGAAACGACATCTCCATCCCCAACGGGGATGCCACGCCTGAACTTGCCGACGGAACCGACATGGGCGTTTGTGTGATCGGATCCGGACCCGTTTCCGTTTCATCGGCGTTCTCCATTCACAACGTGGGCTCGGACACCCTTCTCTTCATTGGTTTAGAATTCTCCCAGACTGGTTGGCCCAAACCGGGCGGGCTATACAATGCCAATGTGGGCGCCACATATCATCCCGCGACTTCTACACCGATCCTTCCCGGCGATTCTGTCCATATCGTAATCGTTTTTACAGTTTACGCCGCAGGCACGTACATCTCGGAACTGATCCTCCTGAACAGCGATGCGGATGAAAATCCTTACTACTTCAGTTTCCAGGTCACAGGAATCGAAGAAGAGGTGCAGGCCGAATTCGATTTCGGCGATGCGCCCGAGGATGCGGGAAGGGGATATTTTTATCCCACAACACTGGCCAGCAACGGCGCCCGCCACCGGATTGTGCGGAACGGCCCCTGGCTGGGTTCTGTTTCCTTTAATTTTCAGAAACCGGATGCCGAGACAGACGGTCAGCCGGATTTGGATGCACAGGGTGATGATAAAACCGATCGCTGTGATGAGTGCAGTTGTTGTGGCGGCTATCTGATCCGTGGTGTTCCGCATGATATTCAGGTGGATGTCGGTTCCGGAGGAATTGTGGAGGTTTGGCTGGATATCGACTGTGACGGGAACTGGCAGCATCCTGCCGAGCAAATCTACTCGGGATACCTGTCCGCAGGCTATTATAAAGTGAATGTCGCTTTGCCAAATTCTGTGGAGCCGGGAGTGACTTATTTACGTGCTCGCATCAGCACAGCCGGCGGTCTGACACCCGAAGGACCGGCCGAGGATGGTGAGGTTGTGGATGAAAAAATTACAATTTATGAAGCGGATTTCGGAGACGCACCCGATTCCTATGGAACACGACTACCCGGTTTCAATTATTTTATCATTGACAAGGATTTGGTGATGTTCGGCAACAGCATCGATGGAGAACCGGACGGACAGCCGGGCCCCCTCGCAGATGGCGACGATACAAACGGAATCAGCGATGAAGACGGCATCAAGTTTCTGACACCGCTTGTGCCCGGTCAAACCGCACTGGTCGAAATCACCTGTACCACAAAGCCCAAGTTCCCCTGTCATTTTGATGGTTATCTTGACTTTCATGCAGACGGGCATTTTGATATATATGACCATCTCTTCAGCTTTGGACATTTTACACCGAGCGCACAGACTGTGTATATCAAAAGTTTCACAGTGCCGGACATCCCGATGGAAGGGAAGTCAACCGTGGACGGGCCGACCTATGCCCGCTTTCGTATTCGGGGAGGTGCCTGGGATTGGGGTGAAATCGAGGATTACAGGGTCATCATCGGCGAAAGTGCAATGCGCGACTATGGCGATGCGCCCCTATCATATGGCGATGCCTGGCATACACCGGGTCTGGTCTGGCTGGGAGATCAGACCGACATACCCGACACGGAAACGGGGACACAGGACAAACCCCCTGGACTGGGTGATGACAATGACGGTAACGACGACGAGGAGGGCCTATCGATCTCCGGCGGGGCGCTGGTGAAGCACAGCACCAATTACGATATCATTACACAGAAAATCACATTAGCTCCCAATGCACCATCAAGTAATCTATACCTCTATTTTTGGATTGATTACAATCAGGATGGAGACTTTATGGATACCGACGAATTGTTAGCAGGTCTAGATTTAACTGTATTATATCCAAGTTTGCCAAAATTGACAACGATTAATGTGAATCTTTACATGAATATTCCTTCTCATGCCATGACTGGAAAAACATTCATGCGTATTCGGCTTTATCAGGACTACATGGGGATGGCTTCACCAACAGGAGATGGCGGGGTCGGAGAAGTAAGTGACCAAGAAGTCGAAATAGTCGATGAAGGCAAGACCCTGCCGCCGGGTTGCATCATACGCGGATACAAGTGGAACGATCTCAATGGCAATGGCCAGTGGGACAATCTGGGCACTCCTGTCGAACCGCCCATAGAAAACTGGACGATCTGGCTGGATACGAATCAGGATGGCAAAGCGGATATCACAACTCAGACAAACAGTCAAGGCCTCTTCGAATTTACAGGCCTGCAGGATGGCATCTATACCGTTGGTGAGGAGCCGCGGGCCGGCTGGATACAGACCAGGCCGTCTGGATCCGAAACCTATACCGACACGGTGGAGTCCGATAAGCCGTACAGTATAGGAATCCTGTTCGGCAATCAGGAGACTGTACCGGACACGGGACTGGGCGCAGTCAAATGGTCGCAGCCGCCACTGTTCGATCTCATGATTGACGATACCACCTGTTACCAGGGCTGGAACGAAGCGTCCGTTTATTCGCAGGCTTTTCTTGCGGATGACTGGTTCTGCCATGATCCACGGCCGGTCACATGCATCCGGTGGTGGGGTTCGTATGCGGAATGGGATTCGCTTTTTCCGCCTCCGGAAATACCTGACTATTTCCATCTCGGTGTCTGGACCGATATTCCCAAAGATACTGTCACAGGTTTCAGTCATCCCGGAAAACTGATTCAGGAATGGTTTGTGGATGGTACTGATATTCATGAAACGACAGATAAATCGCATGTGCATCAGGAGTACATGGAAAAACCGATCACCTGTTTCCGGTATACGTTTTATATGCTGCAGCAGGACTGGTTCTATCAGGAAGGGGATTCGACCGTCTACTGGCTGTCTGTCGAGGCGGTTTATGATAACATTCCGGAAGCCTATCAGTGGGGGTGGCTGACCCGGCCGCGTTATTTCAATGGCGATGTATTTCGTATTGCACAGCCGCTGTCGCCCTATACAGGTGCAGTGACAGAATCAGGTGAACCCGTTGCCGAATATTGGGATCTTGCCTTCGAACTGGGAACCGATGTATCTCAAAGCCGATACGATTTCGGGGATGCGCCCGACACCGGTTTTGGAACCACCCTCGCAAGAAATGGCGCTCATCATCTGTTCAATGCCGGTATTTATCTGGGGGCATTGATCGACACCGAGCCAGACGGTCAGCCCCATGCCGACGCGCAAGGCGATGACGGAAACGGCATTGCTGATGAGGACGGCATTGTCTTTCTGAATGATCTGATCCCGGGAGAAATGGCCGGACTTCAGGCAACCGCATCCGCAGCAGGTTATTTGAATGTCTGGATAAAGGCGGAATCGGCTGTCTCGACGGCTGACAAACCAGAGCATGTGATTCAGAACCTGAAAATGACAGCCGGGACACAACTTACTGAGTTTGTGGTTCCGGAGAATATACCTTCTGGAAATGGATTGATGCGTTTCCGTTTCTGTACGCGGCCCGGTCTATGGTATCAGGGCATGGCTGTTAACGGCGAGGTTGAGGATTATGCAGTCCTGATCGGATCATCTGCTGCAGCCGGAGACAAGGGAATACCAGCGGTTTTTGATCTAACACAAAACTTCCCGAATCCGTTTAATCCCAGTACCACCATTAGGTACGACCTGCCGGAGAAAACCAGGGTCGACCTGATCATTTATAATGTGAAGGGTTCAAGAATCCGGACGCTCATTTCCGGTACCGGGGAACCCGGGACCCACGCCGTAACCTGGGACGGCAGAGACAGCGGCGGCAGACACGCCCCGTCAGGTCTCTATTTTTGCAGAATCGAGGCAAAAGGGATTCAAAAAACCATCAAGATGCTCTTTTTAAAGTAGCGAAAGCATGATCGTTGCCGGATTTCTTCCAGGGATCACAATACGGGATTCTGTAATGCCTGAGTATGATCACCGGAACATCCCTCAAATTCTGAAAATCAATTGAATAACAGTCGGAAAAATGGGGTGATAAAATGGGAGCAAATACCATGAAGACCATCAACATTCCTGCCGGTTTGATCCGTTTAACAGTTGCCGTGATGATGACCACCGGCATGCCCGGAGCGCAAACCTATTATGTGGATAAGAACCATTCTTCAGCGAGCGATTTGAATCCCGGAACACCGGCCCAGCCCTGGGCCACGATCGGGTA
This sequence comes from bacterium, assembly GCA_016932575.1. Classification (GTDB taxonomy): domain Bacteria; phylum Zhuqueibacterota; class QNDG01; order QNDG01; family JAFGCO01; genus JAFGCO01. The sequence continues at coordinate 20,831 of JAFGCO010000018.1, forward strand.
TGCAGCGGAAACGCTGGTGGCCGGGGATACTGTCCTGATCCGGGCCGGAGTGTACCATGAAAGCATCCGTATCGGGAACCATGGCAATGCAACCAACGGATTCATCGTCTTTTCCGGTTATCCGGGTGAAATGCCGATCATTGACGGCACCGATGTTACAGACACCGGAAACGGCGTTATCATCGACAAATCGTATATCCGGTTCGATCATATCGAGATACGCCACTGGAATGATAACGGCATGTGGATCGAGAAGGCAGCGCACATTGAAATATCGGATTGCGAGGTTCATGATGTGTTTTGCGGCATCGGATTCTCTGAAGGAACGCACGATTTTGAACTCAACCGTATTGCCGCTCATCATTTCACGCTGTACGGATTTGACGCCTCCCCGAACGGTTCCGATTGTTACAACGGCACCTTTAACGATTGTGTGGCGCACACGGCCCGCGATCCCGAGCAGAATGTGGATGGTTTTGCCCTGGGACACGGCACGCAGCACGATTTTACACTGAACCGCTGTATCGCCTATGAGGTATACGACGGATTTGATATCAGTGCCCGGAAATCGATCCTCAACAGCTGTCTGGCCCATGATTGCTGGAACGGCGCCTATAAGTTGTGGCAGGATCAGGTGAGTCTGGTGAATTGTATCGGTTACAACTGTACAGGTTCCGTCGTGGAACTGGATTGGGACGGAAGTCCGGGGACAACGACCCTGACGAACTGTACGTTTTACAACGGCCAAACCTACACGGTCTGGATAGAAAATTCCATGGACATCCTCCATATGGTGAACTGCATCCTTGCTGGCGGGGACAATATCGGACTGGCGTTCGAGCAAATGGGAGCTGAAAACTATCAGGGCGATTACAATCTGTTCCAGAACGACAATCCGGCACGAGGAATCGCTGTCGGGTATGAGGACGAATTCTCGACAACTCAGATCCAATCCGGCAATTGGACGGCCTACAGCGGTCAGGATACCCATTCGCTGGTGACACAATCCGATATCGGTCTCTTCGTAAATCCCTGCCAGGCCGATCTGCATCTTTTATCCGGCTGTAAGGCTGTTGATCACGGAACCGGGACCGGCGCGCCAGATGAAGACTTTGAGGGGAATCCCCGCCCCTCAGGCAGCGGGTACGACATCGGTGCCTATGAATATGCAGGTACGGATATCATACAAACGAACCATGGCGCTGAACTGCCCCGGAATCCACAATTGCATCAGAACTGTCCCAATCCGTTTAATCCCTGTACAACGATTTCGTTTGAGTTGCCGCGAAATGTTTTTGTATCCTTGAAAATATACAATAGCCTGGGAGAAACAGTGACGACCCTGGTGTCTGAAGAATTGCAGCCGGGAACACACCAATATCTGTGGCAGGCGGGCGAATTGCCCGGCGGATTGCATTTTTACCGGTTGGAGGCGGATCATGTCATGCAAACAGGGAAAATGTTATTATTAAAATAAATTGACCTTCCGTCAAATCTGTCGGGTGCGTATTTCAGGGATTGATGCGGGAATTGAGATAAAAAATCGGAAAACGATCGGTTCAATACAAAGCCCTTCAACTGAACGGAGAATGATTAGGAAGCAAACAGTCTGTGTGAAAACTCAATGAGCGCGCTCACATGATTTCTTCCAAATTCTGCATCATCACAGCAGCGTCTTTTCTCCTGACCAGACCGGGCTGATCCGTCTCTGCAATCCGCCTGAATTGTTCATAAGCCTTTCCAAAATCGCCTTTCATCAGATAGGCCTTGCCCAGATACCAGCGACAATCTTCCACATAATACCTATTTTCCTGACAGAGCATAAGGGCTTTTTCAAGAGCCGAAACAGCGCTGTCGGCTTTTTCATGATCGAATGCGTATCCCATGCCCAGCCAGCGGACAGTGGCATCAAGGAGATGGGAAAGCCCGACAAAATACTGTGCTTGAAAATGATCCGGATAGACAGCAAGGTGCTGTTCGAATTTGACAATGGCCTGCTTGTACTGCTGATGAGTCAATAAATCAAGGCCCTCCAAAAACCCGGTTGAAGGGCGAATGGAGGATCGCATTGTGAATGCAGTGTAGGGATCCAGTTCAGCCAGATAATAATAGGCAGGGCGCCGGATAAGGGCCACACCATAGGTCATACACAGAACCACCAGAGAAACAAGACCCGCTATAATGATCCTTCTGGGTTTGAATAATCCTTCCAGAATCCACCCTGCCGACCTTGATAGACGCTTGTCAGCAGGAGAGTGATCTGTTTCATTCCCTGTATCAGTGAATTCACTCTGATAAACACTTAAAAAATCGTATACTTTTTGATCCGTATGTGGTTCAGCCGTTACCTTATCGGAGGTGCAATCAGGTTCATTTTGTCCTTTTCCCAAAATTATCAATTGTTCATAAGCTGCAAGACAGGCTGGGCAGACGTCCAGATGATCTTCCATTCTTATCCGGTCTTTTTTTGAAAGCCGGCGGCGGGCATACCTCTGCAGCAGATCCGAAGAGAGGCATTGATTCATGTCATCATTCTGAAGCATCAAAAAATTTATTTTCTTCATGTGTATGGTATTCATGGATTTGCCTGTCTATTGCTACTAAAATTCAATATCATGCTTTCCATACAGACGTTTGAAATTGCGCCGTCCGTTCTGGATGGCTGACCGGACCTTTGGATATGTGTACCCGGTGATCTGAACAATCTCTTTGTATGATTTTCCCTGAATATAGAAAAGACTGAAACAACGGCGTTGTGGCCGTTTTAAAAGAGAGATCGCCTGATGAATCCGGGGTTTCAGCTCACAAGCCTCTTCAAAATCAAAGGGATCATTTATATTTGAATCCACTATATTATTCGGATCTTTCAATTCCACAAATTTCCTTCTTCGTATATAATCAATACATAAATTCGTGGCAATTTGGCGCAGCCAGGGGAAAAAAGGACGGCGACGATCAAATGTGGCAATATTTTTAAATGCGGCAATAAAGGTATCGCTCGCCAGGTCCCGGGCATCCTCTGCATGGCGAACCATTCTCCAGCAATGTGAAATGATGGGTTTCTTGAAAGTTTCATAGATCTTTCCCAGATAATCCTTATCACCTGTCTCAGAAAATATGTGTAACCACTTTATGATCTGGGATTCCCTATGTTTCATCGACTTGATGTTCAAGCCACTCATCCTTCATTAATAGTACGGATATGAATTCAAAATAGCATAAAAAATTTTATTGAATCATCTCTGACCGCATGAAAATATATTTTTTATTTAATTCCGGAAAATCTGTTCGCAGTGTTATAATAAGCTTTCCCCCACACCCGAATGATGAAACTAAGCAATGATAGGAATGTGATGGCTAAATATCAAGTGAAAAAACACCTCGGTGCAAAATATTCAGACAACTTACCTATTGAAACAGAAAATGCATGCGCTTCCAATCAAAGTCCTTTGATCAGAATTGAACAATTGAGGAAGATTCAAGTAATTTTACAGAGTCATGTCATAATGGAATGAATTAAAATAAACGGGTGGCCTCGGTACGCAAATCAACAGCGCCACGAACAATCAGACCGGATATTATGGTTTAAAAATTTCAGACAGTTACAAATTTTATAACATCGTGGAAGTTGATCCCTCCGGCACCATATCGGATGATGCAAAAAATGTGTCAGACAACGTGGTCAATACCGACCATATCTGTTTTTCCATGCCTCTTACTGGTCAAATTCTGATCGGCAATAAATTCTGGGACAAAAAGCAGGAAAATAAAAACAAGCCGCCGGTTGTCGATCCGGGCGGCGCCTATTCCTACCATTTCACCGAGCCCATGATTCTTGATAATTTCGGTTATTACGATCCAGATCGCTACACAGTTATCTGGAATGAAATGGATAAAAATAATCAGAAAGTGTCAACCGGAATTTACCTGTTTCATATTCAGGCCGGTTCTTTCAGAAAGACAGTGAAAATAATGAATATCAAATGACAAATATAATTCAAAGGCAGCCCAGTAACATGCATCTCATTATATTCATTCAAACACTGAACCAATCTCAAAAAAAATAAATTAGACCGTTTCAGCATTCCAAAGAATATTAATCATGTAAAAAACAACCGGAATTTTTCATCCCGGATGGTTCCACCAGCCTTATCCTGGATTTTTCAGATGCATACAATTTTTCTGGAACGCTGGGATTTTACGACAAATACAGTGGTGAGCTGACGATTGTGTTGAATCTGTAAATATGCTTACAGATTAGACATGTATAAAATCTGTCACCTTTTATAAATCCTGCCAGGTTTCTTTAACCTTGCAGGGTGCTGCCAATGTCAAGCTGATTTCTTTCGCATCAAACGAAAGCGCTATTTCAGCAGCAGCAGTTTACAATATTGATCCGTGTAGGGGATTCTCATCACAACATAGTAAACTCCGCTGGGCAGCCCTGAACCATCAAATAAAACATGATGCGCTCCTGCCGGTTTATTCTCATGAACCAGTTCACAAATCACTTGCCCCAAACTATTATATACATACAGCTCAACCGGACTTTCCTGATCCAGATAATATTGAATTGATGTCACAGGATTAAACGGGTTCGGAAAACTGGACAAAACCATATACTTTTCAAGATGGCTGCATTGGCACACTTCAATCGGCACAGCAGAACTGGCGTCTTCTTTGAAATGTTCGTTAAAAAATTCCCATATCAATTTTGTAGCCGCTGTGGGTGTATTGGAACCGGGCCAGGAATGACCGCCTGTGGGTCTTGTATATTGGACAATATCTGCATGGGTATTGCCCGCACACCAGTGCAAACCGACGGCACCGTCCAGATTTAAAATCGTATCAGGATCTGTGTCACAGCCGTTGATCTCAATCCATTGATGGATCACTGACCCGACAGAAGGAAACATGTAGCCTGACCCTGCGCCCCCTTCAAAGGGCACGCCGGTATCATCCAGCGCATGAAAATAAATAATAGGAACCGGTTTTTCAGGATGGATATCATCGAGCATCATGGGGCCCGCGACAGCGCCGATAGCCGCAATCTTTTGTGAAAGTTCAGCGGCCAGCCGAAAAGTAAAAATAGATCCATTCGAAAAACCGGCGGCATAAATACGGTTGATATCAATATGATAGTTCTCAAGAAGTGTATCAATCAAAACAGAAATAAAACCCACGTCATCAATCTGATTTTCTATTGCAGAACCGCAACAGCCACCGGCATTCCAAAACTGGGGGCGACCCGTTCCATTGGGATAAACAACAATAAATCCTGATGAATCCGCCTCTGCACTAAAGCCTGTCATTGACTGAAAGCCTGCCGCAGAGCCATACGCATTATGCAAAGCGATCACGAGAGGCACAGACGTGCTGCCGTCATATTGTGAAGACACATGACAAAGATACGTTCGATCAAGCCCGTCATAATACAAGGTGTCCAACTGGGCATGAAGAGCGGCAAACGCCGCAAGCAAGACAAAAATACAACAACTCTTTTTACGCATACCTGATTTCCTCCTGGTCATTGGTTCAGTAAAATTGCGGTATAATATATCATTTTTACAGCGCCAATTCGTTCAGGTGCATGTTTTAATACTATTTTTAATTTTTTATGTAAGAATTTTAATTGACAGATGTATTGATGGAACGACGATAATGGGTGGGTGTCATACCTGTATATCTTTTAAAAGCCGTATTAAAAGAAGCTTTACTGTTAAATCCGACTTCATACAGAATTTCGAGTATGGTCATATCTTTCTTTTCAGGATCCTGAAAATATTTTTGAGAAGTCTGTATGCGGTATCGGTTAACAAAATCATAAAAATTCCGGTTTAATGATTCATTAATTATTCGAGAAAGAAAACGTGGCGGGATATCAGTTATTTTGGAAAGATCGTTCAGGCTCAATTCCGGAACCAGATAAGGCTTTTGCTCTTTCATAATTCGTAAAAGCCTTTGATAGTAGTCATTCTTTTGAGACTCACTCATTGTATATTTATCGTTGCTCTCTTTAAACAAGAATTGTTCAGGGTGAATGAGCGCTTTAAATACCATGACCGTTGCCAGAACAAATACCATCGGATGCCCGATATGAATTATAAAACTGTGTTCACCCCGCCACCAATCATAATAGTAATCAATAATATCGGTCATCCATACCAGGATGAATGCTGCATCAACAAAAATTAACCAATTCAGTCCGGCTCGTATAGTGGAAGAATAATACTCTTTTATTTTCCGTCTGTACCTGATAAGCTGGCGAATAATAAAAACGCTGAAAATCAAAAGTAAAAAGAAAAAAACGTTATCAACAATTCTGGATTCAAGAGGTGTAAGCACTTCGTTCATATCAAGTAACAGTCGCTTGGTTTCAGTGCTGAACCGATGAAATCTAAAAAAGAAAAAGATAAAATGAACAGCAAAGGGCGATATATAAATCAGATGCCGTTTTTTCAACCTGAATCCAGGCCGGGTCATAGAGAGAGTAAAAAGGTAAAGACCCGGGCCTAGAAGAGTGAGAGGGCTTAAATGGATATAGAATAAATACGGACAATGGAGATGTGTCCATTCATAATACCGCCACAAAAAACCATATATGACACAATTGGACTGAATCAGAAAAAAAAGAGCAAGAATATGATTGCTGATACGACGCCCCCTTTTCGTTATCACCAGAACAACCGAAAGCATAAGAAGTTGAAACAGGGTTAAGATATCAATGATGTCGGTGACGGTAAACAGCATCTTTATACCAAAATTCTCAAATTTAAAAGTATATCAGGGCAAAGACCGTAAAAACATTGAACCTTCGATTTCATACTAAATGCAAATCATGATTATTATATTAATAAAAAAAACCGGACAACATCCGAAGGACGTTAAAAATTCTTCATTCAAATCAAATATCATTTTTTGTATTCTATTCTTTGTTTCGTTTAATCCTTTTCAGGAGGATATATATTTAATCCTTGACCTTAAACCCGACACAGCAATGAAAAGTACGATATTTATCCTGATGTGTTTCACACCAGATCTTCTGAAATCCTGTTTCAGACAGCCTCTGCCTCATTGAGCCGATGCTGAATAAATGCAATTCTGCCATATGAAATCGATTCCGCAGACAACTGTCTGAAGTGAATGTAATAACAAATTGCCCTTCCGTTTGCAAAACGCGATATACTTCAGACAATCCTTTTTCAACATCATTCCAGTAAAAAACGGAATTCACGCTGCATACTTTACCATAACTTTTTGAAGGAAAAGGCAGTTTTTCCACAGGGGCGCGAAGAACCTCCATCCTGTCGGATTGTATCTGTTTCTGGAACCGGCTCTGTAAACGATTGACCATCAATTTTGAAACATCCACACCCACAACATACCCATCCGTAACTTCCCGTATCATTTGCTGCAATAAGTATCCTCCGCCAAATCCCACTTCCAATACCCGGTCTTCGGGTCGGAGTCTAAGTGCACATAGCGTAATATCATTCAATACCTTGTTACGCCGATTCCAGAATCGCGGCAAGACAAATCGCTCAATACATCCGCTCGGAGATTCCAACTGGTTTTGAATCCATCGTTTAAACATTATAATAATTGATAGAGGTAAATTTTTTTATCCTGATACCACCAAATTAAGCAACTGACAGCAAACCACAGGAAATCCATAAAAACGTAAATGGGTAAATGAGTTGATGCCTTGATGCGGACACCCCATACCCCGCCAAATATACATATAGGATTTATTACTCAAGTGAGGGGACGAAGGGAACACTTCTACTCATATACTCATTTACTCACTCACTCTCAGGTGGCGGGGATGACGAGAACACTTCTACCCATATACACATTTACCCATCTACTCAAACACTCTATGACTCAAAGACCCAATGACTCTACGACTCTATCACTCATATTCCCCTTATTTCCCCTATATCCCCACTTATTTCCTTTTCTTATTTCTTGATTGCTTATTTTTTGTTTCTTGTCCCTTGTCGCTTGATACTTGATCTCACTCCACCTTGAACGCATCGGCGGATTTCTGTAATGCCTGCATATGTTCATGCACAATGCGAATCTGTTCGCTGGAATGTGAAATGGATTCGGCTACCTGTTGAGCGGCTTCTGATATGTGTTGAATGCTGTCATTGATTAATTGCAGCGATTCTACCTGCTGCTGATTTTCAATATGCATCTGAACAGCCGCTTTATCTGTATGGTGCGCCTGATCAGCTAAAAATAAAAACATTTCTGAAATCGCAATAAATGAATGCCGTTCCTGAACCATGGTTTCTTTCATTTTTTGTAAATCTTTTTTAAATTGATCCATAGATTCGCTGAATGTCTGGATCACAGCCAGTGTCTGTCGATTGGCATTGGATGTATTCATGCTTAAAGTTTCAATTTCCTTGGCGACGACTGAAAATCCGGCTCCCTGCTCTCCGGCCTTCACAGCTTCAATAGAAGCATTAATGGCAAGCATTGCAACTCGCTCATTAATATCATCGATGACTTTCACCATATTGATAAGCGCATCGGATTCTTTATGCAGTCTCTGCATATCATTATATAAGCTGACGGTCTCTTTGGCCATATTCCCCATACTTTGCATACTTTCACGAACGAGCGCTTTCCCTTTATCAACTACATCCAAAAATTGTTTTGAGAGCCTCGTCACTTCTTTCACACCAAGCATCACTTCTTCAACATGCTGAACCATCTGACCGGAAGTATTTGCTACCTTACCAATCTTATCTGACATCTCTTTTCCGCTCTCAGTAATGATCTGATGATCTTCGTGAAGATGATTGATCTTATCAGCAACATCCTTTGTATGATGAATCATTGAAGAAACCAGTTGACGAATTTGTCCTAAAAACAGATTGAAATTCTTCGCCGTCTGACCAATTGCATCTTTGGTGAATACTGGCAATTCTTGGGTAAGATCGCTTTTTTCATTGGCAATAGTATGCAAACGCGAGGCCAGGGCATCTAAAGGGCGCAATACTTTTAATGTTCTCCATGTGCCGTATGCAATAATTAAAATGCCCGCCAAAAATATCCACTGCATGATCGCCCACGTTCTCTGCCGTACAGGTTCATTGACCAATTTTTCCGGAACCATAAAAGCCAGCTGCCACCGAAAATACGGCTGGTTTGATTGAATCGTGTGAAAAAACACGATATAATGTGTTCCATTCCAGTGTACAAATTTAAAAGTGTTCTTTTGGTATTGCATCATTTCCCTGGCCAGTTCCCGAAATCCCTGTGCAGAAAACACATCATCCAGTCTTCTCAATGGACGCATGTAATAAAGGTCGGGATGATATCCGGGAAACACGAAAACATCACCCGATTCATTAATCATAAATGCCTGACCTTGCCCGTGATATTTCAGTTCGGCAACCAATTCACCAATGGTCTTTATTTCTATATCAATGCCTCCAATTCCCAGGAAGCGACCCGATTGCATATAAACAGGCATTTGAAGCGAAGCCGCCATCGTACTGTCTTCATAATCATATCCGCCAAGTTCGCAATACAATCGATTGATACGAACCGCTTTATGCCACCAGGGTCTGTCTTTGACAAAATATCCATCCTGTTCATAACGGCCTTCTTCATCAAAATACTCCTCCGTATTATCAGTAGCGAAATATACAGAATTCAGAGTAGAATCGGATGCCAGCAGTTCCCGGCAAAGAGCCGTGAACCGGTAATAACCCGGATCATTCTGAATGGGAGCCCTAAATCGATTGTAATGGGAAAACCAGTCCAGGATAAACGGATCTTTAAAAAGAGTTAATGGAATCCGGCCGCGTTCGACCAAAAAACCACGGATTTCTGATGCATCCCACTCCAGGAGTCTCTGTGCTTCACCTGTCACGGCATCCCGCACAAGATCGCGAATTGTCATAAAAGTAATAAGAGAAAAAAGAGAGAATAAAAGCAGGATAGAACCGAGATAAGGGATCAACAACTTTTTCTGAATACGAAAGCGTTTTTGCATAATCAATCCTGAAATTCATTTATGTGAAATTTAACAGGTTTACCCTATTCCATGCAAGCAGTTTTTAAAAAAATAATACTTGATTTATTGATTGAAAATATTATACTTTAATTGGTTTGTGGCCAAAATATCCAAAAAATACAGAGGAGGCCTTATGAAAATCGCAATCTCATTGTTATCAGTCATTTTAATCGTTTCTCTGGCAGCCGGTGGATATCTGTATCTTAATCAAGTACAGCCGCTTCAAAAAGCACAAAACCAACTTCAGGCAATAAATTCAGAACTGACGAATGATATTCAGGCTCTGGAAAATGAGCTGAATCAAACGGTGAAACAATTAAATCGTACTCAGCAGGAAAAGGAAGATGAAATCACCCTTGTCAAATCGACAAAAGACTCGCTTATTGCTGAAATGCAGTCTGAAATTCAGGACAATCAAATTCAAATCACACAGCTGGCAGACAAACTAAAAGTCAGTATCGTCGATAAAATTCTGTTTCCATCCGGTGAAGCGGATATCTCCCCTGAGGGTCTGGCGGTTTTAAAACGGGTTGGAGAAATTCTCAAGAAATCAGAAAATAAAATTATCCGGGTTGAAGGTCATACAGACAATATGCCCATAAAGCGAAAAAAGGATCAATTTCCAACCAATTGGGAACTATCAACAGCAAGAGCAACCAATGTTGTGCGTTTCCTCCAGGATGAAGTAAATATGGATCCGACACGCCTCGAAGCTGTGGGATTGGGTGAATATCATCCCGTTGCCGGCAATGACACAAAAGAAAATCGCGCAAAAAATCGAAGGATTGAGATTGCCCTGCTTCCTGTAAAATAGAACCTGAGAATATTTTTATCTGTCGTACGATTTAAGGAGCTTGATTTGAAAGAACGACTCGGTTTTATCGGATTGGGAATCATGGGACAACCCATGTGTTTAAATCTTCTCAAAGCCGGTTTTAAAGTCATTGTTTATAATCGGACTGCTTCGAAAATGGACAATACAATCAAGGCCGGAGCCATTCCCGCTGAATCGCCCAAAGCAGTCGCTAAAGAATCTGATGTCATCATCACTATGGTCACCGACTCTCCGGATGTAATGGAAGTTGTGCTCGGTGAAAACGGCGTTATCCAAGGTATTCGAGAAGATTCTGTACTGATCGACATGAGTACAATCTCTCCAAAAGTCACTCAGGAAATTGCAGCAGAGTTGCAGAATAAAAATGCGCATATGCTGGATGCGCCGGTCAGCGGCGGTGATACCGGCGCAATCAACGGTACTTTGGCCATTATGGTTGGGGGCAATAAAAAAATATTTCAGAGATGTCTGCCGATATTGAATATCATTGGCAAAACAGTGACATATGTCGGGAATCAGGGGACGGGTCAGATTGTGAAATTATGCAACCAGATTCTGGTAAGCGTCACCAATATGGCCGTATGTGAAGCCATTCTTTTCGCTCAAAAGGCCGGTGTCGATCCTGAAGTGATGATTCGAGCCACATCACAGGGCGCCGGAGGATCCTGGCAATTATCCAATCTCGGCCCCAAAATGATCAAACAGGACTTTTCACCCGGATTCTCAGTTGAACTGCAATTAAAGGATCTTCGGCTGGCCCTGGAATCTGCCGGAAAAATGGAACAGCCTTTGCCTGCATTAACCCTGGTGAATGAATTGTTTCTGCTGAATAAAGACCACCGTGAAGAAAAAGAAGGAACTCAGGCTTTAATTAAATCAATTGCCCGGTTATCCAAATAATTCCTTTAAAAAAGGAGAATCCAATGTACAAGAAACAATTGCTTTTCATATTGTCTTTCAGTTTAATTATTATCATCGGTTGCGGTTCTAATCCAAAGGAGACTGCTTTGAAGGAATTTATCAATATCCATGTTGAGAGAGTAAAACCTCTATTTGAGAAAGCCAATGTGACTTATTGGGATGCAGCCATAACAGGAGAAGATTCTCTTTATCATAAATACAGCCAGATGGAATTGAAAATCCGAAAAATCTACAGTGACAGCACAGATTTTCATTTTTTAAAAAATTTGAAGTCAAGCGGACAAATTAAAGATCCCGTACTGGCCCGTCAACTGAATTTGCTGCTGAATGAATATCTGAGAAATCAGATCGAGCCCGTATTACTGGAAAAAATCGTGACCTTAAGTGCGGAAATTGAAAAGAAGTTCAGCACATTTCGTGGAACCATCAATGGTGAGGCAGTCACCGTCAATGAGATAAATCATATTTTAAAAAATGAAACCGATTCAAAAATTCGAAAAAAAGCCTGGCTGGCCAGCAAGCAAATAGGTCCGGTCGTAGCAGAGGACATGATCCGGCTTGTCAAGCTGCGTAATAAGGCGGCTAAGAATCTTGGATTCGACACCTATCATACGATGGCCCTTCATACCAGTGAACTGAAGATTGATGAAATCAACCGGTTATTCGATGAGTTATATGGTTTGACATTTCAATCTTTCGAAACATTAAAATCTGAGCTTGATAAAAAACTCGCTGCAATGGCCGACATAGATCAGAATAATTTAAAACCATGGCATTATCATGATTCCTTTTTTCAGGAAACACCTCTGGTATATGATATCGATCTGGACACATATTACCGAAATGCAGACATACCGGTTCTGGCCGAAAAATTCTATGCAGGCATCGGTCTGCCGATTGCTGATATACTTGAAAACAGTGATTTATATGAAAAGGAAGGGAAAAATCCGCATGCGTTTTGTACGGATATTGACAGAGAGGGCGATGTCCGCATTCTCTGCAACATCAAACCTACAGAGCGATGGATGGAAACCATGCTTCATGAATCGGGTCATGGAATCTATGATAAATATCAGGATCCGGATTTACCTTTTCTGCTGAGAGAACCCGCTCATATATTTACAACCGAAGCCATTGCAATGATGTTCGGCAGACTGAGCCGAAACGGCGCATGGATGCAGGACATGCTGGATTTATCTGATACAGAACGGGAGACGATAGATACTGTCAGCAAAAAATATTCCCGGCTCAAACAGCTGATCTTCGCACGCTGGGCCATGGTGATGTTTAAATTTGAACAGGAGCTTTATGATAATCCGGATCAGGATTTGAATGCACTCTGGTGGAATCTGAAAGGAAAATACCAGCTGCTGCGAAAACCTGAAAACCGGAATGAACCGGACTGGGCTTCTAAAATACATTTTGCCATTGCGCCCTGTTATTATCATAATTATCTTCTCGGAGAATTGCTGGCATCCCAACTTCATCATTGTATTGTCCATGACGTGCTGAAACTCGAGGATGATAAAAATCTGAGTTATGCGGGACAGGAAGAAATTGGTCAGTTTCTGAAAACCAAAGTCTTTCAAAAAGGCGCTCTCTATCCCTGGAATGAAATGATTCGTCAGGCAACGGGCGAGCCTCTCAATCCCAAATATTTTGTGGATCAGTTTGTGAAATAACAGGCAGATCGAGTGAATACCACCAGAAGAATAAATGGTATTTTGATACTGTGGATCGTATTATATGTTTGCTTCGGATGCCAGAAAAATCCGGTTTTTAACGACTTTGATGACATTGTGGGAGAATGGATTTTAGAAAAATTAACATGGACCCAGAACAACATTGAAATATCCGTTTCACCCGAAATGAAAGGATACAGACAAAACATTGATTTTAAATCAAATAGTTTGTACATTAAAAACACATTTTATATATGGAGTGATACAACGATTGTCGAAACAGGGATCTGGTCGATTAAAAAACATACTTTTACACTGAAACCGGAAAACGGAGATACGGAAACAGGAGATTATGAATTACACTATAAAACACTAAGCATCGCCATGATTAAAGAGATGATCATCGATGAATCGGGTATCGCAAAAAAAATTCCAGTAACGATGACATACAAAAAACTTTAATTCTATAAAAAATAAGGAGCCTTATTTATGAAATCTCTTCAACGAATCATTTTCATGACAATCTTAACAACTCTGCCAGTGATATTCATCATGAACTGCAGCAAGGACAGCAGTACCAGCTCAAAAGACGATTTGATTGGCACATGGGAACTTATTGAACTCATTGTCAACTACGAAGGCATTCCAGCGGATTTGATTCAATACCTTGGACTCGATATTACTTTGACTGTCCGGGAGGATGAGACGTATACATTGTCCACAACCCGAGACGGCGACACACAGGTTGAACACGGAACCTGGAAAGCCGGCAGTAAAACCATTACCATCAATCCGGATGACGGCGATCCGAAAACCATGGATTATTCAATTGACGGCAATACAGCCACATTGAAAACAACGCTTCCCAATGTGGTGGATCCGAATGACGAAGATCTAATGAGCAATATTCCGGCAGATATGTTCAACACTGATGGCACACTTAAAGACACGGCTGTAAAATTAATCTACCAGAAAATAGGTTAATTGATAACAACACCATAATTCAAACGAAGGAGAGAACTATGAAGAAAATCATCCACATCGGAATGACTGTTTTGATCGCCATTGGTCTAATCATGTTGCTTGGATGTGATGGTGACAATGGATCTGAGTCCAATGAAGGTTCGTTGGTCGGAACATGGGAAGCCGTCAAAGAAATCATCAGTATTCCCGGCACAGGCGATGCAACGCTTACACCTCAAAGCGAAATGTTCATGCATTTAATTGTTTCAATTGCAGAAAATAACACATTTACGTATGAAACCTGGAGTGGTTCGGATAAAACGGCTGAAACTGCCGGCTATGAATCAGGATCAGGATCCTGGGAAGTGGACGGATCTGTTTTCTCCATGGAATTCGAGGGAGATACTCAAATGATCCTTGAAGGCACTTACAAAGTGTCCAAAAACAAATTGGAGATCAGCACGTCTCTGGTTGTTGATATCTTCGGAACAGATCCCGTACCCGTCGAGATCACCATGGACCGAATTGCAGAATAAATTTCCAAAAGAAATAACATTTTTAAAAATGGCCTCCTGTGAACAGACGGGGGCCATTTTTTATATTTCAAGGGGGTGCTTTGAAATGAAAAATGTGTCTCATTATTACCGGCCGTTCCTGACAATATTCTTTTTTATACTTATTCATGGATGCGATTGGAAAAACGGATCGGAATCTGAATCACCAAATCCGGTAATTCAGCTGACAAAATATACGAATAGCGTCAACAATGTTACTCCACCGGGACAAAAAATACAGGCCGGGCAGCATGTCAAATGGACCTATGAAATTACCAATACAGGGAATACGCAGCTTCAAAATATACATATCACAGATGACAGGGAAGGATATATCGGGGCAATTGATACACTTTCAATTGGTGAAACAAAAATACTCGCGGATTCAGGATATGCCATCATTGGAACATACACCAATATTGGCAGGGCCGTATGTGCATATGATGAAAACGATACTCTGAAGGCTGAAGATCCGGATTTCTATAACGGATATTTTGGCGGAACCTGGAAAGCGAGCAAGGAAGTGATCATCCTTACAGGCTTCGGACAAATAACCCTTACACCTCAGAGTGAAATGTTTTTACATATGATATTCTCTTTCGAAGAAAACGGCACATTGACCTATGAATCATGGACAGGTTCGGATAAAACCGCGGAAGAAGCTGGTTATGAATCCGGTTCAGGAACCTGGTCCATGGGTGTGCCTGATTTTTCCATGTCATTGGAAGAGGACGATCAGATCATTGAAGGTCCTTACAGCCTTATTGAGAATACATTGGTCATCAATACCACCTTGATTATTGACAGCTTTGGATCGGATCCGATACCCTTCGAAATGACCCTGACAAAGGTTGAGGATTAATTTAAATTCAGCATTGCTTGAATATAAACGACCTTCCTCTATAAGATTAAACAAGAAGTGATTTTTACTACAAAATGGGAGGGTGTGGGTATTTGCGAAAATTTATTATATTCATACAGGCCGGTATTTTTTTATATGCTTGTCATCTCGATCCGCCTCTGGCGGAGAGAGATCTTAAATGATTTCATTTTTATCATGCCCTGAATCAATAAAGATTTCTCGCGGAGTTTATCCTGAGCTTGCCGAAGGACTCGAAATGACAAATCCATGGTCAAGCATCACTTAACTCATTCAGACTCACAGGCAATCAGCGTATGAACAGGCACATCTCCCAGTTTTTCCCGTCCGTTTAAAAAACAGAGTTCGATCAGAAATGCAGCGCCAATCACGCTGCCTCCCAGCTTTTTCACCAAACGAATCGAAGCAGCTGCAGTGCCGCCCGTGGCCAGAAGATCATCCACGACCAGGATTTTAACTTCGGGCTGTATGGCGTCCCGGTGAACTTCAATTGCATCTGTTCCATATTCCAGTGCATATTCTTCTTTTTCTGTTTCTGCAGGTAATTTACCCGGTTTGCGCATGGGAATAAATCCGGTATCCAGTTCCATGGCCATCGCACCGCCAAATATAAAACCGCGCGATTCAATACCAACAACCTGATCGATATTCTGTTTCCTGTATGGCTGACAGAGCTGGTGAACCGCCTCTTTAAAAGCATCGGGATCTTTGAGTAAGGTGGTGATATCCTTAAAAATAATCCCGGGTTTCGGAAAATCCGGCACATCCCGGATAAAATCGTTCAACTCCATAAATGCTCCTTCTTTTATTACATGATAAAAATTCTTTTCTGCAAAATTAACCATATTTTATTAAGAAATGAGAGGGTTTAACTCAATGAGGTACTTAACTTTGATATATTTTAACTTAATGAACCTCCCGGAGGTTTAAAAACCGTTGATAATGATTTTTTGACAGTCTCATTGAGACGCTTCACTTGAAATTTTCTCTTTCATCCTACAATAAATGCAGTCGTTCACCGACAGCAAATCATTCAAAACGTAATATCAAAACCCGTAAATTTTCCCTGATACTCGCTCCAGTTGACCTGGATATTCCGGACCGCTGCGTAAGGATTTCCTGTACGCAGGGACTTTACAAGTATCTCAATTCTGGATTTATCTCCTTCTGCGAGAATTTCTACTTCACCGGAAGGTAAATTTTTTACCCATCCGCCAAGTCCCAGATGCCTGGCATGCTTCTGTACAAAAAACCGGTACCCGACACCCTGTACCATACCGGATACGATAATATGTGCTTTTGCATCCATGAATTCACCTGAATTTAACCTTTGGTATTCTTACCGGATAACCGGGCGATATACACCTGTATGGATCTGTTATTTTTACAATGAATATTAAAACCATGTTTTCCTTTTATATTCCCGATACTCACTGTATTGCTTCTCCAAATCTTTTTCTTCCAATAATTTCCAGTAGAGTATGAAGGATATCCATACAACAGAGGATATCAATGTGGCAAAGCTTCTCATAAATACCGGAAAACCGATGATCCAGATAATGAATCCAAAATACATCGGATTTCTTATTTTTGAATAAATCCCTCCTTTGACAAGCGTCCCCTTACCGGTAAACCCCTTCAGATTGATATGTGAATAAATGAAAAGAAAAACACCCACGATGAACAGCACCAATCCGGAAATCCTGGCCCATACAGGAATATTGATTTTCATTGGATCAAAAAAACACATTTGAAACCATGAGAACCATAAAACAGCCATGACAATATAAACAATATTTAGCATGATTTTCCTGTCTGCCATCGGATTCTTCTGATACTTAAGAACATTGAACACGGTACGCAAAAAATAAGAGACAAAACATACCCCGGACCAGAGGAAAAACATATTCACCCCTCCTTTAAACAGATACGATCAAATAATGATTTGAATGAACAGTTAAAATCCATCCAAATGAAAAGTATCATATCAATTTTAATAATAACAGGACAAAATGCAAATCGGTTAGAAATGCCCGTCATGAAAAACAATCCTGGGTTATCTAATTTAAGATTCATGTTCTTGAAATGAATGGTAATGTTGTTTTACGGCAGCAAATTCAGCTTATTCAATTGATTGAATAATTCTGTAACAGCTTCTTCAGATGTTTTTGCCACCAGAACCGCCGGATCAATTTCCCAGCTGTATAACGATACAATTGGAATCTCTCGCTGAAGCGCAAACGCCATTTCAGATAAGGTTCCGAATTTACCGCCTATGGCAATCACGCCATCGCAAGCATTAATAATCACGGCGTTACGTGCTACACCAAGACCTGTGGGGATCACAATATCCACGTATGGATTGGCCAGCTGACTTTGTTCCATAGGAAGAATGCCGACAGTCAAGCCGAATGCCTCTTTCGCACCTTTGCAGGCAGCTGCCATAACACCACCAAGCCCCCCGCAAAACAGAACAGCACCTTTTTGCGCGATCAGATAGCCGACTTCGCATGCCGCTTGCAAAACTTCAGGAGTTTCTTCCCTTCCCCCAATCACACCGATCTGTATTTTTCTCTGCTTCATGTCTATCACCAAATTTTAATAAAAATATTTGCGGAATGAACGGCCCTTGATAATCGTCTCAAAATTATGGTAGTGAGGATTAAAAATGATCGTATCGCTCCGAAACAGTTATCATCGAAACTGAGGAAATCAGCATTTCTGCAAATCTGAGAATAAATAAGATATTCTGAATATTTTTCTTTTACCTAAAAATCGAAAATCTGTGAAAGCCGGATTATTCATTTAAATTTAAAATGCAGCCTGATTCGGTGTCCTTGGAAAGGGAATTACGTCCCGGATATTCTTCATGCCGGTAATATACATCAACACCCGTTCAAATCCCAGTCCGAATCCTGCATGCGGAAACGACCCATATCTCCTGACATCAAGATACCATCCGTACACATCTTCCGACATGCCCTCTTCCTTCATACGCTGTAACAGAACATCCTCTCGATCCTCACGCTGACTGCCGCCAATGATTTCTCCCACCCCCGGCACCAGAAGATCCATTGCCCGGACCGTCTTGCCATCCTCATTATGAAACATATAAAATGCTTTAATCCCGACTGGATAATCGATGACAAAAACAGGTTTTTTAAATATCTTTTCCGATAAAAACCGCTCATGCTCGGTCTGCAGGTTTGCACCCCAATTTGTGTCATATTCGAATTTTTGATCCGCTTTGTTCAATAATTCAATGGCTTCTGTATATGTGGTAACGCCAAAATCAGAATGAATGACTTTTTCCAGACGTTCGATCACACCCTTATCTATAAACTGGTTAAAAAAGGCCATTTCCTGGGATGCATTTTCCAAGACATAAGTAAAAATAAATTTCATCATTTCTTCAGCTAACTTCATATCATCTTCCAGATCAGCAAAAGCAATTTCAGGCTCGATCATCCAAAACTCAGTGGCGTGTCGAGGCGTATTGGAATTTTCCGCCCTGAATGTGGGCCCGAATGTGTACACATTTCTGAATCCCATGCAAAACGCTTCAACCGGCAGCTGACCGCTGACTGTAAGAAAGGTTTTTCGGCCAAGCAATTCTTTGGCGTAATCAATCGGATGTTTAATTTTATCCAGTTCCAATGTGGTCACCTGAAACATTTCTCCGGCACCTTCCGCGTCCACACTGGTGATAATAGGCGTGTGAACATATACAAATCCGCGCTCATTAAAAAATTTATGAATGGCGTAGGCCAGAATCGAACGTACCCGAAACACCGCATTAAAGGTATTGGTTCTGGATCGCAAATGGGCGATCGTACGCAAATACTCGAATGTATGTCGTTTTTTCTGGATGGGATTACTCTGACTCGAGACAGCAAGAATGACTATCTCGCCGGCCTGTATTTCAAACGGCTGTTTGGCCTGTGGCGTTTTGACCAGTTTCCCCTGAATTTTCAGTGATGATCCGATGGTGAGCTTTGTAATTTCTTTGAAATTCGACAGTTTCTCATCAAACACAATTTGAATATTTTTAAAACAGGTGCCATCATGCAATTCAATGAATCCGAATGTTTTGGAGTCGCGTAAAGTACGTACCCATCCGGAGACTGCAACTGTGCGATTGTCATAAGCGTTGGGATCTTCAAAAAAATCCCGAATATGATTTACCTGACCGATCAAACCCATCTCCTTATTTAGTTTTTCTTGAAATTTCACAAATGGTCATTATACGTCTATTAAATATCAATCGGTATTTACCTTTCATTGACTTAAAGCCTGTTTTCTTTTACCTGTAAATTGTTTAATCTTTCATTTTAAGTAACAGTCATCCCCAATCCTCGGCCTTGGCAGTCCGTGTCATTAAATCACTGACAGCCTGACGCGGGGACTTATCTTCAAAAAGAACGTGGAATACTTCGGTGGTAATAGGCATATCAATCTTATGGTGTAACGAAAGATCCAGCGCCGATTGTGTGGTTCGCACCCCTTCTGCCACCATAACCATCTCTTTTAATATTTGTCTGAGACCTTTGCCTCTTGCAATTTCCTCCCCAACAAACCGGTTGCGGCTGTGGCGGCTGGTGCACGTGACAATCAAATCTCCCATTCCGGATAAACCTGCAAATGTCATGGAATTTGCATTCAGTGCCGTACCCAAACGGGTAATTTCCACCAGTCCGCGATTGATCAACGCTGCTTTTAAATTGTCTCCCAGCTCAAGACCGTCTATAATACCAGCGGCAATAGCAATGACATTTTTCAAAGCCCCCCCCAACTCCACGCCAATCACATCATCACTTGTATAAATTCTAAAAAACGGACTCATGAACAGCTTTTGTACTTCACGGGAACTTATATCCCCCTCGGAAGCCGCGACAATAACCGTCGGACGTTTCCGGGCCAGCTCTTCTGCATGGCTTGGTCCGGACAGTACCACGACACGGTCCGGAGTTAAATTTGGCAGACTTTCTAAAAGAATTTCCGATATCCTTTTCCATGTCATATTTTCAAGACCTTTGCTTCCGCTGACCAGGATACACTGATCGGATAAAATAGGCTGGCATTTTTCTGCCACGGAACGAATCACATGCGACGGCAGAGCAATAACAACAAATGCCTTATCCTGAACAGCAACAGTCAGATCTTGTGTAATTTTTATATCTTCCGGAATAGAAATCCCCGGAAGAAACACAGAATTTTCCCGTGTGGCTTCCAATTGCGCTTTGATTTTCGGATTAAATTCCCATAAGGTCACATCATGATGATTATGGGCAAGCGCAATGGCCAGGGCAGTTCCCCATCCTCCGGCACCCAATATGCCAACTTCTGAATTCAAATGTCATTATCCTCATTTGTCGATCTGCTTCCGAACCGGTTCTCTTCCCCTCGAATCAGACGCCCGATATTGCTTCGATGCGTAAATACAATTAAAGCAGCAACAATCAGAGCAATACATAACAACACATTGGGAACCGTGACTCCCAGCGCCCGCTGAACCAGAATTGAAACCGGAAGCGATACTGCTGCAATCATGGAACTGACAGAGACAATGCGTGTAAGCCAAACCAGAACAATCCAAAGTCCCAATGCAATCAATGCCGGAACAGGAATCAGCGCGACCAGCACACCGAACGCCGTGCCCACGCCTTTGCCACCCTTGAATCCGGCAAAAACTGTCCAGATATGTCCAAAAATGGCCGCGATGCCTGCTAAAATCTGAATGAATGATGCATTATTCAGCGGAACTGAATCCAGACGGATTTTTGCAATAAGCAGGACAGCCAGCACACCTTTGGCCATATCAACCAGTACCACAATCAAGGCCGGTTTCCACCCCATAACCCGAAATACATTGGTGGCTCCTGCATTCTTGCTGCCGTGATTACGGACATCATCCTTCATCACAATCCGGCTCGTCCAAATCGCCGTGGGAATTGATCCCACCAGATAGCTGCAAAGTATGATTAAAACAAGAGAGATCATATCTTAATTATCCTATATTTAACACCGTATTAAAGTTTGTTAACATAAAAAAAAGCGATACCAATTCAAATATGACACAATCATATTTCAAGCGATCGTCGAACAATTTTAAACGACTTCTCCCACCCGAATGGGCGTTTCGCCCTGCATTTCCAGAATTTCCATACATCTGGATTCCTCATCAGGCGGCACAATAAAAATATATCCCACTCCCATATTAAATGTCCGATGCATATCTTGCTCCGGTACATGGCCCTCTTCTTGAATAAGACGGAATATAGAGGGGAGTTTCCAGCTTTCCCACTGAATGGAAAGAGACAATCCATCCGGTAAAATCCGTCGGGTGTTTCCTTCAATACCCCCGCCGGTAATATGAGACATGCCATGAATATCAATCGAACCATAAAGCGCTTCGAAAACCGGCTTATAGCAGCGATGCACCGCGATCAAGGCTTCGCCCACACTGCATTCCAATCCAGGAACTCTCGTATTCACATCATATCCTGCATGATCGAACAGAACTTTCCGTGCCAGGCTGTAGCCATTGGTATGCAATCCTGTGGAAGGAAGCCCAATAAGAACGTCGTTTTTTTGGATTCGGCTTCCGTCAATCACATGGTCTTTTTCCACGATCCCGACAATGCATCCAGCCACATCATATTCGCCTGCCTGGTAAAAACCGGGCATTTCTGCCATTTCACCGCCAATTAAAGCACATTCAGCAGCCTTGCATCCCCGAACCATCCCCGATACGAGTGATTCAACGTCCTTGGATCTAAGAATTCCTGTGCCGATATAATCAAGAAAAAAGAGAGGACAGGCACCACCCACGAGAATATCATTAATACAATGATTGACCAGATCTTCTCCCACTGTGTCATGCCTTTTCATCATAAAGGCGACTTTTAATTTTGTTCCGACGCCATCAATGGAAGACACCAGAACCGGATTTTTGTATTTGGATAAATCCAGCGCAAAAAAACCGCCGAATTTTCCAATATCCGTTAACACCCCGGATGTAAAAGTCGATCTTACGGCTGCCTTGATATTTTTAACCGCATTTTCTCCTGCTTCAATATCGACACCTGCAGATTTATAATCGAATGATTGGGTCATTTTCTCTTTCCTGTTGAATAAATCGTTGTCGGACATTTTGAAAAAATGTCACAGCAAGATCTGTCTCGTAATCGGGATATGTCCACTTGCTCGGTTCAAATCTGCCATTCCGAAAACGATATTGGACATCTCCGTAAATCCCCTGTCCGACATAGATCCGATGAGCAAAATCCTTGGTTGTTGCCAGAACCAGTTTTGCCGCTGTAATATAACCGGGATCGAGGTTCACCCGACGCCTGCCTTTGCCTGACCATTTGTCCTCAATTTCATTTGTTTTCACTTTGCTCTTTCCCAGGACGACCGGATCATACAATCCCTGGAAACAAATAAACAGCTTGCTCAGATCCGATCCCATTTCATCCTGATAATAAGAGGTAAAAGACGAAAAATCGAAAACTGCACTCTTGATTTCGACCGGAGAAAATGTTTGTTCCAGTCTTTGGACAACTTTTTCCATAGAAATGTCTGGAGCATAAGTGACTCCGCAAATCAATTTCACCGGAATCGGCTTTCGAATGGGTGCCACATTATTCTCCGGATTTTACAAAAGGCTGTCACTTTTACTGGATTGATACTGACGAGAAAATCCCGATTCAGGAGCGCGTTCGTCTTTGGAAATACCTTTCCAATGATTTTAGGATCAGACGGTCTTCAATATCGAAAAAATCATCCGGAAAGTCAAGATAAATTCCTGAATATAATCAATCCTCCATATAAAAATTGAAAAAGTCCGGAAAAACATCAGCTGTGAAAATTTAGGTCTGGTATTTCTCTGTTAATAATCAAATAAATCCGAAACAAATAGCGATAAAGCTTGGGTCATTTAATCCTCGGTGCATAATCACACCGATCCATGAATTTTTTGTTTTTTGGACAGCATAGGATTGAATGAAAATTAACGGAGTAAATATCCCCAGTCCGGCGACAATAAACCAGATCAGAATGGTTTCGCAGCGGGTTGCTCTGCTTAGAAACGGAATCAAATACTTCGTTAAACAGACCATTAATATTGCGGCCGGTATATAAACCGCAAACGAGCTGAAACAGCCTAATTTTTTCATTTCCAATGTCGTTTCCTTATCATGTCAGTGAACTTATCAACCATTTTCCGGTTTTCAGATTAATACCCCGTCGGCAAATCGATAAATATTGTCTCGAGCTTGAACTTTTCTTCAAGATGTCTGCCTACGGCTTTGACACCCAGTGTTTCTGTGGCATAATGCCCGGCCAGAACCACATTCATTCCGGCTTCGCGGGCTTCCCAGTAGGCACTGTGCTTGGGTTCGCCTGTAACCAGTGTATCCAGTCCGGCATCCAAAGCCTGATCCATAAAACCGATACCGCTTCCACTGATAAATCCAAGCTTTTTTACAGAAGCAGGCCCGAAATTCCAAACCTGCGGCTCAACTTTCAAGCTTCTCCGCAGATCATCAACAATTTTATTCAATGCTCTCGGGGGATCGAATGTTACTGCTGTTCCAAGAGGCATGCCCTGAAATTCACCAAAATTGACTGTGGCCGGCCATTTGGTGATTTCCCGGATCTGCACATTATTTCCAAACTCAGGATGCACATCCAATGGCAAATGAGCGGCATATAACGCGATGTCATTAACAATCATCAAGCGAATCCGCTGATACATGGCACCTGTGATGGCCTCTGATTTTCCCCAGAACAGCCCATGATGCACGATTAAGAAATCCACATGCATATCACAGGCCTTGCGAATGACATCCTGAGAAATATCCACAGCCAGACCCACAATTTTGACATCACGTGTATTCTCCACCTGTAAACCATTCAGGCTGGCATCCTCAATACCGGAAACATTCAGCAATTCATCTAAATATTCTGCCAATTCTCTGGATTCCATATCTTCCTCGATTCTCCTGATTTATGATTCTTGTTTTTTGTTGCTGGCTGCTGGTTTCTCTTCTCAGGCACCTAATTTATTGTTTATTACTTCTTGTTTTTCTTTGATTCTTGATTCTTTCTCTCTCCGTCTCCCCCATGCTCCGTTTCTGTTTCTGTTATTACCATATTACCCAATTACCCTATTACCATCTTTGTCTTTTTTCTTATTTCTTGTTTCTTGTTTCTTCTGACCTGATGACTCAACGACCCTAAGACTCTATGACCCTGCGAAATTTCTTCAATCTTTACTCTTCCTTAATTCTGACAAAACCCGCTGCATATCTTCCGGCAGATGGGATGTAAATGACAAATTTTCTTTCGTCACAGGATGGACAAATCCCAGCGTCATGGCATGCAGAGCCTGCCTGGGCATTAAATCGAGCAAATGCCGTGCAAGGGCTGTTCGTTCATGATTGAGTCCACCCATGGGCCGGCTACGGCCACCGTAGGTCTGATCCCCGAACACAGGATGCCCGATATGTGCCATATGTACGCGAATCTGATGGGTACGCCCGGTTTCCAGATGCAAAGATATCAATGATAGAAAATCAAATAATTCATCTGCTTCATAATGAGTAACCGCCCTTTTCCCGGAACTGGCAACAGCAAACACTTTCCGGTCCCTGGTGCTTCGATTCAGCAGGGTTTCCACAGTGCCGGTTCTCTTTCGCATCGGCTTCCAGACAATAGCCTTGTACATACGATCCACCTGTTTTTCGGAAAATTGATTAGCGAGCATACGATGTGTATAATCATCCTTTACAGCCAAAAGCAGACCGGAAGTATCTTTATCAAGTCTGTGAACAATGCCCGGCCGCGGGGCTTCATTCACTTTTGAAAGTTGGTCGCAATGATAAAGCAGGGCATTCACCAAAGTGCCGCTGCGATGACCGTGGGCCGGATGCACAACCATACCCGGAGGTTTATTAATAATGATTAAATACTCATCTTCAAAAACAATATCCAGTGGAATGTCTTCAGGCATCAAATCAGAAGGTTTGGATCTGGGGAGTGCGACAGTCACACTGTCTCCGGGGCGAATGGAATAATTTGATTTGACTGACTTTCCATCAACCCGAATAAGTTCCTCTTTGACCATCGCTTGAATCTGGCTGCGTGAAAATCGCGGCAACTCTCTGGTCAGAAACGTATCAATGCGTTCTTTTGCTTTATTGGAAGGGATTAAAATGGTCAGTATTTGTGATTCCATGGAATCAAACAATTCATTTTTTTTCAGATCGGCATATAAAACTCATATTTGAAACATAGGCAAGGAGTTAATTTTTTCAAACCAAATAATGATAGCAAAAAACGATTTTGGCATGTTTTATATGCAAGCAGACTCTTCCTCTGTAACTTTCTTGGGTGGTCGCTTTTTTTCCTGCATATACATTGTAATAAACAACATAAACATACCAATGACAACCGCCGAATCCGCGACGTTAAATACAGGCCAGCGAAGCGTACCAATACCGATATCCACAAAATCTGCAACTCTGGAAAATGCGATACGATCAATGAGATTTCCGACAGCACCGCCTAAAATCAACGCCAGTGACGATTTGATCCAGCCACTCTCCTTCCATTGTGTAATCAAATAAACGATAATACCAATTGACGCTAATATAGACAGCACTGTAAAAATCCATCCATGAGAAACGCGGATTCCAAAGGCGATACCGGGATTTTCTACATATGTCAATCGAACAACATCCCCCAATACAGGAATTGACTGACCCGGAACCATCGTATCCCGCACCAGATGTTTTGTTAGCTGGTCAGCAATAAGCACAAATGAAATAAAAATAAATACAATCAAAAAGCATCTCCAGTCATAAAATGATTATTACGTGTAATTTTTTCCAGATCCGATTTACATTGAACGCAGAAAATGGCATAGGGCATCGCTTCGAGACGATCACGATTAATTTTTTGACCGCACTCTACACACATACCGAATGTTCCTGCTTCAATCCGCTCAAGAGCTTCAATTATATCCTGCATGGTATGATTGTCCCGCTGCACATAGAAAAAATTTTTTTCCCTCTCCATATTATCCGTACCCTGATCTGCCATATGATAAGAATAGGCAGAATGATCACCCGCCGCATCTCTAAGTGTTGAATTCAAATCGTTTTCTTTCACCTGATCGATTTGCCCCATCAAGTCTTGTCTGAATTTCAATAATACCGACTTGAAATAATCACGGTCCTTTTTGTTCATCCATCGTCTCCCGGAGAATTTTCAATCATCAGTCGAAGTTTACCGATCACGTTCAATTCCAATTTTAAAAGTATCTTTATCCACCTGCCAGGTCTTTTGATATTCGCCAGATTGAAATCCTTCCTGGAGATCGACGGCCAACACTTCCTGACATATTAAATCATGCTTGCTCCGAATCGCCCTTCGGGCAGCAGGCGACGCATTATAAAAAACTCGGATACGGTCAGAAACATCAAAATCAGCGCTTTTCCGCATATTTTGAATCCGATTAATGAATTCCCGAGCCAATCCTTCTGCTACAAGGGCTTCATTAAGGTGTGTATCCAGCGCTATTGTGCAATTGCCATTGGTTTGAACTTCAAGGCCATGCGCGGCTTCATGACAAATTTCAATATCGTCCAAAACGATATCTCCGTGTTTGCCTTTATCCACACTGATATGGATAGATTCACCGTTTTCCAGGCGTTGAATTTCATCTGATTGAAATCCTCGAATAATTTCTGCCACCTGATTGACCTGGGAACCGAATTTTGGTCCTAATTTTTTAAACACAGGCCTTGCCTGTTTGGTCATTAATTTTGCAGCATCATCCACAAATTCCAATTTATGCACGTTGATTTCTTCGAGTATTAAATCCTGAAATGCCTCAATCCCTGTCTTCATGCGTTCACCCGAAACCGCAATGAGTGCTTTGTTTAAAGGTTGTCGCACCTTGATTCCAGCTTCATTGCGTGCAGCCCGGCAAAGCTGTACCACATTTCGGGCTGCATCCATCTGGATCTCCAATGTTGTATCTCTGAATTGATATTGATCATTCTTAGGATCCGGATAATTCGCCAGATGCACACTTTCATACGGTTCTTTCTGAACGCTGTTCAGGTTCAGATAAATATCTTCTGATAAAAAAGGTGAAATCGGCGCGATCAATTTGGATACGGTAAAAAGTGTTTCATATAATGTCTGATATGCCGAAATCTTGTCTGGCCCCATCTCCGACTTCCAGAAACGGCGGCGGTTCCTGCGTATATACCAGTTTGACAAATCATCAATGACAAAGGTTTGAATGGCACGTGAAGCTTTGGTGACATCATACCGCTGAAGACTGGTCCATACTTTTTGAACCATATGATTCAAGGTAGAAATCAGCCAGCGATCAATCTCTTGTCGATTCGGGACAGGAATAAGTGCTTCCTGGCAGTCAAAACCATCTATATTGGCGTAAAGAACGAAAAAGGTATATGTATTGGCGAGTGTACCAAAAAATTTACGTTTTACCTCACGAACGCCTTCTCTATCAAAACGTGTGGGCACCCATGGCGGGCTCACCGTGAAAAGATACCAACGCAAGGGATCCGCTCCCTCTTCGTTGAGAATCCGAAATGGATCTACAGCATTGCCTCTGGATTTGGACATCTTCTGCCCATCTTTATCCAGAATCATTTCAATGGAAATACATTGTCGATAGCTGGGTTTTCCCGAAATAATGGTCGAAATTGCCAGCAGCGAATAAAACCAACCGCGGGTTTGATCTACACCTTCAGCAATAAAATCAGCAGGAAAATTATTTTCAAAATTTTCATCTTTCGCAAAGGGATAATGAAATTGAGCGTACGGCATGGCCCCGGAGTCAAACCAGCAATCAATCACTTCGGAAGTGCGTTTCATGACGCCATGGCATTCGACGCAGGGGAATGTCACCTCATCAATGTATGGTTTGTGAAGATCTTCAATGATTTCAAGTCCGGAACGCTGTTTAAGCACAGCGATACTACCGACTGATTCTCTTTTACCGCACTTTTCACAAATCCAGATATTGAGCGGTGTCCCCCAGTATCGATCCCTCGAAATGGCCCAGTCTATATTATTTTCAAGCCATTGTCCGAATCTTCCTTCACCAACTTCCCGAGGGAACCATTGGATTGCCTGATTGTTGGCAATCATCCGGTCCTTAATTTCAGTTGTTTTGATATACCAGGATTTTTTTGCATAATAAAGCAAAGGTGAATCACAACGCCAACAATGCGGATATGAATGACGATATTTATCTGAACGATAAAGACGAGAATTCTTTTTCAAATCGAGAAGTATCGCTTTTTCAGTTTCCGGATCTTTGACATGCATGCCCTGCCATTTAGAAACCAGATCAGTAAATTTTCCCTGTTCATCAACCGTATGCTTTGTGGGCAGCCCCAGTTGCATACCCAGCCGATAATCATCTTCCCCATACATAACAGCTGTATGTACCACTCCGGTACCTTCTTCTGTGGTTACAAAATCGGCTGCAGCGATATAATAAGCCGGATGATCTTTGCTGGAAAGATTAATAAAATCAAACAGAGGATGATATTTCCATCCGATTAAATCCTTCCCTGACAATTTACGGATAACTTGATACTCTCCCTTCAGCATTTCCATACGGTTTTCAGCGAGATAATAAATTTCCCTGCCTTGATCAGTAATCTGTTGCACCTCAACGTAAACAATTTCTTCTCCAACTGCCAGAGCGACATTACCGGGCAACGTCCAGGGGGTGGTTGTCCAGGCCAGAATATAACGGCTGTCTCCTTCAATCAGAGGAAATTTGGCCACAATGGCCTGGTCAGTCACTTCCCTGTATCCCAAAGATGTTTCATGGCTGGACAGGGCAGTTTCACAACGGGAACAATAGGGCAAAATTTTAAATCCCTGATAAAGCAAATCTTTCTCAAACATCTGGGACAGCAACCACCAGACACTTTCGATATAATCATTGGTATAGGTGATATACGGATTATCCAGATCAACCCAGTAAGCGATACGCCTGGTGAGTTCATTCCATTCTTTTACATATTTAAACACAGAATCCCGGCATTTTTTATTAAATTTGTCCACACCGTAAGATTCAATCTGCTCCTTATGTTCAATGCCCAGCATCTTTTCCACTTCAATTTCAACAGGAAGTCCATGGGTATCCCAACCTGCTTTACGATGCACCTGGTAACCCAGCATGGTTTTATATCGGCAGACAAAGTCCTTAACACTGCGTGAAATGACATGATGAATACCGGGCTTCCCATTGGCTGTGGGCGGACCTTCATAAAAAATGAAAGATTTTTCATTTGGTCGGGATGAAATAGACTTTTCGAAAATTTTATGATCATCCCAGAATTTTAAAATATTCTTTTCGAGTTCGGAAAACTGAACCGGATTTTTCACTTCTTTAAACGGCACTCATACTCCTTTTTATACTATCTGAAAACCCCCGGCTGATATTGAAAATTTAAGGCCGGGGATCAAAAATAAAACTTAAGACACAAATATGATTTCAACAACTGTGATGAACACTTCAAGATTTTTTAAGCAGCGAATGCCCCCCAATTGAATTATTTCTTAATGTACCTTCCTAAAATGGGTTCAAGCTTATCCAATGTGAGCTGGGGTGCAAGATGCAGAGGGGTGACCAGCGCTGTTTTTAGTGCGTTTTTACACTCACATTGACGTGTTTTTGAAATATTCGGAATCGCTGTTTTAATTATTTTCTGCGCGGTTATAACATTCAATTTTAAATTCTTCAAAACCATCTCAACATTCACATCGCCTTCTGGAGCATCGTCTTTCCAACAGTCATAATCCGACACCAGGGCTACAGTGGCATAACAAATTTCTGCTTCCCGGGCCAGTTTTGCCTCAACCAAATTTGTCATCCCAATCACATCCATTCCCCATGAACGATAGAGATTGGATTCTGCCTTTGTGGAAAATGCCGGCCCTTCAATATTTAAATAGGTACCGCCCCAATGAATTCGAGCGCCCTCGCCAATTTCCTGACCGGCTTCATAAAGTACACGACTAAGTTCTTCACAAATTGGCCGGGCGAACATAATGTGTGCCACAATACCATTCCCAAAAAACGTGGCATCCGATCCTCTTTTTGTACGGTCCACAAATTGATCCACAAGCACAATATCAAGAGGATGAATTTCTTTTTTCAATGACCCAACAGCAGATACTGAAATGATCCATTCGACACCCAGTTTTTTCATTGCCCAGATATTGGCTTTGGCATTGACTTCAGAAGGAAGAATACGATGCCCTCTGCCGTGACGAGGCAAAAAAACAATTTCCC
The DNA here is from genome assembly GCA_016932575.1 of bacterium. GTDB lineage: Bacteria > Zhuqueibacterota > QNDG01 > QNDG01 > JAFGCO01 > JAFGCO01. The sequence continues at coordinate 52,060 of JAFGCO010000018.1, forward strand.
GCCCGCTCAGTTCACATATGTCAAACTCATCAGAAGGTTGACCAAACGGGGTCTGCATCTTGATACGCTCGATGGATTGAATACCCTCGATATCATAAAGACCACTTCCTCCGATAATGCCGACTCGCGAATCTGCCATATTTTAAATATCCCTCTTCACCTTTTTAATGATTCAATAACTCAACAACATTTCCTCTATTTCCCGTATATTCCCTGTACTTATTTCCTTATTCTTGATTCTTATTTCTTATAATCCAACGACTCTATGACCCAATGACTCTCTTTTTTTTCTCTTTATTCTTTCCTCTTGGTCTCTTCCAGTTCTCTTAATAATTTCTCATGCTGCCGGCGTAACTCTTCCAGCTTTTTTGATTCTTCTTTTCGTTTCTCATCAGCCGTTTTCTGTTGACTCCTGGGTCTGATTTGCTTGGATTGACGACTTGCGCGGATTTTCCGTACAGCTTCTTTTCTGTCCTGCTTCTTCCCGGCCTGAATAAAAAGAATAGTTCCCAATATCCCTCCTGCACCTGTCGTTGCTGCCAGCACAGTTCCGCCGTCCTCTGCATTTTGTGAAATCATCGATCCGATAAAAAAACTGGTGCCAAAACTTAAAAGACCTCCTCCAATTCCATAAATCGTTGTATTTTTATTGGACTGTTTTTCCTTAATTTCTCGTTCAGAGATTGCATTGCCAAAATCATCGTATTCCGGAGGAATACGTTTCACCTGCTGAATACGGGATACTTCTACTGCCAGATTCCTTCCCTCACGATTACGAATAGCAATTAAATGCGGTTCTGCCCGTAAAACATGCCCCTCTACCTGATCCCCTGAATTCAGTGTGATCGTTACCCAATTATTTTTTTCAACATCCTGATAGGGAACCAGTACCTGTTTTGAACACCCACTGAATATAAGAACACCAATAGTTATTAAAATCGCAATTCTTTGAATCATAAAGCCTCCGACTGCCAAAAAATATACTTATTTTACTTCTTTCACTGAGGGAGTAGCTTTGGTTTCTTCACCAATACCGGACTGAGCCTTTTCATCAATCGCTTTCACGAATCCCACATCATCCATCTCCAGAACGCGTATAAGTTCCATTTGTGACTGGAGCAGATGCTTCAAACGTTTGGCAAAAGATTCTTTCTGAGCTTTAAGAATTGAATACTCATTTTTCATTTTATCCAGTTTCTCACGGGCATCATCAAGAATGCGTTCTGATTTCAATTCGGCTTCACGAATTACAATCTGCGCTTCACGTTTTGAATTCTCACGAGCCTGATTCACATTTTCCTGCGCATTCATCAGTGTCTCTTGCAATGTCTTTTCAACCTGCTGATAATCTCGCAATTGTGTTTTCAATTTGGACAGTTCTTCTGACAACCGGTTTCTCTCATTCAAGACAGTTTCATATTCATCTGCCAGCATTTCAAGAAATGCTTCAACCTCCATGGGATCAAAACCACGGACTTTTGTTTTGAACCGCTGCTTTTTAATTTCCAGAGGCGTTAATCTCAAAAATAATCACCCCCTGATTCTTTAGAAAATAATTGTTAAAATACATTAAACGATATCGTAATCCCCTGAAACCAGGTAAACCCCGATCAATTAATATAGCTGTTTATCAAAACAAAATCAACCCTTTTCAGGATCAGCGCGCCAAGATCATTTTTCGTGTTTCATTATATTCACGAGTTGTCAGCAAGCATAAATAAAGACCGGACGGAACAGGCAATCCGTCATCATCATACCCATACCAGACAATCGAATGCTCGCCAGCCGGTAAAAATTCTTTAAGAAGAAGATCGATCCTTTGTCCCGTAATATTAAAAATATGAATTTCAACATTCTCAGCTTCAGGCAACCGGAATACGATTTTTGTCGTATTGTTAAACGGATTCGGAAAATTCTGTAAAAGTGCATAGGATTCAGGCAGTCTGAGACGAACGGGAATGCGCTCCTTTCCCTCTGCGGAAAATTGGTAAAGAATATCCGGAGCCCCTTTTGGAATTGTGTATATTCTCTCTTCACAATCATTCAATGATACATAAAATGCAAATTGATCCAGATCAGGCATGAACGGCATAGAAACCGAATATTGACCGCTCAATCCGGAAACAATCGTGGCAACAGACAGTGTTTGCAATTCACTGCCATCGGGTGTATAATAGAATCGGACGGAAGATTCTGAAACCTGTTTTGCTGCCTGGATTTTAAATTCCAGTTGAAAACTTGAGGTCATCAGATCATGAGAAAAATGTAAATCACTTAAAAACGGTCCATGATAAAAAACAGCCTGATAGGCATCCACCAATCCCCAGCCATATTGATTATCAGGAATATCCGCCCTGTCAGCGGTTTCCCGCAATGCGTTGCGAACCTGCATTGGAGTTAATTCTGGATGAGCTTCCAGGATAAGCGCACAAACACCAGCTGCCAGTGGGCAGGAAAATGAAGTGCCGCTTCCATAAACATAATGAATCGAGCCATCCGGATCCGGTTTTGCTGAATAAATCCCCATGCCCATAGCGACAACATCCGGTTTAATCCTTCCGTCCGAAGTCGGACCTCCTGAACTGAAACTGGCAATTTCACCGTTCCAATCCACTGCACCAACTGCAATGACACTGTCTCCGTCTGCCGGAGATAAAATGTAGTGCCATGAATCCATTGCTTCATTACCCGCAGATGTCAGCACAGTCACACCTTTTTTTGCTGCGATATCAGCGGCTACTGTTGTTACGCAAACATCACCATTTAAATCCTCATAGCTGTATGAAAACCCATTATCAAAATAGCCATATCCGAGCGAGCTGGATACAATATCCACGCCCAATCCTTCCATCCATTCCAGAGCTGCAACCCACAAATCTTCTTCCAGTTGTGTTTCAGATGAAATCCACTCGGATTTTGCCAGCGCATAAGAAGCGCCATAAGCTGAACCAATCAATACACCCTCCTGATATCCCCCGATAACAGAAAGTGTCATTGTGCCATGATTGTGCTGCGTCGTACTGTCCCCTATTTCATTTGCAGGATTCTCATCATCCCAATAAAAATCATAAGTATTCATGATTTTGGTCTGCGAAAAAATTCGATAACCTTCAGTATCAAAACCGGAATCGATCATCCCAATAAACACACCCTCACCTGATAATCCAAGATCGTGCGTTTCAGGCACATTAATTTGATCCAGTTGGGAAAAGCTGCCGCCGTATTCCAATGTGTGAGAATCCTGCTGCTGATGTGAATATTTCATGAGATCTGGCAGTGGCAAAGGAATCTGAATATGATGTCGATGAACCGGCTGAACAGATTTCACGAAATATAGATCCGAGATATCCGTGATTTTTTCTTTTGAGATGCGTACGCTCACAGCATTTAACCAGCGTGAGCGAACGATAATGATAGCGCCCATGTCTTCGAGTGTTTTTATATAATCTGCAGAGAGCGGTAAATCGTATATGTCGGGGCATTCAGAAGAAGATAAGACTTTGGCGCGTCGACGCATCGCCCTTCCGGATATTTCCGGATACGTTGGATTTGACTTTGATCCTTTATGTAACTGATCGTTCAATTGTTTATCCTGAAAGAAAATCCAGTACCGCGAAGAATCAGCAGAATAACCTGAAAAGGCCGAAAAAATACAAAAAATAATAATGAGTCTGATTTTGATATTCATTGTTTTGTCCGAAAAAATGAAGATCAACTCTATCGGGAATTAAATTTCATACCCAGGTATATACAAGTAAAAATGAAGATTTTGTATCCTGATATCATTTAACAATCTCAATTTTATCAATTCTTCTCTGGTGACGCCCGCCCTCAAATTCAGAAGTCATCCAGATATCGACAATCTTACATGCCAGATCGATGGAAATGGTTCGCTCACCAATGGCAATCATATTGGCATCATTATGCGTTTTGGCCCATTCAGCGGTCTCTGGACTCCAGCATACAGCACAGCGAATCCCTTTGACTTTGTTGGCGGCTATTGCTTCACCGTTACCCGATCCTCCGAATACGATTCCCAAATCTGCGGTCTGGCTTGCCACTGCTTCAGCCGCCGGCCGGATAAAATCTGGATAATCACAAGATTCATCGGAATCCGTACCAAAATCGAGCACCTCAATACCCTTATTTTCAAGATGGCTTTTTACAGCCGTTTTATATTTAAATCCAGCATGATCCGATCCGACAGCGACTTTCATTCAGCAGACCCCTTTTTTTCTTAAAATACATACAGAATCAATGTACACAATCTCCGGAAAAAATTCAAGATATTCGGAGAATTATTTTCCACTGAATTCAGACATTTCTTTTCGTATAATGAAACACGTGAATCACGAACGTCTGGGTCTAAAAATATGCGTGCTCGTCCCGTAGAATACATCGGCTGCTTCCATAATCGTCTCAGACAGTGTGGGATGCGGATGGATGGTGAAACTGATATCCGAAGCGAGTGCGGCCATCTCGACAGCGAGGGCACCTTCCGAAATTAATTCTCCCGCTCCCGTACCGGCCAGGCCCACACCCAGTATCCGTTCGGTGTCAGGATCGATAACAAGTTTGGTGATTCCGTTTGTCACACCCATGGTTAAAGCACGCCCGGAAGCCGCCCAGGGAAATTTTGCAACTTTAAACTTGTCCCCGGCTGCTTTGGCTTCGGTTTCTGTCAGACCGCACCAGGCAATTTCAGGATTGGTATATACAATCCCGGGAATCACTGTCGGCTCAAATGCTGCCTTCTTTCCGGCAATGGATTCTGCAGCCGTTTTTCCTTCATGCGCGGCTTTATGGGCCAGTAATGGTCCTCCTGTGATATCCCCAATCGCAAAAATAGAAGGATCATCGGTTTGACGATTGGGATTGACCCGGACAAATCCATTATCATTCAGCCGGACCTTTGTTTTTTCCAAACCAACGCTATCTGTATTTGGTTTTCGGCCGATTGAAACCAATACCTGATTGAACACTTTATCGTTTAAGTTTTGCCTTTGACTGGAAAACCGGACCTTATACTTTCTTTCACAGAATTGAATGTTATCAACTTTGGTTTGTGTATAAATGGCTTCAAACATTCCCTCTGCTTTTTTTAAAAATACCGAAACCAGATCACGATCCGCTCCGGTCATCACCTGAGGCAGCATCTCTACCACAGTAACCCGGCTTCCCAAATTGGCATACACAGATCCCAGTTCAAGGCCGATATACCCCCCACCAACGATCAGCAATGTTTCGGGGACTTCCTCCAACGCCAGCGCTTTCGTCGAATCCCATAAATCATCAGGAGCGCCGGTCAACCGGATGCTCCGGCTCCCGACGGCCAGAATGGCATGATCGAATTTGAATATTTCTTTACTTCTATCCGGTTTTGTTACTTTCACAGAATTTGAACTTTCAAAAACAGCCGTTCCCTGGACAAACATCACCTTCCTTTGTTTGGCAAGAACACCCAATCCACCGGTCAGTCTTTCAACAACTGAAGTTTTCCATGTTCGCAACTGATTCAGATTGATTTTTGGTTTTCCAAAAGAAAGGCCGATCGAAGCAGCCTGCTTGGTGTCTTCTATGATCTTTGCAGCATGCAGCAGCGCTTTGGAAGGAATACATCCCCTGTACAGGCAGACCCCTCCCGGATTTGGGCTTTGATCAATTAATGTCACATGCATTCCGAAGTCTGCAGCACGAAAAGCAGCTGCATAACCGCCCGGTCCTGCGCCAATCACAATAACTTTTCGACTCTCCAAATCTGACATTACAATTCTCCTTCATAAAAATCCAGGTTGCATTGTTCCCGAATGCATCGCCAGTTCAGATTCTTTGCCTCGTGCAAAGAACGCCTGAGACTCAGACTTGCCCTGAGCAAAAGCGAAGGGATGACAGGCGTCTTAGAGAAGCCTTTTGTCATCCTGAAGGAGCGAAGTGACTGAAGGATCTGCTGCTGCCCAAGGCTCTTAAATACAATAACCCATGTTTCAGCAGTACAATCCACCCTGTCTGTCATCCCTTTTTCAGGCATAGTGCGAGCTCTGGATCCCGATAATATTTATTAAATAAATTCTATGATATTCTTATGAAAAAATCAAGCTTGTTTATTCTCCATTTCCATTTGTAAAAACGTTTCATTTTGCTTATTTTATATTTAATTTCGATGAAACCCATAAAGGATTCCGAAAATGCCGGATGACAGCATAAAAAAAGCGCCGAACTTTATCCGCAATATCATTAGAAAAGATCTTGAAACGAATAAGTGGGACGGGCGGGTGCAGACACGTTTTCCCCCCGAACCCAACGGATATCTGCACATTGGTCATGCGAAAGCCATCTGTCTGAACTTCGGGCTGGCCAGGGAATTCAACGGATCATGCAATCTTCGGTTTGATGATACCAATCCTTTAAAAGAAGAAGAGGAATACATACATTCAATTATTGAGGATGTAAAATGGCTGGGATTTGATATAGAAGGCCATGTGTTTTATGCCTCTGACTACTTTCAACAAATGTATGATTACGCTGTAGAATTAATTCAAAAGGGACTGGCTTATGTAGACGACCTGACTGCAGATGAAATTCGTGAATACCGGGGGACACTTACAGAACCCGGCAAAGAAAGTCCCTTCCGCAATCGCTCTGCGGAAGAGAATCTGGACCTGTTCATACGAATGAAAAACGGGGAATTTCCGGACGGTTCAAAAGTACTCCGGGCGAAGATTGATATGTCTTCTGGAAACATCAATATGAGAGACCCGGTCATGTACCGGGTCCTTCATGCCAGCCATCATCGCTCCGGGGACCAATGGTGTGTGTATCCAATGTATGACTGGGCACATGGTCTGGAAGATTCTATTGAGCATATCACACATTCCATTTGTACGCTTGAATTCGAAGACCATCGTCCGCTTTATGACTGGTATCTGGACGCTCTGAAAATTCATCATCCCCAGCAAATCGAATTTGCAAGGCTGAATCTGACTTATACAATCATGAGCAAGCGAAAACTGCTTCAACTCGTTCGTGAAGGTCATGTGAACGGATGGGATGATCCGAGAATGCCTACAATCTCCGGTATGCGAAGGCGGGGATACACACCGGAAGCCATCCGGAGTCTCGCGGAACGCATTGGTGTGGCCAAGCGGGACAGCATGGTGGATATGGCGCTGCTGGAATTCTGTGTCCGGGAAGATCTGAATAAGAATGCGCCGAGATATATGGGCGTTCTGAATCCCTTAAAAGTGATCATTATCAATTATCCAGATCACTGTGAACATCTTGATTGTGTAAACAATCCGGAAAATCCCGAATCCGGCACACGAAAGGTGCCTTTCAGCCGAGAAATCTATATTGAGCGGGAGGATTTTCGGGAAGATCCTCCAAAAAAATTCTTCCGCCTGGCACCCGGCCGTGAAGTCCGATTAAGATATGCATACTTCATTAAATGCGTTGAAGTAATCAAAGACAAGAAAACAGGAGAAATCCAACAGATTCACTGCACATATGATCCGGCCACACGTGGCGGCGATGCACCTGATGGGCGGAAAGTTAAAGCCACCCTTCACTGGGTTTCCGTTCATCACGCCCTGTCTGCCAAGATCCGGCTCTACGATCGTCTCTTCACCATCCCCGATCCGGGAAATGCCGAAAAGGATTATCTCGAATATCTGAATCCGGGATCTCTTAAAACCGTTGAGGCCAGGATTGAACCTTCTCTGCAGGGAATTGAGCCTGGCACCCGTATTCAGTTTGAAAGAAAAGGCTATTTTTGTGTTGATTCGGATTCAAAAGATCACCGTCTGATTTTTAACCAGACGGTAACACTGCGCGATACCTGGGCAAAACTCGAGCAAAAAAAATAATGCCATAAAAATAATACTATTTAGCTGTAAACGCAGGGTTTTCGTGTGAACCATTTTATTAATGATATTTTTTTCGTCTAACTTCTGTAAAGTCAAGTTTTTTCAAAAATATCATTTTAATTCGGCATAATATTCAGAATTTATATTGATTTACAGAAAATATGACGATTTTTTCTTGACTTTTAGGGCTGCCTTGTCTATGTTGTTTTTACATATTGTGCACAACAATAATATCACGATAATGAATCACTGTAAATGACCTGTTGACTTACTGATAGCCTTGTTGCATATGATTAAAATAGGAGATCGCAATGAAGCATAAACGAAAAATCATCGGTTTCATTGCCATGATGACCGGTTTGATTGCATCAGCACAGTCTATTCTGGACCGGATTGACATTCATGGATTCATCAGCCAGGGATATATTATTAGCAGCAATAACAACTATCTGAATTTGAAAACCTCCAGAGGCAGCTATGAAATGAATGAATCCGCCATCAATTTTTCCACAAATATTACCGACAATCTCCGGGGAGGATTACAGCTGCTGTCCCGTGATCTGGGTAAAGTGGGTAATAATGTGGTGATGCTGGATTGGGCTTATGCCGATTATCGCATTCGGGATTACCTGGGGATTCGTCTGGGTAAAATTAAAACACCTCTGGCTCTGTATGACGAAATAAGGGATGTCGATGCATTACGTACATTTATTTTACTGCCGCAGTCCGTTTATGATGAAAATGTCCGCGATTTTTCGTTCGCATTTCAGGGCGCAGCATTATACGGCAATTATCAAATGGGTATCATGGGAGATTTGGATTATAATTTGTATATGGGTACTTTCAATATTCCCGATCCGAATACCGGATTTTGGCATGACTCATTTTCAAATCTTGCCAATGAAGTGAAACCTGTCATTGCCAAGCCCTCGTCTCATATTAATGAAGTATCAATCTGCAATGCGGATATCTCAGCCGAATATATTTGGGGCTTTTCAGGTTACTGGAACTCCCCTTTTACAGGACTGAAAATCGGTGGATGCTATTTAATCGGATCCATCGATATGAGCGTAGATATTGAAGCATTTTCTGAAAAGACGTTAAAATCCGGAGATTCTGTCGAAGAAATATCCAGAATACCGATGACATCCAAGGTCAAAATCAAGGATTATTATACACTGTCCGGTGAGTATGCCATCCAGAACCTGACACTGACCGGTGAATATCATTCCCGTATTTACCGTGTCCACGTAAATTTACCGGAAAATGGATTCATGACGGATCTGAGCTATCAATTAATCGGCTATTATGGCCAGGCCACCTACCGGCTTACGGAATGGCTTGAAGCCGGGACCTATTATTCATTTTATGACGATGTCGACAGTCATATCAAGGGAATTTCTGATTGGTATTTTACGCAAAAAGATATATGCGGAGCCATCCGTTTTGACATCACTCCCAATTTTCTGATCAAGCTGGAGGGACACAAAATAAACGGAGTGGGTCTGGCTCTGGCCTGTGAGAATCCATCAGAAAGAACACGAAACTGGAACCTGTTTACTGTTAAAAGTTCACTTAACCTTTAACAGGTTTGAAAATATGATATTTTTAAACGGGTTTTTATTGATGAATAGTTAATTTAAAATTCAGGCATTATACTCGATATAAAAAAGTATAATCATACCGGAAGGAGAGAACTATGAGACAGCGTATTTTTATGGTGATTGTCATTGGATTCATACTCATTCTCCCCCTTGCAGCGCAAAATGATTATATCATTATTGTGAATAACAGCATACAGGATGAAACGCTGAATCAGGCAAATATTAAAAATATTTTTCTTGGTAAAAAAAGCCGTTGGACCGACGGTACTAAAATCGTTCCGGTTAATCTTAAACAGGGTAAAATTCACGAATCATTCATTAAAGAAATGGTTCAGAAAAGTACCAATGCCTATATGAACTATTGGAGGAAAATGATATTTACAGGGAAAGGAGTCATGCCCATTTCTTTTGAGAACGAGGCCGAAGTTGTCAGATATATCAGCCGCACAAAAGGAGCGATTGGATATGTTTCTTCATCTGCACAATTGGAAGAAAGTGAACAAGTAAAAGTTGTATCATTAACGGATTGATTGTTTATTGTATTGTCTATTTATCTGCTTATTATCCTGAGTAATACTGGATGCTCGGCACATTGTATTTTTGGTTTTTATAAGAGCAATATTCAGAATGAATACTTCGCAACTCCATCCACCCCTGGGATTCAATTTCCGGCCTTATGTTTATTTTCGAATAAACGGACAACTCAATGAAAAATCATGATAAACCTGAGAAGAAAAAAAAACGGCTCGAGCTGTTTGAATTATTTTACCCGCTTGAAAGAAAAATGGAACGCCGATGGGCGAAAATATTCAAATCGCATTTTATAATTATTGCTCAAAAATTTAAAGAATTATCCTTTGAAAAAGGATACGAGCAGGAAAACATCGATGAACAGTTGATCCTGTGGCGTGATCCTGAAGACTCTTTTGTGGAATGCATGTTTTATTTTGTGCCGGATGTCACTGATTTAAGTTCGATTCATCATTGTTTCGAACACATCAAACAATATGATGTCTACTTGACGTACATCATCGTGAATCAGAAAAAAGACGGTAAAAATGTGTTTGATATATTCAGATCATCTCAGTTCAGCTATCTGGAACATTGTAACCGGGTTAAATATCCGGAAAAAACCTGACACATAAGGCCGGCAGGTTTAACCGATCTTCTGCACATGCGGCCTGTTCTCAGAAAATAAGATGTGTTCTATGAAACAGATATCCACGGAAAAATGCATCTGAAAACAAAAAGAATAAACCATAATACAACAGGACAGTTTCATCACTGATAATAATGAAACATTCGCGCAATTTTTACAACAGGCAGAATACACAACCGGTATTTTTTCATGTTAGACTTGAAGATTAAATCTATATTTATTATATTAATATAATTAATCATACGAATGAATCATCAAATGAAAATGATAAAAAACAAACACCAGAAAATATTGATTTGGGCCGTTTTATTATTAATTTTTTGGTCAGTCTTTAATATCGACTTTAACCTCCATTGCCATATCGGGGATAATGGAAATCTCATCTTTCATTCCCATCCCTATCAAAAAAATAATAATAAAAATCAGCATACAGCAAATCATACCCACACACAAATTGAGTTCATATTCCTTAATGTTATTTTAAATATATTTTCTTCTGTTGCAATTCTTGTTTTATTATTGTTTTCTATGTTAAAACGAAGGCAATTATTTCATAAAGATGAGCAAAGCTTCAGTTTCAAATCTTTAATCAGATACAATATAACGAGTCGGGGCCCTCCGTATTACACTGCTGTAAATACCGCATAAAAATTCTCCTTTAAAAAAAGAATTAATAAATCTCTCTTTTTTTCTGTACTGCAGAAAAAAGTTTTGGTTTCACCTTTCCCAATGGGCGTTTGCTGAAATATTTCCATTGAAAGGGGTACTATTTGATTTTCATGAAAGGATAGAAACATGAAACATTTCTTTAAATTTTATATTCCTTTAATATTTTTTATTTTTCTGCTTTTCAACTCAGGATTGTCCGGCAGTGACGCAAATGCGACAATTCAAGGACAGATCACCGATACCGGGACAAAAGAGCCCTTGCCTTCAGTCAATGTGATGGTTGTTCATACAAATATAGGCGTAGCAACTGATATCAACGGGCATTACTGTTTAACGAATATATCTCCAGGAAGAATTCACCTTGTCGCTTCCATGATAGGATACAAAAAGAAGAATAAAACCATCACTCTGGAACCGGAACAGAATATATCAGTTAACTTTGAACTTGAATCCACCATTCTGGAAATGGGAGCCGTAGTCGTAACCGGTACGGCCACACCGCATCTGATAGAAGATATGCCCGTACGCACAGAAGTAATCCCCAGAAAATTGATTGAACGCAAGCAAGCCGCAAATCTTGCCGAAGCGCTCAGCTTTCATACAGGGATACGTGTAGAGAACAACTGCCAGAATTGTAATTTTTCACAGGTACGGATTCTCGGTATGGATGGAAAATACTCCCAGATTCTGATTGACGGGGATCCGGTCGTGAGCAGTCTGGCCGGAGTCTATGGTTTAGAACATTTTCCCGATGAAATGATCGACCAGATTGAAATCGTCAAAGGCGGCGGTTCTTCCCTTTACGGGGGCGGAGCGGTTGCCGGTGTGATCAACATGATCACGCGTCGGCCGATGAGCAATCAGGTTCGCATTAAATATCTGGGACATTCCACGAATGGAAAATTCGACCAGCATGTGGGCGCTGTTGCAGAAACAGTGAACAAAACCGGGTCTTCCGGAGCCTACGTGTTTGGATCATTTCGAAAACGCAATCCAATTGATCAGAATATGGACGGATACAGCGAACTGGGAGAACTGAACAACGAATCCATGGGATTCAAGTGGTACTACAAACCGCTGGAAAACAGTGAACTGTTAACTGCTTTTCATCGGATCCACGAGGAACGCCGGGGCGGTAACAAGTTTAAGCTGCCTGTGCACGAGGCGGAAATCGCCGAGTGGATCGAGCACTGGCGTTCCGGAGGCACTCTCCGATGGAAACACAGGCCGAATCCCCTGTTTGACTACCGTTTGTATTATTCATTCTCTGAAGAAAACCGGAAGTCTTATTATGGCGGACTTGACAGTAATTCTCCCGAAGATCGGCTGAATGCTCTAAGTTTTTACGGCAGGGCTGAAAATCCGTTGCACATCACCGGTTTCCAGACCAATTATCAATTATCCGGTCAACTTTTAACAGCCGGGCTTCAATATACTTACGATAAAATCAGGGATGAAACTGCCGCAGAAACGGCCTATCACCTTGATGAAGTATATAGAAACACAGGCCTCTTCCTGCAGGACAATCTCCATTTTGGTCCCAATGAAGAAATTGAATTCGTTCTCGGAGTCAGGTTCGACAAACACTCGGAATTGACCAACTGGATTATCAGCCCCAGGATAAACATGAAATTCGACATAGAAAAGGATTTTATACTTCGTTGCGCTTATACCACCGGATTCAAACCGCCCCAGACATATGATGAGGACCTGCATCTGTGCGGCATTGAAGGGGACCAGCGTATTATCCGAAATGCGCCGGATTTAAAAGAAGAGAAGAGCTATACACTCAGTGCCGGTTTCGAATACCGGGGATATCTGAACAGAATTCCGGCGATGGCTTCAATCACAGTGTTTCGGACACGTTTGAATGATTCATTTACCGAACAGTTTGTGTCAAAAACAGGCAGCATCGAAAAATGGGAACGTTTGAACAGCGAGGGCGCCGAGGTCAAAGGTGTGGAACTTGATATGGGCATCCGACCGATTCCAGAAATCGAACTCAGAGGCGGATTCACCTGTCAGATAAGCCGTTACGACAGCCCTCACGAAGATTTCCATACAAAAGACTTCCTGAGAACTCCCGATTTAACAGCCAACTTACGGTTTAATGCATCGCCGTCAAATCGGATTGACTGTTATATCCTGGGCAATTACATCGGAAATGCATATGTTCCCCACGAGGTGATAGTCAAAGAACGGGAAGAACCTGAACTTCGGCTTGAACGGAGTGACCGGTTTTTTCATATAGATATTGGTATCATATACAGACTGCCCTTAAACAACGGTTTAAACAGCAAGGTCAGTCTTGGCATAAAAAATATAACAAATGCTTTCCAAAAAGACCTCGATCAAGGTCCGGATCGGGATCCGGCCTATGTCTATGGGCCTGCTCGCCCGAGGACTCTTTATTTTGGTTTGGAAACAGCATTCTAATAAATACTGTATGTGTCAGCTTATCAACAGAGCTTAAGCGAGGGGGCATGTTCCGGTCGGACAGCTTGAACCAGATCCGCCGGATCTGCCGCCTCCTGTTCCAACATTGAAAGACCCAATGGCCTTTTTGATATTTTTGCTTCCACACTTTTTGCACTTTAACGCTTCCTGTTGCGCAGTGACACCCACCAGCAGATCAAATTTTTCACCGCATTCATTGCAGATGTACGTATAAACAGGCATGAATTTCCTCCAAAATTATTTTTTAAACAGGCTTCAAACTGTTATCTATACTACCGTCCGGAAGCATCCAGTCGTGATGAAAACGTCTTTCTTCCTCCATTTTAAATCGGACACAGCTTTCCCAGTCGCCCCTGCAATACTTCTCAATCCATTTTTTATCAAGACGTCCCTTTTCATAATACCATTTCATCGGACAAACGGGAAACCATTTGCAGTCATGCAGGAAAATATTCAATTTTATATATTTCTCCTCGGTTTTAGATTCAAACGACGGATGATATAAAAGCGAAGCCGGATGAGGCAAAGGGAATATTTTTTGATCATCAGAAAAAATAAGTCTGCCATAAAGAGATGTAAACTCAGATCGTGCGGATGGCAGATCAGCATGATATTTCATTAATACCGAGCGTGTTGCATAAAATCCCAGCGGAACGATGATTTCAGGATCAATAACCGCGATCTCTTCTTCCAAAAATGGACTGCATGCATTGATCTCATCTGTTTTTGGTCTGCGGTTCTTCGGCAGCATGCATTTGATCAGATTGGTTATATAGACTGATTCCCTGAGCATTTTTGCCTTATCAAACAGTTTATTTAAAATCTGACCGGACGGTCCGATAAACATTCGATTTTCAGAATCTTCTTTTTCACCAGGAGAAAGTGCGATCATCATCAAACGGGCATTGATATCCCCTTCACCGGTCAGAACATGCTTTCTGGTTAAAGACAACCGGCAGACCGTACACTTGTTTATCCTTTTGTTGAGTTCATCGACGGCTTTATATTTGCAACTGAGATTCATTTCTTGATGAATTTAAATGTTGATCAAGATAAAGACGGACTCTGTTAAATATATCCTGAATTTCATCAGATTCCGGTAGCGCCTGCCGTATCATTTCGAGATATTGCCGAGATCGTATCGCATGGAATGTGGATTTAAAGTTCACGTCAAAAATCCACCCCATTTGAAGCACTTTAAAATCATTTAAATTCCGAATATGACTGGCATGGACAATGCGCTGGTGGATAATATCCTGATAAACGAATTCTGATATACCGGGTGTATCAGGCAAATCCAGTTCAATGGCGACGTTTCTTCTTTTGTCCTGGCAATGATAATAATCAGTAACCACCTTCCATATATCCAGTTTATCCGCATCACGGAGTAATTTTGAAAAAAACAGACATCGTTCTGTTTCGTCATGAGGAAGCGCTGCCCGGTTATGATATCGGATGGTTCGAAGAATCAGGCTCACTGTTGATTTATCAAATTTATTCAACACTTCATTTTCTTTCAGGATTCGGATTCCCAGGCTTGCATGATCCTCGGATAGGCGATCAGCAAAGGTTCTGTACCGGACATACTGTTCGAACCGGCCGATATCATGGAAAAGTGCGATAATTTCAGCCAGACGCAGTTCCTGCGTGTTTAACCGCATGGCTTGTCCGAGTTGAAGAATCTCCTGGCACACCCGCCCCGTATGATCCGCTTTTAAAACGATATTCCTTTCACATTCTTCATCGCCATTAATGAACGACTGAGCATATTCAGAAAACCATCGCTTTAAATCATTTATTTTTTTTCGTTGGATAACAATCACATTCTATTTACTGTCTATTTTTATTTTTCTCACGCTGCATGTACTTTGAACTGCGTACCTGCATGAACCGGGACATACTGTTCCTTATATAAATTTTTGAAAATTTTTATGGCCTCATCTCCCGTACAATGCGTGGGTCCCACAGACCTCACACCCATGTCCTGCATTCGGGCTGCTATGTCCTGGACCTCTTTCCTTGTTGTACTCATCAGATGAAATCCGCCTAAAACAAGAGAAAACGGTTTATTATGATACTGACACTGGACTATTTCGAGCATATGGATAATTCCCGGGTGGGAACATCCGGTGAACATTGTCAATTCATCATCAGATTCAAGCACAAGTGCCTGTTCAGGCATGGGCATTCCCTTGTACTCTCCCGGAATCTCTCCTGTCACTGTGATCATGGGTTCTATTTTCCGAAAACCTGAAGATGTGACCAGTTTGCCCTCCAAAGCAGTCACTGTCTTTTTAAATTCATCACCAAATCCGGGACAGGCATAAACGGTCAATCCACGATTTCTTTTCAACAGGTCCCATAGACCCCCGGTATGATCCCAGTGGTCATGTGAAATCACAACGGCTTCGATCTGCTCAGGTTCGACATTCAGTTGATTCAGGTTATAAAAAAGGGGTTTGGGCGCTTCTCCGGTATCAAAAAGAATCCGGTTATCCACCAGACAGGAAAATCCCCACCCGAATTGATAATTATTATCACAGGCCGTGTTATCGTACACAATTTTTACGGAAACCTCGGTCAATGGCGCCTTTTTTTCGCCGGATCGATGCGATTTATATTCTTTCATATTCATCCTCTTCAGCAATATGGATAGTCTCTTTTTCCCAATGATCCTGCAACATCATCTGAAATATTCTCCTGCCAACCCGAGCGTGCATCCGCTCTTGAGTCATATCGCTGAATATAAGGTTTGATGTCAAGAAGCGGAGTTTTGTCCAGTATATCCACGTCCTCAATGGTCAATATACCATTTTCAATCTTGAGTAGTCTGACCAGGCTCATGCCGATCTTATTGGGCCGGTGCGGAGCCCGTGTGGCAAACACGCCCCGTTTGACTGAATCCAGATAAGGCACAACCTGTAACTGCATTTTTGCTGACCGATCAAAAAAATACAAAAGATAAATGTGCGAAAATCCTTCGAGATCTTTGAGTCCTTCACAAAATTCAGGATAAATTTCCACTGTTCCCTGCACGCCCCTGGAAAATACAGGCTGAATCGGTGTCTGGCTCCCTTCATTGTGAGGAGTATGAATCACGCCAATCGGCCGAATTTCAAAAGATTTATTTTTTTGCATGGTTTTTTTATTACCAGAATTAAATTAAACCGGATATCCAACTGAACTTTAGCAAATTTCAAGTTAAATGAATGGTCGATTTTTAGAGAAGGCAACCTTTTAAGATTTAAGATGAACTATCTTTTTTAAGAATTATTCATGATTCGTATAAAGAAACCATAGCAACAATCCCAGTAAAATAATATCCCTTCCAAACCAGCAGGCCGTCTATTGCTGAATGGGTATAATATTTTATTCATTTTTATTAAAATTACCAAAGTTCAGCAAGTAATATAAGAAATAAATGCTTGGTTTACAATTCTGAATATATAAAAAAATCAAATATTATAGCCTTCTGTTGAAAATCTTCCAAAAAAGAAAAGCATAACTTGTTACTTATCAATTTTAGATATTTTGCATGGAGTCTGATTAAATTAAAAATAAATAGCTGATGAAGATCTCGCTGGATTAAATCACTCTCTGAAAAAAAATAGCCGTCCCTCCCCTAAAAAACATACGATGAACGGCTATTTTTAATTTTTAATATAATATCCTGAAATCAATTTAAAAAGATGCCCATTCTCACTCCAATATCACCATCTTTTTCACTGATCTGAAATTCCCCATCTGAATTCTGTAAAAATAGATGCCGGGTGAGAATCCATTTGCATTGAACTGAACCTTATACATGCCAGGGTGATAATCTCTATCCACCAAATTGATCATTTCCTGTCCCATAATATTGTAAACTTTCAGTACAACACGGCATGGTTCCTTCACATCAAAGCGGATTGTTGTCTCAGGATTGAATGGATTGGGATAATTCTGAGTCAATTGAAAGCTTTGAATAAACGCTTCCTCCTGTTCATCCACATCAACAATAAGACCAGCAAACCGGACAGTGCCGAAAACACTAGGATTGCTCCCTGCCTTATCATCATCAGACCACCAGCGGCTCCAAATATCCCGTCCACCGCCATCATTGTCGTTCAGCTGTATGTCAAAGCCCATCAGGTCACCGATGTCTGGTGTGATTCCAGGGTTGACACTCAAATCCCATTCGGCTTCCATGGTCCATCCAGACCCTGTCTGGGTAAAAGCCAAATTACTGGTGGGAGTGGTATTGTATACAGGATCAAACTCAGCATCATTGGCATCCGTGGATGTCGTTTTATCATTGTGACCGTCAATAAAAATCTGAATACCATCATTCATCCAGCAATCTGCATGGTCTGTACTGATCATGTCATCAAAGACATTCACATAAAGGTAGAGCATGCTGCCCTCCCAGGTCAGTTTGTAGTTGAACCGGCAGTCGTTACAGTCATCCACAAAGGAAACCTCGAATGGCGGATTGAGAGCCGAGCCTCCGGAATGGGTCACAAAGGTATTGTCACTGAGCCAGGGAATATCATCCCAAACCATTTTTTCCGCCAAACCGTCAATCACAGGAGCCGTTGATGTCCGAAGGATATTCGTCGGATATGCGGCCACATAATCTGTAGTACGGGCTGTGCCAAAGAGACTCGGATTGTGCCATGAATGATCACTTTCAGACCACCACTTTAAAAGATGATCTCGGCCTCCGCTGTCATTATCATTGAACTGGATGTCAAATCCGAATGTCTGATCTGGAGTCAGATTGAATGTCATATCCTGAGCAGGAATACGAACTTCGAAATTGTATCCATTGTCCGAATTCTTGAACATGCAATCTGAATTGGGCGCACTGTCGAGATTATCAGACGTCTGGCCATGGATGTATCGTAATTGTGTGTCATTGTCATCATACCCTGTAGACAGATCGTTTTTACTGTTGTCGCCGTCAAAAAAGATCTCAAATGAATCATTTTCCCAGGCAAGTGAATTGGATGTATTGATAACATCATCATAAGCCTGAATGAAGAGATAATAGTAATCGCTATCATACATCATTTTAAAACTGGCAAAATTGTCCAACCAGTCATCTGGAGCAACTTCATCTGTGACATTCTGTTTTTCCATGAGCACGGAACAGACACTGTACCAAACAGGATCCATCTGTCCATCAATCACAGGAGCTATCCCGGCCATGGGTACTTCCAGTATGACATCAGTTTCTTCTCCGCCTCCTCCATCCTTAATCAAGAAGGGTTCATTGCTTAAATCATAGGGATTCCCGTCAGAAGCATCTTCTATTTTAATCAAGCATTGATCACTTGCTGTATTGGGAACGGTCCAGGAATAGGATCCTGTATTCTCTATAATAGATGCAATCGGGGGGACCACCCAGTGACTGCCGCCGTCTGTCGAATACCGTATTGTCACCTGATCAATTTTGTAAGCCGAAGTACTCCAAAAGGAACTCCATGTAATATCTTGGCTCGAACCAGGTGTCCACTCCTCTCCACCGTTGGGACTTTCAATCGTGATCGATACCAAGAGTAAATTGCCTTTCACTTCATCAGTATTTGAATACGCTGAATTCCCGTACTCATTAAAGGCGAACACCCGAAAATAAAAAGTCTGATTTAATGAAGCGGGGGCATCGGTCTGATAAGAAGTCACATCGGAGTTTAATGTATCAATGGTATGCCAATAATTTTCACTGATAATGCAAGGCAAATACTTTTTTTGTATGACAAAACCATCCTCATCATCAGAATTATCCTCCCACGTCAAATGTACCTGGCCCGGGAGCAAATGCGCCTCTAAATCTGACGGAGAAGCAGGCACCAATGGACTGGAGCAAATAGTAAACGGATGATTGCTAAGATCATAGGGAAGACCATCGGAAGCATCTTCGATCTTAATCAGGCATTCCGTTGAAGGAACGTCCGACACAATCCACGAATAGGAACCCGTATTGGCAATATCACTGGCAATGGGTGACTCAAGCCAGTTGCTTCCCGCATCTGTTGAAAGCAGTATATTGACTTTGGACGGTGGATGCATAGTAGAGTTTGTCCAAGTGATTTCCCGGTTACTTCCAATGTTCCAAATTTCATCGCCATTGGGCGAGGTGATCTTGAGATACGTAAGTGATATACCCGTTGATATTGATGTTTGATCCGAATAGTCTGAATTCCCGAATTCATTAAATGCATAAACCCGAAAATAATAAGTAAAATTTCCTCCTGGATCATCAATCTGATAGGACGTTCTGTTCTCCATCAATGTATCAACAACTTCCCACACAATAGGAAACGCTCCTGGAGTCACTTTTTTTTCAAGAACAAAGCCATCTTCATCATCGGAGTGATCTTCCCATGTCACATGAATTTGCTCAGGAATAGAATGGGCGGCCAGATTGGTGGGCACTGCAGGTATATTAATCGGACATATGACAGCAAACTGTGAAAGATGATTTGTCTCACCACAGATGATATTCGCATCTGTATCCAACGATATTATTGGAATTTCCTCCCACTCACCGGGAGGAACCTTATAATACATGAATTTTAATTCTGCTTCCTGTGCAGGCGAAAGTCCGGTATCGTCATAATGAACACAGATTGTTATATTTCCGGAATAGGTAGCGGTCGTTTCTATATCGTAATAAACAGGATTATCCAAAGGCAGAATTGCATAGCTATTCGGAGGAACAATATTGCAGTCAGATGCAGTCGCTGTTGTATTTCCTGATTCGGTTATTTCATCAAATCCAACTGTAACTCCATTGCCGGCATCTACTTCAACATCTGTCCCCTCATATGTATTTGGTTTTATATTTCCAAGAATTAATCTATCGAGATGGTTTGTTTCAAAATCAGTACTTACATATAATTCTTCTATTCCAATCTCATCGGAGAACTTATATCTCCAGTCCTCGTATTCATCCTCTGGCCAGTGCCAGGAAACTCCTTCTATAGGATTCGTCTGATACCGATTTTGATAAGCTTCAACGCAGATAACACCAGCATTGTTCGAAAGAGCCGGTCTAACTGTATACGTATTGTGCACATCAACACTCAACGAAGAAATCCTTTTATATGTCCAGCTCGCCGAATTATTCCATTCCCATCCAGAGGCTAACATGTCGATAAAATGAATTACGAATCGGCCCCGATCCTCATCAAGCTGACCATGGCAAACACCCCCGGTCCCCACTTGGTACATAAAGTCGTATCGATTATCATACGGATAAGCTGTCGGCAACCACCTTGCCATACCGGTAAGAGTACGAAAAACCACTTGCGTATCATAAGTACCGTCTCCATCCAGATCATAATAAAGAGAACTGAAGTGATCAGGACATACCCATTGCCCTTCTCCATAGAGAAAATGATCAACCACATCCAATCGTCCCAAATATCTCACAGATCGAACCATGATAATGGAATTATCAGTAAGTATACCTGTACCTCTAGCATAATGAATGTCTGCCCATTTTACTGACGTGCTATATGTATCATAGTAAGCATATTTTCCCAATGCCTTGTTAAAACCAATACATGGAACCCAGTGATCTCCTTCACGGTCCATATTTGTATCAATCGTTAAAAAAATGGGGACGCCTTCAGAAAGCTTATCATGGATAAAGTCGCAAAAATCATCAGAATTGATATTCAATCTGCCCATATTATCATAATGCCAAAAATAACCATCATTGATCCAGGCGTCTCCATAACTGCCATACTCATTAAGCCAATCTGCATAATCAGCAGTCGGATCCGTATACTTCTCAGCACAATGAATTGTAACTTTGATCCTGTATTTTTGGTTAAAAGCATAACCTTCCAATCCTGTTTTTATACTATCCTGACGTCCGAATCCGCTGTCCCTTGTATTCATATATTGTTCTCGGCCTAATATTTGTGCCGTAAATAATCCCTCATCCTCTTCACCTTCGGGATCCATTAATAATCCATATTGGGGAACCAGATGATTAACATGATCAAAATACGCCATTATCATTGCACCTGTTGTTGGTCCGCATCCAATAAAAGCACCATTCACTTTATATTGTTCAGTATTGTACGGGTAAGCTGGAAAATCCTCAAAATCTTTAATAAAGACCTCTTGTGCATATAAACCCGAATAAATAGATCCTGTTAAAAGACTGATCAGTAAACACATGATTCCAATATTAATCCGTTTTTGTCTATTTAGATTTTTCATTATTATGCCCTCCCAATTATTTCATTTATCAAAAGTTACATATCATCTCTTTAAATTAAAAACTGTCTTGACTTGAATCACATATGAGCCGGGAGTTTCCACCAGATTATTTGACCTTGCGAAGGTCGATGACCTTCGCAAGGTCTTCCATTGTTCAGAAAAATGTGAGTCATTTCATGAAAATCATCTTTCTAACTTGAATCCACTTTTTATCGGAACCATCATCAGGATGAGCAACAATCCGGTAAAAATACATCCCTGAAGCCATGAGCCGTCCGTTCTGATGGATTCCTGCCCAGTGGGCTGTATGTATACCGGCTGACATCGTTTTCCTGAATAAACAATACACCTCCCGGCCTGTCATATCATATATTGTGAGGATAACTTCCGCTTGTTTCGGCAAATGAAATTCGATGGCCGTCTCCGGATTAAACGGATTGGGGTAATTCTGGTTCAGTGAAAATTTTTCAGGTATGGTAGAAATTGGAATATTTTCAATGCCTGTCCCGATTTCAGCAGTCAATTCTGTTAATACGCCATATCCATCCGAACGATACACGGTACTGGATTCATTTTCAAAACAAGCACGGGCAGCATATTCTGTTTCTTCGCTATTGTCCCATATCCTGAAACGAAGCGTATCATTCTCCAAAAACCCATCAATTGTGTCTGCTGTCTGTGTATTGTCTCCCCAAATTGTAATGGCGGCATTCTCTCCATTCCAGACGATTGCTCCGCAGCACAAACCTGCAGAGTTGAACACACCGATCTCATCCCCGGATTCCAGCAAAGTGCCATCCCCGCATTTCGGTTCAATGGCAGTCGGAACCACGACTGTGCAATTCTGACCTGTATTGTCAGTAAACTGAAAATGTTGCATGTCCTTCATACCATCAGATTCTGAAATATACCTGGAGGCAATACCGGCCTTGGGCAGCCCGCCGCTTCCGTCTGGATAAACAAGTGTGGCTTCATTCCTGACATACAATTTATATCCTTTTCCCGGTTCCATGTCACCAATAGTATTGATGCCAAAAGACGGAATATAGGTTTTACCCTCTTCATTTTTGGCAATCACCAGCGCATCACTGATACTTGTCAGTGCCTGGGCGGCATCCATGGGAGTCTCTGGCAAATAACCGACCATACTCCATCCGCTTTCAAGATTAATAGGGGTCGACGGGTCAATGCACTGTCCCCTGACCACCAGATCCGAGGCCTCATTTAAATACCCTTTGTATCCCTTTCGATAATCCATATCACCAATATTATTAATACCATAAGCCGGAACATAAGTATTTCCATCACCGTCCTTGATAATCACTATTTTTTCTTTAATATCACGCATCACCGAGTCAATATGGGAATACACCGGATCAATGTTAAAGGAAAACATGTTCCATCCTTCTTCAAGCGTGACTGTCCGTTCACTGATATCTGCAGCATCAAACTGACTTAATACAATGAATGCATCTGCTGCATAGGTTCCCGCCCCCTGAGAATAAGCAACCGTCACGGTATTCCATGATTTTGCTTCACTGAGACGATACACTCTGTAGCTGATGATCTCTCCAGGCTGGAATCCATCAATTTCGTTCGTCTGAGAGTCATCTCCCCACACTGTCAGGGAAAGGTTTGTTTCCTGCCACTGTGCATATCCGCAGCACAGCCCGGCTGGAGTAAAGGCGCCAATATAGTCACCGTTTAACAGTGAATTTCCATCAATATTTGGATTCGCCTCTGCAGGTAAAACCACGGTTGCGTTATTCCCTGTTTCAGTATAACTCCACTCTTCAGGCAAGTTCCCCTGTTCCTTTGTAACCGATACGGTCACTTCCTGATTTCCGGCATTTGAAGTGATTTTTAACAATCCTGTGTCGCTGTCGCCGATTAATTGACTGCGGTCTATTTGAACACTTATCGTGGCATCTCCATTCCCGGCGGATGGATCGATATCAGCCATCCAGAGCTTATCAGGAGTCTCTGCCACATCCCAGCTCAGGGTGCCCCCGCCAGTATTCGATATTTGAAAATTTAATTCATTCAAAGAAGATCCGAATTCCAGATGATCAGGCTGAACAGAAAGGACCGGTGTCACTGGCTCGCCGATTCTGAATGGTTCATTACTCAAATCATATGGGCTTCCGTCAGAAGCATCTTCAATTTTAATCAGGCACTGATCACATTCAATATTTGGAACAGTCCAGGCATAGGAACCCGTATTTTCTATATTCGATGCAATGGGAGGATCCACCCAGTGACTTCCGCCGTCTGTTGAATACCGTATCGTCACCTCGTGAATTTGATATGCAATAATACTGCTGAATGAACTCCAGGTAATATCATGCGTGGAACCCGAAGCCCACTCTTCTCCTCCATTGGGGCTTTTCAGTGTGATAGATACCAGGAATAATCCCCCTCTTACCGTATCAGGATTTGAATAAGCCGAATTGCCATACTCATTGAATGCAAGCACCCGAAAATAAAAAGTCTGATTAAATATCGAGGGCACGCCTGTCTGATAAGAGGTTGTATTTGCATCCAGAGTATCAATTTTACTCCAGACAGACGGAAAACCCGGAGACATTTTCCTTTCAATAATAAATCCGGTTTCATTATCGGAATGATCTTCCCAGGTCAGGTGAACCTGTTCCGGAATCAAACGCGCCACCAGATTGGTCGGTACTGCAGGCAGGTTTTCATCCATTTCGTAACCTACAGTACGAACCATCACAATACTGTTGTCATGAAGCGGACCGATGGCATTCACATAATGAATGTCTGCCCACTGAAGCGTCTGACTGTAGGTATCATAATAAGCATATTTCTCAGAACTTCTGTCATACCCTACCATGGGAACCCAGTGATCTCCCCCCTGATCCATATCGGTGTCAATGGTTAAAAAAAGCGGAATATTCAAAGCAAACACCGAATCAGCAAAATCGCAGAATTTTTCCACATCGATTTCCCAGTCTCCGCCCGGATTTTCCTGCCAGAAAGCGCCGTCATTGATCCAGGCATCTCCATAATCCCCGTAGTTATTCCATGAATAATCTCCGCCGGGTACATAGATAGGTGACACATGGATCATCACTTCCAGGGCATAGCCCCGGGCTTCTGCATACCCCTCCAGACCGGGTTTTATATCATAGGGAGAACCGAATCCGTCGCTGTTGGTCTTCATATATTCGTTTCCATGCAAAGCCCAGGCTGTATTCAGACCTTCATCCGCTCCCTGATCCGGATCGGTCAATAATCCGTCGGGAGCAGAAAGATTATAGATATGATCGAAATAACCCAGGATCATTGCTCCGGATGTGGGCCCGCATCCGACAAATGCACCGCCCTGTTTGTAATCTGAAGTATTATAAGGATAGGCCGGAAATAAATCAAACTCATCGATATAGGTACCATAATCTTCAGTTGTCACATTGTCTTGATTGGAATAAGTCGAAGCCCCTGTATTATTAAAAGCAAATACTCTGTATGAATAAGACGTATTGATCTGCACATCTTTGTCGCTGTAGGATTCCTGATCTGCCAAAGTGGTGTGAATTGTCTGGTAAGTCCCGGAAGATCCTGCTTTGCGTTCAATTTTGAAACCGGTTTCGTTGTCAGAATTGTCATCCCAGGCAAGATCAATCTGTGTGCTTGTCACCACAGTTGCAACCAGATTGGACGGCGGAGGCGGAGCAACATCTGATTCACCTCCACACGAAAAAACGGCTTGTGCTGAAAATGTCCCTGTCTCTTCAAAAGTTCCGGTAAGCGGCATATCGCAGGATATGCCTGTAAAAGTGATTTCAACAGCCGCTCCTTCATAGGTACTGCCATAGGGCGAGCCTGAAGCGCCAATATCAAGATCCACACCGACTGAAACCACTTTGCCCGATGAAAAATTGGTAAAATCAACTTCAAGAATCTTATCGCTTATTTTTCTGACATCACTCACCTCAGGAGAATGTGGAACTGCCATGCTGCCCAAATAATCAATAGTCACATTGGTACCCGTAAAATCTATTCTGGCCCCTGTCAACCGGTGATACTGCGTAAAATACGAATCGTATGAAAAATCCAATCCGTTTCCGCCCTCACCAACCATATAGGCTAAAACAGTCCCGGACAAACCCGCCCCGGCGCTTCCGGAAATGGCAGTGACATTGTCAATGTTGATTTCCCGCATAGAACCAGTGATGTCCGGATCACCGAAAACCCGGACGCGGACACGATTGATCGTATAATTTGACAGATTGACAAAATGATCTGCGTCAATATGATTCCAACCGTTGGTTAAAGAATGGAATACGCCCTGTCCGGATACATATTCTTGAAGCCATACTTCCTGGGCATCAGATTTCCGGGTGGCATTGATCAAAATTTGAGCAGAGCATTCTCCTGAATGAAACCCGGCAGCATGAATGTTCAGCGAAATACCTGTCAGATCCTGCCATTGCTGATTTGAAGTGACATCCGGCGAAACAATATCAATTAACCAGTAAGAAGCCCCGGAAGAAAAATTTGAGGGCAAAGTAAAGTTCGAAGCATAAACCGATGCAGATCCCATACTATTCCCTGCAGGATCATTACCCGATGAACCGGGATACTGTGTGGCATCATCCCAAGTCAATGTAAAAGGATTGTTATAAACCGTGGGGTAGGTATTGTATGCATATATTCCCTGCATCGTCCAGCCCTGAAGCGTCCCATTATCAAAATCAAAAATTTGAGAAAAACTTAAGGACGTGATAAGAAATAACAAACAAACTAAGATGCGTACAACTGAAATTTTTCTTTTCGAAAGATCCTGGTAAGACAACATGCTTTTCCCCCTCGATGTTTGTAAATTTTGAAGATTAATTCTTGTCTTTTGAAAATCAGCAATCCCTTTCATGGCATCCCCTCCTGCCTTTAATTAAATATTGAATCTGAAATGCAGAATCTACTTATATGTCGTTTTCAATTGTACCATATTTTGATAAAAAATTCAATTTTTTAAATAACGATTTCGAAAAAATGCTTGATTTTAAACCGGATTGGATTTACATTCTGGCATTAAACAACATGTTTTCCAAAGATTTATAATCCGGTTAAAATACAAAAGCAGCGTTTCCCATGAAATCTCAATATATAACCGACTATAAGTTAATTCAGTCTTATCTTAAAAACAATCTGAAAACTCAGAAACTCCTTTATGACGAAACAAAACGGTTAATCGCAGGACTGATCAAACGGCTGGAATCCCGCGGGACGACTTTTTATGACCGGGATAACGTGGTTGCAGAGGTTCTGTACCAAATTATGGTTGCCGATAACAAAAAAGTGCTTCGTAATTACAATGGGCAAAGCCGATTGACCACATATTTATGGCCTGTTATTCGTAATAAAATCATAGATGTAATCCGTAAGGAGCGCAGTCATTATAATCATCACAGATATCAGGAAGAGGCCATCCAAATAAACATGGAAACATCCGGTTCGAGAGGAAACCTTGGCGTCGATATCGCTGAGTATATCGCCCACGAGTCCCCTCTGAAACAGTTCATTAAAATATCCAAATGGATTGAAAATCTGAGTTATCAGGAAATCATCAATAAGGCTTTAAAAACATTCCCGGATGGAAAGTCATTAACACATCAGCAAATCGCCTATATATTGCATTCAAACCGAAAACATTTGCAAAAAAAATTCAAAAAATCGAACGTCTCAAACCGACATATAGGTAAATGATATGATTCATCGAGTGTCTGGTGTTCTCATCATAAGGATAAAATTATGCAGCCCTCATCTTGTAAACAAATAGAAGCCCTCTTTAGTTATTCCATTGATGGAGAGCCCATTCCTGAACATGAACATCGTGCTTTTCAAATCCATATAGAAACGTGTAAAGACTGTCAGCAACGCCTTGCCGGATTTCGCCAAACGGACACCTCTATCAGGAAAGCATTGAACGAATCGATCCGTAATCATATATCAACCGATCTGTTGGATGCTTTTCTCAACAATCAAATCTACTCTGAATTAAAAAAAATACAGATTACAAGGCATCTTGATTCATGTACCCAATGCATGGAAATATATCAGCGACTCATAGATCTTGATAAACAAAATCTGTTTTTTTCTTATCGCCTTCGTGCTTTGTTGCTTCGAATACAATTGTTGGAAAAATGGAAGGCCCTGTGGAAAAATTTTTCAAAAAAACCGCTGGCAGTGCGTGTTTTAGCGCCGGTCATGGCTTCTGTTATCCTCTTTATCTCCAGTTATTCATTCATCAAGGAAATAAGCGGACCTGTCTCTCTTCCTCAACTTGCTGACACAGAGCCCTATCCCTATATTGAAATGGGTCTGAGGAGGTCCGATCATCCAGCAGGCGATGCTGTCTGGCTCCAGGCCATGGATTATTATCAACATGGGGATTATCATGAGGCTATTTTTCTGCTTCGTGATTTGATTCAAGAACACCCCGAAAATCATCAGGCGCGCTTTTTTCTGGGCGTCAGTCATTATCTCGCCGGTCAGCCTGATAAAGCCGCTTATTACCTGAATACAGCCGTTCAACATCACCCGAATGATTCTAAGGCCTGCTGGTATCTGGCTCAGGTCTATCTGAAGCAGAATGACAAAGGACATTCACGTGATATGTTGGAAAAAACAGTCAGCCTGGGTCAGGAACCTTTTTTAACCAAAGCACGACGGTTATTAAAAAAGATGAAATAACAGATTAGAGACGACAAAATCACACCCGAACCAAAAAACCAGAACCAAAGAAAAGAATACCCGGTTTCAGAAGCATGTGTGGGTTGTGCGTCTCCAACCAGAATAAAAGGGGCCCAAAAAAACGGATGGGCATATGAGATTTGAACACCACCCATATTGCCGGTTGTTTTTATTAAATTAATTTTTGCCTGCCGAAGCGCCTCAGCTTTTGATTTTCCTTGTTCCAGGTAATGATAAAAATTCGTCATCAGTTGCGCAGTAGAAACATCGGAAACGTTCCATAAACTGACCACAACAGAATGCGCCCCGGCCGAAAGAAAAGCGTGTGTCAAACCGATAACACCTTCACCTTGTTTCAATGCGCCCAATCCGGTATTGCACGCACTCAGCGTGACGAGGTCTGCTTTCAATTTCATATTGACTATTTCAAACACCTGTAAATATCCGTCTTCTGCAGAATCTGCATCCATGGCGAGCACGAGTCCGGAATAGAGAGGCTGTCGTTCATCCAGAATGCCGTGAGTGGAAAAATGAAGAACCCTGTAATCCCCGGCTGTCTCCTTGATCGTTTCCTCCTTGGCATCAATGCCAATCAGCATATGCACCTCTTTAAACGACCCGCTGATCTGCTCGATTTCGTAGGTTGAAAAAGGTAGTGGCCGAAATGACCTTCCTTCTTGTCTTGTAGCGAAAGTCAGGGGATTATTTAATCCCCGAAACGCCATGCCAATGGCCAGCAGGTTGTCCCCTTCAAATGCTTCATGCAATTGAAAAAAGCGGGGATCAAGAAGACTTGCGGAACAAGCATATGAAATGGGATAATTCTCTATGAGATAAGTTGAATGTTCATAGTTTGAATACCATTTGGATACAGATTCGTCAGTTTTACTTCGGGGATCAACAACGAGCACTTCGAATGGAAGATAGAAAAGTGCATCATCAGGGATAATAAGCAGCTCATCTCCCTTATTAAGATAAGGTTCAATGGGTTTGACAAGCTGACAATAGAGTTCATGCGCTTTATCAATATCAAACATAATCGCCAGCGGATCTTCAATCTCGATCAATGGCCGACGTATCTCCTCAACGGCAGATTGAATATCCGATTCTGTCAAAGCAATATCCGCCATTGCAATATGCCGATCCCGTACAATAAAGGCATAACTGTGGTTCATTCCAATGGCATATTCTATAAGAACACGGCCGGGTGTTGCAATACGATCGCAGATTTTCTGAACAGTAAGGGGCTGTATTTGTGACAAGCCGGGCAACTCCTTCCAGCGGCAGCGATCTACCTTTTCCTGAATCTTTTCAAATTTATTTTTTGCAGCTGATAATGATTTTTCAAGGCTGTCCAATGATGAAATCCGGGATTCTTGTTGAAATATGGCGGCATACAGCCTGGATTGAAGTGTATAAAGGTTTTGCTCGGCTTTACTATACTCTTCCATCAGTTTCAAAGGAATATTTTGGTCCAGACTTGTTTTGTTAAGATAAAAGAGATCAAGCAGGATTCTTGATTTGGACTGTTCAGCGAAGCGAAATGCCACTTCGATATAATTCTCCTGGGGATCCCTCCGATTAAGTTCGGCCAGAATATGAATTAATTCATCATAGAGCCGGGTTTTTTCTTCAAAATACAAGACGCGTAATTCCTGTCCGGCAATGCCGCCCCGAATCTGCTCGATGTGATCAATGGCCTTTCTGTAATAAGCTTGAGCAGTCATTAAACTGTCAAGCTCCTGATAAAGCCGGCCCAACTCCCGGCAGGCGCGAATCATCTGGGGAATATCCTTGAGACGCTCTGTGATTTTCAGTGCGCGGAGACTTGCTTTTTTTGATTGATCAAAGGCCTTCTGTTTGCGATTAAGCCGGCCTATATTTAAAAGGATATCAGGAATTCTGCGGGCATTTTGAGATCGTTCTGCCAGAAGCAGGCTTAGGGTCAGTTGTGATTCCGCTTCCCTGAATCGTCCAAGCTCTTGATAAATGTAACCCAATTGGCTCCGAATCTGAATTTCATTTGGCACCAGTCCCAGATTACATGACAATTGAAGCCCCTCATTCAGGCAAATGAGTGCACTGTCCGTTTGACCGACAGAATAATAGATATGGCTGATATTGAATAACAGATTCACTTCACGCTCTCCTGCATTTAAAAGCCGGGCCAGTATCAGGGCCTGATGCAAGTACTGTTTTGCCGCCTTCAAGTCTCCCAATTTCTGGTAACAGACTCCCACATTCTCCAGATATCGGATTTCGGCCTGTTTTTCACCAACTTCTCTGGAAAGCTTAAGTGCTTTTTCATAATATTCAAGACCTTTTGAATAATGCCCGGATGCATTCTCAATCATGGCCATATTGCCCAGCACATGGGCCACAAACAACTGATTCCCGGATTGATGATGCAATTTAAGCGCCAGTTGATAACAAATCCTTGATGAATCCATACGGCCGATCTCATAGAATATTCGGCCCATCGTATTCATATTACGGGCCTGTTCATCAATATTATCAATCCGCCTGGCAAATTGAAATGCTTGTCGAAAACAATCCAGTGCTTTAAAAATGTTCCCCTTGTTTTGCTCAATAAGGCCTAAAAATCGATTACAATATGCCGCAAATCGAAGATCATCGGTCTGTTCACTCAATTCAGCGGCCGGGATTAAATAGGTCAATGCCGAATCATACATGGTTTGGTTAAAATAGACCCAGCCAATCTGTAACAAACAAGCTGAATATTGAGCTGTATCTTTTTCAATTTCCAGGAATGATTTACATTCACTTAAGGATTTCAGCGCTTCATCATATTGCCCGAGCCTGTTTTGAATCATGGCCACATTAAGCTGTATGACAAATTGATGTTTGATAAAACCGATTTGTTTGTACAGCCTGGCGGCAAGAGTATAATGGGTTAATGCTTCTCTGATGTCCCCCATCTCAGACTTTAAATTTCCAAGCATGTTCAATAACCGGCCTTCTTCTTCCTTCCATTCTTTCTTCCGGATGAGCTTAAGCGTATACAGGCAGAGTGATTCACACGTTTTAAACTCGCCCTTTTGAAACAGGGCCTGCGTTTTCTCGATTTTTGCATATATAAAAGAATCATCAGGTGGATAAACGCGATCAAAATAAAAAACAGCCTCAGTATATTTTTTATCGGCGGTTTTCAGATAACCCAATGCAAAATTCAGCGTCAGATTTAATGAGTCAGCAGACATGCTTTTCTGCAAATAGAGACGGCAATCAGACAATTGGTTGCTTTTTTGACAGCAATCCACCAGCGATCTGTAAATAAGATGATGCCGTCTTCCATGTTCCAGGGCATTCTTAAAAAACTCAATCGCTTTCGGATAGTCTTGTTTATTCTGATAGAAAACACCCAATCCATATAATGCACCCACGGCCCTGGATGTGTCGCTGATCATGCCTTCCAGATAATGACAGACATCATCAGGACACTCCATTTTCTCATGCAGGATGACAATTAAGCTGAATGCTTCAAGAAAATCAGGTTTTTTCTGGATAAGTGTCCTGATAATTTGAGCGGAATCGTTAAACCGCTGTTCGCCCATCAGGTTCAGCGCATGGTTGTAGGTCTGTCTGATCCCGGTGTCATCGTAACTTATATCCTGTGAAAAAATCATAGCCGCATTCCAGAGGAAAAACAGAAGAATCATGCACAGAAATTGTGAATCGCGACGATGTGCCATGTTTCAACCAATCGTTCATTCCCGGGATTTCACAAATATTATTTTTGCAGTACTTCATTCATTTTCAATTCGGCATCCATATCAATCGTACTTACAACAACATCCGTGTCCGTCCCATTCTAATTATATGATTCCATAATCTGTTCATCTTCTTTCATCAGGTCATCAGCAATGGTTTCCATCTTCATATTTTCCCAAAAAGAGAGTTTTTTATGAATCTGCATATATTTTAAAGGAATCGGATGTGTTCCAGCAACCACTGGTATGCCATATCGTTTTTCAATAAATTCTATAAAATGAAAAATTCTCGGGCAAGGAGGATATCCGACAACAAGACCTGTGGCCAAATGAATAACATCCGCTCCATTTTTAATCATCTCCTCAGGAACATATTCGACATTGCCGCCGGGACAGTCGCCGCAATAGGAATATCCCACTATCTCAAGCAGTTCTTCTTTCGGATACTTCGCGAATCCGCCCACATGTTCCCTCATGGCACGAAAACATTTTCCACCCCCGCAGTTCTTATATCTTCCGCAGATAATGATTCCGATTTTTTTCATGATTTCATTTCCTCTATTTGAATGTTGAACAGCTTTACATTACATTTTTATTTTGGTAGGATAAAATGACATCGCCCACCCTGCACCCAATGTGATTCGCGATGACAGGGCACTTTGCCAGCAGCAGAAAAAAGACCGGACGATTCACACCCGACAGGGTTTCATAATTCCCCTGACCCTTGCTGATTACCATATCTGCATTCCAAAACAGTTTTTGGAAGGACGCGGAGCATAACGAAAGTAAGGTGCCCGGAGCATCCGAACCGGAAGATATCACCTGCGCCACAGTCCCGATACCGCAATCCCGGGCATCTTTCTCAAGGGCATCATTGATAGCGGGTTTTTCTTTCACTGCAAAATAGATCTCAATTTTTGGATACTGCTGATGGATGACTTCGAGAAGCACCCGGTCAAACACAATCTCGCCGGCATTGTCCGCCAAATAGAGAATATTGTCGATCTGAGCCAATTCGGATTTAAATTCCTCATACTTAAAAAAGCGGGCGCCTTCATGCTGGATTTTCTGCTGTTCATTCGCCAGAATTTTTTCCAGCTCCCGGTCAACATTCAGAGAATTTTTCACACCGTAATCGATAATATTACCGGCAATGGCCAGTTCAACTGCAGTAAACAAGGGATCGGTACTTTTATTGATCTTTTCTGTCAGCCGGGGATACATTTCAAGAGCCAGCCGGTTGCTCTGATCCTTAATCTCCAGATAGGGGTCTTCCACTCCGGTCATTTCCCGAACCACCTTATATATGGTCCGGGCCATTTCTGGTGGAGATGCCTCCAAACGAAATTCCGGAATCACACGGGCCACATCATTTAAGATCTGACGCTGCGTCACATCATCCGCTCCTGCGATCCGGGCCGCTTCAAGTGCCTGTTTGAAAAAGCAGGGAATGCAGTCTAAATAGGTTTTCATAGGGCTCCTTATTCTTATTGAAATTTATTTTCTGGTGATCGTTCCTGAATAATTAAACGCATGGGGCTTCATCTTAATCCACTTTCCTTCATCAACACCGATAGTATTACCGCATGAACATTTGATGATATGACCATCCCGGACACTGTTGTCTTCCTTGATTCGATCTTTCCAGCAATGCCATATCCGCCCTTTACCGATCTTTTTATAAATAAATATTTCTCTTCTGCATTTTGAACATTTAATGTGTATCATGATAAATTTTAAAAAAATTGAACACACAGCCTTGTATCAAAAAATCATCATGACTGAGGGTGTTGCAAAATTTTCCCTGAAATTGAAAATTCTGATTAAGGATTTCATTTTTCACATCATCCCAGTGAAGATCCCTGAATTGATCGGCCGGAGCATCTTCAATCACATGCTTGGGATATACAGAAATCCATCCGTCCACTTTTAAAACCCGATAAGCTTCGCGATACAGCATTTTTCTTTTTTCTTTATCCAGATAATGCAGTACATCATAGAGTAATATAACATCAATCGATGCATCATCAAAATCAAGAATCACGTGTCCCTTTGTCTGAACAGGTTTGATATTCTTCAGATTCAAAGCTTCTGTCTTTCGAACCAATTGATTCAGATCCCGCTGTTCTCTATCGATGGCATATACCTGGCCTTCCGGTCCGACTGCAAACGCAGCGGGAATGCTGTAATGACCCACCCGGGCACCGAAATCCAAAACCGTCTGGCCGGTTTTTATCCCGGTCCTTTTTAAGAAGCGGACACCGTCTTCTCTTTCCCACTTTATTATCGCATCAATCATTTTTTTATCGGGATCTTATGACAAACCCTGATTATTCTGCGAAACGAAAAGTTTCCTTGCATAAAATATATTTTTCTGAAAAGATTTTCGCACCATCAGGCCCTGCTCGATGAGCTGATCGACCGGAGACCAGTCGGATCCGGCTTTCTTTAAAAACTCATTCACAGCTTCTTCACGCATCGGATGCACAGCTGTAATATCCAGAAGATCCCGTTTGACATCCCCGGTGAACGCAAAGGCATTGCCTTCGTACCCGATCAGAGTCTCGACGCTCCTCAATTCAGAGCTGAATACATGATAAGCTCGAATGATCGCTTCTTCTGTCGGCGGCCCGACCCATTTCTCTGCCGGCGGCCGGGTTGGAACGGATAAATATGAGATTTCCGGCGAAATCTTTTTTATGAAATCCGCCACGTCTTTCATATGTGCTTCACTGTCATTCAGATCGCGTACAAGCATGGTTTCCGTGACCAACCTGCCCGAAAATTCTTTGGAAAAAGATAGAATCCCGTTTAAAACAGAATTCAGGTTTAATGAACGGTGAGGCCGGTTGATCCGATGCCAGATATCCTCCTGAACCGAATCGATCTTCACAGAAACCCAGTCGGCTTTCTTTAAATCTTCCCTGACCATTTCATTGCCAATCAGGGAACTGTTGGTAATGACAGCTATTTTTTTCCCCGCGAAGCGGATTCGTTCAATGGCTTTCCCTAATTGAGTATCCATGGTCGGCTCGCCATCCGGCACAAATGTAAGATAATCGATGGATTCTCCCCGCTTTTCTGCAGAGGCTATTCTTTCCCCGACGCTTTTTTGTATGTCTTCAGAAGGATAAAACACGCGGCGTTCCGCCTCCATTTTTATGGTACGTCCCAACTGGCAGTAGACGCAGGAATAGGTACAGAACTTGGGCGGGATATTGTTGATCCCGACACTCCGGCCGAGTCTTCTCGACGGTACAGGACCGAATGTAAGCATTACACCTCCTGATGATCAGTGATTACAGCATCGATGAAATGATGCAATTCACATTAAACCCTGTTTGTCAATTGACCCATCATTCGAACGTTTTACCTGGCTTCCAGAATAGTGATTCGCAATCCAAAGACTGAATCTCTGAGATATTGTGCATTGAAAATCAGTTTATGTATGATTATCAAATAAGTCATATAGATAAAAAAATGACTTTATTTGTTTTTCCTCTGACTGTTTTGTTTCACAAACAGAAGAGGAAACACAATATCACTCAGACAGCAAGGGGCCCAAACAGCAAGAAATAAAAATAAAAAAACAGCCACATATGAATACCAGGGTAAAGCACCTCCCATGGCCATAAGAATGTGGAATAACGATGCCCATGTACTCAATAAAACATGACCGGCGTGCGGCACCTTGGTTGCCGGCTTAAAACAGGCAAAGAGAACCCCGATGATTGCCAAAGGATTCACAAGCCACCATTTTTCAATAAATCCGAGATGAATGCCCCGATTGGGCAAATCCAACAGGATCTCCCCCAGGTAAGGGATAATGGAATCGCTGAGTGTGGCAATTCCAACTGAACCAAAATAACCGATCATCAGAAGCGCCCAAAGATTACACTTCCCCTTGATACATTTTTCACCGAAACGATCACAACTGTGAAGCCGATAAATCGACGCCGTAACCAGGGCGCTCAAAACAACATGGACAGGATGAAGAATATAAAAAATATTGTAGGAGATTTGTTCTGGAATTTTGAACGAGACGATGATAATGAGAATACCTATTATTGCGCCAAAGCTGGTAAACGGTGCATGCTTTTTCAGCTCCTTTGTAATATATGTGATCATATTCCATCTCCTCTTATATTAAGAATCCATGTTCCCGATGTTTTTTTATCAATGCATTCAATCATAATAACAATGTCTATTTCTTATTTTACGGCGCATCTTTTACAGGATGTATATCCCAATAACCGAGACCACTGTAAAACAGATCAGTGCCGGAAAAGCCAATCGTTTATAGAACGCCTTTAAATCGGTATGAAAATATTCCAGAGAAACTGAAACACAGGGATGCACAGGCGAAACAATATATCCCTGATAAACAGCAAAAAACATCACGGCAAATGTCGCCGGCTTCATGGATTGAACGCTGAATTGCGCCGAATAAATCGGCAGCAGAATAGCCACAGGCACCTGGACTCTACCGGTGGCAAATCCCAGAAGTGCCCCGATACTCACGAGAAGAACGCCTTTGGGAAAATCTGCCTCAGCGATTACCCGGGATGTGGCGGATGCCTGAAATATATGCAGAAAAAGAAACATGCCGAGAATAATGAAGACGAAATTCCATGGCTTCATTTGAATAACCACGGACTTAAACTGATTTAAATTCATATGGCTAAATCCAATTACCAGTATCAGGCTTACAGTAACACCAATCATAAGCGGAACTTCAGGGATTGCCTTTTTAAAAAAAATCATGAGCAGAAAATGAATCAACGGGGCTATCAGAATCACTGCGACGGGAATAACAATCTTTTTTCGATTCACAGGCAAATGATATTCATTTTTACTTTGAATATTCTTAAGCAAAACAAAATATCCCAAAACAGACATTAAAATAAATCCGGGCAATAAATATAAAATGACCGCATATAGATTAACGTCAGCCATTGCTGTTGTTGCCAGCAGCATACCGAGTGGATATATCAGCAAAAACACGTGACGAAACCAGACATTGATCGCTGTTTTGGTTTCCTTTGGTACATGTTGTCCGCTTTTGTCCACGGGCGGCGCCGAAAGCAATGCACCGCCCGGCATGGGCAGCATGCCGATGAAGGCCGCTGTAAATGCCATAAAATAGCTGCTTTTCATGCGAATATGATGGACCAGGTCATCAATCATGCCGCTATGCTCCATCACGCCCCCGATGACCGGAATAATCCCTACGGCCAGAGCAAGCAGTAAAATGGATGGATCCGTGATTGTCAGGGTTGTTTGGTCCAGCATATCACTTATCGAAAGACTGAACGCTCCGAGTACATAAGAGGCTGTCATAAGTCCCAGCCAAAGATTTTTCCGGGCAATGAGGAGCAGCAATCCGAGCGAAAAGAAAAATCCAAACCAGATTTTTATTGTCATAGACATACCCACATTATCTTAACTTATCAGGATTTTCCTTTTATTACCAAATATTCTTCAAGTGCTTCTTTCACTGTTTCATAAATAAAAAACGCTTTTGCCATGTCAAGCATTTTGGGAAAATCAGTGATGCCATCATTCGTTATGATAGTAGTCTTGGTCGATTTCATCCGGCTTTCTCCGCTCTTAATAACCGGACATAACGGTCAAAAAAGAAAAACTCTTCAAATTTGGCAAAATGGTAACCGGACAGTATTTTTTTCCAGTCCCGCTTGATAAAATCAAACGCATATTTACATTCAAACCGTTGAAAAACAAAGCGATATAATGCCGGCATTTCATGGAGTTCAAACTCTGAAAAATCAAGCATAAAAAACAGACCGCCGGTTTTCAAATGCTTGAATACATTTTCTAATACCGCTAAGCGGATTTCATGCGGAAATCCGTGAATGACAAAGCTGATCCATACTTTATCAAATTGGTCTGACAAATCAAATGGCTGATCAATTCGTTGCCGGATAAAATCAATATGCTTGTACTTCCCGCACTTCTTTTTAAATATTTCCTCCATCACTGGAGAGTTATCCATACACGTAATTTTTCCATTCGGATTGAGATAGGCATTCATGATGAGAGCATTTCGCCCTGTCCCGCATCCCAAATCCAAAATTTTATCTTCAGATTGAATATCCATGGCCTGAATTGCTTTTCGGATAAATCCGCAATAAAGGCCGAAAGATGCAATATTCATGATTCTGTCATAATTTTTTGCCGAAAACGAATTAAGCTCAACTTTGGATTCAGGATATAATTTATCTGATTTCATTTTCATTTTTTTAATCTTGTTTAACCACCATGGCACAATTGCGGCAAAAAATATCCGATTTACACTTTATCCGGATGCGCTATCTCTATCTGGATAATGGCCTTTGACGAGGCGACACCAGTTTTGCATCCACCGTAACAGGTAAAAATCAATAACCGATAACGCACTCGGTTCCTCAAATAATTAATTATTCTCCAATTTCTCAAGTTCTTTCAATGTTCTTTCTGCAATCATTTTCTGACTGTTGAAATGTTTTTTCATTCGATTCAAACACTTCACCTTTTCCTCAACATCGCCGAGATATCGGGCACAAAGCTCCATATATTGCTTTGTCATTTTTACATTATCATTGATTTTTTCGGAGACTTTTTCACTGTCATGTCTTATCGAATTCTGCGGGCACACATCGTGACAAATTCCACAGCGGATACATTCAGCCATATTAATATCAGCCTTTTCCATCTTCAATGAAATCGCACCGGCAGGGCATTCGTCGATGCAAATCCCGCATCCCGTACAATTTCCTTGGTCAACCCAGGGCATTATTCTCTCCTTCTTTTTTATAATCATTTTTCACAGCAGCGTTTGGGATTGGAACAGCCATTCCCGCAATCACAGCCACGATTGCTATTACGGCTTTTATTTTTATAATCCGTGGCGTAAAAACCTGATCCTTTGAATATCACTCCGGCCCCCCCGGAAATCAACCTGCGCACAGGGCCGGAACATTGCGGGCATTCTGTTAACGGCTTGTCTTTCATATTTTGAAATTGCGTAAACCTGTGACCGCAGGATTTACATTCATATTCATAGTTAGGCATGGTATTACCCCATTAAATAAGTTCATCACCCAGGCGTATTTCAAAACTCCGGGCTCCAATTTATTCCTCCCATGCTTTTATCTTTACTCTTCCTCGAAACAAGGAGGTCGCACAATGACAGACTATACATCCGTCCGAATATTTATTTGCGTTCTACATGCAAAATCCCGTTCATCTTTTCCCAAATTTTCTTGATGCTTTCCGTTAATGGCGTATCCGTGTATTCAACCACAGATAATTTTTGCATCTGAGCCTCTGTCACTTCTTTTCCATACGGTATGGTTCCCAAGAACGTCGCACCGTATTCTTCAGCCAGCTCATTAATCTTATGAGTTAATTCTTCATTTAAATCGTACTTATTGACAATCACTCCGGAACGGACACCAAAATGATGAATGACCTGCAGCACCCTCTCTAAATCATGAATTCCGGATACGGTGGGTTCGGTGACCGCCAGGGCAAATTCGGCGCCTGTAATTGAAGATATCACCGGACATCCAGTACCGGGAGCGCCGTCCATGATGGCTTCAGAGATGCCATTCTGCTGGGCAAGATATGCTGCTTTATCACGGACGATAGTGACCAGCCTGCCGGAATTCTCCTCGGCCACTCCGAGTTTGGCATGACTCATGGGACCATGCCGGCAGTCCGACATAAACCACTCTCCATTGAGGGCCGGCTTGCTTTTAATGGCATCATCAGCACAGACCAGTTCACATACACCGCAACCTTCGCATGCCAGCGCATCTATTTCATATCTGCTTTTGCCGTTTTCTTGAAATTCCCGGACTGCCGAGAACCGGCACACCTGCTTGCACTTGCCGCATTGTGTGCAGACATCCTGATCGATGCGCACTTCGACGCCCCCGCTAAATAATCCCCTTTCCTTGATTTGGGGAGATAAAACCAGATGTAAATCCGCTGCGTCTACATCGCAGTCTGCAATTACAACAGATTGCGCCAATGCAGTAAAACTTGCGGTCAGAGACGTTTTTCCGGTGCCGCCTTTGCCGCTGATCACCACCAATTCTCTCGGTTTTTGATTTTGAGATTCGCCGTAACTTTTTGCTCGCTCGGGAGATTTTTTACTCGTTATCTTTTCTTTTCCCGCTTTTTTTCTCACCGGTCGTTCCTGTTCGGCCAAAATCAGCACATCATCAGCTATTTTTTCAAATCTCTTTCTAATTTCTGGAAATTGGTCGACGGCCATCTCTCCCCTGGAATAACTTTCGGCTATCTTTCGTTCATCCGGAATTTCTCCGATAATATCCAGCTGTTCTGCTTCGCAGTACGCTTTTAACGCATCATCGTGATATTCAGCCCGGTTGACGAGAATCGCCGGTTCCTGACCGATTTCGCGGGCCATATCAACCGAAAGTTTCAGATCATTTATTCCAAAGGGCGTTGGATCGGTCACCAAAACACACAAGTCAACATCCTTCACTGTTTCCACAACAGGACAGCTTGTTCCGGGAGAGGAATCCAGTATATTGATGCAATCTCCCGTGTATTCTTTGATTTTTTGTACCAGTCTTGGAGACATCCCTCCTTCAGCAGTTTCCAAAAGCGCATAAAACACATTGATATTCTGGCTTGCACCTTCTTTAATTATCCCGATTTTTCTGTCTTTTTCAAGTATCGCATCCACAGGACAGGCAATGACGCATCCGCCGCATACATGGCATAATTCTCTAAATATTAAAACATTATCCTTAACCATTGCAATGGCGTTATAATGACATGCTTCAGCACATTTGCCGCAGTGAATGCATTTTTCTTCATCCACGTCCATCGGAGCAACCAGAGTCACATCTTTTTGTTTATGAATCACCGGATGAATAAATAAATGCCCGTTTGGTTCTTCCACATCACAATCCAAATAGTGAATCCGGTCATGTTTTTCGGAGAGCACTTTCGCCAGATTCGTCGCAATAAATGTTTTTCCGGTTCCGCCTTTTCCGCTCGAAATTGCTATATTTATTTTCTTTCTCATCTTCTCCTACCCCCGCCACCTTTACCTCCCCCCCTTCCATCCCGGGGTCCTCTGCCCATACCGCGCCCCATGCCGCTCCCCATGCCCCGGCCACCTCCGCGGCCCATCCCCATTCCCCTCCCTGTTCCGAAAGCCGGACCCGGAAACATCGGGGACTGATTTGGGAATCCGGTTTGCGGAGACTGCGTATCAGAATAAACAGCACCCGTCGGACAGGCCTGAACACATATTCCGCATTGGCTGCATAGATTGGATTCAATACGGGCTTTTCCGTCACTTATCGATATCGCACCGGCCGGACAAACCTGGATACACTCTCCACATCCCGTACATTTTTCTTCATTGATTTGAAACATTCTGCATCTCCTTCGATACTCGTATCCGTATCATTTTTCTGAAAAAATCACAAATTCGATTCTATCTTTTTCTTAAGATCATATTCATAATTGGGCGTGATTCCAATCATTTGATCAACGACGTTGCCATTTTTAAAAAAATATAACGTCGGTATACTTCTGATCCTGTATTTCATCGAGGTCTGGCGCGCCTCATCAACATTCAGCTTGCATATCTTCAATTGCCCTTGATATTGACGGGACATTTTCTCAAGCACAGGAGCAGCCATGAGACAAGGTCTGCACCACGAAGCCCAGAAATCCACTAGAACGGGAATATCCGATTGCAGAACCACATTTTCAAAATTCTGATCATTGACCATGACTGGTCCGGAAGTTACCTTTTCTGCTGCTGTTTTAATTTCTGGTTCTGTCTTCTTTTGAACGTTTTCGACCGTGTCCGCATTCACAGTCTGTACGGGTTCCGTCTCAGATTTGGCAAGAGTTGTATCTTTTACATTATCAGTCGTTTTCTCGATGAGCTGCGGCTCCTTCGTCTTTCTCCTGGAGATATCTTCTTCTGCCTGCTTTCCGCATCCCGAAATAACTGCAGACCATGCAATTCCGGTGATAATCAATAGATTTCTTACAGGAAATGCCTGATTCTTCTTATTCATATTTCCTCCTTATTTTATTCGGATCAAAACTGCCGACCGGTTTCTTTTTATCATCCTTTTAACCATTATGTACATTCTCCCATTCCCTATTTGTATCTTCGCTTCTTCTCTCCTTTTATGATCCGGTGAGAATTGACACTGAATAGATGAAATCATGTTATCATTTAATATACAAAAAAATATTGATAATGAAAATCATTTTCAATAATATTTCAAAATTTTTTATACGCTCACGGATCTATTTAAAAATCATGAAATATAAATTGGATATGTGAATCGAAAAAGATAGGATATACGGATTTATTTATTCAACATGCCTCTTTTTACCCATTTCGATAGCGGGAAAAATGAGGGACTCCATGATCAATTCAGTCGGATCCCCGTTTGACAAATCATCCAGTTCAAATAAATCGATCAATTCCCTCGGATGCCGCTTTGGCATCGGCAATGGCCGTTACTGCATCCAGGTTCATGTTGACAATATCGCCGCCGGCAAATACACCCTGAATAGATGTCATTCCGTTTTTGTCGACTTTGACTTTTCTGAATTTTGTGAACTTCAACTGATCAAACAGTTTTTTTGGAATAAATGAAAAATCCGGGGCCTGGCCAATCGCTTCAATAATCATATCGGCTTCCAATAACATTTCTTGGCCCTCATAAAAAGTCGGGGCAAAGCGTCCCTGGGGGTCAAACACGGATTTGACTTTTTTACAAAGCAGACCTTTGACATGACCATCGTTATCCAGAACGACTTCTTTCGGTCCCCAGGCAGGATGAAACTGAATGCCTTCTTCCTTTGCCTCTTCGATTTCCTCTTTTGTGGCCGGCATCTCATCCCAGCTTTCCAATGAGACTGCCTTGGTCATCACATG
Source organism: bacterium (assembly GCA_016932575.1). Taxonomy (GTDB): domain Bacteria; phylum Zhuqueibacterota; class QNDG01; order QNDG01; family JAFGCO01; genus JAFGCO01. The sequence continues at coordinate 95,424 of JAFGCO010000018.1, forward strand.
ATGCTTTGGATACTGCATATGCTGCAGCCGGAGAGCTTCCCTGGCCACATCCATGGCCACATTTCCTCCGCCAATGACAATAATATTTTTACCTACAGTCCGTTGTTCCCCAATTTTGTTATCGCTTAAGAACTCGAGCGCTTTGAGACACTTTTCAGAATTGCGGACTCTTGTCGATCGGCTTTCCGTCAGCCCCGTCCCTATATACACGGCATCGTATTTCTTTAACAGATCCTGAAAAGAAATATCACGTCCGATTTTTGTATTGAATCTGAACTCTGCTCCCAGAGAAGCGATATAGTTGACATCTTTGTCTATGCTTTCCAACGGCAGCCGATAGAGCGGCGGGCCGATACGTATCATCCCCCCGCCACCGGGCAGTGCATCAAATACCACAACATAATGGCCCTTTAAAGTCAGAAAATAGGCCACCGACAGTCCACTCGGACCGGCACCAATCACAGCAATCCTTTTTCCTGACGGGGTTTTAAAACTCTGCTCCAAAGCTGTTTTGTAATCTTGAATCGTATCAGACACATAACGCTTCAACCACCGGATGGCCAGAGACTCGCCTCTCAATCGCAGCGAGCAGGCATCTTCGCAGTATTTCATACAAATCCTTCCGCATATGGCCGGAATCGGATTGTCTTCAAATATCTTTCGCAGAGATGCATCAGGTTTATCTTCATAGATGGCCTGTATGTATTCGGATATTTTCAGATGGGCGGGACAGGCTTCTTCGCAAAGTTTACATTCCAGGCACCGCGATGCTTCTTTTTTTGCCTCTTCTCTGTTATATCCGATCACCTGTTCAATAAAGGAAAGTTTTCTTTCATCGGGAGCCACTTCCGGCATGGGTACCCGTTCCGGTTCGAACAGGGCATAATCCAGGTCGGAAACAAATCCCTCATAATCCTGCTTCCGATGGGAAAGGCTGGCTTTGAGCACAGAGTATTTTTCCGCAGGAAGGAATTTTTCCTGTTCGGATTTCTCATCCCGAGGCAAAAAAACAAAGGATCCGGTATTGAAATGAATATGGAAATAGTCCCGGGACAATCGCAGCGAACCGGGAGGACAAATATCCACGCACAAGCCGCAAAAACAGCATCGGCCATAATCCAGTTGTGGCCGCTCATTCTTTTTCCCTTCCTCCGGTTTCGATGCCAATTCTGTGATCTTGACCATATCGATGGCTTCATTAGGACAGATATCCGCACAATTCCCGCATCCTGTACAGGTATCCCAATCATTGAGATGAAATCCCCTGTACCTCCCGGCAGGTTCCTTCAACTCAAACGGATATCGCAATGTCTTCGGCTTCTTAAAGAGAAAACGTGCCGATTTTAAAGGACTGAACAGACTTGGTTTCGCCATGGCTTTTTATTCCCTTATGCTTTCATACATAGATTAAAGAATCATCGATCAATTTCCGGAGCCACCACATATAAACTGATCATGATATTGCCGACATCAGCAATGCTGGCATTTTCCAGAGTTTTTTCCAGAACCGTTAATCCGTGAGGATAAGATGGGGTTCGAAAGTGTACACGGTAAGGTTTATCCTCACCATTGCTCACCAGATAAAGTCCCAGTTCCCCCCGGGAGGACTCACACCGCACATAAGTCTCGCCCTCAGGAATTTTCCATTTAAACGGATTCGGAACACGATGATAAACGTCCCCTTTGGGCATGGCGTCCAGTAACTTAAAAATCATATGCACACTTTCAATCATCTCGTCCCGCACAACCCAAATCCGGGAGTAGGCATCGCCGTCCTCCCGTGTCGGTACATTCCAGGGAACCTTGTCATAGGCTGCATAAGGTTCCACTTTTCGAATATCGTATTGCATACCGGTCGCTCTTAAAACCTGCCCGGTTCCTCCCCATGCCAAAGCCTCTTCCCGCGTCACTTTACCGATTCCCCTGGCACGATTATAAAACAGCCGGTTATTAAAAAATGTATTGTCATAATCCGGCACGCATCCGCCAATGGAATGCAATGTATTCACAAGCTTATCTTCAAATCCTTTCGGGAAATCCCGCCGGACACCGCCGGGCCATATATAAATGTGATACACCCTGCCGCCTGTTAATTCTTCAAAAAGGTCCAGAACCAGATCCCGATGATACATGGCCCACTGAGCCACCGTATCAAAACCCAGCATATTCGCATAAGCCCACAGACCAAAGAGATGGGATCCGACACGGGCAAGCTCCAGATAAATGCTTCTTACATAATGGGCCCGTTCGGGTACTTCAATATTTGCCAGTTTCTCAACCGCCATCGCATAGACCATTTCAATATGATCCGGTTCAACCACATTAATTCTGCATACCAGCGGAAAATTTTGTATCCATGTTCTGTATTCCATCAATTTTTCAAAACCGCGGTGCAGATATCCGGGATTGGCGGTAGCTTTTAAAACCCGATCCCCTTCGACCTGGAGTGTAATGCTGAAATTTCCAACCATGCCCAGATGCTGAGGGCCAAAGTAGAGTTCAAGTTCTCTCATGTCAGTGTCCATGTTTCCAGTGCACAAGTCACGAGTGCACAAGTGATAAGTTCATAAGTGATAAGTACACAAGTCACAAGTGCGTAATTTACTTGTGCTCCTGTGCTATTGCGCACTTCTGCTCTGAAGTTATAGAGACTTGTAAAACTTCCATAACAATTTCCCAATTTCAACACCTAAGTCATTTAATTCTTTGTGTTTTTCCACAGTTAAATATTCCAATCTTAAAGAAAAATCTAATAGATATCTTACTTCTGCCAACGAACCTAATGCTATATTTACAAACTGTCTTAATTCATTCTTACCTTGCCTGCCATATCCTTCAACAATATTTGTGGGAACAGATAATGCTGCTCGTCTCATTTGAGAAGTAATTCCATAAATTTCTTTTTTAGGAAAATTCTTTGTTGCGATAAAAATTTGATATGCAAACTCATCTGCTTTCTGCCACACAATCAGCTTTTTATATCCTACTTCTTTCATCTTACGATAGTGTAGAGGCATAAGTGACAAGTGATAAGTTCATAAGTGATAAGTACACAAGTCACAAGTACGTAATTTACTTGTGCTCTTATGCTCTTGTGCTCTTATGCTCTTGTGCTCTTATGCTCTTATGCTCTTGTGCTCTTATGCTCTTGTGCTCTTATGCTCTT
>JAFGCO010000005.1 GCA_016932575.1 bacterium
CAAAAGAAATTGACAGGCGGTACAGGTGAAATTATTGAATCACCTATTACTGCTAATTTCCGGGAAGGTTTATCCGTACTCGAATATTTTATCTCGACACATGGTGCCAGAAAAGGATTGGCTGATACTGCGTTGAAAACAGCAGATGCCGGATATATGACTCGCCGGCTGGTCGATGTGGCTCAGGATGTGGTTGTCACTATTGATGATTGCGGGACCATTATGGGCCTTCATGTCGGAGATTTGAAAGAGGGCGAAGAAATTATCGAGCCTTTACGGGATCGTATTCTGGGTCGGGTTACTTCTGAAGATGTCTATGATCCAGATACCGGTGATGTGATTGTCGAAGCCGGGATGCTGATCGATGAAAATATTGCAGACATGATTGTTTCAAAGGGTATTGATACGGTCGGTATTCGTTCCGTTCTGACTTGTGAGGCCGATCGGGGTGTCTGCGCAAAATGCTACGGACGGAATCTGGCTATCGGGCAGATGGTGAATGTGGGCGAGGCGGTCGGGGTTATGGCTGCCCAATCCATAGGGGAACCGGGAACACAGTTAACCTTGCGTACTTTTCATATCGGTGGAACAGCCAGCCGTATTGCGGCCGAATCCGAAGTCACAGCAAAAACCGATGGTACCGTAGAATTTGATAATGTGCATTATGTAACTCATGAAGACGGCATCATCATCTCATTGAGGCGCAATGGACAAATTAAAGTGTTGGATGAAGACAACCGCGTTACATCCCGTTTTAATGTGCCGTACGGCGCACATATTCTGATCAAAGACAGTGATCAAGTACAAAAAGGACAAACTCTGTTTCGTTGGGATCCGTACTCGGATACCATATTAGCCAATACGGACGGAGAGGTAAAGTTCGTCGATATTATTGAAAATCAGACATACCGGGAAGAGGTGGATGAAGCCACAGGTCAGAGGCATAGCGTCATTATCGAGTCGAAAAACAAGGATCTCAGTCCCCATATCCTCATTGTTGATGAAAAAGGAAAGAAACAGGGATCCTATATTATTCCCACGCGTGCCCATTTAATGGTAAAAGCGGGATCCAATGTTAAGGCCGGCGATGTCCTTGTTAAGATCCCAAGAGAAATCAGTAAAACACGCGATATTACGGGTGGTCTGCCTCGCGTAGCCGAACTTTTTGAAGCACGCAGACCGAAATCACTGGCAGTGGTCAGTGAAATCGACGGGACTGTACAATTTGGTGCAGTGAAGCGGGGAATACGAAAAGTCACGGTTGTTTCTCGGGACGAACGCGACAAACGCAGCTACATGATTCCTTATGGAAAACATTTATTGGTACATGAAGGTGATATGGTCCGGGCAGGAGAAAAACTTTCAGAAGGATCTGTGGCGCCCCATGACATTTTAGCGATTTTAGGGGCAAATCGTGTACAGGAATATCTGGTGAATGAAATTCAGGAAGTCTATCGATTACAGGGTGTGCGAATTAATGACAAGCATATTGAGGTCATTGTTCGCCAAATGCTGAGGAAAGTACGCGTTGAAGATCCAGGTGATACGGATTATTTAGAAAACGATGAAGTCGACCGGCTGAAATTTTTAAAAGAAAATGATGAGATTCTGAATCAAGTTGTCATTGAAAATCCGGGAGATTCCAAGTTTAAGGAAGGCGATGTTATCGATAAGGTCAAAGTGAACATGGTCAATGAAAAAATGGAACAAAGCAACAAAGAAAAAGCAACATTCCGTGCTGCCAAACCTGCCACCTTCCACCCGCTATTACTGGGGATCACAAAAGCCGCATTGGGAACCGATTCCTTTATTTCTGCGGCAAGTTTTCAGGAAACAACACGGGTATTGACAGAAGCGGCTGTGAAAGGACGTGTGGATAACCTGATCGGATTGAAGGAAAATGTCATTATGGGCCATCTTATTCCTGCAGGAACAGGATTAAAGAAATTTCGAGACCTGCTGGTTTGGTCTGATCAAGATGAAGAGCTGGAATCCGAAAACGAAGAAATAGAAATCGCTGATAAGGTCAAAGAAGCGACCTGATTATTATTAGTTCAGAGGCATTCGATAAATAAGGAGGCTTTATTGCCAACACTTAATCAACTGGTTCGAAAAGGGCGAAAGAAGATTACCAAGAAGACCAAAGCCCCCGCCCTGAAGAATTGCCCTCAAAAAAGGGGTGTTTGCACACGTGTTTATACAACGACGCCGAAAAAACCAAATTCGGCATTACGCAAGGTTGCCCGCGTACGGTTAACAAACGGATTTGAAGTCACAGCATACATACCCGGAGAAGGGCACAATTTACAAGAGCATTCCATTGTTTTAATCCGTGGTGGTCGTGTGAAGGATTTGCCCGGTGTTCGCTATCATATTGTTCGAGGTTCTTATGATACCAGCGGTGTTGAAGGGCGGTTTAGAGGGCGTTCAAAATATGGTGTAAAGCGTAAGTAGATGATTATTGTGTTGATTCATAGGTCGGAGAACGACCATTTTTATGAGAGCCTGGTGAAATATAAAAAATTGGTTTTAAATAAAAAGTGATAAGGTTTTAGTGGAGAATCCATGCGAAGACGACAAGCACCAAAACGGTCTGTATTGCCTGATCCGATTTATAATAGTATAGTGGTTACAAAATTTATTAACAGTCTGATGCGAAGAGGAAAGCGCAGTATTGCTGAAAAGATTTTTTACTCTTCAATGGATGTTATTGAAAACAGAACAGGCAATAAAGGTCATGACACATTTAAAAAAGCTTTAGAGAATGTCAAACCGGTTTTAGAAGTTCGTTCACGTCGGGTGGGAGGTGCAACCTATCAGGTTCCCGTTGAAATTAGGAGTGAACGCCGGCAGGCATTGGCGATCAGATGGATTATTAATTATACGAAAGCCCGTTCCGAAAAAACCATGGCTGAGCGATTGGCAGCCGAATTGATTGCCGCATCGAATAACGAAGGGTCATCGGTTAAAAAGAAAGAAGATACGCATCGTATGGCTGAAGCCAATAAAGCTTTTGCTCATTTTAAATGGTAACTTTTTATTCGAGATGATTTGATATAGATATGAAACGCGCTTATGCACTGAAAAAAACACGAAACATCGGCATTATGGCCCATATTGATGCCGGTAAAACGACTACGACTGAACGGATCCTGTTCTATACAGGGAAAGTGCATCGGATGGGAGAGGTGCATGATGGTGCGGCTGCAATGGACTGGATGCAGCAGGAAAAAGAGCGGGGAATTACAATTACGTCAGCAGCCACTACCTGCTTTTGGCGTGATCATCAAATCAATATTATTGATACACCCGGGCATGTGGATTTTACTGTTGAGGTCGAACGTTCACTGCGAGTTCTGGACGGATCTATTGCTATCTTTTGTGCAGTGGGTGGCGTTGAACCTCAATCCGAAACTGTCTGGAGGCAAGCTGAACATTATCATATCCCGAGAATTGCATTTATCAATAAGATGGATCGGCTGGGAGCCGATTTTAATAACGTCCTTTCTATGATGAGGGATCGGTTAGGTGCTCATCCTGTTCCCATTCAGGTACCGATCGGAGAGGCAGACTCTTTTAAGGGTATTGTTGATTTAATTGAAATGAAGGCTGTTCTTTACGATGAAGATTCTCTCGGCGCTAAGTTTACGCATGAAGAGATTCCTGAAAGCATGCGTGAGACGGTTCAAAAATATCGCCATGATTTATTGGAAGCCGCTGCCGAATATGATGATTCGGTGATGGAAAAATATCTTGAGGGAGAAAATCCGTCCCCGGATGCACTGCGATCTGCTTTAAGAAAGGGCTGCTTGTCTGTGAATATTGTACCCGTGCTTTGCGGGGCTGCTCTGAAAAATAAAGGTGTGCAGCATCTTTTGGATGCGGTAGTGGATTATTTGCCTTCCCCTCTGGAAGTGCCAGACATCCAGGGCTTTGATCCAAAGCGGGGGAAGACGCTTTTGCGAAAAACCAGTGATGAGGAATCATTTACAGCACTTGCTTTTAAAATTACAACCGATTCCTATGTCGGTAAATTAACTTATTTTCGTGTTTATTCCGGAGCCATTACAACGGGCAAGTATGTTTTAAATCCCAGGGCCGAGCGAAAAGAACGCATTGGTCGGATTTTACAAATGCATGCCAATAAACGTGAAGATCGTCAGGAGGTTTTTGCAGGGGATATTGTGGCTGCGGTCGGGTTGCGGTATACCAAGACAGGAGATACTTTATGTGACACAAAGCATCCCATTGTTTTGGAAACCATGACATTTCCCGAACCGGTGATATCCGTGGCCATAGAACCAAAGACAAAAGCGGATGAAGATAAACTGACTCAATCTCTGGGCAGCCTCATGGATGAGGATCCGACATTTCATTGTAAAACAGATGAAGATACAGGACAGACCATTATTTCCGGCATGGGTGAGCTTCATCTGGATATTATTATTGATCGTTTGCTGCGTGATTTTAAAGTTAAAGCGAATGTTGGCCGACCACAAGTCGCATATAAAGAGACAATTTCAAAGAAAGCCGACTCAGAAGGGCGTTTTGTTCGGCAAGCTTCGGGTAAAGGCCAGTTTGGCCATGTGGTATTGCATATTGAACCTACTCCGAGAGGAGCAGGATTCCAATGGGAAAGCCGGATCGTGGATGGTATTATTCCCAAAGAGTATATTCCAGCCATCGAATCCGGGGTTCGAGGGGCGATGAATGCAGGAACGATTGCCGGCTATCCAATGGTTGATATCCGTGCAGTACTGGTGGACGGCTCTTATCATCCGGAGGATTCTACTGCGGTGGCTTATGAAATTGCCGCATCAATGGCTCTTCAGGATGGCGTCCGGAAAGCGGATCCGATTTTACTCGAACCTCATATGAAAATTGAAGTAGTGACACCTGAAGAATTTTTGGGTGAGGTATTGGGAGATCTCAATGGGCGTCGTGCTCATATTGAAGGGATTCATGCCCGAAAAGATGCGCAGGTTGTCAATGCATCGGTTCCGCTTCGGGAAATGTTTGGATATGCAACCGACCTTCGGTCAAAGACACAGGGTCGAGCTATTTATACAATGCAGTTTGCAAATTATAAAGAGATATCCAATGATGAATCCCAGAAACTGTTAGAAAAAGTGCGAGGTTTTGCATAATGCTTTATGAAGGAGGAAATAGATAATGGCAAAGGCAAAATTTGAACGTACGAAAGCGCATGTGAATATAGGGACGATAGGTCATGTGGATCATGGCAAGACGACGTTGACA
>JAFGCO010000019.1 GCA_016932575.1 bacterium
CGATAGCTGAACCGTCGGGATTCACGGCCTTTGTCAAACGGTTGCCCGCGTCATAATAATTGATCGTGGTTCCCCGTGCATCGATGACCGTATCCTGTCTGCCGATTGCTGTCCATGTAAATTGTTCGACCGAGTTGTCTTGATAGATTTTGGTAATGAGTTTGTTGTTCTGGTTGTATTCAAAGGACGTAGTGTTTCCGTTAAAGTCAGTTTGGGTCAACACATTGCCCACTGCATCGTACTTGAAGCTCTCTTCCTGACTCAAAGGCAGGACTCGCTTGGTCACCCGGCCTAAATTGTCATATTCCCAACTTGTCGTCCGGTTCAACGCATCGGTCTGGGTGATATTATTCTCATAATCAAGACATGTCATGTTTTCATTATTCTCATATTGATAATTACAGACAGATTCTTTATATTATTTTATGATATTTGAATGGGACGATAAGAAAAATCAAAGCAATATAAAAAAGCATGGAATCTGTTTCGAAGATGTTTGTGAAATTTTCAAATATCCGCGCTTGACAATTATAGATAACCGATTCGATTATAAAGAAAAAAGGTATATTTCTATCGGTACAATCACGAAGGACATTCAGGTTATTATCGTCTATACTGAAAGAAATAAGCATATAAGAATCATCTCTGCTAGAAAAGCAAATGCAAGAGAAAGGAAAAAATTCAATGACCATATCAAAACAACGACTGGATGAAATTAGAACCATTAAGGACGAAGATATTGATTATTCCGATATTCCTGAGCTCGATGATGAATGGTTCGAAAACGCCATATTAATTAAATCCCAAACACGGGAGATCTCTGTGGAGCTGGACAACGACATTGTTGAATGGTATCGGTCTCATGATCAAAATTATCCGGCAAGAATTAATTCAATTCTGAGAGCATACATGAACAAGCATAAAAAAGCTCATGCATGATGATGTTTTTGTGTCAAATTGCCAATTTTTCCTGGAAGAGTTTTTTCAACATCGCTTTTTTCCAGCAACTCATTACAACTTTTATTGCCGTTGGGCTCGGTGTTATAACGGCACTTTGGGTGGATCGGATTATAAAACGATTCCAGACCAAAAAAGAAAGACCTCTATTTATCAACGCATTAAAAATTTCATTAGAAAAAAATTTGGAAATAATCAACGAATTGAATTCAGAAATACAAAATGAAAACATCAAAATTCCTTCTTTACAATTAGATTCAAATTTCCTCGATTCAATCGCTATTAGAAAATTCGATTATATCAAATCTTTTGATATATGCCGTAAAATTGATGAGATAAAATATAGAACCCTGCAATCCAATTACATGCTAAAGCTTTTTCTAAATGACGAGATGGTGCGAAAATTAAATTCTAGAAGCTTAGCAATCGCCCCAAACATTAAAACAAAGTATAGTGAAAACAATAATCAGATTGAAAATCTAATCAACGAGGTTTTAGAATATCTTAATAAATAAGATCATCTAAAAATCGGTTTTCTTTTTTCAGTTGCCTTTCTTCCCCAACCCCGTTCAACCTTCCCATAATCGTCTTCGAAGTCTGTTTCTCTCTAAAACCGCCTTTGACTCACAGCAGGTCAACATAACGGGGCGTTATACAAAGCCGACCACAGATGAAACGGATGACGCAGATGACCATGATCCGCCCAGCCCAACCACCTCGGCTTCGTATAACAACGTTATGCTAACCTGCATTCCGCCCTTCCCCCCTCTTTCCTATCCTCTCGGCACAGACGGAACCATCCTGCAGACACGACGCTTTTTTTATGGGGCGGGGAAACGTTCGGTTTGCTACAGCAGGTTTGCATAATGTGAATTATGCCTGCAGCTATAATAAAGGCCGTCTTGAGATCTTCTCCTGAATCTCAAGACGGCCTCTCCCTGAAATCTTTTGCTGCGCATAATTGAGCAACATTATGTTAACCTGCCGGGACTCAATGGGACAAACCTTCAGCATAAACAGAATGCGACTGAATGAAGGGGCGTGGTATCATTCTTTTATCCTGTCATCTGCGTTTATTTGCGGTTCAGACTGGCTACCCTTTTGGCCGTGCGTGGGAGAATTCAGGAAAAATAACATCACTATAAACTAATCAATATCCCTTTTAAAAATCAAACCATTATTACCAACTACCCATCCAATTTCGTCATTAATAAAAAAAATTGATTTCAAATTAAGTTTTGTGTTTATGTCTATAGAATGCCAGTTAATTCCTCCATCTTGCGTCTTTAATATGGAACCCTCTGATCCAACTATCCAACCATTTTTACTGCTTGTAAATGTAATATCATTATATTCAATAGGAAAAATCACTTCGTCATTATATTCTAAATATAAATCTTTATCATATACAATTTGATTCCATTCCCATTCGGCTCCACCACTCATTGTTTTAAAAACTGTGCTATTATTTCCAACAGTCCATCCAATATTTTCATTAATAAAAAAAACGGCGTTTAACCCACGTGAGAATGTTGGTTTCCAAAAATTTTTTAATTGCATTAAAATATTCTGCAGCAAATATTTATTTTGGCCTAATTGTAAATCCCAATCATTTTCACAATTTATTTTTAAAATATTAGCTCCATTACCAGATCCCTGCAATCCTAAATAATTTTTTCCAACAATCCAACCAACTTCATTATTTATGAAAAAAACTGAAGATAAATATACCTTTGAATTGCTTTGTAGCAGAATCCAATTTTCACCAGCATCTGTCGTTTTTAAAATTGTACCACCATCTCCAACCACCCACCCAATGTTTTCATTTATAAAATAGACAGATCTTAAACAATTTGTTATATTTGATATTTGATTCATCCAACTATCCCCACCATTATCTGTCTTCAAGATAGTTCCATTATCACCAACTATCCATCCAATTTTTGAATTAATAATAAATATCGACCATAATGAAATGGGCTCTTGAATAGACTGTAGCAACCATTCATTACCACTGTTTATAGTTTTTAATATTGTATAATTATCACCGACTATCCAACCAACATTAGAATCTAAAAAGAAAACATCTGATAAATTATTAAACACTGGACATTTTTGTTTTATCCATTTTTCAATATTGTTTTTATTATTTTTAATATCTTCACATCTTAGTGAACTTTTCCAAAATATCGAAATAAAAATAAGTAAACATGTAAAGATATACCTTTTCATAGCTTACCCCATTTTAAAAAATATTTAACTTTAATATTCAATACTTGATAATGACCACTCCATGGTTGCCTTATAAGTAGATATCTGCAATCCTAAACCTCCACTTAATTCGCCAGAAGTAGTTAGAACTGTACCCTCAGGTAGTGTCATATGACCAAAAGAAATAATTGGAACCCCAAGTACAATCTCTGGATACATTCTAACTCTTCCTGTACCAGTAAACCAATCTAACTTTCTACGAGCCGATGTTGAAAATGGTTTTTCAGCACTACTAAATGATAGATTGAAAAACTGTGAAAATTTACCTCCAACCGATATTCCACCACCGTATATGTTAACATTGTATGTACCAGTACCAAAAGCACATTTTGTTCCACTGTTATTTTGTTTTTCTTCAATAATTGCGGTTGTGTTTCCATATACTATACATGCTGATACTAGAAATCCTTTTTCAAACTTTATAGTAAAATTTTCTGTTAATGATTCAACAATATCCCATGCTGAGCCTGGTTTTGCTATGTGGTTAAGAGGCTTACTTCCTAATAAGAGTCCAATTATAGTAACCGTAACAATAGTCCAAATAAGCCATGGAAACTTCCCACTCGGATCCCACCTCCCCACTGGCACTGACTCACAATACAAATACTTATGCAAACTCATCGGCTCAAACTGCATACCCGGCCAGGTATCCATAGATAAAAATCTGCCATTCACCGGATTATAATAACGAGCCCTCAGATAATAGAACCCACAGTTCAGATCATATTGTTCACCGGTATACAGATAATTATTCTCAGTCGCACCGGATCGATTCAACAACAATCCAAACGCATCATAAGTATAAGTATCCGTCACTTCAGCCGTAACATCCGTCAGCTGCCGTGTGGAAAGCTGGCCGTCATAGTGATAATAACTTTTCAAAGAACTGCGGTTCTGTGAAATCAAGTCGTCACCATAAGTGTAAGAGACAACTGTATTTCCGGAACCGTCAAACTCTATTAAAACTTGCACATAATCCCTGTTTTTGTCAAGCAAATATTTCGTCACATTTCCGTCCACAAATTTTTCAACCCGCATGCCGTCTGTGTCATAGGCATATTGAATGACACTCACTCCATCATTGACCTGAATGAGTCGATTGTTGTAATCGTAGGCATAAGTAACATTTTCAGAAGCACACGTCTTTGAAATCGTATTTCCATTATTGTCATACTGATAGCTGATATTATCCTGTGAACTGGTTTCGGTTAGAAGGCGATCATTGTCATCATACACATAATTCGTAATAACACCGTCCTCTGTTTTCGTAAGCCGGTTTCCCACAGCATCATAGGCATAAGCAAAAGTCTTTATTCCGAATTCCGGATCAGCAATGGTTTCTCCGGTCAGTTTGTAGGTGTCATCGTATGTGTAATCCACCATCCTGCTGGTATGTTCAGACACGCTGATTCTGTTCCCTGAAAGCCCCAGTGTGTATTCATAACAGGAAATGGTATCTCCGTTCGATTTGCGGTTGAAGAGTTTGGTGAGGCGATTCAATGAATCATAAGTATATTCTGCCACAGTGCCATTGGGATAAATCACGCTTTGGCGGTTGCCGTTTTTATCATAGGCATACGTTGTCATGCCGCCTTCAGGATCAGTGATAGTTTTCAGGCGGTTGAGTGCATCGAAGGCGTATTTCGTTGTATCTGTTCCGATGATCACCGCTATCCGGTTGCCCATAGTGTCATACTGATATTGAATAGAGGAACCGTCCGGATTGTCAGCAAGTATCAACCGGTTCCCTTCATCATAAACATTTGTAGTTATGCCCCGACTATCCGTTATCACATCTTGCCTGCCACTGGCTGTCCAGGTAAAACTTTCAGTAGAATAATCCGGATAGGTTTTGAGAACGAGTTTGTTGTTTTCATTGTATTCATAAAGAATCGTTTGACCATTGAAGTCTGTGTGGGACAGCATGTTCCCCACTGCATCATAGGTAAAGGTCTCTTCCTGACCCAGTGGCAGAATGCGTTTTGTGATCCGGCCCAGATTGTCAAATTCCCAGTTCGTGGTTCGATTCATCGCATCGGTCTGGGTAAGCTGATTGCCCAGTTCATCATAGGTATAAGTGGTTTCATGATTCAGGGCATCAATGACTTTTGTGAGTCTTCCCATTGGATCATATTCGAAACGTATCAGCTTCCCGGCCTGATCGGTCTCAGAAATCTTGTTATCATTGTGATCATAGGCCATGAGCATAAATGTGCCATCCGGGAAGATGATTTTTGTCTTTCTACCATCCCCATCATATTCATATTCTGTGGTATTGCCTTTGGCATCAGTCATACTGATCTGATTGCCTGCATAATCATATAGATAGGTCGTAGAATCACCCAGAGCATTCACACTGGCTTTAAGATTGCCATCCGAATCATACACATATTTCGTGACATTGCCCTTGTCATCAGTAATGGCTGTATAGCTTCCAGTTTCATCTGTATCAATATTGATAAAACCTTGTGTCGCAAAAGTGACTTTTGAGATACGGTCCGCATTGACATCATATTCATAATACGTAGTTTTTCCTTCCCGGTCTGTAGTGGATGTCCGGTTGCCATTATCATCAAAGGTGGTGATTTCTGTGGTTCCGTCGGGGAAGTGTTTTTCGGTTTCATTGCCTCTGTCATCATAGACATATTCGGTTCTTCGGCTCAGTTTATCAATGTCAGCTTTCTTTTTACAGATGGCATTATACTCGATAAAAGCCTTTTTTCCATCCACATCCGTGATACTGGTCACATTGCCTTTGTTGTCATAGGTTTTAGATACAGTCATAGTGACCACACCTGATGATGTGGTGCGAGTCGTTGTCTGAGTTAGCTGATTGCCATTGGCATCATAAGTGAAGTTTGTTTCATGGCCCAGAGCATTGGTCTGCTTGGTTAAATTGCCGTAACCATCATATTCGTTTAGTATGGTGTTGTTTAATGAATCGGCCTTACTGATCTGGTTACCAGAGGAATCATAGGTAAATGTAAACGTGTGCCCAGTGGGATCTGTTTCTGTAAGTTTATCGCCATCTGTATCATAGGTATATATCCAGGTATTGCCCATGGGATCGGTTTTGGTTAGCCTCTGGCCTCTTGCATTGTATGTATAGGTCGTTGTATTATTCAGCGGATCTGTTTCAGTCAGCATGTTGCCTGCTGTATCATAGGTCCATTTGCGGATACTGCCGTCCGGATCGGTCTCCGACAATTTATTGCCATTGGCATCATAAGCATACGTCCAGATATTGCCTTCAGAATCGATCTTTCGAATCACATTCCCTTCATCATCGTATTCATAGACCGTGATTCTTCCAAGGCGATCCTTGATGATCTCC
>JAFGCO010000006.1 GCA_016932575.1 bacterium
GAGATGGGCGTTCAGGAATGGGTTAAATACGAAGAAGAGCGCTGGCGTTGTCCCCGGTGCGGCCTGCCTATGAGCTGGTATGACGCCAAATGCGTCGGATGCGGGGCACCAAGATACGAGCGCTTGTTTCCTCTGTCTGAAAAATAAAATTCGATAACTGTTTCGTCAATACTTCGCCTATGTGAATCCGAAAAGAGAAGAATACGAAATAATGCAAGAAAAAAAATATGGAAGCCGCTATACAAAAATTCAGTAAAGAATTAAAACTTTGATTATTTGGGTATAAAAATGCTGCTACAAACTGATGCAGGGGACTTTACTCGTCGCGTTGATCCTCCCAAAGCTGGTGATCACTGCGTTATTTGTCCGTTAGAAAAAGCAATAATTTCAACTATCAGTAATAGAATATGGAGGGATATCATGAATTTGAGAAAATCATCATCTTTATTAATATTTATTGCATTCTATTCATTTGCACAAACACCAGGTACTCAGAAATAGATGTTTGAGACAGGATACGGTCTTCTCCATCCATTGATGCAGACGGTGTCATTTCAATTAAAAAACCAATCGGGTGAAACGCTTTGCATTGGCAGTATTTATTCTGAATGTAAGTTATAAGACAGCATTTTGATCATAAAAAAACAATTGGATGAATAGGGATAAAACCGCTGAGCAGATTTGCCTCGAAATGAGAAAATATCATTCTCTGGCAGATGGAAAAACGGCTGGTTATTAAGTGTGTGCGGATGATATGAAAGAACAATTCAGTAAAAAGCTTGAAGAAATTCTGCAATCCGCATCAGCGCGTCTTTATCCCGCTGAAATTGGTGAAGCCAAGGTTTGCCTGGACAGCAGGTGCGATAATGGTGACAGTGCGCTGCATGTATTCATTTGGAGTAATGAAACAGAGAAAGCGCTATTTCTTATCGAGAATGGAATCGATGTTAATTTTATGGGACAGGTGAAATGAGACGCATATCTTTGTTAATTATATTCATTTTATTCTTTGATATTTTAATTGCCAAAAACCGCTATATGTTTTATCATGATTATTCGACGATGATAAAAAAATCCAACGATTCTATTCAATATATTTACAGTGAAAAGAGTTCTAAAGGAGAATTGTCCTTCTTCTTATTTGAATCACAGTCGAATAACAAATGTAGAATTCTGACCCTGGATAATCATCAATCTGATTTATTAGAAGAAATTTACTTCCGGAAAAACGGCAATATTCTTGCTATTTTTAATGACAATGAATACGGACAAATACTTGTTATGATAAATAAAGATATTTCTGTTGAAATAACGGCGCCTGAGCGCGATATCATCAGCGGATTCTCTATTTCTTCAGATGAAGGTTTATCTGTCAATTATCATCGGGAAAGGTCATTTCCAGATCTTTCTTTTTCACCAAACGGAAATAAAATCATTTTTTGTCAGGATGATTCTGTTACAATTGAGGATCCGGTTTCCGGCGAATACAGAAGAAATCTGGTTATCAGACAGCTTGATTTCGGAGAAATAACAATTAAAACAGTTTTTACAGATACTCTGCAACTTAGTTATTTAATGGTTGACAGGGATATACATAGATTTATATTAACCTGGAGCAGTTCAAAAGAGAACCAGTTTTATTTAACTGATTTTATACAAGGGCAATTAATAAATACTTTCCGGAATTTATGGAAATTTGACATTAAGAATGCCTCCCTGGATTTGGTAAGTTCGTTTGTTGAAGAAGTGTATTGTGTTTCGAGAGATGATATGCGGATTTTATTTGTCAATAATGATGAAACATGTTGTAGTGGTATAAATTATACGAACAACCAATTATTTGAATATCATCTTACTGATCATAGTCTGGATACATTATTTTGTGAGTATTCTGAATTTTCAAATGAAAATTGTCCTTCGGAGCATAGACCAATTTCATCGATGTATTCTCCAGGCAATGATAAAATAGTGTTTGATATCGAAACGCTTATTATATCAAATGCTTTAAATTGTGAAATGGAAAAAATTGACAAAGCAAAGGAATTCGGATATTTCAAATCGTACGATATCGTTATCTACGATCGATTTACCCGGAATGTGAAAAAATACAATAATGCAAGATATAAACAGTGGTTTGACGATAATCATCTGATTATCAGCCCATTAACAGTAAAATGGGATTCCCTGAAAAGAGAATGGGTAAATGACTTTTCGAATAACCTTATACTGAATATTAATACAATGAATACAAAAATATTGAAATACGATATACATACAATATTTTCAGCTTTTTAAGTTGCTCAAATGAGTTGCTGTCTGCCGTATCTTTCGTGATTTGAACATATTCTGCAATCTCCCGGATTCTTAAAATCTCCGGATGTTTGACATCAGAAAACGATCAAATATTTTCCCCGAAATGGTTACGATTTTCCTCTTGATAAAGCAAATTAATTATCGTAAATTATTCGGTAGTATATATATTTTATCGTAATTTTTACGATATTTGAGGGATATTACAGAATGATTGACAAAATCGACAGCCAAATTATTGCTTTACTGCAAACAGATGCCCGTCTCTCGAATGCAGCCCTGGCAGAAAAAGTGGGTCTGACAACCTCTACTGTACACGAACGGGTCAAAAAATTAGAGAAAAAAGGGATTATACGGGGGTATGTTGCTGTGGTCAATGCAGAGGCTCTGGGTAAACCGATTATCGCTTTTATCCGTCTCAGTGTCGGCTCGGTTTCAGCAGATTATCTTGAGTCAAAAAACAGCGTGCTGAGTATATGCCAGGATGAGCCGGATGTGTTGGAATGTCACACTGTGGCCGGTGAAGACTGCTATATTTTAAAAGTGCGCGCAACCAGTCCTGCTCATTTAGAAAATTTGATTGAGCGTATTCGCTGCAATGCCCGGGTGTCAAGGACAACGACCAATATTGTGCTTTCGACTCTCAAGGAAACCACGCGGGTAATGCCTGACATAGGAGACTGAAGTGGCCATTGAAGGGAAGGATACACAAATGACATATCGAAGCGTGCTTGAGTCGACTCTCGCACATGCCTTGAGCTATATTGAGAACCTTGATGAAGTACCCGTATCAGCAACAGCAGGTCTCGCTGGTTTACGCCAGCGTTTGGATCGTCCGCTTGCCGACGAGGGAATGGACGCAACTCAAGTGATTGATGAATTGGTTGATGATGTACATGGCGGGATATTGGGATCCTCGGGAGGACGGTTCTTTGGCTGGGTAGTCGGCGGCTCAGTGCCCGCCGCCCTTGCTGCCGATTGGCTGACATCGACCTGGGATCAGCCCGCCGCTCTGTTCGCATCCGGACCCGCCACAGCCGTCATTGAAGAAGTTTGCGGACGATGGCTGAAAGAGCTGCTGGGATTACCTCTGAATACAAGCTTTGCTCTGGTAACAGGCTGTTCAATGGCACATGTGACTTGCCTGGCAGCTGCCCGAAATGCCTTATTGGCCAAATATGACTGGAATGTGGAGCGAAAGGGATTGACAGGCGCACCTCAAATCCGTATTTTGAGTAACAACCAGCGGCATGGCTCAATTGAGCGTTCCGTCAGGCTGTTGGGGATAGGCAATGAAAATGTTATTGATCTGCCCGTAAACAAACAGGGTCATTTAAACATAAAAGATCTCCAGAGGGAACTTCAAAAACATGCAGGCCAGCCGACCATCGTATTATTACAGGCCGGCGACATCAACACCGGCGTGTTTGAGCCTTTTGAAAAGCTTATCCCCGTCGCACACAACTATAACGCCTGGGTCCATATCGACGGAGCTTTCGGGCTATGGGCATCGGCAAGCCCCAAATATAAACATTTGCTGAATGGAGCAGAACAAGCCGATTCATGGGCGGTTGACGGGCATAAATGGCTGAATGTGCCCTATGATTGCGGCTATGCCTTTGTTGCAGATTCAAGGGCTCATCAGGCAGCCATGTCTCACCGTGCGAGTTATTTAACCCATGATGCTGTTGCCCGTGACCAGATTGACTGGACTCCGGAATGGTCTCACCGTGGACGAGGCACCGCCACCTATGCCGCACTCCGGCAGCTGGGCAAAAAGGGGGTGGCCGGGCTAATCGAACGCACCTGTCAGCATGCACATTGCCTTGTCACACGCATTGGTGCATTGCCCGGTGCTGAAGTAATATGGGAACCACAGATAAACCAGGGATTGGTACGTTTTCTCAGCACCCGATCCGATGCGACGGATACGGATCATGATCGGCGCACAGACGGTGTTATTGCCAATATTCTTGAATCTGGTGAAGTTTTTTTTAGCGGTACGACCTGGCAAGGCAAACGCTGTATGCGCGTTTCGGTGTGCAATTGGAAAACAAATGAGCTGGATGTTGAGCGTGCCGTCAATGCCGTTCAACGTGCTCTTGAAAAACAGTCAATAGCATAAAGACTAAAAAACGTTGCAAAAGTGTTGTATGAAGATGGAGGACATGTTTTATCCGGCCATGGAGATAAAAAAGAGTGATTTCTGATTTTATTAGAAAACAGTCGGAATGATCATTGAATATATTTACTTAAAGACAGTTATATCCCCATATTTAAATCAGCAGACAAGCCTTCCTCTGGTTTGCAGCGTATTTATATACTGCAAATCACTTGATTATGAAATAACAATTCAGTATCATAAAAATATTCACAATAAGCGGAGGATTTTAACATGAAAAAGGTCATACGAATTTTGATTGGCATCATTTTGTTGTTATCATTGCATTCTTTTGCCCAGGGATACAAGTTAACCTCTGATGATATTATTTTATTGAAACAAAATAATTTTACTGAAACAACGCTCCAAAAATTAATCGATGCTCCTGAGATTAACATTTCAGTCGATGAATTAATCAGGCTGAAACAATCGGAGCTAAGTGAAGATACGATATTAAAGCTGGCAATAAAAAAAGAGACAGTGCCTGAAAAACGAACACCGGCGACCCAGATTGTGAATACGGTGCGACCAAAACGATCAAGAAATACATTCGTCCGTTATGAATGGATGGTTGGGCTTTCCGGCGGTGGCGCAATCGGTCAATATACACAGGTGCCGGATGATAATTCCATGAGTCAGTTCAATCCAAGTCTTGCTTTCCGATTTGGACGAATGTTCGATAAAAATCTGCTCTTATGCATTGAGGTCAATGGGTGGATGCCTTATTGGGAAGAAAATGATGATATTACAGATCATACCATAGATTTTGTTCTGGGGACCTTGTCTGCCACCTATTTTTTTGGAAAGCCGGGTACAATATTGAATGGTATTTTCATTCAGGGAGGTATCGGGGGCGCATCTGGTTCAATCACATGGATTGAAACGGATGAATTAACCATGGAAGAGTCGGATGCGGGGTGGGGATTTTTCATTGGTGCGGGCTATGAGTGCCCTGTTTTTAATAAACTAACGCTGGGTATGAGGATGAGCTATAATCAAATGTTCTTTGGTGGTGATAATCTGTTTGAGTCCGCACGGTTTACACCTCTGCTATTAGATGTGAATTACTATTTTTAAATTATAATGGATTTAGAAACATGACAATTAATTATATTTAATATCATGTCAAGAATTGCTGGAATTGTCGTTAACGCAGAACCAATGACAGCGATGATATCGTCATACGGACAGTGATATTGCTGTCCTGTGTTCAGGTGTTCAAACGGATGCGAGAAATCAACTTTCAGAATCATTTTCGATACCCGACAGGCGATCCGTCCTGCCGCCCGAAAAGAACATACTGCCAAAAAAGGAGGATGATGATGAACAGTCGTTGTCTATCGGTTTGCCGAAACCTTCTGACCGCGTTTCTGTTACTGGCATATGCAGTGCTTTTCGCAGAGCCGCTGCTTGATGTTAACCGCGGCGCGCTCAATTTCGGTGCATGCTCATATGGTCAGACAGGAAGTCAGATCCTTTCTGTCAACAATGCAGGTGATGGCACATTGAACTGGTCTGTCAGCACCGAACAATCCTGGCTGACTGTCATGCCCTCCTCAGGAAGCGGCTCCTGCCAGGTGACCGTCACCGCTGATCCGGACGATATGACTCCGGATTCCTATTACTCAGATCTTATCATTACAAATACGGACAATCCGGCCGACCAGGCACATATCAGCACTTTTCTGAATGTATATACAGGTACAGAGGAGCCGTTTGGTTCTTTTGACACGCCTCTGGACGGTTCAGCCGTATCCGGCTCTGTGCCATTCACAGGCTGGGTGCTCGATGATGTCCGCATTAAATCCGTTACTGTATACATGGATGAGAGCGGTTCCCAAACCTATATCGGACAGGCAGTTCTCGTTGAGGGCGCCAGGCCCGATGTGGAATCCCTGTATCCCGGCTATCCGATGAGTTACAAAGCAGGCTGGTCCTACATTCTGCAGACCCATCAGCTTCCGGACGGCGGGAACGGAACTTACACATTTGATGCGACTGCGCGGGATGATGAGGGAAACACCGTACAGCTTGGCACGAAAACGATTATCTGCGATAACGCCAATGCTGTGAAACCCTTTGGGGCCATCGATACACCCGCGCCGGGAGGTACAGCTTACGGCGATTTATACCGGGTTTCGGGATGGGTACTGACACCCCGGCCGAACAAGATACCGGAGGACGGTTTAACGATCAGAGCCTATGTGGACGGCGTCCTTGTGGATCATGCAACCTATAATGTCTACAGGCAGGATATTGCGGCCCTGTATCCGGATTATGAGAATGCTAACGGGGCCGGAGCCTGGTTTGACCTTAACACGACGGCCTATGAAAACGGCCTGCATACTATCCAGTGGACGGCAACGGACAATGCCGGCAACACAGACGGCATCGGGAGCCGGTATTTTTGTGTTTTTAATCAGGAGGACATGCCCAGACCGGTTTTAAACAGACCCCGCGTCAATTTCGGGGCCGATCTGGAGGGGAATCACACCGCTTCCCAATATGTCCGTATCAGCAACAGCGGAGGCGGAACACTGAAATGGGAGGTAAATCCCGATGACTGGTCCTGGTGGTCAGTTGAACCATTATCCGGTGAAAATACGGAATATGTCAAGGTAAGCGTTCAACCCGGAGGACTGGAGCCCATATTCTATTCGGGAATGACTCCCATTTACATCCCAGAAATCGGTGAAACATCGTTCGAAGTGGCTTTATGGAAAACGGATATGTCTTCAGATCATTATATTCCCTTCGGCGAGTTTGATACACCGCAGGAGGGCAGCACCGTAAGCGGGAGTATTTCGGTGACAGGATGGGCACTGGATGAAATCGGTGTCGAATCCGTAAAAATTTACGGATGCCTGGAAGGCGGCCCGAATACGTACATCGGGGATGCCGTCTTTGTCGAAGGCGCACGGCCGGATATCGCAAATATGAAATCAGGAGCCCCCTGCGGTTACAAAGCCGGATGGGGATATATACTGATGACCAATATGCTGCCGGACGGCGGCCAGGGCACTTACACACTGGATGCCGTGGCCACGAATATCGCGGGCAAACAGGTGTCACTGGGCACGAAAACCATTCAGGTGGATAATGCAAATTCGGTCAAGCCGTTCGGTGCCATTGATTCTCCTGGATGGGGAGAAGTGGTATCCGGCAGCTCGGTTAAGATTTCCGGATGGGTACTGGCACCGCAACCCAGTACAATTCCAACAGACGGATCCACCATCAGCATCTATATCGATGGTAAATTCATAGGACATCCGACTTACAATGAATACAGGGAAGATATTGCTGTCATGTTCCCTGAATATAACAACAGTCAGGGCGCGGGATGGTCGTTATTTATGGACATATCCGCATTTCAGGATGCACCCCATTCCATTTCCTGGGATATCGGAACTTCCGATATAGGGCCTTCTGAACGGGATGGAGGACTTGAAAAGTCCATTGCTGAAACTGCAACGATGACGGCACAACTTTTTGTCGTGCAGAATGAGCGGCCTGTTCAGAATTCGATTCCTGATACCCCACAGTCTTCCGGGCCGGATCAGTTTACTTTATATCCAGTGTATCCGAATCCCTTCAATCCCGTCACGAAGATTGAATTTCATCTGAATCAAGCAGGTCGTGTTGAACTAAACATATTGGATATGCTCGGACGACATGTAAAAACACTGGTATCCGGACAGCAAAAGGAAGCAGGAAAACATGAAACAGAATGGTCCGGAACAGACGATTCGGGAATGCCGCTGGCTAGCGGTGTTTATTTTTTACGATTGAAGTGCGGGAAACTGATTCAATCCAGGAAGATGATACTGATTCGGTAAATGGCGGAATTGTCCGGATACGGGGATCATTCGCATGAACGGGATGAATCGGACAGTGCAGCGGCCAGTGACGTGACAGTGAGCGTCAAAATGAGTGTGCGCTTACTGGGAACGCGGGAAACGGAGAAATGTTTCGATTCCAATCAGTTCAGGGCATGTGATCGGAACGTGTCAATATCCGCCTGTCAAGGCTGGCGGCTTCTATTCTGATGATCCGGGGGACCGCAAACAGGATCACAACATTAAATGAGGTTCAGGGCGTGAAGGCCCAGATCAGAAAACCGGGGAAAGATCTGTTTATATTCTGCTATACCGGTATGATTCTGTGCCCTATGGCCGGTCTTTTACACGAATGGAGAGAATAAAAATGAATCGAAATCATATTTATTTTTCTTTTCAAAAGAAAACAGGGAATTTTATTATTTGCTTGATATCGCTGTTCTGGTTATTGTGCTGTACGAAACAAATTCATTCGAAAGCAACCTGGAAATCCGTCAGTTTTCCCGATTTCTTTAATTTTGATGTGCCTCAGCCCTGGCCGGAGTGGGATTCTTCGGTTGACTGGTTTCTGGATCAAGTGGAAGGAGAAAACCCTGATTATGTCATGATTGCCGGTGATCTTGTCAACGGACACTGGTGGGACGGCCCGAAGTGTATCGAGCAGATGGGGGCTTTGTACTATGAAGGCTGGATACGGCGCTTGAAACAGCATAACCTGACTTATTTTACATGCATCGGCGATCATGAACTGGGGGATGATCCCTGGCCCGTAGAGAAGGTAGAACTGGTCCCCCATTTTGAACGTGTGTTTGCCATGCACATGAAAATGCCCGGCAATGGCCCTGAAAACAAGAAGGGGACAGCTTACTATGTGCTTCACAATAATGTACTCATGATTACTGTTGAAACATTTGAAATACAGAATAACACAATCGTGCCGACCGTATCTGGAAAGCAGCTTGAATGGTTCAGGCGAATACTTGTGGAACAAAAGAACAAGGTGGAGTTCGTTGTTGTCCAGGGACATGTTCCGGTGTTCGGCCCTGTTGACAGCCGGTCTTCGAGTGCCATTATGCTGGAAAACGGACGGAAGAATCCGTTCTGGGAGGCCATGAAAGAGGGAGGTGTCGATCTTTATCTGTGCGGCGAGCACCACGCTGTCACGGTTTATGAATCCGACGGTATCTGGCAGATTGTTCACGGCTCATCCTGGGGACGGAAGGTTGTTAACACAATGGATTATCTTGTTCTGACCGCATTTCCCGAAAAACTGCGAATAGAAATGAAAAGCTTTCCCATGCATGCCAAAGGTGATTATATGTGGAACCTTCACAAGGACCGCGGACCGCGGGAAATCGTGGAAATACCGGAAGAGATAAAAAACTCGGGACCGAAAACGATCGGGGAAATAACAATAGATAAATCAGCAGGGATAAAGCAATACATAAACAGGACGGGGATTTTTCAAAACAGTCCTTAGGATTTTTGATGTTTTTTAGGGATCATTTTGATTATATTTGATAAACCAATAAGCAAAAGGAGCCATCGATGATTATTCTGAAAGATAAGGAAACGGATCGTACGATCGGAACCATTAATGAAGCCCAATTGCAATTCTTAATAGATGAACTCGAAGAGGAATCGTCAAGTGACCAGGATTACTATATTAATTTAACAACTCTGGACATGTTTGAGGAAAAGGGGATTGATCGGGAGCTGCTTCAAATTTTAAAAAATGCCATGGGTTCACGCGAAGACATGGAAATCGTGTGGTCGCGTGAATAATAAGTCCGACAATAAAAATAACCGGCAATTCATAAAGAACAAGCATCCTGTGTTTGCAGAGAACGTTCCCGGAGTTAGAGTCATTACCAAATGACCCGCATATCCAATAGAGTTAAAAATCCTGTTTGTATTGATGCTTTTATTTTTTGGGGAATCAATTTTTCAACATGAATGATGAGGGTGTTTTTCAATGACTTTTTTAATCGGCTTGATCTTCGCAGGTTGATACGGATCTTTGGAATTAATAATCAGGGGAGAGAAAAGATGAAAAATACTGTAATGAGATGGATTCTTATATTCATTGGCTTGTTCATCATATTCACACTGACCCTATGCTGCTCGATGAACAGATTGCAGGGGTATCAGTTCAGAGAACACACAGTGTCCGCACTTTTAGCCTATTCCCCGCCGCCCGAAATCTTTACTGACAACTGGGCAGATGTGGATTTCAGCAATCCCGTACAGGCATTCATCGACATCGGAACGGGTATAGCCAAGGAAGTCGAGGTGGCAAAAACCCGAGCAAAGATGGACAGTGCCATGGGGATGGTGGATATTCCGGAAATCGTCCGTATTGAAATCCTCGAACGCGGATCGAAATACCTCCATTACCGTGCGATTGAAGATACTGACGATTCTGATTATCTTTTCGACATCGAGATGAGACATTATGGAATCGATGCCGAATCATGGACAGCCGGTGTCTATTTTAAAATAGATACCAGAATTACCCTGATTGACAATATGAAGGGTAAAGAGATCTGGAGAGGCTGCTTTGATGAAAAATATCCGGCTTCAGGAGAATTTTTCGGTTTTTCCGGAGCTGCAGGCAATATCATCACCATGGTATCGCTCTCCAGGCTCACGACAGAGCAGATTGCACTTGGATTGAAAAATTTAGCCATTCATACATCAGACCGAATCATCCATAAACTGCAGCGGGATTTCTCAAAGAAAAACCAATGATTATGCATTCTCGTGTTTTTCTTTAAATCCTTTCAGCATCCAGCCTTTGGCCAATAGAAGTCCAGCCGGGCTGATGACAGCAATTCCACCGTAGATGAGCCACATAAATTCCGTATTCATTGTCTCCGGCAGTGTGTCTGCAGGGCAATAACGCATCAGAAACCATCCGGAGTATAAGGCTGTAATCACTTTGGTTAAAAACCAGGGGAACTGGCCGATTCCCATGTAGATTCCGGTCATGTTTTTCGGTGCGATCTCTGCTACCCATTGCAGGAAGCGGGGCTGCCACATAGCCTCGCCAATGGTCATAAAAATCAGATAGAGCATCAGTGTGTTGATATTCGGACCGAGCGCCAGAATAAATGTCGGAAATGCCATGACAAATGTTCCCGCAATCATCATCTTGTATGTGTTGCGACTGGATGTGAGAGCCGTCACCATCGGCGTTAGAATAAAAATAAGAATGGGATTCAGGTTCACGAAGAATTCAAAGTTATCTTGTACAAATCCGTCGAAAGCTCGGCTTGTATACTGAGGCAGAGTAAGCCAGTTGTGGGCGAACAATGTCTGGACCGGTATTAAAATAAAAATGAAATACATGAAACGGAGATCTTTCAAGGGAAAATTTTTCGTATAGAAAACCGCCTTTTCCTTCAGGGTCATTCCGGCCAATTCATTTTCATTCTCTTCCTGGCTGTCACCTGCTTCATCAACAGCGTTTTTGATTGCCTGCTTGGTCATAATAAAATAAACGACAGCAATCCCGCAAACAGTCAGACCTGCAAATACCCAGAATACGCCCACGATACCGGTCGCCCGGCGGATGGGAGGAGAAATCAATCCGGGCAGGAATCCGCCAAGATTCATTAGTGCATAGAGCATGGCATATCCCATGGCTGCTGTTTTGGCAGTGGTGAGTTTCTTTACCGTGGCATAAGCCGCAGGCTGATAAATACCATATCCTATAATGATCCCAATCAGTCCGATCATTGAAAGCCAATGTGCAGAACCCCAAAGGCCAGGAGCCCCAAATGCAGGGGCAGCACTTAGAAAAGTTCGCCCGGCGAGCATGAAAATCAGGGAGGCAAGCAAGGCTTTGCGTATACCGATCCAGTCAACGGTCGCTCCCAAAAATAGCATGGCCAAAGTAATACCGGCTGTCAGAAATCCGACCATGCGTCCTGCGTCGATGTCATTCAGTTGTATGTATTCATTAAAATAAATGGCCAGCAGACCCACCACGCCAAAATAGGTGAGGCCCTCGATGACATAACTTAAATTCAAACCAAACAGTGCTCTTGAGGTGTGGGCCAAATCGATGAACGGCCGGGTGAGTTCCCTGACCGTGTCTTTAAACAGATCCTTCTTTTTTTCTTTTGTTTTGTTCATGATGTCAGTCTCTTGTTTATTGTGAATGCTCGATTTAATCGTACAAGAAGCAAGGGTTGATAGTTTATCATCAGTTGATTATCAAAAAGAACGACGGATTGGATTGATTTTATCCCTGTTTGATTGACTGTCTGAAAGTAAACTTAACTGTGCAAGATATGTTTTATGAAGCTAAATTGCAATAGAAAACCGGTTTCTTATTACTGAATTTCAACAGAAACAGGATTATCATCGAATGATCATGTCTTCTTCCAATGTCTGCATAACTTTTATGGTGTATGTCGGGGGATCAAGACATTTCTGTTTTTAATATAATTATAAAAGCACCATTGAAGATATAAATAAATGACATGTCAGAGTTGATGCGGATTTCAGGGGGGTGTCGCCGGTTCGATCCGTACCTGGTCTGGTAAAATAAATTTCTTGTTATTTAATTTATTTGCATTATTTTACATGATGATGAATACTTATCGTGAAAGAACCATGAAAAGATCATCACCGAAGCCATACAGCCTTTGATCCGGAATCCGGAAAAATATGGGGACCTATGATTTAACATTGACATTATCGCAGGAACTTGTAGTTTGGGAAGGCGATGAACCCATTGAGATCCAGGCGGTTTCCAGGCTGGAACAGGGAGACAGCTGCACACTTTCCACTATCAAAATGAGTGTGCATTCGGGTACTCATGTGGACGCTCCGAAGCATTTTCTCCAGGACGGCCAAAGCGTGGATACTCTGGATCCGGATACCCTGGTGGGACCGGCACAAGTGGTTGATATGAGGGGGTATTCTGCTATCACCGATTCTGTGCTTTCAAAATCCAATATACGTTCGGATATGGAACGCATCTTGTTCCTCACGGATAATACAGAAAGACAGATTTTACACGCTTCCCGGTTTATACGTGATTTTGTGGCTGTTGACGAATCCGGAGCGAGATGGCTGAAGAGAGCCGGTATTCGTCTGGCAGGTATTGATGCCCTTTCGGTAGCCCCATTTGGGAATTCAGAGTTTACGCATCGAATATTACTGGGAGCGCATATTATTGTGGTTGAGGGCTTGGATATGGCCGGCATTCAGCCCGGCGTCTATCAGCTTATCGTATTGCCGTTGAAAATCAAGGATTGTGACGGAGCGCCGGCCCGGGCGATTTTAATCGATATAAAGGATGATTGAAATGTCAGATCAGAAGCAGCAGGTTGAGCAGCTTTCATTGTTGGAGGACGAGGTGCCTCTGTGCCACTTTTTTGATAAGAACGGTGCTTTGCGAACCGGAAGAATTGTACGTAAATATACAAGAGGAAAATGGAAAGGCCGTTTTTTGGTTGAAGATCTGAACGGCAAGCATTGTGTGCCAGATAAAATCAGAAATATTGAGATTAAATGACAGGGATGACTTATGTCGAATACATTCGGTCATATTTTCAGGGTCACCACTTTTGGTGAGTCGCATTGTAAGGCTGTCGGGGCAGTGGTGGATGGATGTCCTCCACGTATGGAATTAAGTGAGGGGGATATTCAGCCGCAGCTGAACCGAAGGCGTCCCGGGCAGAATGATATCACCACGCCACGACAGGAAAAGGATTGTGTCATCCTCCTTTCCGGTGTGGAAAACGGATTGACATTGGGCACCCCCATCGCGATGATGGTTGAAAATCAGGATCAGCGGCCGGGAGATTATCAGGAGATAAACAGGGTGCCCCGGCCTTCCCATGCGGATTATACCGTACAGATAAAATACGGGATTCGTACTGCAAGCGGTGGGGGGCGTGCAAGCGCACGTGAGACTGTCGGGCGGGTGGCTGCCGGTGCTGTTGCTGAAAAAATTTTGAAAAATAATTGGGGAGTGGAAATTGTCGCATGGGTCAGCCAGGTGGGTGATGTGGCTGCTCCGGATTTATCTGATTCCAATGTTACTCGCGAGATGGTGGATCAGCTTCCCGTACGTTGTCCGGATCATGAATCTGCTGAAAGAATGGCAAAAGTCATTAACGAAGTTAAAATCGCAAAAGACTCTGTGGGAGGGATTGTCACTTGTATCTGCCGTCAGATACCCGCAGGATGGGGAGAACCGGTTTTTGGAAAGCTGGATGCCCGTCTGGCACAGGCTATGTTGTCGATTCCGGCCGTGAAGGGATTTGAAGTCGGATCAGGATTTCAGGCGGCTGCCATGCGGGGATCCCAGCATAATGATCTGTTTATTCAAAAAGGGGACAGGCTGGGTACAATCACAAATAACAGCGGCGGTATCCAGGGCGGTATTTCAAATGGAGAACCGATCGTATTCCGGGTCGCTTTTAAACCAGCGGCCACCCTTGGTCAGCCCCAGAAGACCGTGGATTTTAATGGAAAAGAAACCATATTGAATGCCAGAGGTAGGCACGATCCATGTGTAGTACCACGCGCCGTACCGGTCGTAGAGTCCATGGCTGCGCTGGTCCTTGTGGATTGTGGACTATACCAAAGGGTAATTCAATAATCAACAAGTCGTTGATTTTAATTCCTCATTATATAAAATATCCATCCTTTTTACCGTTTTTATTTTTTATTTCATTTTTGTCGTTTTTTAGTTGACTCTTTCAGATAAAATAATTATTATAAATTATCAATAATTATTAGCATAATTATGGCTGACTAACAAGTCATATATCAATAATTAGTACATTGGGGAGTTATCTGTGAAGGAAAGATTTGGTGAAGATGGAAGGTTAATTATTCCATTAAACAAGCGAAAGCGGTCTAAATCCAAAAAGAATGAAAATAAAATCAGATATGTGATTAATGAAGCGTACTGTCCAAAGGGCTGTAATATTATGGATAGTGATCATCCTGTGAACGGATATCCAGGATTAAAAATCCGATTTCGGCGGCCGGATCATGAAGGCATTTTTATTATCTCTGCGATTGAAGGAGATTTTGATAAAATTGTTCTTTCCGGCAAGCTGCAAATGGGTGTGAAAGATGATTTGTACTGTCCATACTGTGATACGCTTTTTGAGCGGCTGACGAGTTGTAACTGTCAGCCGGATGCAGATATGGTGGTTGTGGGACTCATACCGAAACTGGATTTTAATAATGCGATTACATTTTGCAATGTCACCGGATGCGGAAACGGCGCATTTGTAAAATCCGGAGATATACTGAGGCATATACGGCTTCAAAGTCTGTAGCTGGATTCCATTTTCATTGTTTTATAAGACGAAAAATATTTTCAAAGATCGGGTTGGTTTCTTTTATCCCGGCAGAGCATAACGTTTTCGGAAATGATCAATTCCACAGGTATGAACCGGAAATCAAACAGATACACAGCCAAAATGATAATCCCGCTTTTGCGGGTTTTTTATTGACTTCGTTTTAATATTTTTCTAATATATTTCAATATGACAATTTCAATAAAGGTGGTTATTATGACAGACAGGTGCATTATCAAATTATCGATCGGCGTTTTATTTATTATCGCTTTTTCTGCCGTGCCAAATGATCATGATATCGTACTTTTAAAGGATGATTTCAGCCAGCTCCGTCGCGGTCCTTTGAGCAATTCCTACGGTGCCAGGACAGAATATCATTATTTCCCGGAAGCTGCACCGAGAGGAGGCTGGGCTGTATCCAATGACCGGGGATGGTGGTCTGTTCGCGAATCGGAGAATGACCGATACATCTATCAGAAAAAATTGGATGAACTCGATTATGCGCATCCCATGATCATTACCGGTGATGTTTTATGGACCAATGTGCATATTACGGTTTCGTTTGCACCCGAATCATTCGAGCAGCTGTGCGGTATTGCATTTCGATATCAAAATGACCGGTGCTATTATTTTTTCGGCGTAAAAGACAACAAGGTTATGTTGAAAAAAGTTCAGCATGGCATTGGATTTCATCAACCTTTTGAGGCAATATTGGCCCAGGATATATACAATTGGAAAATCGGGGAAACCCTTCTTGCGGATATCAAGGTGGATGGGACCAGTATTCAGGCTCGGATCAATGAAAAAATCGTGCTTCAAGCCGTCGATTCCACATTTCGAACCGGAAAGATCGGTTTCCTCTCGGATGTACCGGCCCGTTTTACACACGTGCTTGTCACCGCACCGCCGTCTGATTATAAAGAATATAAACGGAATCGGATGCTTATGCAGTCCGAAGAAACGCGTCTTCAGAATGAGAATCCCAAACCTGTGATCTGGAAGAAAATCAGCACCGAAGGATTTGGTGTGGGACGGAATCTTCGTTTTGGTGACATGGATGGTGACGGAGTAATGGATGTGCTGATTGGTCAGGTGAACCATCATGGTCCCAAAGACCGGAACAGCGAACTCAGCTGTTTAACGGCCATGACATTTGACGGCCGCCAGCTTTGGCAAATTGGCCAGCCCGATCCATGGAAAGACTATCTGACCAATGATGTGGCTTTTCAAATTCATGATCTGGACCGAGATGGACAGAATGAGGTCATATATTGTAAAAATTTTAAACTGATCGTCGCAGACGGGGCAACCGGTCAAATCGAAAAGAAAATATTCACACCTGAAACTCCCGGCGGCAAACCATATCGTTCGGTCTACAACATTTTTCCTCATATTCTGGGTGACTGTCTTTATTTATGTGATCTTCGTGGTGTGGGATATGACAGTGATATTATTTTCAAAGACCGCTACAGATATCTTTGGGCCTATAATGACCAGCTGGAATTGCTCTGGAATGCGGAATGCAACACCGGACATTATCCGTATGCTGTGGATATGGATGGAGACGGCCGTGACGAACTGATGATGGGATACACATTGTTTGATGACAATGGTGAGAAGTTGTGGTCACTGGATGACACACTTCAGGATCATGCGGATGGCGTGGCGATTTTGTCCTTCCGGCCCGGCGCGGATTTGAGACTGCTTTGTGCAGCGAGTGATGAGGGCCTGTTTTTTACAGATAAGAACGGACGAATTCTTAAGCATTATTATATAGGACATGTGCAAAATCCGGCGATCGCAAATTTCAGAGATGACCTCCCGGGATTAGAGGTTGTGACGATTAATTTTTGGAGGAACCAGGGAATCATTCATTTTTTTGATGCGGATGGAAATCTATATCACAGTTTTGAGCCCAATCAATACGGCAGTATGTGTCTGCCGGTCAACTGGACCGGTCGTACAGAGGAGTTTTTTATTCACAATGCGAATATCGATGAAGGCGGGATGTATGACGGGTGGGGCCGTAAAGTGGTCGTGTTTCCTGATGATGGTCATCCGGACATGTGCAATGCGGTTGTGGATATCATCGGAGATTGCCGGGATGAAGTGATCGTATGGGATCCCCATGAAATCTGGGTATACACACAGGACGACAATCCCAAACCTCAGAAACTCTATGATCCATTAAAAAATCCCCTGTATAATGAATCTAACTACAAAGCCTCGGTGTCTATACCATAATCTGGTTGGACAAGTAAAAAAGAACAAGGACAGACAGAATGACAGGGATTGATTTTGTGGATTTTACACGGTTTTAGTTAAAAAGCACTGTCTCGGGAATCCTTCGTATTGTCTGATATCATTACCTGAAATATGGAGTATTCATCATGAGAACGATAGGATTAATTGGTGGTACAGGTTGGGCCTCAAGTATGGAATATTATCGTTATGTCAACGAATTCACCAATCGGCGATTGGGAGGTCACCAATTTTCAAAATGCGTTCTGTACTCTCTCAATTTTCATGATGTGGTCAAATTAAAACAACAGGGTAAATCAGTTTTTCCTCTGTTGCTGGACGCTGCAGAAAAACTGGCTGCTGCTGGCGCGGATTGTCTGCTGATTTGCGCCAATACCATGCATCAGTATGCAGACGAATTGCAAAAGAAGCTGTCATTGCCGATACTTCATATCGCTGAGGAGACAGCAAAAGTCATCTTTGAGCAGCAATTGTCCAGGGTAGGCCTGATTGGAAGCCAACCGACTATGGAAATGGATTTTTTCATTTCTAAATTACATGCACATCATATTGCCTGCGTTGTGCCCGGAGCATCGGACCGCATTGCCTTAAACGCGATTGTCATGGATGAGCTCGCCAGGGGCGTTTTCACAGAAGCAAGCAGAAAAAAAACGATGAATATTGTAAATAAAATGAACCAACAGTCCATTCAGGGCCTGATATTGGGATGTACCGAATTTCCCCTGTTGCTTCGAAAAGCACCATTCTCATATCCGATATTCAACACAACAGAAATTCACGCCATGGCCGCAGTTGATTTTGCGCTGAGCAGTACGGATTTTTAGTTGACATTTTCATTATATTTTTCTAACATTTATAAAATAATATAGTCGTCCGATTGATCTTCGTATCAATTTCTGCAGGATTTTTTATTTCTTTAAATCCGATTTCTTTCGGTCGATGATCCAATCGGAAGTTTTCAGGATATTTTCATCATGCCGAAAAAATTACCAAAATCAGGAATTGACGGTCTTTTATATGTATTAAAAAAGGCAAGTAAGGGGGATTATAAAGTCCGTGCCAGTTTGTCCGATAACATGTCAGATCTAAAGTCTCTTGCTGAAGGGATTAATCATTTTCTCGAACATGTCGGTCAGACCTTCAGGAAACACGAGGAGGCGGAAGAGGCTCTGCGGCAGAGTGAAGAACGTTTTCGCAGGATGTTTGAAGATTCAACACTTGGGATTTATCGAACCACACCAAGCGGAAAAATTATACTGGTGAATCAGGCGGCTCTTCGTATGCTCGGATATCGTTCATTTGAGGAGCTTGCAAAGCGGAATCTTGAAGAAACCGGATTTGAACCGAGTTATCCCAGAGATGAGTTTAAGAGGCGTCTTGAGGAGGAGGGGGTGATTATAGGTCTTGAAAGCGCGTGGCTTAGGAAAGACGGTTCTACGATCTATGTCCGGGAAAGTGCCCGTGCGGTTCGAGACACAAAAGGAAATGTCATCTTTTATGACGGCACGTTTGAGGATATCACCGAGCGCAAAAAAACAGAAAAGCGTGTTGAGAAAGAATTAAAAGAAAAGGTATTGCTGCTGAAAGAGGTGCATCATCGTGTGAAAAATAATCTGCAGATCATCTGCAGCCTGCTTAATTTGCAATCGTACAAGGTTCAGGATCCCGAAGCAAAAATTGCGTTTCAATACAGTAAAAGCCGCATCTACTCTATGGCTCTTGTACATGAACAGCTCTATAAGTCCGACGATTTCTCGAATATTCAGATAAAACCGTACATCGAGCAACTGGTTCAGGAAGTGGGAAGAGCGTATCGTATTTCTTCAAGTATTCGAATTAGCCATGATATTGAAGAGATTACATTGGGCATTGACAAGGCGATTCCCTGCGGGCTAATCTTAAATGAGCTCATCACAAATGCCGTTAAGCATGCATTTCCGGAAAAGACCCGGGGAAAGATTAATATTATTTTTAAAAAAAAGCAAGACACCTTTGAAATTACAATCGGGGACAATGGCATTGGGCTGCCGGATACGTTTGATTTTAGTAATATCAGGTCGATGGGGCTGCATATGGTCAAGGTGCTGGTCAGACAATTGAATGGGGAACTGACTTTAACAGGAAAGCCGGGGACTGAGTTTGTTATCCGGTTTTAGTCAGGCTCAGCCATCAATCGACCATGGATGAGGACAGGATACTTTTTTGACACTTTATCAATGGATTTATATTGACATTGCGTTTCGGTTTTTGTAAGTTTTTAATTCAAAATTTTAAGATTTTCGTCATAATTATCACCGTTAACAGGAGTGAAACATGAAGATTATTCAGGGCAATGCAGTGGTTTTTACCCAGGGCGGTCCCACAGCCGTAATCAATGCATCCTGGGTGGGTGTGGTTTTGGAATTGATCAATGTCCCGGAGATTACAGGTGTTTACGGCAGTCTCAACGGCATTGACGGTGTTTTGAATGAGAATTTTGTGGATTTACGCGCCCAGGGAGAAGAACGGCTGATTGCTGTTTCAAGGACGCCGGCCACGGCATTGCTTTCCACACGGCATAAACCCAAGGATGAAGAAAACAGAAAAATGCTTGAAGTATTTAAAAAATACAACATTCGATATGTGTTTGGCGCCGGAGGCAATGACACGTCCGAATCATTGGATATTATCAATGATGCAGCAAAAGATCAGGGATACGAGTTGAGGTTATTTCATGTGGCGAAAACTGTAGACAATGATTTAATGGAAAACGATCATACTCCCGGATATGCATCTGCTGCCAGGTATGTAGCCAATGCTTTTCGGGGTGTTGATATGGATAATCAGTGTTTCGGCGGATTGTATCTCGGGGTATGCATGGGCCGGCATGCCGGCTTTTTGACAGCAGCCTCCGCTTTGGGCCGGACCACACCGGAATCGGGCCCGCATCTTGTTTATGTACCGGAAAGGGCTTTTAACATCGATCAATTTTGTCAGGATGTGGAAACTGTTTATCATAAATATGGTCGTTGCGTCGTGGCCGTTTCTGAAGGCGTGGAGGATAAGAATGGTGTGCCGATTCTGCAATTGTTGTCCGAAGGAAAACTGGATGCAGACAGTCATGGCAATGTTCAGCTCTCCGGAACCGGTGCTCTGGCCGACGCTCTGATTGATAAAGTAAAAAATTATTTGACGGACCGCCTGAATGCCCATTCAAAAGAAAAAGGTGTGTCCAAGAAGCTGCGTGCACGGGGTGACACACTGGGATATATTCAGCGTTCTTTTCCCGATCAGAGTCCGGTCGATTATGAGGAAACTCTAAGCCTGGGAAAATTTGCGGCCAGAATGGCAATGGAAGGGAATATTGACGGATCTGTGGCCATTCAGCGCATTTCCGATTCGCCATATCAATCTGAATTCAAGCTGGTTCCTCTGAAGGCAGTGGCCGGCAAAACCCGGCATCTGCCGGATGGCCATATCAATGCCGAAGGCAACAACGTCACAGAAGCGTTCATTCGATGGGGAAAGCCATTGATCGGAGAATTGAATCCGTTCGGACTTCTGGATACAACAAAGATGGTGATTAAAAAGTAGCATCTGGATTCATAACCGTCTGTGGCTACTGCAGGCGGTATCAATAGAATCCTGTTGGATCCATGCTTAAGAGATGAATTTATAAGGCCGTAGAGACTTTATATTTTCGGCAAATTGTAAACCGGCAGATAATTATTAATGATCACTCAATTTCTGCATCAGCTGATCGATCCGGTTCTGGATTTCATCTATCCGCCTGTCTGCCCGGTCTGCGGGGAGATGATGGAAACCTATGTCCCGGTTTGTCATGGTTGTCAGTTATTAATGAAAAATCAGATAAATATCCGTCATCATCAATCGGGGGATTTTAATCATTTGGACGGGCCCTTCTTTTTGAATGATGTGATCACGTTTTGGCAGTATTCACCGAAAATCGAGACATGCATCCATCTGGTGAAATATCAATCGCGAAAAAAGCTGGGTGATTTCATTGTCCGGATGCTGAATGAGTCGATTCAAAGTCTGCATCTTCCGTACCCGGATACAATTATGCCGGTTCCGCTGCATCCGCGCCGTTTCCGTGAACGGGGGTATAATCAAAGTCAAATTTATGCCGGGGCGATCAGCCGGATAACCGGCATTGAATTGAACAATCGGCTGCTGAAACGCATCCGGTATACACAGACACAAACCCGGTTGTCCGCTGAGGCACGGCAGGCCAATGTCAGGGACGCTTTTACCATCAAGCGTTTTTCGCATATGCAGAACAGGGCAGTCTGGCTGATCGATGATGTGATTACCAGCGGAGCGACAATCAACAGCTGTGCAAAGGCCTGCAGAGATGCAGGAGCAAGCTCTGTGATAGGAATCGGACTGTCAAGACCGCAATTGTATGACCCCGCAATATCTCCCTGATTCTGCTTGACATTTGAAAAAAATTTATTTATAATTAACGACCAACGCTCGAATGACAGCGTCGGGGAATCGTGCGTTTTGAACCCTTTGTCAGGGTTGAATATTGTACTCATACAGGAAATACTCTAGGATCAAGGAGGTTGTTTTATGGCCATTAACGTTGCAATTAATGGATTTGGACGTATCGGGCGTCTTGTTTTCCGTATAGCGGAAAAACGAAGTAATGTCAATGTCGTCGCGATCAATGATATTACGGACGCGAAAACTTTAGCTCATCTTCTGAAATATGATTCAGTGCATGGCAAGTATGATGGAACAGTGGAGGCAAGAGGCAACGCGATTGTGGTCAATGGAAAAGAAATTCAGATATCTGCGGAAAGAGATCCTGCCAATCTGCCCTGGGCGGCTCTGGGTGTGGACGTCGCTGTAGAATCCACAGGTGTTTTCAGGAAAAAGGAACAGATTGCCAAGCATCTGGAAGCCGGTGCCAAGAAAGTGATTCTGACAGTGCCTGCTAAAGATGAAATCGATGCCACTATCGTTCTGGGCGTCAATGATGATGATTTAAAACCCGAGCACAAAATCGTTTCAAACGCATCCTGCACCACCAACTGTCTGGCTCCGGTGGCCAAGGTGCTCAATGATACATTCGGAATTCAGGAAGGTCTGATGACCACCATACATGCCTATACCAATGATCAGCGTATTCTTGATCTGCCGCACAGTGATCTGCGTCGTGCCCGGTCTGCAGCCGTATCGATGATTCCGACCACCACAGGTGCCGCAAAAGCTGTGGGCAAGGTAATTCCCGAATTGAACGGAAAACTCAATGGCATGGCGATCCGTGTGCCGACACCGGACGGCTCGGTTGTAGACCTGGTCGCTACTACAGAAAAGCCGGTTACTGTGGAATCAGTGAACGCGGCCATGAAAGCGGCTGCTGAGAATGAATTAAAGGGGATTATGGAGTACATGCAGGATCCCATTGTTTCGGTGGATGTTGTAGGCAATCCTTATTCCAGTATTTTCGATTCACTGGCAACCATGACGATCGGATCCAATATGGTGAAAGTGATTTCGTGGTATGACAATGAATGGGGTTATTCGAACCGTGTCGTCGATCTTTTGGTGAAAATGGCTTCGATATAAAGGGATCCGTGATAATGAGAAAGAAAACAGTCAAAGATGTGGATTTGCATGGTAAACGCGTGTTAATGCGGGTGGATTTTAATGTTCCTATGGATAAAGGCATTGTACAGGATGATACTCGCATTCAGGCTGCTCTACCTACGATTCGATATGTACTTGATCAGGGTGCAAAAACACTGGTTTTGATGTCACATCTCGGTGATCCTGCAAAAGACACGAAAAAGGCCAGAGAGAAAGCTGAAAAATCCGGACAGCATTTTGATGAGGCTATATATATTGAAGGCAAACATAAAATGGCGCCCGTGGCAGCATATCTTGAAAAATTACTGAACCGGCCTGTGAAACTGGCGCCTGATTGCATCAGTGAAGAGACACAGACGATGGTCTCGTCTCTTCAGGACGGCGACATTTTAATGCTTGAGAATACCCGTTTTCATAAAGAAGAAAAATCCAAAGATGAAGCAGAGCGGGAATCGATGGCCAGGGTGCTTGCAACCTACGGGGATATCTATGTCAATGATGCTTTCGGAACCGCACATCGTGCACATGCATCCACAGAAACAGTCGCCCGGTTTCTTCCTGCGGTAGCGGGATTTCTCATGGAAAGAGAACTGGAATTTCTGGAAGATAAAGTCGTAAAAAATCCTAAAAAGCCGTTTGTCGCCATTATTGGCGGAGCAAAAGTATCCTCTAAAATATCTGTTCTCGAGAGTTTATTGTCCAGAGTGGATCAAATAATTATTGGTGGCGGGATGGCCTACACATTTTTAAAAGCCAAAGGAATTTCAGTGGGTAATTCATTGGTGGAAGATGATATGATCGATATGGCGAGGTCAGTTTTAAAAAAAGCTTATGAAACCAATGTGTATATCTATTTACCGATTGATCATATTGTGACTCAAGAATTTTCTCCCGATGCCGAGGCCAAACATGTAGCACGCAATACCATTGATGAAGGATGGATGGGCATGGATATTGGTCCTCTGACCATTGAGAAATTCAGGGGTGCCCTGAAAAATGCCCGAACCATTTTTTGGAATGGCCCGATGGGTGTTTTTGAATTTGATAATTTCGCTAAAGGAACCAATGCCATTGCCGCCACTTTAGCAGAATTGGAAGACGCCATCAAGGTCATTGGCGGCGGCGATTCTGTTTCTGCTGTAAAAAAGGCCGGTGTTGCTGATAAAATGTCGCACATCTCCACGGGAGGCGGTGCTTCTCTGGAACTTGTGGAAGGCAAAACACTGCCGGGCATTGCTGCCTTAAATGATGCTTAGGAGTTGAACCATGCGTAAATTGTTTATTGCGGGCAACTGGAAAATGAACACAAATACAGATGAAGCTGTATCTCTGCTGAATGAACTTATACCATTGGTATCTGATGTTCAGGATATGGATATAGCAGTTTGTCCGCCTTTTGTCTATTTGCATAAAGCTGTGTATTTAACCCGGAACAGCAATATTCGTGTGGGTGCGCAAAATTGCCATTTTGAATCCAAAGGCGCGTTTACCGGAGAAGTCGCTCCGGAAATGCTGAAGGATATCGGATGCACTTATGTGATTATTGGTCATTCGGAACGACGACATATTTTTGGTGAAACCGATGATGTGATTCATTCGAAAGTGAAGAAAGCCCTGGATGCGGAGCTGAAAGTAATTCTCTGCGTGGGTGAATTACTGGAAGAGCGGGAAGCCGGAAAAACAGAGATCGTTGTTGAAACCCAGCTTATCGGTGGGTTAAAGGATTTGTCTTCTGAAGATTTGGACAGGATAACCATCGCATATGAGCCGGTTTGGGCCATTGGCACGGGTAAGACGGCCAGTCCTGATCAGGCCCAGGAGGTCCATGCATTTATTCGCAGCTGGCTCAAGAATCAATATAATGAAAACGTGTCCGGCAATTGCCAGAT
The DNA here is from genome assembly GCA_016932575.1 of bacterium. GTDB lineage: Bacteria > Zhuqueibacterota > QNDG01 > QNDG01 > JAFGCO01 > JAFGCO01. Next base: position 25,391 of record JAFGCO010000006.1, read on the forward strand.
TCAATACGGCGGCAGTGTAAAGCCGGAAAATGCCAGAACATTGCTGGAGCAGCCGGATATCGATGGCGCTTTGGTTGGCGGGGCGAGTTTAAAGGCTGCCAGTTTTGCGGCAATTGTCAAGGCAGCTCGATAATTTGAGGGTTCACTTATGATTGCTTTTTTATCAGTTATTCATGCTCTGGTTTCGATATTATTGGTTGTGAGTATTTTACTGCAATCCAGCCGTGGAGGCGGATTGGCAGGCATGTTCGGTGGAGGTGGTGGTATTGGGGGTGTATTTGGCGGTCGCGGCGCTGCTTCGTTTTTATCCAAAGTGACCATGTGGCTGGCTATCGGTTTTGCGACTACTTCGCTTACAATCGGTTTTCTGTCATCGGGCCGAAGAACCCAGGAGAAGACAGCGGTGCAGGAAATTCTGGATCAGGAAGCCGCTCCAACGGATATTCTGCCAGCCATTCCAGGCGCTTCTGGAACCGGAGAGGAAGCAGTTCCACAGGAAACCGAATAGGAAATCATTCGTTTAAACAATGTTGTCTTTTGGCAGGCGACATTTTGCCGAAGTGGTGGAAGTGGTAGACACGCTGTCTTGAGGGGGCAGTGGGAGAAATCCTGTGGGGGTTCGAATCCCCCCTTCGGCACGTGTTATTAAATTATAAGTCACAAGCAGGAGGTTTTTATGAGGTTTTTCAGCCGAGAGACTGTTTGTTTGATGATCATTGTCTTTGCTATCAGTACGATTGCGATTTTTGCGCAGGATTATCAGGCACAGATCGAAGCCTTGCAGAAAAAACAAAAGCAATTGGTTGCGCAAATGGAAGAAGCGAGTCAGGCCAACGACACCAATGCCTATAATGTTGCGATGGAAGAATTCGAAAAGGTAAAAGCAGAGCTGCAGCAGTTAAAAGAGAAAATTACATCGGCACAGGATCAGGAATCCCAGGCAAAAATTGCCTTTAATAAAGGCGGCAGTTTATTACAAAAACGCCAATATGAAGAGGCAGTCGCGGAATTTGATAAAGCCATATCCATTGATTCCGATTATTACAAGGCATATTACATGAAGGGTTATGCACTGACCCGCCTGAAGAGATATTCGGATGCAACCGGTGCTTATGAAAAAGCACTGGAAATCAAACCCAACGATTCGAGGGTGATTTTTGCATTGGGGAAGCTTTATGAATCACAGGGAAAAGGCAAGCAGGCTATTACTTTATACGAAAATGCTCTGAGCGCTGATCCTAACAATGCAAAAGCTGCTTATTCCATTGGCGCTGTCTATGTGGGGTGGGACGCGTATTCGGATGCGGCTCAGGCCTTTCAAAGAGCGGTTGAAATCGATACAACCTATGATTTGGCTTATACGGGATGGGGAACATCACTTCTTGAGTTGGGTAAGGTGAACAGCGCAATCGAAAAACTAAAAAAAGCCATTACCATTGATCCCAATAATGGTGATTCTTATTTTCGTCTGGCCAAAGCGTACAATGCCGTCGGTAACTACAGTGATGCTTTGGAATCTGCTGAAAAAGCTATTCAGTTATCTAAAAGATCCAAGACTTCCAAAGCTGCTTCAAACATAGAAAAAGGAAACGCGCTGGAAGCGATGGGTAAAAAAACAGAAGCCCTGACTGCTTTTCAGGAAGCAGCCCAGTTGGATAGAAAATGGAAAGACTGGGTTGATCACCATATTGAGCAAATGCAATAATTAATTTGTTTTATTTCTGAAATTCTGTTAAATTAAAGCCCGTCAGCATTTGATGGGCTTTTTTATTATTTTAAATCAATTAACTGGAGATCAACAATTCCATGAATTTCAGCGTTATATTGGCAATGATCATTATGGGAGGATTGGGATTAATTTTTGGTGCCTGGCTGGCTGTGGCCTCGCGTGTTTTCATGGTTAAGCGTGACCAGCGGATTGCTTTGATTGAAGAAGCCTTGCCAGGAGCCAACTGCGGTGCCTGTGGTGCGCCCGGATGCAGCGGTTTCGCAGAAGGCGTTGTGAAGGGCGTATATCCGGTGAATGGTTGTACGGTTGGCGGTGCTGATGTGGCTGCCAAAGTGGCCGAAATTATGGGAACCAAGGCTGGAGAAACAGTACTCAAAGTCGCTGTTGTACGGTGCCGCGGGGATCATGAAAATGCCGTCGATCGTGCTCAATACACAGGGATTCAGGATTGCCGGGCAGCTGTCCAGATCAACAATGGTCCGAAAGGATGCGAATATGGATGCCTTGGCCTGGGTACATGTGCAGCAGTTTGCCCGTTTGATGCCATTAAAATGAGCGAAAATGGCCTTCCTGTGGTGGATGAAGCATTGTGCACAGGCTGCGGAGAATGTGTCAAGGCATGCCCGAGAAATATTATGGCTCTGCTGCCAAGAGATCAGAAGATTTATCTGGCCTGTGTGTCCAGGGATTTTGGTAAAGCAGTGAAAGCCGTATGCAAGGTCGGCTGTATTGGGTGTACATTGTGCGCCAATCCAAAAACGACAGCCAATGAAATCATTACCATGGAGGGGAAATTACCGGTCATTCACTATGACAGAGTGAATGATCCGGTGGGAGATCTTCAGAATGCTGTTGAAAAATGCCCGACAAAAAGTTTTGCTGTCAGAGACACCAGCGGCAAGCAAAAGAAAAAACAATAAACGGAACCAGAACCATGAAAATTTTCAGATCTATAAATATACGATTGTCTGGTTTGAGTGTTATTGTGGCAGCTTTTCTTTTTGCTGAAAATGGGTATTATATAGAAGAAAAAGTGACGACGCCTCCTATTTTCGGATTACCAGCGCAAACCCATTTCACGAAAACCTGGATTACGGACACACATCTGCGGCGCGATGAGGGTGATAAAAATCAAACCCTGTTAATCGACACCCGGAAAAATCAAGCCTGGCTGGTTCGACATCAGGACAGCACAATGATCAAGATGGATATAGCCACATTTCAGGGAATGGCTTTGATGACCATGATGATGTTCGGAGTTACATATGACACTTTAACAGGTGAACCGATCATTCCGGATTCGATTTTTTATAAAACCGGCAGACAGCGGCATGTCGGAGAATGGGATTGTCATGAAGTGGTCATTCACAGCCGTCGTCCGGATTCGGGCGATAAGAGGAATCACCGCGTGATAATGTGGGTGACAACCTCCCCGGATCGTCCGTTGTATGCATCGATTTTAAGAACCATGATGGGGCCCATGGTCAGACAATATGCTTTCTTTTTTGATCAGCTGGAACGGCTGGGCGGATATCCCGCCGAGCTTCATACGCGGGCCATGGGTGTGGAAGTTACGCAGAAATTGTTATTATTGGAAGAGCGGGACATTGCTGACTCATTTTTTCAATTACCGCCAGGATACCAGTCCGAAGAGACCCCATAATTTTTTATGCATTATTTTTTTTCAGATACATTAACACACTGATGCAGCCATTCATGAGTGATAAGAGAAGCAGACAGTGAATAATCCCCAGAATGGGGATCAGCAATACAGAACATATAAACGCGCCAAATGCTGAACCAGACAAATCGGAACTATAAAGAAATCCGGCCTGATGCGACAGTTCTTTTTTGGAATGGATGTAAAGATGGTTTGCCAGAACAAATTGGAACCCCCCCAGACTCCCTGCGAATAGTGTAAGTAATACAAACACGGGGGGAATCAATGAATGGAATGGTTGATGAAGCATCCATCGGCTGAAAAGGACCGTGCCGATACAGAGGAGAACATAAAGAGACACGATTGCCTGAATTCTCCGAAAGGTCTCGAATCGGGCTTTCTTAAGTTGATACAGTTTCCATGCACGAAGACTGCCCAGGGAAAGTCCGAGCATATAAGAGGCGATCAGTATGGCGAGTATTTGATAAGTTGCTCCCCATAAAATTTGAAATCCGAGAATTAAAATAATCTCCAGAGAAATTTCGGTAAATCCCACGATCCAGATGGACGCCAGGATATGCAGCTTTCTCCACCGGAGGGTTTTTTTCCATTGTTGCAACAGAAAAATAATCAGAAATAAGACGGCAATAAAAAAAATCCAGCGGGACAGGTGAAGTTTGCTGAATTCCTGATATACTGTTTTAAATCCATGTGAAAAATGAGCGACCCATAATACTGTGTCGTAATAGTATCCCAGGGGTTTAAAATCTGTATTGCGTTGAGACGTGGGGTGAATTTGCTCCATAACCTGGGCAATCCGGTCACGACTTAGTGTATATTGGATGAAATAGTACCGAATATACCGTGTTTGTAATCGCCGTTCATTGATACGGCTTTGCAGCCGGTCCGGATTTGAAAAGGTGAGCCCGGGCGTTGTTGAAGCAAGCCAGTGCTGGACTTCCCCGGGTAAAATGGTCAGATCCGGAAATACATCCCGAACTGTGGCGGAAAGCATGCTGAGAAAATCAGACAATTCCGGATTGATAACATTTTCCTCTGCCCGAACCTGGAACGTGAATATCCCCTGGCTGTTCAGCCTATTTTTTACGGCTTTAAAAAATTCCAAAGTATAGAAACGGTTCAATTGATTGGTGTAGGGATTGGGCAGATTGGAGAGAATGACATCATATGATGTCCCATACCGATCGATGTATTGCCGGGCATCCATATGGTGAATATGGATACGGGGATCTGTCACCAGGCTTTTCGCCCCGGGAATTTGACGCCGGATCATTTGTATTAATGCGGGATTGATTTCAACATAGTCGATATGCTGCACGGAGGGATGTTTAAGAATCTCGCGCAGCAAATCCACGCCGCCGCTGATTTGCAATACCCGTTTGGGAGCGGGATGCTGCAACAGGGCAAAATGGACAGAGGATTCAGCTGACAGCGGATCGGGTGAAGTATACATCCAAAGACCATTTTGGTAAACATTGGTTTGGTCCTGGAGGCGGGTGATATGAATTTGTCCGTAGGGTGTATTTTTCGACAGTACAATCGATTGATTGGGAAAGTATAATGCGTCCAGTCGGGTTTGTATGGATACTGAGAAATACCACAGGATGCAGTAACCCAAAAGGATCGGAAGCGTAAACCTCAGGCGTTGTGTGTGGGGTGAAAGCAGGATCCATGCAGAAAAGAGGCTGAATCCTGAAAGAAAAAGGCCAATCTGAAAACTGTTCAAGGCGCGGATAAAAATAAAACTGGCCAGAAGACCCCCTAATCCCGCTCCAATTGACTCGAGAGTATAAACCCGGGGTGGTGAAAAGCGGCGGGTTTCATCTTCTTTCCAATGGCAAACCAGGGTATATAAATACCCGGATAACAGGCAGAATGGCCCCAGGACAATCGTCGTGATTATCAGCATGTGTGAAAACCCCGCCATTTCAGCGGCAGGAATACCGATGACAGATTTTGCGGAACGCACCAACCACAAGGTGCAGGGAATCACAAAAGCCCATGCGAGCTGGATGATGGCGATCCGATGTTGAACACGGATTGGCGCAGGTAACAGCTTTGGAAGAAGTCCGCTTCCTGTGGCTGTCCAGATCAGCCAAAAAGCGAGAGTGGTTCCGATGCATAACTCATTTCCGTAAAACTGAGAAATCAGTTCCTGCATCATGAGTACCTGCATAGGGACCGAAATCATGCCAATGGCAATAATCGGTACTGAATTGAGTATTTGATTTTTATGAATTTGCATTGTATCTTACATTATCCGGCTGATAAACAATGATCAATGGCTCCTCAGAGTTATCATGGCTATATTGCCAGACAGAATATTTCAGACCAGGTTATGTGATGTTTGTTATTTTGCCAAAAAGCGACAAAATCCAGGGAATCAATAAATATGTTGCTTCTTCCTGCGACCGTATTATATTAAAAGCAGGGATGATGCAGTCCACGGTTCATCATTATTATAAAAAGAAACCACAGTACTTGCAAGTGTTATATCACTTGTTCCGGTTTACGAGATTGTCGTAAACCATTGTAAACGGTATTTTAAACCTCCGAAAGGTTCAATAAGTTTAATATTCCCAATGTGCAATCTTAATTATAAAACCTCCCGGAGGTTTAACTTGCAACCTTTTTGATAGTTACAACTAGAATTGGGACTCATTTAAAACCAGAATTTACGAACCGTATCAAAAAAACACATCGGATCAATAAATAAGAAGGAAACGAATGATGCTTCATGTTTACAATACGCTCAGCAAACAGAAGGAACCCTTCGAACCGGCCAATCCCCCGTTTGTGGGGATGTATGTATGCGGTCCGACGGTCTATGATGATCCGCATCTCGGACATGCCAAAAGTTACGTCAGTTTTGATGTTATCGTCCGTTTCCTTCGGGCGTTAAAATACAAAGTTCGTTACGTGCAAAACATTACAGATGTCGGTCATCTTTTGGAAGATTCCGAAGACGGGGAAGACCGGATTATTAAAAAGGCCAAACTGGAAAAAGTTGAACCTATTGAAATCGCCCAAAAGTATGAGAGGCATTACTTTCATGATATGGATTTATTGAATAATCTTCGGCCCGATATTTCCTGCAGGGCCTCGGGATATATTCCAGAAATGATCGAGCTGGTTAAAACTTTGCTGGACAAGGGATATGCGTATGAAAACGAGGGAAATGTTTATTTTGATATCGCCAAATTTGAAGGTTACGGAAAATTGTCCGGACGCAAGATCGAAGATCTGCTGGAAGGTGTTCGTGATACAGTGGCTGAAGGTAAAAGGCATTCAGCCGATTTTGCTTTATGGAAAAAAGCGGATCCACAGCATATCATGCAATGGCTGTCGCCCTGGGGCCGGGGATACCCCGGCTGGCATCTTGAATGTTCCGTGATGTCCATGAAATACCTTGGAGAAAGTATAGACATCCATGGCGGCGGACTGGACAATCAGTTTCCCCATCATGAGTGCGAGATTGCACAAAGTGAAGCCGCTACAGGAAAACCCTTTGTGAAATACTGGCTGCATAACAACATGGTGACTATCAACGGCCAGAAAATGAGCAAATCATTGGGTAATTTCAAGGCGCTTCCCGATTTGTTTGAAACGTATGGCTCCATGGTCATCCGGTTTTTCATTCTTCAGGGCCATTACCGCTCTCCGCAGGATTTTTCCGATCAGGCGCTTGATGCAGCCAAGGCGGGATTCACGCGGCTCTCGAAAATTGTTCAGGATATTCGAAGCAGGATTGGAGAGACAGTCCAGAACCTTGAAGATTCAGAGCTTTCGGAACCCTGGAAGGGTTATAAACAGAAATTTTATGAATATATGGAAGATGATTTCAATACGGCAGGTGCGGTTTCCGTATTATTTGATATGGCCAAAGAGTCCCAGGCGAGGCTGCAGTCCTCTCCGGAAAAGACAGATTTGGAATGTGCGGACAAATTGTTTCATGCGCTGGGAGAATCCATTCTCGGCCTGGCATTCAAATCCGAAAACGCCGTTTCGGGAACGGGCACTGCAGAATCAGAGCTCGTCGAATTTCTGCTTGAATTAAGGCAGGATTTTCGTGCAAAAAAAGACTGGGCCGCCAGTGATGCGATTCGCGACCGGTTAGGCGACATGGGGATTCTGGTGGAGGATGGAAAGGACGGGGCCTCCTGGCGGAAAGCGTAAGCGGTCATAAATTATGTATTTCAGGTTTGATTATGTGTAACTTTCACTTGCACGACCACAATGATCGTAACACACGATTTCTAATTTGTTATTTCACTCACTAAGGGCGCCTGGCGAATTTAACTGGCGAATATTACAATTGGTTCTTTTAAATCCGTTTGTTCTTTTAATGTCTTTACCAGGCATGCAATCAACCATATTTTTATCAGATCATGTTTATCGTATGATTCAGTCTTGCTAACAGCTTTAAGCATATCATTAAAAATTGAAAATTGCTTTCCAATATAAGATTTTATGTTCTTGTCATATGAACCACATCCCTCAAAGCATTGATGTTTTTCAGAATATGTAAATCATAAGAAGATGAGATCATGGCAATATACGAGGCAATATAAGAAAATCAAGTATTTTCAGGGGAGTAACTTTGGTCTGTTTCCTGTCGTTTTTTCTTTTTTTGTCTAATGAGACATGAAATCCATTCGATAAAAGACGCCAATTTAATAATTCTATGGGATATTCATTGCCATTTCCCTGTCTTGCGTCTTCATGTATCAGCCAAAAAAAATCTCAGACCGAGCAAAAACATCCACGTGACATTTAATAATAAACCGCCCATCGCGAAACTCATTGCGACTTCACTGAGTTTGGGTATAAAAGATATACATATTTCATAGATTGACAGCATTGCAAAGCCCGTGATTCCTGCAAGAGCGAGGTTTATTTCTATGAAAGGAATATATTGAATTGATCAAAAATGCACAAGAAGATTCTAAAATTCTACAAGGCAAGTTAAGGTATCGATAACAGAATTTATTTAAACCATTAATTTGTATTATGCTCACGATTAAAGCACTTAACATACTATTTTGATAAACTAAATATCCGTCAGATACCAAATATTATCAAAATTAATACAGATTGTAATATTATTTAAAATCATTCACCGATATTTGATCTCCAATGACATAGAGCTTTAAATGCCAGTATATCATTATTAAAATGTAAATGAGATGCAAGCTCTGGTGGTGTTGTAGCTATATCAGGCGGTTCAAGTGGTACAGGATCTATAAAGTCAATTCCTTTTTCTTTTAGGGCATGGGCCCATTCCATTTTCACCCACTTTGAATCCTTGGCTGCTCTTGACCAAAACAAATAAAATATATCGCTTTTATCAATTAATTGAAATAATTTGGATTTATATTTATCTCCTGACCGTAAAGCTATTATATCCATGAATATTTCTAAATCTGGTATAATTTTCCTCATTCCCGTAAGAATTGAAAATACTTCTTCACGATCCTCACTTGCATATGAAGGAAATACAGATCGATATCTCATTTCCTTATGACTTAAAGGTTTACTTTCTAAAGATAATTCACCAACATGTATAACAAAATATAGCTTGGAAATCGGTATGCCATTTAAATAAATACTAATTCGACCTTTATAATTACCAAAGGACATACTCTTTGGAGCTTTCACAATAAACGTTGCATTTCCAATATCTCCGTCCCAAAATATAGCATCTTCTGGATCGTCAATAATAAAGGGTGCTAAATCAATTCTAACATTTAATAAAGAACCTTTTACAATGGATACTGGCCCTTTAAAATCAACTTGAATAGGTTTTTCATTGAAAATTATTTTTGATCGTTTAAGGACTTCGTCCCTCTGTCTTTCTAGGTGTGCAAACAACTCAATTCGAAAAGTTGAACCAGGTTCTACGGTAGATAATGATGTTAATGTGAAATGCACTTTGTTGAATTTTTTATGTGGCATTTCTATTTTTTGATTTAAATCAGGCTCTACTATATCAAACACATATCTTTTAAGTTTATTTCTAGCACTACGAATAGCCCTATCAAATGCTTCTTCACTAATTTGCATTTCCTTTATAATTTCTTTCGTACTTGCTTCCTGCATTATAATTGTCATTATTTTTCGTTCGGTATCATTTAAATATTTAAATGCTGCTTTAATCTTTTCAGTAAGATCTTCAGATTCAGAAAGAGAATCTTGTGAGAAATTATACACATTCCCTATAAATGGATCTACAGGATCTTGTACAGAGGAATTTTTCCTTCTGGCTTCAGTATTTTCTGGTTTTACTTCTGTTTCCCGACTCTTTTCAATCACATCAGATATTCTTCGCTTATATAGATTTTCATACGTTTCATCTTCAATGTGCTTTTCCCGGCGCATCTGCCTGATTTTCTGCCTTCTTCGATCTAGATATTTATAATTTAAAATACTATGAGCCCATTGAATGAACAATCCTTTATATTCCACTTCCAAACATCGAATTGATAAGATAATATATAGAATCCATAAAAAAATATTTCCCTCGTTCCCACGGTCTGAGACTGTGTGAAAATGGATAAAACCCCCTCCTCGATCCAAAGGAACGGATCGAGGTCCCCCTTATCAGGGGGACAAATTTTCTCTTCGATATGAAAAACGGAGAAACAGCGTATTGTAATATTGGAAAAAAACACAGTCAAAACACCCGGGGTTTGGCTATTTTCACACAAACTCTCTCCGTGGGAACGCATTCAATGACGCTTTCGCGTCATAATATTATTGTTATGGGGCTTGTTCCCTTATTCATCGAAAAACTGATACCCTGCTCCACGGATACTTTTAATAAAGACCGGTTTTGAGGGATCTGTTTCGAAATATTTTCGAAGGCGCGAAATAAAGCTGTCCACGGTCCGGGTTTCAACCTCTGAACTGACGTGCCACACATTTTCGAGCAGGGCCTTTCTGGAGACGATCTTTCCTTTATGCAGAATGAGATACTTGATAACCATAGCTTCATGAGGGGTTAGACGGATTTCCTGTTTTTCTGTTTTGCAGACCAGGGTTTCAAAATTTATTTTATTATCTCCAAAGCAATAAACAGGGCCAATCTCAGACACATCCTGGTACCACTGTTTTCGCTTTAACATACCCCGAATCCGGAGCAGTAATTCCTGCAAATGAAAGGGCTTGGTTAAGTAATCATCTGCGCCGATCTCCAGCCCTTTAATGCGATCTTTGGCCGTGGTTCTGGCGGTGAGTATGAGAATAGGCATTTGAGGGGATTTTTCACGGATTATTTCGGTCAGTTCGAAGCCGTCATAAAAAGGGAGCATGATATCCATGATGATTAAATCGAAGGATTGATTCTGTATCAGATCAAGGGCAATCCGTCCGTCTTCAGCCCGGGTCACATGGTATCCTTCATGAGTAAGATTATATTCCAATCCGACTGCCAGGTTCTCCTCATCTTCAACCAGCAGAATGCGACTTTTTTCTTTTTCATTCTTCAAAAGCGTTCTCCTGTTGGCGCCGTTTCCGGGTGATTTTCAGCAGATTTTGAATATACCGTTTTTTCGAAGCCTGGTAAATGGGCAGTTCAATGTGAAAGCTCGTGCCCTTGTTGCGCCCTTTGCTGTGTACAGAAATTCTGCCGCCATGATACCGGATGATTTCGCGCGTCCAATAAAGACCCAGGCCTGTCCCCTTGACATTTGGACTGTGGGGATCATGTGTTCGGTAGAATTTATCAAACACCTTTTTTTGATCCGATGCACATATGCCTATCCCCTGATCTTTATAATCGAGTGAAAATGTCCTTAGGCCACAATGCAAACGGATTGATATGTGTACTGAATCGGGACTATATTTGATTGAATTGTCTATCAGATTGTCCAGTACAATTTTCAATGCATTGCGGTCTGCAACGCACCGGCATTCTCCCGATCCGCGGATCTGAACCGCATCCGAAGGCAGATTGAACTGTTCCATGGATTCCAGAACAAGCTCATGAATGAATGGAATGATTGGATAGACATCATAATTATGGGCGACTTTTTTTTGCTCCAGAGCCGGTATTTCAAGTATGGCATTGATCAGCTTGTTCAGGCGGGCTGTGTCTTTCAGCATCATATCGATAAATGCTTTTTGCCTTAATTTTGGAAGATGATGCAAATTCAGAGTCTCAAGGGCCAGCTGTATGGAAGCCAGAGGCGATTTTAATTCATGGGTGACATTGGCGATAAAATTATCATAGAGCCGCGCCAAATTAAGCTGCATATTCAATCGGTGAAAAAGCAGGGACATCAACACAGAAACCACAATCAGGAGTACCAAACCGCTGACCAGCACAAAAACATTACGGCCTTCCGAGATGATTTCAGCAGAGAATTTATCATCCACTTCACTGAAAATAATATAATTGGAGACGTACCAGTATATCCAGATACCGAGCAGCGAAAGGCTGGCAATTTGTGCCAGGACAAAGATAAAGATGGGATAAAAAAATGAGCGGGGATGTTTCATTCAGAGATCCGCCGGTTTTACAGTACTTTTACAAATGAGGACTGTTTGAATCTGTATATTATAATATAAAATTTAAGGTGAATAAAAAAGCGTTTTTTTATTCACCAAAATCTTGATCATAATGAATTCCAGAAGGAGTGCAATATGAATATATTAATGGTTAATCCTGAGATGCCCTCAACATTCTGGAGTTTCAGAAATGCACTGAAATTTGTATCCAAGAAATCCTCGGAACCGCCGCTGGGATTACTGACAGTTGCTTCCATGCTGCCGAAACACTGGGAAGTCAAATTGATCGATATGAATGTATGTGTATTGAAAAACCGGGATTTGGATTGGGCTGACTTTGTATTTCTTACCGGAATGAATGTACAACGCAAATCGTTTCAGGATGTTGTGTCGAGATGTCAATCCCGGGGCGTCAAGATTGTCGCCGGGGGACCTATGGTGACCACCGAAAGTGAAACATTCACCGGAATCGACCATTTGATTTTAAATGAAGCAGAAGAAACCCTTCCCGGATTTTTCAGAGATCTTGAGGATGGATGTGCGAAGCCCGTCTATGCTTCCGGCCACTTTCCGGAACTTCAAAAAACGCCTTTGCCGAGATGGGATCTTCTGGATAAAAAGAAATATGCCAGTATAAGTGTACAGTATTCTCGCGGTTGTCCGTTCGATTGTGAATTTTGCACGATTCCTCTTTTGAACGGACACAAGCCGCGGACCAAGAGTTCAGAACAGTTTATAAGCGAACTGAATTCGCTCTACCGGATCGGATGGCGGGGGCCCGTTTTTATTGTGGATGACAATTTGATCGGTCATAAAAGACGGTTGAAGCACGATCTGCTGCCTGCCTTAATTCAGTGGTCGGAAGCCAAAAAATATCCGTTCCGGTTTACGGCTGAAGTCTCCATGAATCTGGCGGATGATGAGACCCTGATTCAAATGCTGGTGCAGGCCGGATTTGAGCATGTATTTATCGGTGTTGAAACGCCGAACGACGAGAGCCTGGCGGAATGCGGAAAATCCCAAAATTTAAACCGGGATATGACAGTCTCCGTGCGTCAGCTTCAAAAACAGGGGCTCCGCGTTTCCGGAGGATTTATTGTGGGATTCGATCATGATCCACCTTCCATATTCGAAAAGCAAATTCAGTTTATTAAAAAGAGCGGAATTGTCACAGCTATGGTCGGTATACTGAACGCCCCGACCGGTTCCAAATTGTTTCACCGGATGAAATCGGAAAAAAGGCTGCTGGGTGTTATGAGCGGGGACAATATGGATGGATCCACCAATTTTATTCCCAAAATGCATCCGACAAAATTGAGCGAAGGGTATAAGAAGATACTGAGAACTATCTATTCTCCACGAGAATACTATGAGCGGGTGAAATCCATGATGCAGGACTTTCATCCTTTCCCGGAAATGAAGCCCAGGATTACCTGGAATGATATCGGGGCGCTTCTGAAATCAATGTGGATTCTGGGTGTATTGGAAAAAGGGAAACGCTATTACTGGAAACTATTTTTATACAGTCTGTTTCAATGTCCTAAAAAATTTCCTCTGGCCATTACCCTGCTGATTTACGGATTTCATTTCAGAAAAATTGCAGAATCGATTTAATCTCATTTATTAAACAAATTATCGTCGCTCAATAGCATATTGATTTTTTCAGGTAAATAACTGCAAAAAAGGAGTCTTATGGCAAGTTTAATCATCGCTCCCTTGAAAATTGGTTCTGTGAGCGCGCCCATCCCGATCATTCAGGGTGGTATGGGTGTGGGCATATCAGGCGCCGGACTGGCCTCGGCTGTTGCCAACGAGGGCGGTATCGGCGTTGTTTCCGCAGTGGGCTTGGGATTTCATGAACCGGATTTTAACACACATTTCAAGGACGCCAATAAACGTGCGTTAAAGCATGAGATCCAGAAAGCACGTGAAAAAACAGATGGTTTGATCGGCGTGAACATCATGGTTGCCTTATCCGATTATGACAATTTAATGGAGGGGGCTGTGGAGGAGAACGCGGATTTTTTGTTTCTCGGTGCAGGATTGCCGCTCAAATTTTCTGAAGCCTTTCCTCCGGAGCGCTTGAAAACCATGAACACAAAAATTGTTCCGATTGTTTCCTCAGCCAAAGCTGTGCAGGTAATTTTTAATTTCTGGCAGAAGCGGTTTAATCATATTCCCGACGGGGTGGTTGTTGAAGGGCCTTTGGCCGGCGGACATCTCGGATTCAGAATGGAGCAGATTGAAAATCCGGACTATGCTTTGGAAAAATTGGTTCCCGATGTGGTCCGTACAATTCAGCCTTTTCAGCAGACTTTCGGAAAGGAAATTCCTGTGATTGCCGGCGGCGGCATCTATACAGGCGAAGATATTTTTCGTATGCTGGAATTAGGCGCTCAGGGTGTGCAAATGGGCACCCGGTTTGTGGCAACGCATGAATGTGACGCAGATATCCGATTCAAAGAGGCATATATTCAAGCCGAGGCGGAGGATATTGTAATTATTCAAAGTCCGGTCGGACTACCGGGCCGGGCGATAAAAAACACATTTTTAAAGGATGTGTTTGCGGGAGTCAAAAAACCGTTTCAATGCCCGTGGAAATGCCTGCGCACCTGTAATTACCGGGAATCCCCTTACTGTATTGCCGCTGCATTGACGCAAGCCAAAGACGGACGGCTGAAAAACGGATTTGCCTTTGCCGGAGCGAATGTCTGGCGTGTAAATAAAATTGTCTCGGTAAAGGTGCTTATAAAATCGTTGCTCCAGGAATACAATAAAATGGTTATGGCAGGCGCGGCAGCAGATGAATGACTTTATCTCAGGGTGTCATGATAAAACCGGATGTGATAAGCCATCGCATTTCCCCTTTCGGAATTGGTGAAAGATATCTTCGGATTTGATTTGAATTTTTCCAAAGTAGTGAAAGAATATTTGACATTGAACAAATCTATGTGCTACCTGATCATGTTGTTAATAGTTTGGCTGAGCCTAATTATATTTGATTTTAATTTGTTTGCTCAGAATGGAGAGAAGATGTTTCCGGATATGGAATTGGTTTTTATTGAGGGGAATGTAATATCAGAGAGTCATTGCAGTGATCATGCATATACTTCCAGTCCTGTTGTCGAAAGTTTCATGATGGGAAAATTTGAGGTAAATCAAGATCAGTGGTTATGGGTTATGTATTCGTTTAATCCATCCCAGTTTAAAGGATTTAATCAACCGGTTGAAAATGTCAGTTGGTATGATGCGATTCAATTCTGCAATTCGTTAAGTCATATGGAAGCGGTTGATCCATTCTATAATATTGATGGTATCAAAATTACACGAAATTTGAATTCAAGCGGATACAGACTACCGACTGAAGCTGAATGGGAATATGCGGCCCGGGGCGGCAAATGGTGCCATTCCTACCGATACAGTGGGAGTGACAGTGCTAAGGAAGTAGCCTGGTACGCCGAAAATTCAAATAACATGTCCCACAATATCGGTCAGAAAAGTCCGAATGAACTGGGGATTTATGATTTTAGCGGGAATGTGTGGGAGTGGTGTTGGGATGGTATCGGGAACGAGGTCACGACCTCGTTGATAGGCATTCAAAAAGATTCTGAAAAGTTATTTCGGGTGATACGGGGTGGTGGCTGGCAATGTCACTCGGATTCGCTGGGAATTACCAATTACAAGAATTTTCAATCTTCGGAAAGGCGTAGTGATTTGGGATTCAGGATATGCAGATCAATTCATAAGTAAAGGTTAACTATATTAAATGAGCCCCATTGGATTCTGAACTGGGTTTTAAAAAGAAGCATATGGGAATTGAAATATTGAGACCACTAATACTTGCGTCGTTTCCTTGTTCTGTTTTTATCACCAGAATCCTTGGATTTTGGGGAGTCTGATTTGTTGTTCGCTGGCTGAGATACTGGTGCATGAAGCATTTGCTGGTAATAATCGTCCAGCAGCATGGCGATAATGGCTGACTCGTCTTCGCTTTCCGCAAGGGCGCGTCCCAGCGCCTTGAATCGCCTGCTGCGTTCAGTTTTTAATTTATCCCGGTCACGAAGACGGGCTTCGAGCAGAGCGGTCAGGCGTTCGGTAACCACAGTTTGTACATCAGCGTCTGTGGGCAGAGGCCATTCCTGCATGTCAATATTGTATCGTTTCACAATCCGGTTCAGCATAAATTTTTCCTTTTGATTCACCATAGCGATAGCGACACCCGTTGCACCCGCACGGCCTGTACGCCCGGCACGGTGAATATACACTTCAAAATCTTCAGGAATCTGATATTGAAATACATGTGAAAGGCTGGGAATGTCCAATCCGCGAGCTGCTACATCCGTTGCCACCAGGAAACGAAGTGTTCCCTGGCGTACCAGGGCCAGTACCCGTTCCCGGTGTTTTTGAGACAAATCGGAGGTCAATTCGTCCGCGTCGTATCCGAACCGCTGTAAAACAGTCGTGACATAATGCACTTCAGCCTTGGTGTTGCAAAAAATAATGGCCGAAGACGGATTTTCAATTTCTATGATGCGGATGAGGCTGCGATCTTTATCCATGCCAGGAACTGTATAAAAGACATGAGTCGTGTCTGTGACATGCACATGGTCTTCACTGAGAGAGAGGAACTCGGGTGCATGTATAAATTCTTCGGCGATGGTTCGCACCTGGGGAGGAAAGGTGGCAGAGAACATGCAGGTGTGCAGGTGCTTTGGCAAATGCCCCTTCAATTTGATCATATCCGGATAAAATCCCATGGAAAGCATGCGGTCTGCCTCATCAAAGATGAGCATTGTCAAATGTTTCGAATCCAGATTCTTCTTTAAAAGATGGTCTAAAATCCGTCCGGGGGTTCCAACAACAATATGCGTACCCTTTGTTAAAGCCTGGATCTGAGCCTTGTACCCCACGCCGCCATAAACTGCCGCAGTGCGGAGCCCCTGGTTTCCCAGCAGTATTTCCGTTTCCCGCCAGACTTGTTTGGCTAGCTCTCGGGTTGGCACCAGAATGAGTGATTGACAATGCGGCCGGGAAGCATCCAACAGCTCCAGCATAGGCAAAATGAAAGCGCCGGTTTTACCACTGCCCGTCCGTGCCTGAATTATCATATTTCTTTTTGCCAGAAGATAAGGAACAGCACGGGCTTGAACAGGCATAAGAGAAGACCAGCCGACGCGGGCCGCGGCTTCCTGCAATGCACGCGGCAGTTCTTCCAGAGTCACATTCGACAAGGACCGGTTCGATGGATTCACAGTCACCTCGCCTTCATTATTTACTTTCATCTTTGGATTTCCACTTGATTCATTTCTCGACGAACACATGGATAACAGTATCGGCTTCGAGCCAAATGCCCTTTAATTCAGCCTTAATGGGCATGACTGTGTGAAATTTCTTCAGGGGCGACATCCCGAACGGATTCTATCCGGACATCGAAATGAAGGGTTTGTCCGGTCAGAGGATGATTGGCATTCACCGTGACTCCCTGGTCATCTACCTCCTGAACTAACAGTAACCGGACACTCACATCCGCTGCGGAGGGTTGCAGCTGCATGCCGGGTTGGACTTTGCCGACTTCCTTGAATACATGATGCGGGAGTTTCTGAATTAAATCCGGATTGGGTTTGCCGTATGCCTTTTCAGGCGGTACAATGACTTGAAGGTGATCTCCCTCATTTTTCCCGGTCAGTTCCTTCTCCAGCCCCGGAATCAGTTTGTTCATGCCGTGTAAACAGGTAAACGGCTCCCGGCTTTCCGAAGAATCCAGTGTTTTTCCCTGATTATCCGATATATCCTTTGCTGACCAAAAGTTCGGCTGTGAGTACCGAACCGCCGGCCGCGCCGCGAAGTGTATTATGGGACAGGGCAATAAATTTCCAGTCGAGAATCGTATCCTCCCGGAATCTTCCGGCAGTGACGCACATGCCGTGCCCCAGATCACGGTCCAACCGGGTCTGCGGACGATCGTCTTCTTCACAATAGACCAGAAATTTTTCGGGCGATGAGGGTAGATCCAGATCTGCAATCGGATTTTGATAATTTTGAATTGCGCTGATTATCTGATCCAGCATCGGTTTGATCCTGAACGCTGCATTCACAGCGACCAGATGCCCATCCGAAACCGGAACACGCACGCAATTCGCAGAGATGACCGGTTTTTCTGCCAGAACCAGTTGGTCACCTTTCAACCTGCCCCAGATTTTTAAGGGCTCATCTTCGCTTTTCTTTTCTTCACCGGCAATATAGGGAATGACATTATCGATGATTTCGGGAGCCGTATCCAAAGTTTTCCCGCCACCTGATATGGCCTGATAGGTCGATACAATCACTTTTTCCGGTCCGAATGATTTCAGTGCGTCCAGAACAGGAACATAAGATTGAATTGAACAGTTGGGTTTCACAACAATCAATCCCCTGCTCCATCCGCGGTTCCGACGTTGAATGTCGATCAATGCGATATGCTGATGATTGATTTCAGGCATTAGCATGGGGACGTCTTCGGTCCAACGATGGGCGGAATTATTGGAAACCACAGGCACATCTTTCGCGGCATACATGATTTCGATATCGCGCACCTTAACCTTATCCATGCTCAAAGCCGAAAATACGAAATCCGACCGATCGGCGACAGTGTCCACGTCCTTTTCCACTTCATAAACGGAGAGATCTCTGACAGCGTCCGGAATGTCCGTTTCCTGTGACCACCGGCCCGCAACCGCCTCTTTATAGGATTTGTTTGCAGATCGGCTGGAGGCGGCCACGCAGCTGACCTGAAACCAGGGATGATCCGCCAGCAGCCTGATGAATTTCTGACCGACGGTTCCTGTTGCTCCCAGAATGCCCACTTTAAATTTTTTTGTAATCATAGATGACTCCGATATTTTTACACCTTTTGCAACCGGTCAAATAATTCTTTTATCATACGGGCTTTTTGCATTATGGCGGTGTTATTCTGATGAATGATCCGTGAACAATATCAGGAAAGATAATTTGCGATCCGGATAATATCTGCAAATACTCCGGCTGCGGTCACTTCCGCGCCTGCGCCCGGTCCCTTAATAACCAGAGGTAATTCATGATAGCGTTCAGTGGTCAATACCACCATATTGTCGCTGCCCGTCAATGCATAAAAGGGATGGCTTTTATCAATCGCTTTCAAACTGACCGTGGCCTGACCGTTTTCCAATGTGGCAATATATCGCAGAACCTGATCCTGACCGGCTGCTTTATCTCTTTTTTTCGCAAACTGCGGGTCCGCCTTTTCCAGCGCCTGAAAGAAACTCTTGACATCTCCGGCTTTCTGGCAGGATTCTGGAAGAATATTTTCCAGCCGAACCTGCTCGGATTCGAGGATCAGTCCGGTTTCACGGGCGAGAATCAGTATTTTTCTGGCCACGTCCAAACCGTTCATGTCATCCCGGGGATCCGGTTCGGACAATCCTTTGGCTTTGGCTTCTTTGACAATATCACTGAATTTTTTCTCTCCAGTAAATGAGTTGAAGATATAACTCAGTGTTCCGGACAGGATGGCTTCGATTTTTACAATTGTATCTCCGGAGCTGACCAGATCATTTAATGTGCTGATCACGGGAAGGCCGGCACCCACATTGGCTTCATAGAGAAATTTTACCCCTTTTTGTGCAGCCGTATCCCTCAGATCTTTGTATCTGGAATAAGGTCCCGAGTTGGCGATTTTATTCGGTGTTACAATCGAAATGCTGGCACTCAGGATTTGTTTGTAATAATCAACGACGTCAGCGCTCCCTGTGCAATCCGCAAACACGGTGTTCGGGAGATTCATGTTCAGCATTTTGGTGATATATGCATGCAGGTCCATTCGAGGACCGTTTTTCAATATATTCTGCCAATTGCCGGTGTCGATAGGTGTTGAGTCCAGAATCATATGATCAATATCACCGATTCCCATCAGACGAATATCCAGAGCTTTTTCAGATCGAAGCTTGCTTTGCTGATTTCCCATTTGTTTCAGAAGGGTCGATCCAATCAGGCCCGTACCGATGATAAATACGTGCAGCGATTTGGTATCAGAAAGAAAAAATGCCTCATGGAGCGCGTTAAGGGCCTTGGCTTCATCTTCGTCGGCAATCACCACTGAAATGTTCAATTCCGAAGATCCCTGGGCAATGGCCTGGACGTTTACGCCATTTTTCGCCAGCGCCTGAAAAAGACGAGAGGCGATTCCCGGTGTCCGGCGCATATTTTCTCCAACCACTGCGACAATGGATACCCCGGTTTCAACATTAACCCGGTCCATATGTCCGGCGGATATTTCAAATGCGAATTCTTCTTCAATGGCCTTTTTGGCTGCATCTGCTTGGTTGGGCGCTATCGCAAAACAGATGGAATGTTCGGATGAGGCCTGTGTGATCAGAATGACATTGATTGCATTTTTTGCCAAAGCGCCGAACAGCCGTTTTGCAATACCAACAACTCCCATCATACCGCTACCCTGCACGCTGAGCAAAGCGGTTTGGTCGATTGAGGAGATGCCGCGCACAGGCTGATCTGAATCCAAACCGGATCCGACAATGGTTCCTTTAAAGTCCGCATGAAAAATATTGCGAATATAAATCGGAATGTTGTGCTGTGCAGCCGGAATCATGGCAGGAGGGAAAATTAATTTTGCTCCGAAATGGGAGAGTTCCATGGCTTCGTCCCAGCTTAAGTGGTCAATTGGAAACGCTTTGGCTACCTTTTTGGGATCAGCGGTCATGATTCCATCCACATCAGTCCAGATTTCCACGGCTTCGGCTTTCAGGGCTGCTCCTATAAGGGTGGCAGTGTAGTCAGAGCCACCCCGGCCCAGTGTGGTAATCTCGCCCTTTGAAGTCATCCCGATAAATCCTGGTACAATGGGAACTTTTGTTTTGCCGCTTAATTGTTTCTGAACGTTGCTGATGGTAGACTCCCACTCGATTTTGGCTTTTCCGAACTGGTCATCTGTCGCGATCAGCGTACGCGGATCTATCAATTCAACAGGGATGGATCTCGCGCTCAGACAACCGACAAGAATGACAGAGGCGAGTCTTTCACCAAAGCTCAGAATCAAATCAAGAGATTTTGGGGAAAGTTCCTTGAGCAGATGGACACCATGAATGGCATCTTTTAATGCGGACAGCAGTGATTCTGTATCATTGATCGTGTCTTTCTGCTTTGATTCAGGGATAAATGCCTGAATAACCTCAATATGTCGTTTTTGAATCACTTCAAGAGTTTGCAAATATGCATCATCTGAATTAACGGCGCTTTGGCTTAACTGCATCAGTTGATCGGTTACGCCGCCAAATGCGGAGAGAATAAGAACGATATCAGAATCGGATTGAATGGTCTTTTCCAGTCGGAGAAGCACACGTTCAATTTGTTGAATCCCGGTTAATGTTGAGCCGCCAAATTTCAATACTTTCATGATGTTGCCTGTCTGTTTATTCATACAATGAATGACAGGAAATATACAAAAAAAACACTGAGAAGACAAGGAATAGATGGCAGGATTTATTTGAATTGGCCAATCGAAGCCGGGCTTTTTTTATATGCGATATTTCACGCCGGATAATGCTTGTAAAAGGTTTCCAACTCGTGTTTATTTTAACGGCCGGATTGTTAAAAATTGCCGAATTTAATCGTCATTACCAATGTCGGACCACCCAGATCATTATTCGACAACTCAGTTCCGGTGTCCATAGAGGTGACAAATCTGTAGCTTCCGCCAAGACCAGCCCGGAAAAATTCGGTAATATTCAGCATGATGTGCACAGAAGGCTCGGCAATAAAAAATGTGTCATATTCATAATCGTCATTCCAATCGGTCGTATGACGTTCTGAAAAACCGGCCCCGCCACCTCCCAGCAATGCCATGATACTGAAATGGACAAGCTTGTTCGGTTGTTTGATATATTCAATTTCAATGCCGCCATACCCCATATTCATTTTCATATCCGGATGTTCTTTTGATGCGATATCGGTCACCAGGCCGTATGCTCCACCTCCCAAAACAAATTGATGGTTGATGATCCATCCGCCACGGCCACCCATCATGAACGCGGCTTCCTGATATACGCTTCCGATCTTGCAGACCGGTCCTCCGAATCCTCCGCTTTTAAAATCGCCGCTGATCAGGGTTTCCTGTCGGGCTGTTAATACACCCGAAAAAACGAGTAAAAATAACATACACGCTTTATATCTCATTGTTCCCCCGAAATTGTATCATTTATTTTCTGTGCTTAAAATGTTCCCCACTCCTGTTTGCCGGGAATCCAGGCGGAGGGATAGAGAAATTTGAATGCCCTTGCAGCTTTATCTATTTTTTCTGATTTTTGCTGCAGAGCTTTTTTTCGTTTGTCCAGTTGTGCACCGAATTTTTTTTCAATGAATGCTTCTGCTGCTTTTTCACGGTCCTCTTCCGAAGCGAATTGCTCCCGGATCTGCTTCAACTCACCGGCATCCAGCCAGAATCCACCGCATTTTGGGCATTCGTCCACAGCCACTGCCATTTGTGTGCTGAAAAAATGCCGCATCATAATGACGTTTTTGCATTTGGGGCAAGATCGCTTTTTAGTATAATTCACCGCAATTTCCGGGCTTTTCTCAATTTTCAGCAAGGCTTCGCCTATGTGCTCGCTGGGTTCGTCGACTTTTTGAAGCTCAAACCAGTCGAACCAAATGCCTCCGCAGCCGTTTCGACATACATCAACGGTGAGTTTCTCAACAGTGAAAGGCTGCAGCTCATGATCACATGCAGGGCATTTCATGGTATCCTCCATAAGATATTAATTCATGGATGAGATGATAAATTCCATATCATTCCAGTTAAACTGTCTGGCAAGTTTCAGAGCCTCTTCAGCAGAGACATTTTTAAAGCTCAGGGATAGAAACGCGCCTTCATTTTCCTCCCGTTGAATCACGACGATAATGAGGATTTCTTTTCTTGATTTCCGATGGGTTCGAAATACCTGAAATCCGTCGATGGTTTCCGTTGTAATGGACGATCCGGCAGATTCGAAATGGAGATTACTGTCGAGCCAGCCGGTTTCAGAAGCCTGGTTGGTGATAAAAATAACGGAGTTCAAAAATTTGTCTTCTTGCGTATATCTTCGGGAAGCATTGATCATTTTAATGTGATTGTGATACGAGTTGAATCCCTCGGCAGGCCCAGCCTGCCAGCCCGGCAGATCGGGCAGCAGCGGTTTTAATGAGTCGAGTGGATCGGCAAAGACATATGCAATCAATACCAGACCCATGCATAAAAACCATTTTTTGTTCATTTCAATGGATCCCTGTTCGTTAATTTTTTTCTCATGGTTCATTTCTCCGAATATATTTTTATCGACAGGGCGAATGGACACACACTCTCTTTATCATTGTTATTTTCAGTGATAACGCAAGTATTGGACGAAACGTCCTTTTTAATAATCATACTGCTTTCAGAATTTAAAATTGATAGATCCACCCGGCTCCGATCTCAAGACCGGAAAGCGACACATCTGTGCTATACGAACCGGTCCAGTATTTCAGTCTTCCGATAAGTTGAGATTTATTTGAGAGTTTCATTTCCGGTGTCAGCACGATACCTATCAGGTTTGAACCTTCATATATACCGGTTTCCTCATAAAACCTGCCTTCGATTCCATAGGACATGGAAAAAGCATTGCTGTGACGATGCTTATACTGGCCGGAGAACTCTATATGATTCGGATATGATTTTTCCCTTTCTGCCACGAGCTTATATGTACCGGTCGAATCGGAACCGATGATCCGGTTTTTTGCTTTGCTTCGATACCGTAGTAACAGCGTCAGTATATCATATTCGAAGTAGGTTTTAAATTGTATATTTGTCACCATTTTATTCCCGGATTTGAATACCTCCAGGGTATCTGCATATGTATCTGATCCATAAGATGTGAAGATGAAATCACCTGAGAGTGTGCTGAGTGTGCCGACACGGATATCGAGACCGGCAGTGAGTAACAGTTCGTTACCCGGTTTGTATACAGCTTCCGTTTTTTTCAGCGGGACGAATCCTCCCCGAATCTGATAGGCCAATCCCAATCCCAGGACGGCTCCATCATTGACAGGAAGCGCCCAGGTTACGCCTGGCGAAAGATTAAATCCCTGACCGAAACTGGGAACAATAAAGTTCCAGTAATGCTGACTGATGAACATTGAAGTCTGAAACTCCGCACTGTCCAGAGCCGTCTTCCCTGTGGGCATTCCCAGACCCAGGTTGAACACAAGATTTTGATCCTCCAGATAATAATTCCATGAAATCTGCGTGTCACTCAATCCGGCAATCTCGCCCATATCCTTGCCGTTTGCATTGGCATAACTTGTATATATCGAAAGAGAGGTTTCCCGGGAAATCGGCCAGTAAACCTCGACCGGTACGCTGAATTCACTGAGAGAACTGTCATTATCAATGGTGTAACTCTGATGAATCCCCTGTATGCGAAAAAATCCTTGTTGGCCAATCACATAATTTTCTTCAGCCGGGAGTGATCCGGCAATCATCAGTAAAAAAATCCATATCAATTTTCTGGTCATGCACGCCTCCGAATCACTGCAGCGAATCTACTGCAGGCGAATCATTTTTTTGGTTGCTGTGAAATGAGGTGTAGACAGACGATAAAAATACAAACCACTGGCGCATTGGCGGCCCCAGGCATCCGTACCATCCCAGAATTTTGTGTGATTACCAGCGGGCAGGGTTTGATAAATCCATGTTTGCACGCATTCCCCGAGAACATTGTAGATCTCCAAGCGTACACGGGTCCGCTCTGCCAGTTGAAAATCAATGGTGGTCGTCGGATTGAAAGGATTTGGATAATTCTGTCTCAATCTGAAATGCTGGGGAGAGAGCGGAATATCTTCTCGCTGGATCTCTGCATATTCCAAAGTTCCCAGAATCAGTTTCAGCCGTCGGGGAGGATGAATTTTTGCTTGGTGATTCTGAAGAGGAATCGAGGCGCCGTGGTCCAGATCAAGCAGCCAGATATGAAAATGATCCGGTATGTCTGTTTGCTGATTTAAAACAATTTCAGCCAGCCCTGTTCCGGATGCGGATTTGATTTCTAATTCCCAGCATGCGCCTTTGGTGGAAATTTGTTTATAATTGGCTGAAAACCTAAGCCGTTGTTCCAGAATATTCAATTGCAGTGTGTTTCTGATAGCCGGTGGTTTCAAATAGTCGCACGCGTCTTTAATGTCACTGGCATCCCGCAGCATGCCCACATAGTTGTTCTGGTCCGTAAATCCAGAACTCATATCTCTGGCACTCAGTTGTATTACAATTTCACCCGGTTTACATTCTTTGCCTCGTCCGGATTTGGGCAATGGACTCGCAGACACCGGCGGCACCAGAAGTTCTGCAGAGCCATTGGCATACACAAAATAGCCTTCCCACGGATTGAGAACGGTCTGGTCATAAAAATATTCTTCATCATAACTCGCTACAGGCGGATCCACGCTGGCACCCCTTACAGAAACGCTGCTCCATGCCACCGGAAATGTAAAGGGATTTCCAATCTGATTCCATCCCTTTTGCAGTAAAATCTGATAAGGGGTTCTGGAGTCCACTGAAAGTACGTTATCGATGTCAAAGTCTATTCCCTCGTGGGTGATTACCCAGAACGCTTTGCCCGGTTCAGAATTCCACAATGCTTCGCCCGGCCGATATTCCCGGTAATAAGCCGTATCAGCTGCACTGTCGTTCCACCAATAAAAAACACGCCACAGTTTGGTGTTGTAGCTCCCGAGTTCATCGGTAAAGACACGTCCGATATTGCGTTCAGTTAAATGGTAGGGAATGGTCAGCATACCATACGTTTCCGGGAGAGAGATTTTTTCTGAAGCAACTGAAGGAGAGACAACGATTAACCAGTTGGCTGTGGCGTCATCGCTTCCGGATAGAATTGTTTTTTCCTGAGTGACAGAATTGATTCTGGCGATATAATAAGCCAGCCCGTCCGGTGGAATTTCGGCAGCTTCCAATTCCACAGTATAATCAAGCAGACCCCGTTCAAATTCCAGTGAATCCCAGTCTGCCTGGCCGGAGGAGCGGTAATAGAGAAATATCCGGTCGAAAATCTGGGCTCCGCTGGCGAGTGTTATTGAGAAGGATGAATCCGAGGAAAGCTTGCTGGGCAGAATATCGGGATTTATTTGGAACAGTGTGCCTCGGCCTGTCAGCTGGACAGTATTCAGACCCTGGGCTGTATTGGATTCGATGATCAGGTAGGCTGTATCCGGCAGCAGTTCCGCGGGTGCAAATGCCACAGATAAAAAGCTGGTATCGCCAGGTGCGGCCAAAGCGGGCTCAGGTCCGAATACAACAGAGAATTGAGATCCGGGAGGATCGATCGCTGCATTGTAAATCTGCAGTTCCTGATTTCCGATATTGATCATTGAAAGGGTGTCGATTTTTGTTGTGTTTCTTACCACACGCCCGAACATCCAGGGATCCGGATGCACGGCCATGAGCGGCGATCCCCCCGACCCGGTCATTGATAAAGTGTCCGGTGAGGAGGGGGCGTTGCTTATCACAATCAGATCGGCTTCTTTGATACCACCGGACTGGGGGGTAAAATTGACTATGATGATATGCGTACTGTCCGGATGCGGACTGACAGTTGCCGGATCGCCCCCCTGAACCAGTTCAAAATCTTCTGATCCTAAAATATAACTTTCATAAATTGACAGTTCAGCAGCGCCCGGATTGGTAATGATCACAGATTTACGGATGTCTTCATCCGGAGACAGAATGCCGAAATCGAGGGATGACGGATTAAAATTTAACATGGCCTGGTCAGATGATCCCTGCAAACGAACCGTGTCCGGAGAAGTGGGCGAATTGGAATAAATAACCAGAAATGCCTGAAAAGTGCCCCCGAGAACGGGTTTGAATTTGACAGAAATCGATCCCTGGCTGCCCGGATCAAAAGGAGAGGGAGCAGAGTGAGTTTCTTCATACAACACGCCGTCCTGAGTGTTGATCAGCTGCGTGTCCGTGATGTCCAGTTCGGCACTGCCGATATTTTGTATTTGCAGGGTCTGTGTTGCCGAGTCGCCGGCCATGACATTGCCGAAATCGATCCTATAGGCGGATAAAGCCAGTTGGGGGCTTCCGACCTCCTCGACCGTGTATAAGGCCAGTCCCCGTTCCGTTCCCACCCATAAGTTTCCGTTGATGTCAAATGCCAGATCATTGATGCCGTTATCGATCAGTCCGGAGTTTTTGACCGTATACCATGATGTGTCTCCGGGGGCATATTTCACCAAGCCCTGGCTCGTGCCGATCCAAAGATTGCCGGATTTACTGACGGTTAAGGCACGAATGATATTGCTCGGCAAATCCGGGTCTACGGTTTCCCATTCCCAGGTTTCGTTTTTTAATACCCATAATCCCTGGTCCGTCCCGACCCATAAGTTGTTCTCATTGTCAACGGTCATGTCCAATACGTACGTGGCTGTAATACCATCGGGTGCCAGGGTGACTTCTTCAGTGATCGTGTTGAATTGACGAATGACAAAATTCTGGGCAAACAGCCACAAGTTGTCTTCGTGGTCCGCCGCAATCACCGTATTATCATTGGTCTGAAGCTCCACAACTTCCTGTGTTGTATAAGGAATCCAGTCCGCGCCGTCATATTTTCCCAGCCCCTTCTCAGTACTGACCCAGACAGTGTAAGACGCATCCATGACACTTGTCAATATGTAATTGCCGGGGATACCGTAGCCGGGGGAGATATGATTCTCCCAGACAGAGTTGCTGAACAAATAGACACCGGCGCCTTCCGTGCCGACGAACAGCGTTCCACCGTGATCAACCAGGATGCTCCTGATTGGTGCCGCAGGCGCATTGCCGCCTTCATAGGTATTCCAGCCAGCCCCGTCATACAATGTGACAACATTTCCCGTGCTGATCCAGAGGCCTTCGTTCTGGTTTCTTGAAGCCAGATTCTGCACCGACGGACTTGGCAGCTCGGAGTTGGAAGTAACATAACTTGTCGACCAGACCGAGCCGGACAGCTTTGCAAGACCTTGTGTGGTACCGATCCATTTGTCGTTCAGCTCATCGATATGAATGGCATGAACCGCATTGGCGGGAATTCCGGTACCTGGAAAGCTGTAAGCAATCCAGCTAGTCCCGGGATAATAAGCCAGGCCGCCGTTTTCGGTACCGACCCAGGGAACGTTCACATTGTCAAATGCGATAGCGCGGATATTGTTGTCCGGAAAACCGGGTGCAGCACCTGACTGATAAAAATCCCAGTCGCTTTGGGCGATTTGCTCGGCAAGCCCCGAGCCTGGTGTGCCGACCCATGGCACACCCTCCGAATCGAATGCGACAGCGGATAATTCATCGGAAGGAAGTCCTCCGGGCGACTGATACCACGTTTGCCATAGATCATCAGTGGTTCGCCGGGCAAGACCATCGGCCGTAGCGATCCAGAGCCAGTTATTGCTATCGTCAAAGGCCAGGTCACGAATCAAATTGCTGGGCAGATTGTCCTCTGTGGTCGTATTGATAACCGAAAAGTCATCCGTATCGCTGTGGTAGATGCCCAGCCCGTTCGACAGAGTGCCAACTATGGGCAGTCCGTCTGTATCCAGGGTCAATGTATTGACAACCTGGGAGGGCAGTCCGTCATTTGTGTCGTAAAGTGTCCAGTCATTCCCTGCAAGCTTTGCCAATCCCTGCCGGGTGCCGATCCACTTTTCATTATTGGATCCGATGACGATATCCAGAATTTCAACATTTGGCAAATCAGAATTCGCACTGTTTAAATGTTCCAGAGTCTGATCGGTGACTTTATTGATTTTTACAAGACCGCAGGTGGTTCCTACCCAAAGCGTATCAAATTCCTGAGCGATGGCTGTGATTTGATCGCCATTGGTGAAATTAAACCATTCCGGTTCCTGACCCCGGATCAAACTGGTTAAAATAATGAGAACAATGATAATGCGAACCAAGTTTTTCATAACGAATTGCCTCTCAATCGTCTAATGCCTGTTTTCAATAGTGAAGGAATCCGGCTCTAAGGTCCCGGCGGATCCGGGGGGCGAGGCAGATCAGGCAATGTAATGGTATTAAAAAGTGATTCCACATCAAAATCATATAAATCCAGAGGATTGGAAATCCGTTCATCCAGGACGTTCGACAGGAGTTGCGCGGTTGTGAATTCCTGACTGGATTTTCTTGAATCCTGACCGGGGATAAATGTGGAGCCAATATTCCTGCTGACGTTATGCAGGCGGTTGCGGATCAATGCTTCTCTGTTGATGAGTGTCGGTGCGAGTGGTGTCCGTGGAGATACGGAGACATGTTTAACAGATCGGAAAGGAGTCTGTCTGCTTATCTGAGCCATGGATTGATTGACCATCAGTTTATTTTGTGCTTCCTCATAACCGGGATCTATGCCTGTGGCTTGTTTAAAATATTCAGCGGCTTTGGTAAAGTTCCCCTGATCTTCCATTTCCAGTCCCATACTGTAAGCGATAAACGCCTGAATGTTTTTTGTCGGAATATGCTGTATTTGTTGCCTTTCCCTGGCAGACAGCTCGATGCCCATCTGGCCGATCACTTGAAAAACTAGGTCCTTCTCCAGTTTAAAGAGATGCTGCAAACGATCTTTCATTGTAATCGGATTGGGAACAGTGCTGCTGAAAATATCTGTATATGTGACGTCCAGGTGGATGTTCCTGTCGTCAAGCACGGCAAAATTGCCCTGGACCACCTTGCCTGCTCCGAGCAACTTGCCCATTTTTGGTGTGGAAGTGACATCCATCAGGCCGGTTTGTGACAGCTGCATTTCATCATACAATGCCTGAACGCGAACCCGCTCAACCATATCCAGTTTCTTCACCTGACTTAGGTCGGTCATAATCATTTCAGCCACGCCTTTGCCCATCGGAGCATAGTTTTCATCTAATCCCATGTGTTTCAGCGGTAATACAGCGATTGTTTTAGGGGATGTTGTTTTGATCTGCAGCAACGCTTCACTTTGCAGCATCTTATGAATTTCTTTTCGTGAGTTTGTTCTGGAGAGAAGGTTGTGCTGAGCTTCCATCTTGTATTTATATTCGGCCGGAATTTCTACTGACTTATATCGGCCATAGATCATCAGAGCCCTGTCGGTTTGTCCGCGTAATTCCAGAAGCTGTGCCAGGTAATAGAGTGTTTGTGCGTCTTTTCGGTTAAGACGCCAGGCTTTAATCAGACTTTTCACAGCGAACTTGTACCATTTCATTTCGAAAAGAGCGGTACCAAGATCCCGAAATGCTTCAGCGCTGCGTGGATTTTGTCTTATTTTGTATATGAGGTGTTTGATTTTTTGACGTTGTTCCGTGGGTGAGGGTCCAGGGGGTGTGGTTGCACAGGCCAGCCATAACATCAGAACCGGCATCAGCCATCTCCCAAGGCGTATTATTGATCGCATGAATATCTCCTGAAAAGTCCTGTTAATATTCAATTTTCAATGTATTATACAAACATTTTTCATGAAATGCCAGAATATTCTCCGCGACAAGAGAGAACGGGAATGTCAACGGATTTTGGCAGGGAAATCGGACATATATGAGGCAAAGACGTTGATTTGTGGTTTCCAATCTCCCCCAAGGCCTTATTATTTTAATAACAGACATTTTCGAAGCTGCCGGTTCTTGCCGGCAGTCAGTCGTATTAAATACATATTACTTGCAAGTTTTGTTCCATTCCAGTATAATGTATGTGCCCCTGCGTTTGCTGCTCCATCAAACAAGGTTTCAATTTTTTCTCCCCGTGTATTGAATACTTCCAGTCTTATATGACAGGATTCGGGTAAATGCCAGCTTATTTCAGTGCTTTCATTGAACGGATTCGGAGCCACGGGATGCAAGCAGAACAAATCCGGTTTATTGTGTTGAACCTGGCTTGAGGATTGAAAGGTCCATGTCATCAGTGTCCAGGAGTGGCTGCTGAAATCATGGGTGTATGGAAAATTCTCATTTCCCTGAAAAACGGTTTTCAGCGCGACTTCCGTGTTTTTCGCTGTATTGATTGACCAGAGACGGGGGGCGTTTAATTCTCGCAGTGTGAGTTGGTTGTAATCGGATCCGTTAGTCAGATGAATAATGGCTGTTATGGAGTCATATTCATGATCTGATTCCTGAAGTCCGGAAATACGGTTTAAAACATACAATCGCAGAGTATCTTTGGCCGGACTGACAGTTGCCAGTGATTTTAAAAGGGGAACAAATAATGTGTCCGACTTCCATCCCTCTCTGCCTTCCGGATCAATATCAGCCACTGGCAAATGATAAACGGGCCCGTTTTTAATGTTTGAAGCGATAACAGAATGATGAAGGCTTCGGGACAACTCGCTGTATATCAGGGCAGAAGGATTGAGATAAAATGCAGGTGAAGGGCCGATCATCCCTGTCACCGGCCAGTCTGCAAGAGCCGTATCAGAATCTGTGAGCAGTGAATGGATGTTCATTCCCAGGAGCCCTGTATTGAAGGCCCGGCTCAGCATACCCATAAGGCAACCCGCAATATACAATCCCTGATCCAGAGAACGACCGAAAAAAATCCAGCTGTCTTCCAGCATACCATGGATTGGATGTATCTCCTGTTCGGTCATACAACCGATACACCAGGTTGAACTCGCTGATCCATATCCCCAATGTTTTCTGCCCATGAGCCAGAACGTCCAGATGTTCGCGATGGTTCTGCAGTCTGGTTTCATGATTGTCTGTCTGCTGCCATTCGGTGCCCCACGAGACGTCCGCACAAAGCGCCAGAAAAAATGAGTCCGGATCCACGGGCGGATATTTCACATAAAACGACTGATCGGGCTGACCGTTGCTTATTTCGGCATTTACAGACCAGTTGTTTTTCTTCACAACCCGTTGGCCTTGTTGCGGATTTTTCATATCATAGTACTGCCATTGAGAGCCGCCAAGAAGATAATTGCGGACGGTCCGGGCATAGTTTTCAGAACCATCGGGATTCTGTCCGAAATGCCAGGAGAACATGTGCTTATAATGCGCTCCCAGTTCATTTTTTGAATAGCCTGAAGAGCCGTCGAATCCGCCCGGCCTTTCCTCAATGGAACCCAGGCCGTCTTTCCAGAAATAGCTGCCGCTTGCGTTTCCACCAGGGAATCTCAGGTTTCTGACGCCGGTCTCACGAACCGCGCTTATGAACAGTTCCGGGAACAAACCGGTCAGCGGATCGTAATCCGCACGATCAACAATAGATGTCATGGGATTGTTGGCACCCAGTAAAAAGGGGGTGACGGTTCCCAGGGTATCCGCAGAGAGATCGATGTGAATTTCGATTTGAGATTCTCCGAATAATTGAAAGGATAAGAAGATCGAGAAAAGTGCGGTGGTTTTCATGAAGGCATTTTTCCCATGTTCAAATTTTTTATTGCACTTAAGATGTCGCTTCCAGTTTTTCAGAGACAATCCAGAAACAATCAATAAGCTGTGGTTGAATGAAAAATAGACTCAATATGGGGTAATATAATCAGGATTCATCAGAAAATAAAGAGATGGTTCTTGATTTTGTCATTTTTAATTTTAATTTATAGTTAAATAATTTGCGAATTTTATATGATTATCATTTTTATAAAAAACTAAAGATCTAATACTTTTCAGTCTGATTATCAGTTCATAATATTCAACCGGAGGAGAGAACCATGCTTGTCTTTTTAGCAATCATCGTTTTATTGTTGCTTATGATTATTATGGTTTACAATCGTCTGGTGAAACTTCGGAATCATAATAAAAATGGGTTTCACCAGATTAATGTGCAGTTACAGCGCCGGACAGATTTAATTCCCAATCTTGTTGAAACTGTGAAAGGCTATTTGAAGCACGAAAAAAAGACGCTGGAAGCTGTCATCCGGGCTCGTTCAGCTTTGCAAAAAGCGGATTCCCCCGGTGAAAAAGCGCAGGCCAACGATATGCTATCTTCCACATTGAAAAGCCTTTTTGCCGTGGTTGAGAATTATCCCCAATTAAAGGCCAATGAAAATTTTCTGCGTCTGCAAGAAGAAATTACGACCACAGAGAATCAAGTGGCTTTTGCCCGCCAGTATTATAATGATTCGGTGATGAAATATAATACGGCCATTGAATCCTTTCCCCAATCGCTTATTGCCGCGATGTGCAATTTTCGGGCGTTTCATTATTTTAAAACAGAGAGTGCAGCCGCAAGAAAAGCGCCGAAGGTGAAGTTCTAAGTATAAGGTTCAAAAACAAATATCAAAAAGTAAAAATTCCACTCCAATTTGAAAACCAACCCAAATTTTTTGTCATTCCCATATTTTTCAAATAGAGGATGTTCTTACTCGTCTTTTGGTGACCCTGTCTTTCGAAGATCCGATGCTTTTCCATATAAAAATTTTTTTGGTCAGAAATCCATGCGTGGATGATGAAGAATGTATTTTTAATATAAGTATTTGGGGGTGAACCTCTTCCTAAATGATATGATCCATTTTATTTGCTTCTTCCACCAGAATCTGCAATAACTCCAGTTCATTTTGATCAAACCAGACCACCCGGCAGAATTGGCAGGTATCGAGTTCGATGTGATATACGACATTGTACAGAGATCGGATCATGGGCATACTGCAGCATGGGCAGAGATACTGTTCCAATTTATTACCCAGGGATTTGGTATTGCCTTTAGATCTGTACCACTGGATGGCTTTTTTTCGTGCTGTCTCAGAAAATTGCACATCCTGACGGATAAGAATGGTTTGAATGCTCTCCAGAAGCACTATTTTACCGGAGCATTCCGGGCAGTACTGAACGGATACGTTTTCATAACTGCCTCTGACCAAATTTTTTCTGCAAATTGGACAAAGAACATCAGGACTCAAAAAATCCTTTACGCTTTTTTTTCGTTGATGCATGTTTTTGATTTTTTGCACATATTTGGCGGGCACACCTGTTTTCAATAAATTTTTGGGAATGGTGTCCGATTGAGAAGTACTGGCTTCATCCACCGTAATAAATGTGGTCAAAGTAAACCAGGGCATGCGTACCAGAGTCTCGGTTGAAAGGCCGGAGATCCAACCGCCGGAAGGTGTGCGTATTTTCCAAAGTTGTTCATTTGGAGTGTTCATCCATTCAGAAGATGGAATTTCAGGAGGTACTAGACGAATGGGGGTATCGGATTCCGGCTCAGCATGTTTGAACCGGTGTGTTGGATAATGCGCCATAGCAAGCAGAGCGGCAAGCCTTTTTTTAGGGGGAGGATGGCTGCTGAGAAGGTTGGTCCAGAACCCTCCTTTTTCATTTGATCCCTCTGAATCGGGTGAGACGATAAAAAGCGGGGTGAATCCAACTGCATAGAGTCCCAAGTTGGATGGATTACAGTGAGCTTTGTCAATAGCCCGGGCCAGAGCCATTGGATTGCGAGTCATTTCCACAGCGGTAGCATCTGCAATAAACTCTCTGTTTTGACTTATAAAACAGCTGAGCAAACGCATCATACCAGAAGAGATTCCCAGTATGAAGCTATAAAAAACCTGGAGGCCCGTGCGGTATTCTTTGTCATTGATGAGCGTTTTTTTGCTTATAGAATGCATCGTATTGATTAATGAAGTGATAAATCCAATATAGAAGGTGTCTCCATTGCGAATGTGAGCCAGTTCATGGGCAACAATGGCTTGAAGCTCGTCCCGCTTAAATTTGGAGACGATGCCTTCGGTTAAAGCGACTATTGGTGTTCCCTCTTTGTCGATGAGGGCCATTGAGTTAAAAACACCGGAAGGAATGATTCTCGCGTATACACTGGGCAGGCCGCAGGCGATACGGATTTCATCAACAATATTTTTAAACTGCTGATGACAGCTGTCCAGTTTTCCGGGTGGATGCAGGTTGAGTATTTTGAGTAACCGTTGTCTTCCGTATAATTTGGCGTAGGTCCAATGTAACCCCAGGAATGTCAAAGACAATCCCAGGATGATAAATATGTCGGTCCATGAAAAATAGGAGATAAAAAAAGAGGAACCAAAATCAGTGAATATGACACGATCCTCGAAATATGTCATGAGGGGGATCCACAGAATTCTGATTGGTATATAAAGGACAGTAATGGTGAACACATAGATTAAAAACAGTGGAAAGATAAGAATAGCTGTCTTCCTGTTTTCCCGGGTCCGTATTTCATAGAAATTTTGCGGTGATGATTTCAAGTTGAAACTCAAATTAGACTGCTTTTGGATTTTTCTGATACAGATGAAAAACATGCCAGTCATGGATCATATGCTCGAAACGACCGGCTGTGGTCAGCGGATGAATCCGAATACGGATGACTCTGTCCTTTATTTCCATGACCGCACAACTGCTTTCGGTTTTTGAAAAGGCCCGTCCGGGATTGACAAATAACCGGTCTCCTGTAAAATGCAGTTTCGGCCAGTGGAGATGGCCGAAGAAAACAATATTGGTATCAGGCAATGTTTGCACGCATCGTTTGATCATGCGGTTTGCCACCATATTGAAGAATCCTGCCCGCCCGAAAACAAAGTCTGTCAAACGATGCCAGAATGTCTTCATGCCGTGCCACATGACAATTTGGATTCCGCCGGCGACCTGCACGATACATTTTTCCGGCAAGGGGGGGTCAAACAACCGGTCTCCCCGGTTGTTCCCCCGCACGGCAAGGGTGGGAGCCATACGGCTCAGATGCTCCAATACGGGTGCTGTTGTAATATCCCCCCCGTGCAGAATAAGATCCACATTGCTGAAAATTTCCTGTACAGACGGGTAAAGACCCGCGGCACGGTCAGGCACGTGGGTATCTGCAATAAGACCGATGCGTGCAGCCCTGGGATAATGAAAAACCGGAATGGGGGATTTGTCGGGCATATTTTCTCCTGGCCTGGCCGGCATTAAAAATCGCGGAAATAAAAAACCAAATATTCATTTCAATCGCTATTCCAGTCTTGATAAATCATCGAGTTCCAGCAAATGAAACCCATGCTCTTTGGCAAGTGCATGTTCACGTGTTGTGTTGAATCCCCATAATGCAAGATGACAGTGCACGCCCAGGTCAGCGACAGAGATAAGATGCAGCACTTTATCATCGATAAAATGAATTTGGTGAAACGGTACCTGATAAGTTTTCTGAAGCTTTTCCAGATGATGTTTTTTTGTGTCAGACAAATCTTTATCCAGAATCCGCGAAGCGGGAAACACAGCGTCCAATCCGTAGGATTTCAGCTGGATATGAACGGATGGTCCGTCCTTGGATGTTGCTATGGCAAGTCTGAATCGTCCTGAAAGACATTTGATAGCTTCGATGACGCCCGGGAATGCAGGCAGAAGTTCGGACCAGATTTCCGGATTTTCCTGATAGGATCGCCTGAGCTGATAATAAATTGTGTGATACTTATCCAGTATGGCGGGATCGAGCCGGATTTTAAATCTGTCGTAGGATGCCTGATCGACGATGTCCGGGGTTTTTCCGCATTCGATTATTCTAAGGATTACATAATAGTCTTCCGCCCGGTTCCCAAGGGGCATCAAATGAGAAAAGGATTGATACAAACGAGGATGTTTTTTTTCGACCGTAAAAATGGCTTCCGGAGGATCCACGGGATCCGATATGGGCAGATTGTGGCCCGGAAACAGATGGATGTAGGCATTTAATGCTGTCCGGAATGAATCGTGCACTGAATTGGAAATAACCCCATCAAAATCGAAAACAAGAAGCTGCAGTGGCATTTTTTGTTTTTTGGTCATGTTTTTTCTTCAGGGTGAGGTTGTTTCATATCTTATTTCGTATCATAAGTTTTTATCTGTTGAATGGAAAAGCTGTCAAAATTATCCAGCAGTTCGATATTGATATTTTCTTTTTGGAGAAATTTTTGAAAGAGATTTCTGCCTCTATCCCAGCTTTCCTTCTCAAATTCCATTTTATCGGATCCGGTGGGTGTTTGGATGGTTTTCCAGTAAGCTTCGGATTTGTTGTTCTTTAACCATGATTTTTGCTGGCTGTGATGACCTGCTTCATGAAAAAGCAGATATAATAGTGTGGTGAAATCCTCGGCATCGGGATTGTAAAACAGGACAATGCTCCCCATTTGAGCAGGGGGATAATAATAAGCCAGCGATTCACGGATAGGTATCAGCTGGATACTCAAATCCTTATAGCAATCCCAGCAGAGGAAGGCTTTCGCCTGTTTAATCACTTCGAATGATATCATTACCCGGTTTATTTTTCTCCGGCTTCTATGAAGTCAGCCACAAAAATATACCGGAAGGGCCGATCTTTCCAAACCCGCCATGCGCCGAAAAGCCCATAGGCGATCACCCAAATCCATGCAAGGAAATAAAAAGGCTTCAACAGCTTTCCAATGAAAATAAGAGATAAGAGCGCAATAATAAGGAATAGAATTGCTGCAATTATATAGACGCAGAGCTGATAGAAAAAAGCCTGCTTGGCATGGAACTGCACAAATCGGGATGATTTGGGCAGCAGCCAGATGACCAGGGGGATCACCATCGTAAACGGGCCAATGAAAAAAATAGCCAGTGATGCATGCGAAGCCACGGCCATTAACTTTTCCTCATGTGTCACAGCAGATTTTGTTTCAACCACCATCTCAACCTCCTTGGTATTAGAAAAAGCTTTGTGAATAAATTGATTTTTAATTCAATGCCAAACTCTGCGACTCGGCAATTGTTTTACAAACATCCGAATTATATCCGTACAGGATTTTTACAGAGCGACGAATCCCAATGATATTTACAGGCCCCTGTTTGTCTGTTCATAAAAACAAGGGATTTTCATTATCCGGACAATGCTTTCAGTGTTTCTTGAAGCAGTTTATAAAAACGTTCAACAGAGTGAATATGCACCCTTTCATCCGGAGAATGCGGGTTTTGAAGATCCGGTCCAAAGCTGATCATATCCATGCCTTCAAATTTTTCACCAATGATTCCGCATTCAAGACCGGCGTGAATGGCTTCAACCTTTGCCTCTTTGCCGGTGACATTTTTATAAATTGCTTTCATGGTTTTCAGAATGGCTGAATCCAGATTGGGCGTCCATGCGGGGTAACCTGCCAGGTGAATGACACGGGCGCCGGCAAGCGATGCAACGGCGCCTATTTTTTGACGTGTAGCCTCCAGAGCGGAAAGAATGGAGCTCCGGCTGCTGGTGTAGATCATTGGCTCACGGGTATCGTTCTTTACAATAGCCAGATTGTTCGACGTTTCGACCAGGCCCTTAATTTCCTGGCTCATGGCCATTACACCGTGGGGCAGGCCTGCCAAAAGGTTCAGAAGCCTGGCCTGATCTTCGGCTTTTAATGGATCTCCATGGGTATCCTTTACAGATTGGATATCCAAAGTCATTTCTTTTTCCACAGATTTGTATTCGAATTGAATTTCTTTCAGGGAGGCATGCAACTGGTCTTTTAATTCAGCCTCCTTATCGCACAAAAGGACAGCAAATGCTTCCCTGGGAATGGCGTTGTGCTTGCTGCCGCCTTCAAGAGAGACGAGATCGATGTCGGTTTTCAAATTTAACAGTACTCGGGCCAGTAATTGTATGGCATTGCCCCGGCCTGTGTGGATATCAATCCCCGAATGCCCCCCCCTTAATCCTTTTAAACCCACGGAAAAGGCCTTTTTGCCTGAAGCAGATTTTCGTTGCACGGGTAATTTAATTTCCGTGTCTCCGCCTCCGGCGCAGCCGATAAAGAAAGTGCCCTCTTCTTCACTGTCCAGATTAATCAGAACACGTCCTTTTAGGAAATCATGACTAATTGATGTGGCACCGTTGAGTCCCGTTTCTTCATCAGTTGTAAAAAGCAACTCGAGCGGGCCGTGCTGTACAGAGCTGTCTTCAGCAACCGCCAGAGAAGCGGCGACACCGATTCCGTTATCTGCACCCAACGTTGTGCCGTTTGCTGTCACCCAGTCTCCATCGATGATTACCTCAATGGCATCCTTTTCAAAATCAAATTGTTTGTCCGAGTTCTTTTCACAGACCATGTCCAGATGGCCCTGCAAGACAATGATGGGTGCCTTTTCATGACCTGGTGAAGCCGGCACCTGAATCAGCACATTGCCTGCGCTGTCCTGTTTGGAGGGGAACCCTGTTTGCTCAGCATATTTTAATACATATTCACCCGCGTATTTTTCATTTTTCGAGCATCTGGGTATTTGCCGAATTTCGTCAAAATGTTTCCAGAGTAAAGCGGGTTTCAGATCGGTGATGGATGCCATGATATCCTCCGTCAATTATACGATTACTTGAGACTTATATTGAAATATAGGTAAAAAAATGACAAAGGGCAACCGGCAAGTTATCGATAGCCAAAGTATGACTGGTGTCTAATTGGAGGAGTGATTCGATTTTAAATGATACAGGTTTTTTTGTATCTTCGAATAAACCCTCTTCACTATTGTCAATTACGAATCCAGTGATTCCTTTCAGTGATTCCAGCGGGGGTATCGCTTTTTATCAGAATTTTTTAACTTAAATACAGAATATCCTATATGAATTACCTAAATATGTCTGTCATTCAGAGTAACCCATGAATAAAACAGGGACTTTATGTGTATTTATGATAAAATAATACATATTAGGATAATTATTGACAATTTTTGTGAACTTTTTGCTTGCTTTATTCGTCATATTTATGTACGCTTAAGCATGATTATGGGAGGTGCATATTGAAGCAGATCTCGCGGCATGAAGCAGAGAGCTTGTTTCAACAGTCCGGGGTTCTTTCCACCAAGATCGAGCATAATTCTTCGGGATTGAAGGTTTCTCTGCAATATAGTGAAGATCAGGCCTGTGTTGTTTTTTACAACAGACAGGATGGCGAGAAAACCTATTTTCTTGATCGCGTTTAAACAATGACAGCAATTGACAGACCTGTTGTAACGGGGTCGAGCGAGCGCATTTTTTGGTTACAAGCCTGCCATAGTGATATCATATTCCAAGATGTTTA
Source organism: bacterium (assembly GCA_016932575.1). Taxonomy (GTDB): domain Bacteria; phylum Zhuqueibacterota; class QNDG01; order QNDG01; family JAFGCO01; genus JAFGCO01. Next base: position 65,283 of record JAFGCO010000006.1, read on the forward strand.
CAGGAATAACAATGCGAGCCGAGAGTATATTATCAGTACATGCCGGTAATTTTTTTTGTTATCTTTCCCCAAACCTGAAGTATGTCATAACCGATTTTGCTGATTTTAAGCAAAGCAGGTTTATGAACATAAATATACCGGCCAAATTCAATTAAATCGCCACCGAATTTTTCTTTGAATTGCCGGACACCATATGGCTGATCAATGCGCCCCGCCCATCCAAAGTCAAACAATCGGTAGCCATTTTGATGCCCCCATTTAAGTATGTGCCAGATAAAACCGTCCGTAGGATAGTAATTCCGCATTTTAAAATCATCGGCACTGTACCAGAGATAAATGATTTTATGATACACCAGGACAAGAAAACTTGCGAAAGGTTTGCCCTCTGCTTTTGCCAGAAAAAACATGGCCATGTTTTTCGGAACCAGAATATTAAAAATATTTTCAAACAGTGACAGATCGGGAAGCGGAATATGTTTTACGGCAAAGGTTCGTTTAAGGTTTTGGTAAAACAGAGGCAGCATGCTGCGTTCTTTTATGGTCTCAAATGTTACTCCCCTTTTTTCTGCCAGACGCACATTCCGACGTGCAGATTTGTGAAATTGCTGCCAAATTTTATCTGGCGGCTTGTCAAGACCGATCCAATAATTGATATGAGGTTCTTTTACGAATCCCTTTTTCCGCAGCAGTGGCAACACAGATGCGGGATCTGTAAGGTTTCTGATATCTGAAAACAGTGCATGATTATTGATATCATTGATATAATAATCCAGCAGGTAAGAATAGGCCTCCCTTCCTTGTTCTGTTTCCTGATAAAGGGATCCGCCATAGTGAATCGCGCGCGTGGTCAATGATCTTAACAACCCTGGTTTCAGAGTGACCAGAACCGGAAGAAACATGGCCAGTATGCTGCCGTTTTTTTCTGCCGCATAAATTCTGGGCTGATAATCAAGGCTGTTTTGAAAAACTTGAAACATTTCCGGTGTATGAAAAACAGTGCTGTGCGGTGATTTTTCAAGAAACGCTTTCCAGGATGAGAATTCGGGATTTTCATTGATGGTATAAGGTGTGGCAGATTTAATCATGCAACGTCCCCGTTTGAAATGATTTCTTCCTCTCTAAATGCAATATTAAAAAATATTCCCTCACTCTTTATAATATACAGATTTTTCTGTGTATTATCAATCCTTGACTTTATTCACAAATTCTATTAATTTTACTTTATTCCATCAGGAGAAAAAATAATGGCAAAAAAGAAGGTGACGTTTTGTGAAAACCATCCGGATATTGCAACAAGTGACAGTTGTGAGGTCTGTGGAAAAAATATTTGTTACAATTGCCTGAAGGTATTTACCGGCCGCACATTTTGCAGCCGCAAATGCATCCGCAAGTATGCATTGGACCATATTCGACAGTTTTTCATCGATTTTTCGATAAAAACAGGATGGATTATTACCTGGCCGATTCATGGATTATTACGCGTGCAAAAATGGCGCGGGTTGGAATGGTGCCTGGTGCTGGGGCTTGCCTTGAGTATCTATCTGAATATCCAGCTAAAGAAGGAACTCGATGTTCTGCAATCTGTCGTGGCGACCGGAGCCGAAGGAGCAATATCGATTGACGACAAGACCTTGCCGCCTGCGCATGTTTTCAAGCCGGCAGAAGGCGGTATGGTTCAATCCAACCGTATTGATATTTCCGGTGAAGCGGAGGAGAACTGGATTGTCTCTCTTTCGCGGGATGATAAAGTGATCTCTGTCAAACTCCCCGAGAATGGTAAATTTGAATTTACAAATGTCCGTCTCTATAGGGGACAGAACGAATTGGTCGTCCGGGCTCTGAATCAGGAAGGCAGAGTCGTTGTGCTTCAGACTCTGAATTTACAATATGGCCTGCCTACTTTGAGATATTTACTGAGTGAAATCAAGCGGGGACCAGTGGGTAGGAAACGCGTGGCATTCACTTTTGACGGAGGCGCGGAAGACAATGCAGCAGATGAAATATTAGACTATTTAAAAGAAGAGAATGTCAGATCCACATTTTTTCTGACCGGCCGGTTTATTCAGCAATATCCTCAGACCGTCAGACGCATTGTATCAGAGGGCCATGAAGTAGGGAATCATACCATGAACCACCCGCATTTAACCACATATGAAAAAAACCGGAGGCATTATACACGTGAAAATATTACCAGAGACTTGTTGCATAACGAGCTTAACAAGACCGCCCAGAGGTTCGAATGTGTTACAAAAAAGAAGATGTCGTATTTATGGAGGGCTCCTTATGGCGAAAGAAACAATGATATTTTAAAATGGGCAGCTGAAGCCGGTTACAAACATATCGGATGGACAGTCGGACGGGGCTGGGAAGAAAATATGGATACCATGGATTGGGTGGCTGATAAAAATTCAAAAGCCTACCACAGCGCTGAGGAGATTGCAGATAAAATTCTTTCATATGCCGACAATACGGGAGACGGGGCCGATGGCGTGATTATTCTAATGCATCTCGGTACCAACCGGAAAGATGATTATCCGCATAAAAAACTGCCGGAAATATTAAAAGGTTTGAAACAGAGAGGTTATGAACCGGTGACTGTGAGTGAGTTGTTGGGTATGAACTGATCATGGAAGGATCCCATCCCTGATTTTTTTAAATGTCGGTCCATTATGCATTGCTTCTCAGGGAAGTATTGTGTTATCTACAGCTTCCTGTATTCAATTATCCCTGGAATTATCCTTAGAAATCACATATCCTGTATGAATTCAATCAACACGAATATTGAAAAATCTGACACACTTCATGATACACTGGATGGCCTCTATAGGCGATATCAGAACGGTTATCTTTCCATGGATCCGCTGGAACTTGCCAGACAGTATGAAGACTCAAAAGACCAGGAAATCGCGGCGTTTATTTCCGCTGGATTGGCAATCGGACGATACGATTTAATTCGTCGGGCTGTCCAAATGGTGCTCGACTGTATGAAACCCTCTCCATACCGATTTGTCCAAATGTTTGATCCGTCAAGAGATGGCGCCGCTTTTCGTGATTTTAGATATCGGTTCTATCAAGGCCGGGATATTCAGCTGTTGATCTGGTGGATTGCACAGATGATTCGCCGGGCCGGGAGCATCAAACAATTTTTTCTGAACGGTTATTCAGCCTCTGATTCAAATATTGGGTTCAGCCTTTCCCGATTTGTCAGATCCATCCTTGATTTAACCACGGCCCCTTTTTATTCTGAGATTCCGCCAAGAGGAGTGGGCATCCGGCATTTTCTGGCCGATCCGCTGGACGGAAGCGGGTGCAAGCGCCTGAATCTGTTTTTACGGTGGATGGTGCGGAAAGATGCTTTGGATCTCGGGCTGTGGCCGGAGGTCTCCACGTCGCAGCTTGTGATTCCCCTGGATACCCATATCATTCGATTCGGACGCTATCTCGGATTAACCGGGCGTGTTTCTCCGGGATGGAACATGGCTTTGGAAATCACAGAAACCCTTCGCCGGTTTGATGCGTCTGATCCGGTAAAATATGATTTTGCGATCTGCACACTGGGTAAACTGACCGATTGTTCGAATCCGCCGGATCGAATCAAGTGCCGGACGTGCCCCATATTTCGGTGTTGCAGGAATGCGGTGTAGGGATAGGCTGTCATCCTGAGTGGAATTCCGACGCCTTTTGTCGGAATGGAACGAAGAATCTGTACCTGCCTAAGATTCTTAAATACAACAATCCTTGTTTCAACAGCACAATTAATATAATGCTTTATTGTCAAGAAAAATGAATATTCTTTCAAAATAAATGCGCTTTAGCCATTTTAATTTGCCTTCATCAATCAAAATGGCTAAATTAATCACAATTTGTGAATACATCGAATAAAAGGCGGGCTCCATGTGTATTCTGATCATGATTCTTATCTCCTGTACAGCGCTGTATGCAGCCGAAAGTCCGTTTCCGGCGTGTGTCGATTCACTGATCCATCAGGGTACCCGGCTGAATTCCATGGCGCAATTTGATTCGGCTTTTACGACTTTTCAGCAGGTGAACCGTTTACTGCCGGAGCACCCGGCCGGATCTTTTTATCTGGCGGCCACCCTGCATTCGAAAATGATGCATTATGAAACCGACCGGTGGGAATTGGCGTTTTCCGAATACAGGGACAGCACAATGTCGCGGGCGGACACCTGGCTGGCCAACCGCGGTGAGGATCCCTGGATCTATTTTTTTCGGGGGAGCATTCAAACCTATATGGGGCTCTATCAGGCCAAACGCGGCAGTCTTGTCAAAGGCTTTGTCAGTGCGGAAGGGGGGGTGGATGATCTGATACGGGCTATCCGTCTGGATTCCACCTGTTATGATGCATATATCGGCATCGGCAATTATAAATACTGGTCCGGTAAATTTTACAAATATCTGCGGTGGCTGCCATTTATCAGGGATGAACGAAGCCAGGGAGAAGCTGAAGTTCGTTTGGGTATGGAAAAAGGATGTTTTTTCTACTGGGTGGGGGTGAACAGCCTGGCCTGGATCAAATATGACCGTGAACATTTTGAAGAAGCCATCCGGTTGTTTGAACTTGGAGCAGCTGAATTTGACAGCAGTTTGATCTGGTTGTGGGGGCTGGCAGATGCACATAAAAAAGGGGCGCATTATCGCAGGGCCCTGAATTATTACTACAGCATTATCGGGGAAGTCGAATCAGACACTCTGGAAAGCGGGTACAATGAAGTGCTGGCCAGATGGAAGGCAATTCAGTGTCTGGAGAAACTGGAATTATATCCGGAAATTATCAATCATGCAAAAGCGATTCAGAACCGGCCTGTGGAAGCCGGAATGTTTGACAAAGCCATGGAATATCGGGACAAAGCCCGAAAGGCTCAACAACGGGCAGAGAAAAAACTAAAATGACAGAAATGCTCAGATGAAAGCGGACACCAAAACATACGATTTGGGAAGGCATACTTTTATTTACGTCTTTTTTTTATTCTGTGTGAGTTTTTCCTGCATGGTTGATGCGGCATCCTTATTATCGCCTTTGGAAAGCCGGCTTCAGAAAGATATTGAAGATGCAAGACTGGATACATTTTCAAAGATTGAGGCCGCATTTATTTTATCCGGTGTGAAGCAGTCGGATTCCCTTGAGTATTATAAAGACTGGTATTATCATCTTCTTGATAAGATAAGAGGATTTCCATTTGACAAGTTCAATCAAGCGGCGGCCGCCGGTCAGGTATTCAGTTATTTGCATACATCCTGGTTGAAGACGTATCAACGGGAATCCACTGATCTGCTGTCGATTGTTCACAATCAGGAATACAATTGTGTGGCTGCAACGATTTTATATAATCTCATTTGTGAAGATTTGGGATGGATGACCGAAGCATTCGAAACACCTACCCATGTGTACACAATTTTCAGCAATTTCACCCAGCCCATTACCGTGGAAAATACCAGCCCTTTGGGATTTGACATTATGAAAAATCTTCATGAATATTCCATTTATCTGAGGCAGTATTACCCGGAAAATGAAGTATACCGTATCGGCCTGGACCGTCTCTATGCTTATGAAAACAGCAACGGGAGAATGATCAACAATACTGAATTGTTGGGTCTTTTGGCGTATAATCGTGCTTATTTTGCACGTAACAATGAAGATTATGCCATAGCCTATGAGCTTGTGCTGCTGGCTCAAAGTTTTAACATTGACTCACGCTCCAATGTCCGTTTTGAGAAGAATCTCTATTATATCTGGGGGAAAAAGTTGTTTGATGAGGAACGTTATGATGAAGCCTTTTCAGTGTTAGCAGATGCTGTGTATCGGTATCCGGACATGTCCGATTTTGTTCAGAATACCCGTGCAGCATTTTTTCAAAGTCTAAATCGTTACTGGCTAAACCGTGACTGGCAGAATACAAAGCGAATCATTGAAGAAATCCATGTGCTGAATGTGCTGGAAGAGAAAGATCAAAATAGATTATATCGGCTGTTAGAACAGTGGAGCCGTCATTTCCATCGGATCTCCGAAAAATCCTGTCTCAAAGACGTTAACGAACTTCGCGAAGAAATAAAATCGAATTAATATTATTCATTACGCACCGCAATGACACGATCCGGATAATCGCTGAAGAAACCATTCACACCCCATTGGACGAGCCGTCGCATGGTGGGCGGATGATTGACTGTGTAAACGAAGACTTTCAAATTTGCATTATGGGCCTCTTGGATCCATATTTTTCGAATCGGTCTCAAGGGAAGATGCACAGAAACCGCATTGAGGTGGATGGCAATTTTGGTATACCCTCTTCTTGGAAACCGGTACAAGACACCAATGGGTATTTGAGGAAAATGGTCATGTATCAGCTGCAACTGGTTATGCTTAAAGGAAGAGACAATGATTTTGTTTTTTGACCAGCCGGCCCTGATTTTTTTACTGATAAAATGCCCGACCTGGATGGCGCAGTTCAGGCCCTTGAGTTCAATAAGAAGGCCTGCTTTTTGATTGACCAGATCAAACACCTCTGAAAGCAGAGGTATTTTCTCGCCGGTTCCCGCATCCAAGGAGCGAATATAAGACAGAGAGTGACGCTGAATATGACCGCGGCCCGAGGTTGTGCGTTTCAGGGAGCGGTCATGAATCACAATAATTTCACTTTGCAGTGCATGTACATCGATCTCGATCCAGTCGGCACCGAGATTCAGGGCTTTTTGAATGGAGCCCAATGTATTTTCAGGGGCGTATCCGGCGGCCCCGCGATGGCCGATGCATACAATTTTCGATGCTGATTTTGTAATCATGGTTCTTTATTTTCTGCTCTGTTATTGTGTTTTCCGGTCTGTCGGCAAATCCCATGCCTGCTCCGGAGAAACTGTTGTTTTGATCCTAAAATAAAAATTTTTGTGCCATGTAAAATGAAAAAACAAAATGATAAATAAAAATGAAAAATTTGAGAAATGCTGATATGTTTCAGGACCGGATGATCCAGTGATTAAAATCGACATAATCGCAGGAAAATTTTCCTGATACAATGCATTTTTTTCTTGACTATCTCGTGAATATTGTTTAACTGTAATTGTCCCCCCCTTTAATCAGAGAGGTGTCCCATGATTCTGCATCATGAATTTGTCCGCATCGCAAAAAAATACAGTAAAAAAATTGCCATTGTGGATAAGACAAGAGGCAGTGAAGTCTCTTACAGCAAAGCCCTGATTGCGTCCCTAATGCTGGCAAAAAAATTCAAGGCTTATAAGGAAGGCGATATCGGTGTGATGGTACCGACGTCTGCCGGAGCTATGCTGGCCGTGATGGGTGTCCTGATGGCGGGCAAGACACCGGTAATGATTAATTATTCCACAGGTGCCGCTGAGAATTGTGAGTATGCTCAAAATAAAGTAGGATTTAAAACCATCATCACATCGAGGGCTTTACTGGAAAAAATCAACTGCCGGGAAGTCGATGGTATGATCTGCCTGGAAGATATCATGAAGCAAATTACTCTTGCGGATAAAATCGGCGCCGCATTGAAATCAAAAATGCCTGCCGGGATGATTATCAAGGGATTCCCGCAAAAGGACATTGATGACAATGTGGTTATTTTATTCACCAGCGGCAGTGAGAAAGATCCCAAGGCTGTGCAACTGACCCACCGGAATATCGGTTCCAATATCACGGATGTCCTCCAGGTGATGGATCTTTCGGATAAAGATGTCATCATGTCGATTCTACCGATGTTTCATGTGTTCGGGAATACCGTGGATTTCTGGCTGCCCCTGCTGACGGGGATGACTGCTGTGACCTATGCCAATCCTCTGGATTATAAAACAGTTCCAAAAATCATTAAAGAACAGCAAGTGACTATGATAGCGGCCACACCGGTATTCTTTTTAGGATATCTGCGTGAATCGCAACCCGGTGATTTCGAGAGCGTGCGTCTTGCCGTTGCCGGCGCAGACAAGGCGTCGGATTCATTACGCGAGGGATACCGGAAGAAGCACGGAATAGAACTGCTTGAGGGATATGGAACCACGGAAACCAGTCCGGTCGTGTCCGTGAACCAACCCGATAAAAACCGGCCCGGAAGCATCGGACCTTTACTCCCGAGCGTTCAAGTGAAGATCGCGAGTATCGATACCGGTGAAGCGCTGCCTCCCGGTAAAGAAGGAAAGATCCTTGTAAAAGGGGATCTGGTGATGAAGGGCTATTATGACGATATTGAAGAAACCTCCTTGCGGATCGAGAACGGCTGGTATGATACCGGAGATATAGGTGTGCTGGATGAAGACGGATATTTATGGCATAAAGGCCGTCTGAAACGTTTTGTAAAAATCGGAGGCGAGATGGTTTCTCTGGTGCGCACGGAAAGTGTGCTGCAGGATCTGCTACCGGAAGGAGAAAACTGTTGTATTGTAGAACTGCCGGATTCAGTCAAGGGTGCGAAGCTGGTGGCTGTTGTGACAGCAGATATCAATGAAAAAGAGATGATAAAAAAGATGATGGAGAAATTACCCAGTATAGCGGTGCCCAATAAGTTTGTCAGGTTTGAGGACCTGCCCAAGATGGGAAGCGGCAAGGTCGATTTTCGCACAGTTACGGAGCTTGTGAAAAATGATTTTAAAAAAGGATCCAGATGAAAATATTAAATATTTTATATTGAATTATCTTTGTCAACGATGGATATGCAAAGCTCCCGAGATCATTTAATGCTTGGGAGCTTTTTTTGTTTTAAAAATATTCAGGAGGTTATGATTATGGATATATTCATTTTAAAAATAAAACCACATGCTGTTTTTTGACCTTAAAAAGGAAAATTTTAAATGAATCCTTGTCTGATGATAATTAAGGAGGTCGAAATGAAAATACAAAAGCAGCTGGTTCCGGTTTCAGATTACCTGTCGGAAAAAGAACTTGCCCTTTATTACCTAAATGAGGATACACTGGATTTGGGTGACCGGATCGAAGCATGGTGGATCCAATCCGTTTTTCAGGCATTCTTTCATGATATGGAGACCGCCATTCAGAAGGCGAATCAGCCGGAGCTTACGACGGCGTTATTGGCATCCAGAAAAGACACATTGATCAATATATTAAAAAATAATGATATTTTGGAAGAAGAACTCCCGCTGTATGTGCAGGGCGCGTTTGAGACACCGGCCGTCAAATGGATTGCAGGAGATATCGAGAAAAGCCTTTGGATAATTCAACGTAAAAATGAATATTTGATCAATCTGAACGGGGATTATACAAACCAGGTGACCATGCCGGGGCTTATTTTAGATACAAACGCAGATGCACTGGAAGGCAGCACCGTTACATGGGAATTTGATCCGAACCATTTTGTCTGGGAAGATCATATTATGTGGGTGGAATCCCGGATCGTGAATCGGTGGGCTATGATTGTCACCGGTGTGGTTTGCATTTTACTTATAGCGGGTCTGATTTTGGGGCCGGTTTTACTGAGAAAAAGACGTGAGATCAGGACGGCCTGACTGAACGCAATCACAAAAGCAAGTGACAGCAATAACTGAATGCCCAGGGTTCAATAGGGCAGAGAAGAACCCCGGGACGATCTGAAAAATGACGATTGAGCCCGTTTTTTAAAATTCATCTGTCTTTACCTCGATTTATCCACACCGATCCGTTCACAGTATTCAGACACTTTGCACCGGCTGCAGAAAGGACTGACGGGTTTGCAAATGCCCTGTCCGAATGCAACAAGTATATCATTAATTAAAATCCACCAATTGGCCGGAAGTATTTTCCTGAGCACGATTTCTGTTTCATCCGGATAGCGGGTTTTTACATACCCAAATCGATTGGTAATACGGTGTACGTGTGTGTCCACACAGATTCCTGGTTTGCCGAATCCCAGCGTAATTACCAGATTGGCTGTTTTACGACCCACACCCGGCAATTGTAACAATTGATCCAGGTCATCGGGCACGAAACCCTGATAGTCGTTTAATAAAATCCGGCAGACCTTAAGTATATTTGCGGCTTTACGTTTATAAAATCCAACTGGAAATATGAGTTTTTGAATTGTGCTTTCGTGTAATTTCAACATTTTTTCCGGTGTGTCAGCCTGTTTAAATAATCGTCTGGAAGCCTGTGTGGTTACTTCGTCTTTGGTACGCAGACTGAGCAGTGTTGAAATGAGAATCTGAAAAGGATCCCCGGATCGTTCCGCCACCAAAGTGACAATCGGCACATGCCAGTTCTTGGATTCATGATGCAGAATTGTGAGAACTTTATCGAGAGTTTTTGTAGTCAATTATCGATCCCCGGATCTGAGTTTAAATTTGGTTCCGACCTTCATATGATTTTCACACATGGTCGGATTATGGTGATTCTTTGAACAGGTTTTCTGATAAATTCTTGCATTGAAAAAATTACCCAAGTATCGGTTGTATTTATTGGTATACTAAAATTAAAACCAAAGTGATTGATTAAAATGTGTGACCGTTTTTTCGGAATTTGTCCATATCTCTCCGTCGTTTTTTTGTGGGACGGCCTTTGTATTTGAGTCGGTTTCGGTGTTCGAGTTTCTGCATTTTACGTATGAATTCAATATCATTTTCTGTGAGCCGGATTTTTTCTTCTTCATGGTAAAGCTCATGGGCCAGGGCAGGCGGCAGGCCCCGGTCGGCCAGTTCGAGGACTTTGATATCACGATAGCGATCATGGTGATGAATGGTAATTTCATCCCCTTTCCGGATAATTTTATGCGGTTTGGCGGTTTTCCCGTTGACTTTGACTTTTCGTCCATTACAGGCATCGGCGGCCTGCGAACGGGTTTTATAAAACCTGGCAGCCATCAGCCATCGGTCCAGTCGGGTTTCTTCAAGTGGAGGTTTGTTCATAATATGTTTCCACGACACATTATATTGTGTAATATTCGATTTAAAGGAATCCATCTTTCAGGATATTATCAATAAAGTTCTTCGTTATTAAAAGATGAATATCAGACAAAAAGCCTGAATCTCATGAATTCTAATCTAAAGTTATAATGAAATGATACAAATAAAAAATAAAAAATCATAAATGATTAATCCGAAACATCACTTTGAATTTGACGCAGGAATCATTATATTTGCACAAATCGCGATCACTATTGTATCATTGGGTTGAATCCAGGAGGGCATTCTGTCTGTTCAGCTTGAGCAGTTTACCATTGCCTATGGGAAAAAGATAGCAGTCGATCATTTAAACGTATCGTTTTTCCAGGGCGCGACCGGGCTCTTGGGAGTGAATGGAGCGGGAAAGTCCAGCCTGATTAAAGGGCTGCTCGGTCTTGTTCCACTGAAAGAAGGCTCTGCAACGATTATGGGAAAAGATATTTGTGAGAAATCAAGGCAAGTTCGTCAAATGATCGGCTATATGCCCGAAGATGACTGCCTGATACCCGGTCTGACCGGTGTGGAACTGGTTCGATACGCCGGTGAACTTGTGGGAATGCCGAGAGCAGATGCCATGCAGCGGGCCCATGATGTGCTCTTTGCCGTTGGATTGGGAGAGGCCCGATACAGAAATGTCGAATCATACAGTTCCGGAATGAAACAGCGGGTGAAGCTGGCACAGGCCCTTGTACATCATCCCAAACTGCTCTTTCTGGATGAGCCCACAAGCGGTATGGATCCAAAAGGCCGTCAGGAGATGATCGAATTGATTCAGTATATTTCCAGTAAATTTGATATAAGCATAATACTGGCCACCCATATTCTGGCGGATGTTGAACGTACCTGTGATTATGTTGTCATGATTCATGAGGGTCGTGCTTTGGTTCAGGACAGGGTCGATGATTTACGCGGAGAATACAGCCATACAATGACTATCCGCGTGGAAGGCGATCAAAATAAATTTCAGGAAGCCTTAGTAAAAAAAGGTTGTACCATACTGGGAGAAGAGCGTCAATTGCTGGATGTAAAACTTCCAAAAAATGGTAACGAACAATTGATTTTAACCACTGTTGTGGAAGTCGGGGTTGTACTGCGAAAACTGACGCCGAGCATACAAACCCTGGAGGAAGTATTTGTTAAAAGGGTGAGAGACGAGCATGCCGGTCTATGATCAAAATTATCGGTCCTGGAAAGGACGTTTGGTGCCCTACCCGCGGGCATGGTGGGTCATTGCGAAAACCCATATACGGCTTAGATGGAAACGAGGGGTGATTGCATTGCTTATCCTGGCTGCTTTTCCTTTTCTCATGAAGGCCCTTCAGATTTTAGCCATGGCACGTTTGGAAGATTACGATTTGCTTGCCCAGTTTGCCAGAGATTTGGAAATTGACGCCAGGTTTTTCAGGGATTTTCTCCAGGGGCAGTCCTTTTGGTTTATTTTAATGGTGATTCTTACAGGTGCAGGTTTAATTGCCAATGATCATAAATACAAAGCAAACCAGCTCTATTTTTCAAAACCGATGACTTACTGGGATTATATGGCCGGGAAGTTTATGACGGTCGGATTCTATGGAGGCATTATTACAATTGCGCCGGCGCTTCTCCTTTTCGGAATGCAACTGGTTTTAGCGGAGAACAGCAATTTTATCAAATCATTTTTCTGGATTCCGTTTGCGATTCTGGGATTTGGATTGATTGCCCTCCTGATATTCGGCTGTGTAATGCTTGTCCTGTCCGCCTTGGTATCCGCTCGTTCTGCCGGGATCTTCTTTTTTGCCTTTTTGATTTTTCCAGATATTATTCGTGCGATCCTTTCAAACGTTCCGGAAATCGGGCTGATTTCTATCGGGGCAAATGTCAAACAGGTTGGAGCTGTGATCTTTGGCCTGTCCAGGCCTTATGATTATTCCGCCTGGCTGGCAGGAGGGGCACTGCTGATTATATTTTTACTCTGCCTGGCCATTTTGCGATGGCGCATTCGGCCCAGTGAGGTGGTCACATGATTATTAATGTATTTGATCTTTCAAAATGGTACGGTCAGGTCATTGCCGTTAATAATTTAACGTTTTCTGTTGATCCGGGAGTCACCGGATTTTTAGGACCCAATGGTGCCGGAAAGACGACTTTAATGCGTATGCTGATAGGACAGCTCAAACCCAGCCAGGGTACCATCACGATTGACGGGGAAACGATCTGGAATAATCATATGCTGATGCGCCGTATCGGTTACTGCCCGGAACAGGACGCTTTCTGGCAATACTTGACAGGGCGCGATTTTGTCCATGCGCTGGTGCGGTTACAGGGTTTTTCTTCAGATCAGGCAATGGAAAAAGCTGAGGCAGCCATTCGTCTTGTGAATATGGAAAAAGATCAAGATCGAAAAATTGGCAGCTACAGCAAAGGTATGCGGCAGCGAATTAAACTGGCTCAGGCTATTGCTCATGATCCGGACATTCTGTTTTTGGATGAGCCGCTGAACGGCCTGGATCCCATGGGCAGGCACCAGATGATGCAGCTTATAAAGGAACTTGGCAATCAGGGTAAAATTGTTGTGGTGTCCAGCCATATATTGCATGAGGTAGAGGCCATGACCGATACCATTTTATTGATTAATCACGGCCGGCTTTTAGCTCAGGGCACGATTTATGAGATCCGTAAACTCATTGATTCCCATCCGCTGCAGGTAACCATCCGATGTCAACAGGTGGATAGGCTGACAGCCCTTTTAATGGCCTTTGAAGATGTACTCAGCGTTCATTTTAATCGAGAAAAAAGCCAGGTTACGGTGGAAACAAACCAACCGGAATTGTTTCACCAACGTTTGCCGAAACTGGCGATTGATGAAAACTTGAAAATCACCTCTCTCTGGTCACCAGATGAAAATCTGGATGCGATTTTCGATTACCTGGTGGGAGGATGAGGATGCTTTCTCTGTTCCAGTTTTTCATGAAATGTTTTTTACGCAGCAAGCGTATGCTCTGGCTTGTGCTGCTGGGTCTGGTTCCGGTTTTTTATGTGTTTTTGGTATATCTACTCAAACCCATTGTGTTAAGTGATGACTTTTTGATCTGTGGTGTTTTTCCCAAACTTGCTTTTTCCATGTATTTGCATTTTTTACTTCCCCTGATGTCAGTGTTTATCGGAACGTCGGTCATCATGGATGAAGTGGAGTCCGCAACATTGCCCTATCTTCTGGTCAGGCCCATTCCACGCTGGCAGATTGCATTTGCCAAAACACTGGTCGGTGAGGTGTTGCTGGCTATCATTTTATGTGGCTCGCTTTTTATTTCCTACGGATTGATGAGCCTGGATGGCGAAATGATCGATATATGTTCAATCAGCACATTAATGTCTGCTGTTTTTGTTTTGGCAATCGGATGTTTTGCCTATGTTCCGCTTTTTAGCTTTTTGGGAGGATTGATTAAAAAACCGGTATTAAGCGGATTGCTGTTTACCTTTGGCTGGGAAAAAATCGTCGGATCTTTACCCGGAAGTCTCCGATTTACCACTCTGATAACTTATTTGAACAGTATGTTTCCATTCAAAGAAAAGGGGGAAGCGTCCGGTGTGTTCAGTCTTTTAAGAGCCACTGCCACAATCCTTACCACCTGGAAAGCCATCTTTGTTTTGATTGGCCTCATGCTTATTTTTCACTGGCTGACAACTTCTCTTCTGTCCTGGAAGGAATATGCGTATGAAGAAGAGTAATCCCGAGATCCTGCTGTTTCACTCTTGAATGTTCATTATCTTTTATCAATGCTTTCATTCCGTTTGATTGATTAATATAAGATCCAAATTTAAATTGCTTTAACGGCATATTATTTGCAGTTATCATCATTTTGATTTGTCAAGGAATAATGATGATATATTAAGGAGAAGCAATAGCGTTGAAGCAAATTGTTATTATTTTGTTGACTTGCCTGGCGGGCATTTTTTATTCATGGGCACAGGAGAAGAAGGAAGAATTGGATTTAACGAAACTGAGCCTGGAAGAATTGATGTCGCTTGAGGTTACCACTGCATCTAAAAAACCGCAAAAATTAACAGATGCTTCGGCTTCCGTATTTGTACTGTCCGGGGAAGAAATCAGTCGTTCCGGATCCCGCATGATTGCAGAGGCTTTGCGTTTTTGTCCCGGCATGGAAGTCAGTGCCATTGATGCAAACAAATGGGCGATATCAGCCCGTGGATTCGGGGATCGGTTTGCCAATAAGCTGCTGGTTTTAATGGATGGGCGAAGTGTGTATAATTCCACTTTTTCCGGTGTATATTGGGATGTACAAGATTTCATTTTGGAAGACATTGAACGAATTGAAATCATTCGTGGTCCAGGTGCATCACTGTGGGGTGCCAATGCGGTCAATGGGGTGATCAATATACTTACCAAATCGGCTTCTGAAACACAGGGAGGTCTCATATCTGGCGGCATAGGCAATATGGATCGTGAAATCTACGGAAGATACGGATTTCAGTTTCAATCCCGTTGGTTTGGCCGTTCATATATTAAACATCATTCCCATGAAAACCGACTGACAATTTCAGGAGATCAGGGAGGGGATGGCTGGCATACGCTGCAGTGGGGGATGAGGATTGACGGCCGGCCGGGATATCGAAATGAAATGACGGTGCAGTCGGATATTTATCAGGGAAACAGGGGACGGTCCATCAATTTCATGAACTTAAACACCTTTGAAATCTATCCCAAAAATTTAAAAGGAAGCTTGCTGGGCGGGAATCTGCTTATAAGATGGCAGCACACATTTTCAAAACAATCAGAGTTTATTCTGCACAGCTATATCGATTATTCTGATCGTGAGGCTGAAGAGCTCAAACAAAGGTATATTACCGGAGATATCAACATTCAACATCGATTTATGGTCAGGGAAAATCATGAGCTGATCTATGGCGGTGAGTATCGATTTACCACTGATCATTTAAGGGGTACTCCGTTTACAGGTATGGATCCTGAAAAAAAACAATTAGGTATGATCAGTGGATTTTTCCAGGATGAGATTTCTTTATTTGACCGGCGGATTTTTCTCACAGCAGGATCGAAAATGGAATATAACAGTGTGACCGGCCTGGAAATTCAACCTACCTTGAGAGGGTTATGGCATGGAACAACTAAATACAGATTATGGGCAGCTATTTCCCGGGCTGTTCGCACACCTTCCCGTGCTGAGCGCGATGCAAATATTCTTGCGGCCTATTCTCCGCCGGGGAATTTGGCTATTCAAGATGACTACCCTATGTTCGGTCGTGTGGTCGGACAGTCTGGATTTGATTCGGAGACAATGATTGCCTATGAGATGGGTTACCGGTTTCAGCCTGAAGCAAATTTATATCTTGATTTTTCAGTGTATTACAATCAGTATGACCGCTTGCGCATTGGGGGCAAGGGAGAAACAAGATTGATGGGAACTCCGGAGGATCCCTATATTGAGCAACTGCTGGTGATGCAAAACGGCATGGCTTGCGAGTCAATGGGACTGGAAGCCCTTGTCGATTGGAATGTCAAGACATTTTTCAGAATACGGTTGATTTATTCTTACCTGGACATGTATTTTTCATATGACCAAGATTATATTATTGACGGTCAGGTACTGGCGGATTATACTGACGAGAAAAGTCCGGATCATCAGATGGGAATCTGGTGTTCATGGAATCCTGCTTCTTCTGTGAAATTGGATGTTCTGGGTCATTATCAAAGCGAAAATCAGAATATCGCCGATCCGTTAAATATCCATATGAATGCGCGTCTGGCCTGGCAGTATACGCCCATGATATCTATCGCTTTGACAGGTCAAAATTTGTGGGAAGCCGGAAAAACAGAATTTATTTCGACTTTTCCTGGAATTTTAGTTCATAATGCGCTGTCTACAAAGACACCTCGAAGCATTTTTCTGCAAACATGTATTCATTGGCATTGATATAAAGTTGCTATGATGGTATGGATTGATAAAAAATTTGTTTTCCATATATTGGCTTTCGTTTTACGAATTGCCGTGCTGCTTTTATGCAACTTTGCCGCTGCAGATCAACCGGTTCAGTTACAACCGTCAGAGTATGAAATCAAGGCGGCGTTTATCTACAATTTTGCCAAATTTGTTGAATGGCCACCGGAATCTGAACAGGCGGCCAGAGATTCCATTATTATAGGCATATTAGGACAAGATCCTTTCGGCAGTCTTATGGAACAGGTGATTGGAGGAAAAACCGCTCACGGAAAAACCATTTCAATCGAACGTTATCAATCCCTCGAACAAGCACGGCATTGTCATATTTTATTTATCAGCGATTCAAAATTGTCACGATTAAGTCATATTATTGAACAGTTGGCAGACAAACATATTTTAACTGTGGGTGAAATGGAAACATTTGCCAGGGAGGGGGGAATGATTTATCTGTATGTTCAGGAAAAACGTATTCGTTTTAAGATTAATATGGACGCGGCAAATGCCGCTCAGTTGAAATTAAGTTCAAAGTTATTGAAACTGGCAGAAATTGTGAGGAATACTGAATAATGATAAGGGGAAGGATGATGGTCGCGATTCATCAACACAGGGGGAATTGTCAGAATCGCTACCCGTTTCAGAGAAATTGGTATTTAATGTTCTTATTTCTTTGTTTTGGGCTATTCGGTTCGGATGATCGGATTGATCTGACGGAAATCCCGCTTGAAGAATTGATGCGAATTGAGGTAACGTTGGCGTCACGCCATCAGGAACGCTTTACGGATGCTTCCGCCGCGGTATATGTGTTAACAGGAGAGGATATTATTCAATCTGGAGCGACCAGCATCCCGGAAGCATTACGTATGGTACCCGGAATGGAAGTCGGCCATATGGATGCAAACAAATGGGCCGTCTCTGTTCGAGGATTTAACAGTATATTTGCCAATAAACTGCTTGTGCTGATAGACGGTCGTACGATCTATAATCCTATTTTTTCAGGTGTTATTTGGGATGCTCAGGATGTTATTTTGAGAGATGTTAAGCAGATAGAGGTTGTTCGCGGACCCGGAGGTTCTTTGTGGGGATCCAATGCAGTGAATGGTGTGATAAATATTATCACAAAAAGCGCTGAAGAGACACAGGGAGGTTATATTTGTCTGGGAGGGGGCACTGAGGAAAGGCAGTTTAGTTCAATCCGTTATGGAGGATCGATAGGAAAATGGTATTATCGAACCTTTGCGAAATTTTTCAGCCGGTCGGAATTTGTCGATGAAAATGGTAAGCCTGCGGCAGATTCATGGCATATGTTTAAAACCGGATTGCGCATGGATGGGCTTATGAATGTACAAAACAGGATGACTATCATTACGGATTATTATCAAAATAATGTGGGACAAACGTTATTCATTCAAAATAAAGATTATACTTTAAGCCGTGACTTTAGAAACCAGATTTTTGGCGGATATTTTCTGGCGCGGTGGCGACATTTAGTTTCTGATAAAACTCAATGGATACTGCAATCGTATCTTGACTTCTTTAAACGTGAGGAAATTTTAATGATAGGGGGCCGGGTGCTCACCTGGGATGTTGATTTTCAATACAGCAAGGAATTTAAATTTCATCGGCTGACATTGGGAGGCGGATTTCGTGACACCTGGGATAAATTTAATAACAGTGAGTATATACAACTGATCCCCATGAATAAGAATTATTATATTGCCAATGGATTTTTTCAGGATGATATAAAATTAATTCGTGATAAATGGTATCTGATATGGGGTTCTAAATTTGAGTATCATAGCCTTTCGGGATGGGAAATCCAACCCAGCTTACGAAGCGCATATCATTTTGAAAAAGAAGGCATGATATGGATTGGTATTTCCCGGGCTGTCCGAACCCCTGTTCGGATCGATCAGAATATCGTGTCTGAAGAATTCATTGCCGGCAATCCTGATGTCAAATCTGAAGAGCTGCTGGCACTTGAAATGGGTGCCCGGTATCGCCCTGTCAAGCGGTTATATATTGATGCCTCATTTTTTTCAAATTACTATGACAATCTGGTGACCTTTGAACCTGTGGTGGCCATGAATAAAAAGCAGGGACATGTTTATGGATTTGAATTGGCCCTGGATTATCAGGTTGCGGGATGGATGAAAATCCGATCTGGATATTCCCGCGGACAATCGAATTTCAGGCTGGATAATGACAGCCAGGATCCTTACAGCCAGGAGATGGACCGTGAAATGCCGCGTTATCAGGGATTTTTGCAGACCCATATATCGATTGGTTCACAATGGAAATGGACAGTCAATGTCCGGTATGTGGACAGCCTCATTGGCTCCCGTATTTATACAGAGGCGTATCTCAATTTGAATTCACGGATATCATACAGCCTGTCAGACGCACTGGAATTTTCTGTGGTCGGGCAGAATCTGCTCGAGGATCGGCACGTCGAATTTAACGGAGACTGGATTCCGTTTAAAGTATCCAGAGTGCCCAGGGGTATGTATGCTCAAATGAACTGGTGGTTTTAAACACGATGTGGATACGGTTATTTAAAGATATCTCGATTAAACGAAAATTGATTCTTATCAACTTGATGACCACAGGTGTGGCATTGATGATCGCTTGCATTCTGTTTATACAATTTGAAAGAAGAAACCTGAGAGACAACACGCTGCGGGAGTTGTCTGTGCTTTCAGAGATTATCAGTAATAACAGTACGGCAGCACTGGCTTTTGAAGATCGTTCGACAGGCGAAGAAATTTTATCTGCGCTGTCTGTGAAAAAATATATTGCTTCAGCTTGTCTGTTTGATAAACAGAATCGCATATTTGCTACTTATTCCAGAGAAACTCCATTTGATAACTGTCCTCAAAGACCGGGACCGAATGGATACCGATTTGAGGGTAACCGGCTGATTATTGTCAATCCAGTCATTCTTGATTTGGAAACCATTGGTTATGTATATTTAAGTTATGATTTAAAAGAAAGCCAGACACGGCTGCGTATGTATATCAGCATTGTCATTCTTGTTTTTGTGCTGGCCTCTATTGTGGCGTTTGCCATTACATCTCAACTTCAGGGAATTATTTCAAAACCCATTATGCATTTATCGCAGGTGGCGAAGGATGTCTCTGAAAAGCGTGACTATTCTGTGCGGGCAGTTCGGCAAAGCCAGGATGAAATAGGTCTTCTTATTGATGCTTTTAATGATATGCTTTCGCAAATACAGGAAAGGGATCAGGCGCTGATAAAAGACCAAGAAACGCTGGAACGGCGGGTAGAAGAGCGCACAAGCAAGTTGAAGCAGGAAGTTCAGGAACGGAAGAAAGCCGAGGCGAAAATTATCACTTCTCTGAAAGAGAAGGATGTGTTGCTTAAAGAAATCCATCATCGTGTAAAAAACAATTTACAGGTGGTTTCCAGCCTTCTTTATTTACAATCGAAAAAAACGACCCATGATCAAACACTGGAAATGCTGAATGAGAGTCAGAATCGAATTAAATCCATGGCACTTATTCATGAAAAATTATATCAGTCCAAAGACATTGTGCGTATCGATTTTTCTGAATATATTAAAAGCTTGATGTCGCATCTTTCCAGGTCCTACGGTTCACATTTGGCCATGGTTGATATTCATCTGGATGTTAATAATGTATATTTGAATATTGATAAAGCCATTCCCTGTGGATTGATTATTAATGAATTGGTTTCAAACTGTATGAAATATGCATTTCCAAATAATGAACAAGGTGAAATTCAGATAATAATGAATACAGAAAATGATCATGTAAACCTCGGGGTGATTGACAACGGAATTGGATTCCCAGAGTATCTGAATTTTAAAAATACGGAAACATTAGGGTTGCAATTGGTGAGTGCCTTGACTGCACAATTGGGCGGATCTATTTCTCTGGATCGAAGTGGAGGAACTCGTTTTACAATTCAATTTAGTGCGGAAGAAGGGCAATGAGAAGAGGAGAAGACGCATGACGTCAAAGTTAAAAATACTGGTTGTCGAGGATGAGTCAATCATTGCCATGGAGCTAAAAGACCGTCTGGAAAAATTAGGATATGATGTGCCGGCGGTTATTTCGACAGGAGAGGAAGCGATTCAGAAGGCGAATGAAATACATCCCGGTCTGGTTATGATGGATATTATGTTGGAAGGGGCAGTTGACGGCGTGGAAGCCACCCGTGAAATTCATGAGCGGTTTGATATTCCGGTAGTGTATTTAACCGCTTATTCAGATGACAGCACCCTTGAAAGAGCGAAGCTTACTGAACCTTATGGCTATGTCCTCAAACCATTCGATGAACGAGAACTTTACACAACTGTTGAGATTGCGCTTTATAAACATCGGATGGAAAAGAAACTGAAGGATAATCAGCGCTGGTTATCCACAACATTAAAGAGTATCGGAGATGGCGTGATTACCACTGATACGGAAGGGGTGGTCACATTTATCAATCCAAAAGCGGAAGTGATGACCGGATGGAAAGCCGAGAAAGCGATCGGGAAACCATTGGAATCCATTTTCCGTGTTTGCAGGGAAAATGAGCAGGAGCCAATGGAGAGTCCGGTTACCCAGGTATTAAATGGCAATTATAATGGTGACGTTTTGGGCCATTGTCTATTGATCAATAAAAATGGCAATAAAATTGACATTTCAGAAAATGCCGCTCCAATTAAAGATGATAAAGGAGAGGTAACGGGTGTTGTTTTGGCATTTCAAGATATTTCTGAGCAGATGCGTTTCGAACGGGCACTTAAGGAAAGCGAGGAGCGGTTTCGGTCTGTGGTTGAAAATTCCCATACGGGCATTATGGTTGTTAATCAGGAATTCAGGTGCATTTATGCGAATAAAGAACTGATTGAGCTTTTGGGTTATACAGAAAGAGAAATACTAAATCGAGATTTTCGGATGTTTCTTTCTGATTATGAAAAAAATCTTTTTACCGAGCATAAAATTCAGATAGAACGCGGAGAAAAAGTGCCGAGCCGCGATGATTTTGAAGTTATAAGAAAAGATGGTGAAAAACGGCAGATGCAGGTTGTGGTTTCGACAGTCAGGAGTCCGGAAGGGCATCCACAAACCGTTATTCAGTTGCTAGATATTACCGAAAGGAACCGTCTGGAACAACAGCTGCGCCACGCTCAGAAAATGAAGGCTGTAGGGACGCTGGCCGGAGGAGTTGCACACGATTTTAATAATATTATGACAGCCATCCGGGGATGTACGGATCTTGTGATCAGTCAGATTGAAAAGAATGATCCGATTTATCAGGATTTGAGAGAAGTGCAGGTGTCAGCGGAGCGCGCATCCGACTTAACCCGTCAGTTGCTGTTCTTCAGTCGGAACCAACCCATGGAAATGGTTACGTTAAATTTCAATAAAACCTTAGAAAATCTGTTCAAAATGCTTCATAGATTAATCGGTGAGGATATCGGGATCAGTTCCTCCCTGTCGCCTGATTTATGGAATGTCTATGCGGACAAAGGCAGCATTGAAGAGGTTGTTATGAATTTGGCTGTAAATGCCAGGGATGCCATGCCTAAAGGGGGTAAGTTAACGATAAAAACAGAAAATGTTGTCATTGATGATGCCTATTGTGAAAACACGCCGGAGGCCCGGCCGGGAGAATTTGTCTCAATAACATTGGAAGATGATGGGATCGGCATGGACAAGGAAACCATAGAACGGATTTTTGAGCCATTTTTTAGCACCAAAGGTCCGGGACGCGGCACAGGGCTTGGCTTGGCGGTTGTATATGGAATCATCAAGCAGCATGACGGATGGATCAATGTGTACAGTGAACCCGGGCATGGAAGCACGTTTAAAATTTATCTGCCTGTATCAACGGGCAAGGAAGAAAAAATGGAAGAAGATGTTGATCCTGCGGTCTTCAAAGGTCAAGGTGAACGAATTCTGGTTGTGGAAGATGAGAAGCGTGTGCGCGATCTTGCCAATAAGGTTTTAAGCAAACATGGTTATCTCGTTTTTACAGCAGAGACACTGGCAGAAGCGGAGGTCGTTTATAAAAGAGAGAAGGGGAAATTCGATCTTCTTTTCAGCGATGTTGTGCTTCCGGATGGTGACGGCATCGAATTGTCCGATCGGTTTCTCAAGAGAAAAAAGAATTTAAAGGTGATATTGAGCAGCGGCTATACCGACAAGAAATCACAGTGGGAGATTATCAAGCAAAGGGGATTCCGGTTTTTACAAAAACCATATTCATTGATTTCATTGCTTCAGGCAGTACGCGAAATGCTTGATGAGGAATAATATTGTTGTCGATCAATTGATCTGCAAAATAAATATACCGCAGAGATATCAATTATTCGGATTTTTTTTATTATAAAGCAAACTGTATTGTTACCGGGGCATTAGGATGCTTATTATACCTGTAAGTTCTGGGAAGCGGTTAAAGAAGCGGCCTTATATAACCATTGGTTTAATCACGATTAATATTCTCGTTTTTATCTTTTCAAGTGCCACTGTTAAGCGGCAATCCGAGCAAATCCAAATGCTGCGTCAGCGCATGTGGGAGATTGAAAAGCAGTATATGGAAGGATTTCCATTGAACCGGAATCTTTTTTGTCTGGACAAGAAAATGATGAATGGGATCAGAAAATTTTACAGGGTGAGATTATTCCTGAAAATTCTTATGACTATCAGATATGGACAGAATATTATCAGGAATTTAAAGACTTAGTTCAGCAACTGGTTTTTCGGAAATGGGGTTTTGTCCCATCTCAATTTAATTTGTTTAAAATATTCACTTCAATTTTTCTTCACGGCAGTCTTTTACATTTATTGGGAAATATGCTTTTTTTATGGCTGGCTGGCGCAAATCTTGAAGGAGATCTGGGTGAGAAAGTCTATACAATCTTTTATTTTGCATCTGGCTATGCGGCTTCATTTTTTCATTATCTGGTGAATACTGGCAGTGATGTTCCTTGTGTCGGCGCATCCGGTGCGATTGCCGGATTAATGGGCGCTTTTATGATTCGATTTTATTTGACTAAAATCAAGTTTTTCTATTTTATCTGGCTGATACGTCCTTTATGGGGAAATTTGCGGGTTCCTGCCTATGTCTGCCTGCCCTTATGGTTTATAGATCAATTGTTATCAGCGAAAAGCGGAGATATAGGCATCGCATTTTGGGCGCATATCGGGGGTTTTGTTGTGGGGGCCTGTATGATTGTCATTATGCAGGCTGCCGAAATGCTGCCGCCTATGGATCCCAAGGGTGATGAGGATGAGGATTTTTATAATGCAAGCCAAAAAATCGTTCAGGAATTGAGAGATAAAGAGCAGGTAATCAGTCACGCAACCATCAGAGATTTGCCAGCATTGCTGGCAATCGTTAGAGTAGAGCCTGAGAATACAGAAGCGCTTTTGGCTCTGGCACGGATTCAGTATCAATCAGGCGCGCAGGATGACAGTGCAGTCAGCTATAATACGGTGCTTACACATATGTTGGCAGCTCAGAAAAATGAACAGGTGAGTCTGATATACGGAGAAATAAAAAACAGATCATTATTTAAAATGCTTACTCGCGAAAACATCCTTCGTTTAATTCCATTTTTTGAGAATTTAAAAGAATACAAAGATGCAGTTCGGCTTGCTGTTTTGTATATCATGAAATTCCCTGATGATCCCAGCAGACCGAAAATGATCTACAAGGCATATCTGATTTATAAAGACCATCTCCATGACACATTGCGTGCGAGCAAGGCGGCAATGCTTCTTAAAAAGGAGTATCCGCACCTGATTAAACCATCTGTGACAACCAAGTAAATGATTTCGACCGTTCTGACATTTTATGAAAGATATTTACTTTTAAAAATATCCGATTTTTCTGTTGACTTCTTGATTTTTTTTATTTATAATCATATCTCTACAAAACGAGTTGTTCAATGCTACTGGGCACGGTATCATTGGCTGGCGTAGCTCAATTGGTAGAGCAGCTGATTTGTAATCAGCAGGTTGTAGGTTCAAGTCCTATCGCCAGCTCGTTCTTTTTTAGTTTTTCAAGGCAGGCTGGAGGGGTTCCCGAGCGGTCAAAGGGAACAGACTGTAAATCTGTCGGCGAAGCCTTCGGAGGTTCGAATCCTCCCCCCTCCACTGTTTTATATCTAAAATGACAGAAGTATCGAAGATGCCTAAGACCTTTAAAATTGTAATGTTGCTAATACAATTTAGGGCAGTTGAAGGTGTCGAAATGGTTCGTCATTTTAGACGAATTATCATTATATATTTCAGACACTTGCAAGCGGGAATAGCTCAGCTGGCTAGAGCGTCAGCCTTCCAAGCTGAATGTCGCGGGTTCGAATCCCGTTTCCCGCTCAGAGTTATTTATGGAAAAAGGCAAAATAAATGCTTGCATTTTGCCTTTTTTTTCCATATACTATAGGGCTTTTGGCTTTAAATGAAAATTGGAGTCAAAGCCTTGAAAAACAAGACATTTTCCGTGCCCACGTAGCTCAGCAGGTAGAGCACATCCTTGGTAAGGATGAGGTCACCAGTTCAAGCCTGGTCGTGGGCTCGGCTTTTTTTTTGCTTTTACAGATTGAGCAAGTCAGTCATTGATGATTTGATAGTGGAGGAATAATTTTATGGCAAAGGCAAAATTTGAACGTACGAAAGCGCATGTGAATATAGGGACGATAGGTCATGTGGATCATGGCAAGACGACGTTGACA
>JAFGCO010000020.1 GCA_016932575.1 bacterium
ATACGATAAACATAAAGGAGTCATCAATGAAATCGACGATAAAAATACTCATCACCCTCACGGCCGTTCTTCTGGTCATGGCGGGGTGTGAGTATGACGGACCGACAGCCATGTATGATCGGCCTTATGAAGAAACGGATCCGCCTGTGATTACCTCGGTTGATCCGCCGGAAGCGGTTGCGGGAGTGAATTTTATTACGATATACGGTGAAAATTTTTCAGAGACATTAGACAGCAATAAAGTCTATGTCGATGGATTTCTCTCAGAGATTGTTGATTTTGATACTTCATTTCTGACCATACGCCGGCCCAACCGTACGGGCGATTCAACAGTCATTAAAGTCGTTAATTATGAAACCATCGGACATGCGACACATTCGCCGTATAAAATATTACCCGTATATGAGCGATACGGCGGATTTATTGAAAATGCAGAGCTGACCGCACTGGCTGTCAGCAGCAATGGAGACCTTTATGTGGCTCAGGGGGGATCTCCGAGAGTGCTTTATCACGTTTCTTCAGACGGCAGCAACAAAACCTTGCTGGGCGAAACTTCCAGGGGTGTGACGGATATGAAAATGGCTCCTGACGGAAAACTGGTCCTGTTATGCAATAATAAAAGTATTTATAAATTTAATGTGGAAGAAAAGTTAGAGACAGAGTGGCTATCTCAGGATGAGAGGGTTTCATTCGGTGATTTTGATGCAGACGGGAATTTTTATGCAGGAGGACGGAAAACGGGTATTGTTGTGATCAAACCGGATTTATCCGTGGCAACGATTGACCTTTATTCAAACGATGAAATATTTTGCATGCGTATGTTTAATGACGCGCTCTATCTTCTGGTCCAAACAGCCCGTCCGGATGAGGCGACTCCTGAAATGGCGGTTTGGCGTCATCCAATACAGGACGCCAACGGCACATTGGGTGAGAAGGAACTGGTGGTGGATTGGGCAGTTTTCGAGGCAAATGAGGAATCGGTTCCGATCTATTTTACGATTTCGAAAGAGGGCGTGATTTATTTGAGTTCTGATGATGTCCAATCTGTTTACAGCTACGATATGCATCTTCAGGTCAGAGATATTCTGTATAAAGGGATTCTTCCCGCCGGCGGTTATTGTCTTTCATGGGGGATCGGGAATGATCTGTATATGGTTCAGGGAGAAGATATCGAAGGCAACGAAGTAAATGATTTGATTCGTATCGATATGGGCACATCCGGGGCGCCCTATTATGGATGGTCAAAGTAATTATAAAATTTGATTATTTTGTATCAGACAGAATGATAAGTCGAGAAAGGGAGTGAAGCACAAAGCACACAAAGAGTACAAAGGTTGTTTTGATTGAAGCATTAAAGATTTTCATAATATGTGTTTATCTCGTTTAATGCTTTTGGACCTTCCTTGAGTATTTTGAGGTTCTTATCGTGCTTTTTTCCTGCTTGTTTGTCCTATTATGCCAAAATATCATTAAATATTGACTGCTCAGTTTCAAAGACATCTTTTAACCGAAGTCTTCTGCTTATTTTCATCCTTTCGTGTAATTATTGAATAAACAGTATATCCCCCCTGTTGATAGAAAACTGTTTGCTTGATAAAAAATTGTTGCTATCTTATCCATATATAAATGAATGGACGCGGATCAGTGTCAACCATATAACTATAATGAAAAATACGTTTTACATCTCTTTGCTTTGTCTGTCATCCGCTCTTTTTACGCGCAGCCTTGAATTTCAACATCTTACCACAGTTCACGGATTGTCGGATAACTCTGTGCTTTGTATCCATCAGGATCATGAAGGATTCATGTGGTTCGGTACTCAGAACGGATTGAATCAATTTGACGGATACAGATACCGGATTTTTCAGTATGATCCCTCGGATTCCTGCAGTATCAGCGCCAATCAAATCAACTGCATTCTGGAAGACCGTGAGGGATACTTATGGATTGGCACTGATGCCGGGGGACTGAACCGGTACAATAAACTTTTTAATCAATTCAAGCATTACCGGGCAGATATTGAAGATTCAACGCAATTGCCCGACGATTTCATCGGCAGTCTGTTTCAGGACAGCCATGACAGACTCTGGATCGGTACTTCTGAAGGCGTGAGCCAGTATCATAGAGAAACGGATTCATTCACGCATCTTTCTATTCAGGCTTTTGTGAAAGCAATTTGCGAAGATTCTCAGGGAAATCTCTGGTTTGGAACGGGTTTTAACGGTGTATATAAATATCATCCGGACACTCACCATATGGTTCATTACATGCATCATCCATCTCAGAATAACACACTCGGTGCCAATACCATAGAGACCATTGTTGAAGATGCTTCGAATCATATTTGGATTGGCACCATTGACGGCGGATTAAACCTCTATGAACGGAGAAATGACAGTTTTATTGTTTTCAGCCAAGAGACCCGTCAATCAAGTCGATGGACAAGCAAAACCATATTTTCTCTGTATTGTGATCGGAGCGGTAATTTGTGGGCAGGCTATGAGAATGCCGGACTCAGCCGTGTCCTTATGGATACTCTCAAAGTGGGTGGTGTAACCAGGCTTCAGTTCGAAATTTATCACCATGAAGTCAATGATATTCAATCGCTGAGTAACAATACAGTACGGTCCATTTTTGAAGATAACCAGGGAAATTTATGGATCGGTACTTATTACGGCGGAGTGAATCTGTTTCGCCGGCATAAAAAACAGTTTCAGAACTATCATTCCGAGCCCTATAATGATCAAGGATTAAACCATGACGTGATTCAAACCTTTTTAGAAGATCCGGCCGGTAATATCTGGATTGGAACCGATGGCGGCGGATTGAATTATTTCGACCGGAAAACGGGTATTTTTACCAAGTATATGCACGAGGTGGACGATCCGTACAGCATCAGTGATAATCACATACTGGATTTACATCAGGAGGGGAGGGGAAATATTTGGGTGGCAACCTGGAACGGACTGAATTATTTTGATCTTAATACAAAACGGTTTTATTCCTATTTTCATCAAGAGAACGATCCGGGCAGTTTGATCAGCAACAAGGTAACAGCTGTTTTGGAGGATTTTCGAGGGCTCGTCTGGATTGGCACAACCGCCGGATTGACACTTTTTGATCCCGTTAAAAATGCGTTTTTTCAGTTTGATGCTGAAAAACATGCCAATATCAACACACGCTATATTCATTCCATTCTTCAGGATTCGAAAAAAAACCTATGGATAGCTACGGTTCATGGTCTCTATTTGTTGCCCTGGGACAAACTTCGCAATGAACAGTGGGATTTTGTTCGTTATGTGAATGAGGATCAGGACTCCATTAATATTTCGGTCAATCATTTTTTATCCGTTTATGAAGATCATCTGGGGATTGTCTGGCTGGGAACCATTGACGGACTCTGTTATTATCATCCAGGTCAGGATCGATTCGGTCGATATTCTATGACAGACGGATTAAACACCAATATGATTTTTTCAGTTGTTGAAGATCTTCAAGGCAATCTCTGGATGGGAACCAATAAAGGTATTTCCCATTTTACACGGCAAAATCAGCACTTTCGCAATTATGGCATTCATGACGGTTTAATGAGCGACGCATTTACCAAAGCAGCTCTGAGATGCCGGTCAGGCGAATTGATGCTTGGTGGTAAAACAGGATTTACGCTTTTTTATCCGGATCGAATTAAAGAGAGCACGTATATCCCTCCGATTGTATTGACCGATTTTCAAATTTTTGACCACTCTACTCCTTTAGGCAGGGTATTAAAAAAGGTTCATTCGGAAAAGGCGGATTCTATGGTGATCGAACTGGCATATAATGAAAATATGATTTCTTTTGAATTCGCAGCACTGGATTTTACGGCACCGCAGAAAAATCGATATCAGTATATGCTGGAGGGTTTTGATGAGCAATGGCGGAAAATCGACGCGGACCGTCGTTTTGCTACCTATACCAATTTATCCGCAGGCCATTATGTGTTTCGTGTCCTGGGCAGCAATTGTGACGGTGTGTGGAATCGTCAGGGCCTGGCCATTGGTGTCGTCATCCACCCGCCATTCTGGAGAACCAGTTGGGCCTTACTGGTTTATATTGGTTTTATTATTTCAGTCTTGATGATGTTTAAAAAACTGGTGGCCTATCGTGAAAAATTGAAAAACGAAGTGCTTATGGAGCGCAGGGAAGCGGAGCGTATTCATGAAGTGGATGCGATGAGACTCCGGTTTTTTACCAATATCTCGCATGAATTTCGTACACCGCTGACCTTAATTATAGGGCTGTTAGAACGGTTGATGCGTTTCAAGAAATCGATTGGAAGAAGCGAGCTGCTCCAGAATTTTCTGATTATGCAGCGAAATGCCAAACGCTTGCTGCGTTTAATCAATCAAATTATGGATATTCGTAAGCTGGATGAAGGGTGCATGCCGCTTAATCTGAAACATCGTGATATCGTTCATTTTATTCGATCCATATATTCATCCTTTAAATATCAAGCGGAACAAAGAAATATTCAATATCGGTTTGAGACTTCGATTGATCAATTTTCCATGTGGTTTGATCCTGATAAAGTGGACAAGATTGTATATAATTTGCTTTCCAATGCATTTAAGTATACTAAGAATGGTGGTAATATTGATATCAAAATTCATATACCGGTATCCATGATGTCTGGCACCCAGAATCATTCTGTGCTTGTCCAGGGTCTGGAAATCAAGATTCAAGATGACGGAATCGGTATTGCAAAAGATGATCAGGAAAAGGTCTTTGATCCATTTTATCAGGTGCTTAATGCTGGCGAACAGGCGTCAAAAGGAACAGGGATTGGATTGTCTCTGACCAAAGAGCTGGTTCTTTTGCATCAAGGCGATATCCGGCTTGAGAGCCATTCAGGAGAAGGCGCCTGCTTTACGGTTACCCTCCCCACCCATCTCATTCCAGACAATATCTATGAGGCAGAGTATCCGGTTGAAGAGGAATTGTATCCGGTTCTTCCAAAGGCAAGCGTGATTCACCAGAAAATTCATATGGAAAATCATAATGGGCCGCTTATTCTTGTGGTGGATGATGATATTGATTTTTGCAATTATCTGCGAGATGAATTGTCATCGGATTATCGTGTGATCGAAGTGACAAGCGGTGATATGGCTTATGAAAAGAGCATGGAATTTATGCCGGATTTAATTGTCAGTGATGTGAAAATGCCTAAAATGGATGGATTTACCCTGTGCACTCTGATTAAAAATAATGACAGAACGTCTCATATCCCTGTCATTTTACTTACGTCGAAAACCGGTGAGAAGAATCAGATGGCTGGTTATGATCACGGAGCAGATGGTTATATCATGAAACCCTTTGACATTACGTTCTTAAGAAAACGCATTACAAATCTGCTGAACTCAAGAAAAAAATTAAAAGAAAGATTCAGTCATGAGATTTATCTTCAGCCGAAAAATGTTGTGATTACTTCAGAGCAGGAGCGGTTTTTAAAAAATGTATTTGATGTTATTGAGACAAATTTGGAAGATCCTGATTTCAGTGTCAGCCAACTGGGCTATAAAATCGGATTAAGCCGGGTTCAGCTTTACCGAAAAATCAAAAATTTGACGGAATTGACACCCAATGATCTAATTAAAAATTTCCGTTTAAAGCGCGCTGCTCAATTGTTGAGAGAAAGCCAGTTGACAGTTCTTGAAATTACCTATGAGACAGGGTTTAAAGATCCTTCCTATTTCTGCAAATGCTTTAAACAGCTTTATGGTTCATCTCCAAGAGAATATGTGAAAGAACAGAAATTCAAATCAATACATACAGAGTCGTAACCGTTATGCAAGGGTAACCAGATTACCAAAGTTTGAAACATAGTTACAATGCAAATTGGGATGATTTTATGTATTATTTTAACACTTCACTTTTAAAGTAAGGGGTCATTTACAAATCCATAACGATTCATTCCCAGGGAACATTATGCGCTTTTTCCATTTTAGTAAACCATTTATTGCTGCATGTGTTGAGATCATTTTAATTTTTGTTATCGTGATTGGCCTGTTATGGTTGCTTTCATGGATATAGAGATTTTCATGAAACAGATGATGAGAAAAATTTTGTACAACTTTAAGGAGGATAATAATGAGAAATGAGACTCGACGGGCTGCTCTGTTGGGTTTGATTACGGCCCTGTTATCAGCCGGACTGCTCTGGCCTGGGACCACCGGTAAGATCGCTGGAACAGTGATCGACAAACAGACGGGTGAACCTTTGGGAGGGGCGAATGTCATGGTTGAAGACACTGAATATGGAGCAGCCGCGGATTTGGACGGGCAGTTCACGATTTTACATGTACCGCCGGGTGTTTACAACGTGCAGTTCACAGTGATCGGATATGCCAAGGTCACTGTTACGGATGTTCGCATCAATATTGATCAGACTGCCCGGGTGGATGTGGGGCTTGAAATGGAGGCTCTTGAGGGAGAGACGGTTACTGTAGTCGCTGAACGTACGGCCATTAAAGAAGATGTGGCCACAAGTGTCGTATCGGTATCCAACGATGAAGTGGAAGTACTTCCAGTCTCCTCCATCGATGGCGTTGCCGGGATGCAAGCCGGAATTCAGGGCGGACTCACAATACGGGGAGACGGCGCTGAAAATGTCCTGTTTCTTCTTGACGGCGTTACACTTCGCGATCCGAGAAATAATCAGCCCGTATCTAATATTGCTTTAAGTGCGATTAAAGAGATAAATATTGAAAGGGGCGGTTTTAATGCCGAGTATGGTCAGGTCCAAGCCGGTTTGGTCAATGTTGTCACACAAGAGGGAAGTAAAAAAGCATATCACGGAAGTATTACAACCAAGCTGAGTCCGCCGGCCGCAAAATATTTTCGCAGTAAAGGTATTCCCGATGTCCATGATCCGGATTCTTATTGGATGCGGCCTTATCTTGATGATGATGTCTGCTGGACCGGAACCAGTAGCGGAGTGTGGGATAAATATCAAATTGATGAGTATCCCAGTTTCATCGGATGGAATGAGATTTCGCGCATTCTTTGTACTGACAATAATCCGGACAATGATCTCACACCATTGGCAGCCCAGCGTGTCTTTATGTATGAAGTGCGTAAACCTCAAATCAACGATCAGCCCGATTATGAAATGGACTGCGGGTTTGGCGGTCCAGTGCCTTTGATAGGAAGAGAATTGGGTGATTTAAGATTTTATACTTCCTATCGCCGGGATCGTGAAATGCTGCTTTTTCCGATGACCCGACCCGATTATGTTGATTATGACTGGACGGCGCAGATAACATCCGATTTATCCAATTCGATGCGTTTTCGTATTTCGGGTCTTTTAGGGAAAAGGTACACCATGGAGAGTAACTGGGCCGCAGGCTATTATCCTCGCTGGCCTCATGAGATTGCAGATGTAGCGGCTTATTCCCATCAGGCCATGTTCGCTGATTGGGATTTTTGCCTTACGGATATCGCCCATCGTTCTCTGGCTGGAAAGTTGACGCATACGCTCAGCCCGAAAACGTTCTATGAGGTCTCGCTTGAATATTTTTACCGTGATTATTATACCCGTCCTACAGCCTGGCGGGACACGTCCACATTATATGAAATCGTGCCGGGCTATTTTCGCGATGAAAATCCATTCGGATACTGGCCTGAAACAGAGGAGGGACTTATCGTCGGTTCCACATCCCATGCGTCCAAGGCCAGAGACAATACGGAAGTCAGCTCTGTGACACTGAAAGCTGATTTGACAAGCCAGATGAATTTTAATAATCTGGTTAAAACAGGCATGGAGCTTGTATACAATGACCTTGATTTTGATTACGGCGTCATTGCATCTGCTTCCGAGGGCAAACGTTATGATAACCGGGTACAGATGCGCGTGTTTCCAATACGGGCGGCTCTTTATTTTCAGGACAAGCTCGAAACCAAAGGATTCACGCTGAATGCCGGATTGCGTCTGGATTACAGCAATTCGAATTCGGAATGGTGGAACGTTGATCCCTATAATTCTGAATTCTTTTCTTCCAGTTATAATGAAGACGCCTATTTCAATATGAAAGATTCGGAACCGCAATGGCAGCTCAGCCCGCGTCTGGGCATCTCTCATCCTATCACAGAAAATTCAAAACTGTTTTTCAATTACGGGCATTTCAAGCAGATGCCGCAATATGAGACTTTATTCCGTTTAAGGCGTACATCAGATAAGGAACTTACAGCTATTGGAGATCCCAACCTTATGCTGGCCAAAACCATTTCCTATGAATTGGGTTATGATCAAATTTTGTTGAACGATTTTATGATTCAGCTTGCGGCTTTTTATAAAGACATTTCGGATCAGCAGAATACAACGAATTATACATCCATACGGGGATTCTCTTATAATCTGACAACAAGTCAATCCTATGAGGATATTCGCGGATTTGAACTGACATTACGAAAAACGACCGGCCGATGGTGGTCGGGATTTGCCAATTACACTTACCAGGTGAGTACAGAAGGCAGTTTCGGCAGGGAGGAAGTCTATCAGGATCCTTCTCTTCAGAAGAAATATGATGAAGCGACAGTGAATCTGTATCAGCAAAGACCGATTCCGAGACCGTATGCCAGGGCCAATCTGACCGTATTTTCACCAGGAAATCTGGGCCCAGAATTTTTAGGACATCATTATTTGGGTGGATTTTCTGCCAATTTACTTGTCGACTGGCAGGCCGGGGAATGGGTGACTTATAATCCTAAAAACGTTTCCGGAATCATTAACAATGTCGAGAGCCTGGACTGGTTTAACGCCACTTTGAGAATTTCCAAAACAATACATTTAAGTAAATTTCAGGTGCAGTTTCTGGTGGATATGAACAATCTTTTTAACACAAAACGGCTTTGGCAGACCGGGGATCAGGATTACCGCAGATCGCTTCATTTACCTTCACATGAGAAAATCAAATATATTTATGATCCAGTCACAAACAAAACCATCGAAGTTGTTAAAAAAACCGAAGCCTATGATAATATCCCCGGAGATGATAAGATCGGTGATTACCGCAAACCGGGTGTCGAGTTTCAGCCCATAGAAGGCCGTGGCAGCATTGATCTTAAAAACGATTCGGGTGAAAAGGGTGTGATCTATTATGTTTGGGAATCAGATCGATACTTGGAATATCTGGATGATACATGGGTGGTTGTGAATCCAAAGCGAATGAATAAGATACTGAAAGACAAGGCCTATATTGATATGCCGAATGCCTCGACATTCTGGTTTCTGAATCCCCGGCGGATCTATTTCGGCATACGTTTGTCATTTAATTTCAATTAATGATTGACCGGAAGGAATACCCATGAATTTAAAAAATCAGATAAAAACGTTGATTCTGCTCTTTGCAGGATTTTTTCTGCTTATCGGGAGTCGGGAAAATTTATCTGCCCAAGAGTGGAAATGGCTCCGTATCGGAGAAATTCAGTGTTATTTTTCGAACCGGGGAACGGAGGTTGAAGGAGAAGGTTATGGGAATAACACCAATTTTTTATCCTGGCCCTCTCAATACGGCACCGTCGAACAGACCACGATGCGGCAGACCTGTATGTGGATCGGCTGCAGGAATTTTTATGATACCCGTCTTGGAAGGGAAATGAGCGTGAAGGTCGTCGGTGTCGGCCCCCGTGATGCTGAAGAGCGAAAAAATATGATTTTTGAAAATGAAATGAAGCTGATCGGGAAATATTCCGCTCCCGTTGTGGAGGTCGATGGTGAACTGGCTTCGGATCTCTCGCTTTACGACGAAGTCGATGAATATGATCCTGATCTGCCCTGTGACAGGATGATTGTGATTAAAATCAATACTTCGATTGGTATTTCGGTCACGAAAAAAATTATGGCGTTCAGTCAGTCCGATCATAACAACTACTTTATTTATGATTACACATTCAAAAACACGGGCATCATCAACCGGGATGGAGACAGACATGAGCAGTCTCTTGATGGCGTCTATTTTTATTTTGCCTACCGCTATGCCTTTTCCGGCGAATCGCTCACGGGCTATAGCGAGGGTTGGGGATCCAATACTTCCTCCTGGGGCGCGAATACCCTCAATCATGCCTTTGGCAGTAATCCGCTGGCGGCCCGGTTTAATGATCCGGATTCGCCTTATTACCAGATGCGCGCCTTTTATGCCTATTACAGTCCGGATGATGAACGGCCTGTTGCCTATGAAGGGGACTGGGGATGTCCCAATCAGGATGAAGACGGAGTGATGAGCGGAGCCAAGTTTGCAGGCAATGTGACCCTGCATGCCGATACCGACGTGGACAACCAGGGAGATGATATCTATCAGCCAATAACAACCTGGTATGTGTCTTCCGATGAAAGCGTCTGGAGCAGTGATGTCAGCCAGATCGATGAAATATATATGCAGCAGCGGTATGAGTTTATGAGTGAAGGGCATCCTGAAAAGAGTCATGCGGAGATGATCGCGGAGAATTATTTATATACACAGGAATATGAAGAAGTGGATTCAAAACGCAATGTGGGAGGCGGTACCAGCCAGGGGCAGGGATACGGTCCCTATGATTTGGCACCAGGAGACAGCGTCCGCATTGTGTTTGCTCAGGGGATTTCCGGTCTGTGTCGTGAGAAGAACCGGGAGGTGGGCTGGAACTGGGTTCAGCATTATAATGCGAAGGGCAATCCCGAGCTTATGATGCCGGACAAATCAATCACTTCAGATCATAATGAATATAAAAAAGCCTGGGTTTTTACCGGGATAGATTCTGTGATAAAAACCTACCGCAATGCCATGAACAATTATCAGTCCGGATATTCATTGCCGGAAGCGCCTCCCCCTCCCGACAGGTTTACGGTTACCTCCGGTGGTGACCGGATTCGTTTGTCCTGGGCCGATAATGCCATCAGCACAGCAGGATTTGACGGCTATGTAGTTTACCGGACTGAAGGCAATGTGCTTGATCCGGACGCGGTTTATAAAAAGGTTTTTGAGTGCAATGCCTCCAATGCGGTTCATACCTGGGATGACACCTCTGCTGCACGCGGTTTTCATTATTTCTATTATATCCAATCCAAAAATGACGGTTCCAATAATGGTGGCACGCCGCTTTACAGCGGCCTTTTTTGGACGGTGACGAATAAATCCGCCAATTTAAGACGCCGCGCGGAATCCTTTTTATCCGAGGTGCGTGTGGTTCCCAATCCTTATGACATTCGATCCCGAATGTTTCAGTTTGGTGAAAATTCTTATTATGACCAGATTGTATTTTATGGGCTGCCCCCGCAGTGTAAATTGAAAGTTTATACCGAACGCGGAGATTTAATATGGGAAAGGGAACATACGGATGGTTCGGGTGACGAAATATGGAATTCCCTGACTTCGAGCCGTCAGATTATTGTCAGCGGCATTTATCTGCTGTATGTCGAGGTGACAGAAAATATTTATGCTGAGAGTGACACTTATGCCTGGCATAAAATGTATGATAAAAATCGGAAATTGATTTATGATAAAGGGGATTTGCTGTATAAAGATGGTGAGCAGATCTACAAAGCGGGAGAACAGGTTATCCGCAAGTTTGTGGTGATTCGGTAATTCCGCCATCAGGATCCGCGGATCTTCGATTATTCGTTCTCAGCAATTTGCGTATCACTGATTGCTGATATTGACATAGACAAGGAGTTCAGATATGAAAAAAACAATGCACATTATAGTCTCTGGTGCAGTTATTCTGATTATACAACTGGGATATTCTGCGGAGAACCAAAAGCTTGCGCAGACGGGGTTTCAGTTTTTGAGTGTGGTATCGGACGCGCGGGCGTCAGCGCTTGGAGAAGCGATG
>JAFGCO010000021.1 GCA_016932575.1 bacterium
TGAATATTATTAATCCTTTGTGTTCTCTGTGCCTCCTCTGTGAACTCCGTGGTTTATCCTGTTTTTTTAACTTTTGATACAGCCCCGAGGGCCCGAATTCCCGGGACCGACCTGTTTAAGATCAAGAACCATCCCTGTTTTCAGGGATGGTTCGAAGATCAATCTCTTTGAGGAAAAACGAACCTGTCATTTACAGCACAAACTTTAAGACACCATGAGCATGCAAAAAACAAAAGTGCCTTTGCGCACTTTCTTGTTAAAAAAAGATAGTGCGATTTTATTTATCAAAGTTCATTAAATGTATAAAATCCAGTTTATCCCGGATCAAATCTCCAGCTCCTTGATCAGCCGGTTCAGATACGTGCGCTGAATCCGGAGCCGTTTAGCCGCCTGTGTCTGATTATGATCCATCTGCTCCAGAACTTTGCGTAAATAATTTTGTTTGAATCTGAGAATGGCGGTTTCCCACGGCAATCCGGTTTCAACCTCCTGAAAAGAAGCGCCTCCTGTAAGAGGCGGTAACAGATCCGGAGTGATATCTGAATTTTTAGAAAGCGCCACGGCCCGCTCGATTACATTGCCCAGTTCACGAATATTGCCCGGCCAGTGGTATTTTTTTAAAGCATCCATTGTCTCCTCGCTGACCGAAAGTTTGTCTTTTTGCATAGCGCGGCCATGTTTTTCAATAAAATAATTGACCAGCACAGGAACATCACCGGGCCGTTCCCGTAACGGCGGCAGAACCACAGACACAACATTGATCCTGTAAAATAAATCTTCCCGGAATCTTCCTTCCCGGACTTCCTGCTGAAGGTCCTTGTGTGTCGCACAAATTAACCGGACATCGGTTTTCATCGTGTCCACCCCGCCGACACGCTGAAACTCGCCGTATTCAATCACATGGAGCAGCTTTGCCTGAATGGCCGGCGACAGATCTCCGATTTCGTCCAGAAAAACCGTGCCGGTATCGGCCATTTCAAAACGTCCCTTTTTCTGTGCCACGGCCCCGGTAAAGGCGCCTTTTTCATGACCGAAAAGATCCGATTCCATCAGCTGCTCGGACAGGGTCGTACAATTGACCTGAATAAAGGGACGGTTCTTGCGGTCGCTCATCTGATGGACGGCATGTGCCAGCAGCTGCTTGCCGGTGCCGCTTTCGCCCCCGATCAGAAGGGTCGTTCTGCTCCCGGCAATCTGGCCGGCAATGTCCATCACCTGTTTCATGGCTGTGCTTTCTCCCACAATCATATGGTACTGACTGTCCAGAGATTCACGTAAAAACCGGTTTTCTTCCAGGAGCCCTTTCTTTTCCAGGGCTTTTTGCACTGCAATCATAAGATGATCCGGCTTGCAGGGTTTCGGTAAAAAATCAAAAGCCCCGAGTTTCATGGCCTCCACCGCCTGCTCGACTGAGCCGTGGGCGGTCAGAATAATTACAGGAATCTCCATCGAGCGGTCCCGCATGCGCTTCAGGACTGTCATGCCTCCCATCTCCGGCATCTGCAGATCCAGCAGAAGCAGATCCACGGATGCCTTTTCCAGAATTTTCAGGGCCTCTTTTCCGTTTTCGGCCAGTTGAACCTGATATTTGCCGGCCTCCAGCCTGTCGCGTAACAGCATGCGAATCTGAAAGTCATCGTCTGTGATCAGAATTGTGGAAGCAGCCATCATGTCTCCAAATGATTGGTGAATCTTTTTTACTACAATTTCATAACATATACTAACCGGCCTTGGGCAGCATCAAACGGAATATACTCCCCTTGCCCGCCTCACTCTCGACACAAATACTGCCGTTCTGCAGCTCCACCAGTTTTTTAACAATATGGAGCCCCAGACCCAGCCCTTTTTCCCGTGCGCCCTTGTCTTTTCGCACCCGTTCAAACCTCTGGAAAATCAGGTCCTTTTTTTCTGGCGGGATACCGGGACCAGAATCAATAATTGAGATGACAGTCCTGTCCTCCTCCGACCCTGTTTCAATCCGGACCGTTGTTTCAGGCGGTGAATATTTAATGGCGTTATCGATCAGATTCGTGCAAACTGCCTGCAGGCAGTCCCGGTCTGCGACTGCCATTTCCGTTCCTGTTTTATCGTCCAGGCAGATCTGTTTTTTATCTGCCAGGGGTTTAAGTGACTGCACGACCTGTTGGATCATTTCGGCAACAGACAGGGACTCGGGAAATATCTCAACCTTTCCCGCTTCAATGGAAGTGATATCCAAAAGGTTCTC
This sequence comes from bacterium, assembly GCA_016932575.1. Classification (GTDB taxonomy): domain Bacteria; phylum Zhuqueibacterota; class QNDG01; order QNDG01; family JAFGCO01; genus JAFGCO01. The sequence goes on from JAFGCO010000021.1 coordinate 2,228, forward strand.
GATCATGCGGCTGAGATGCCGGCTGCTCTCGCAAATGCCCAGCAGGTAATTCTGAATTTTTTGCGAAGGCTTTTCCGGAATGCCATCCAGTAAATTTTGTATGGCCCATTCAATGGAAGCAAGCGGTGTCCGCAATTCGTGGGATACGTGAGAGACGAACTCCGATTTAAGCTGGCTGAGCATTTCATGCTTTTCTTTCTCTGCCCGCTCCATAATCATCGCTTCCTGAAGCCGTAAGTGCTCGAGGACCATAAATCCTTCTACCGCCATCTGTGTCAGCAGAGACAGATCGTCCGCAGCAAAGCGCAGACCTGAGCGCTTGGGCCCCAGCAGCAGCAATCCTTCCAGTTTTTCCTGAATAAAAATAGGGATGACAAGCTCGATCTGAATATTCGGAAAAATGTAACGGGCAGGGAAAGTCTCTTCCTCTGCCAATTCATCGCGTCCTTCGCGGATCTGCGCCTTGCCTGTTTTCGTGATCTGTTTCAGTAGTTCGTGATCTTTAGACAAAGAATATTTTTTTTGGTTTGTTATGGAAATTCCCCGGCCTCCTGCTAAAATCATTTTCGATCTTGCCTGATTCCAATGCATAATCAGAATACAATGCGTGGGTATCACTTCATCCATGGCATCTAAAATCAGATTCAATGCGGATTCACGGTCATGCGCAGTCATTAATTTCTGACTCAATGCCTGAATGGCCAGATGGTAATTGAATTTAATCCGGTAAAATGTTTTATCTACAAAAAACTGTATACGCTGTTTAAGCGGGGAGAAAATCAGCGCAGCAAACAGTGTATACAATATCGTCAGCAAATGACTGGCTCCCGGAGAAATGATATGCAGATAATGTGAGGCCAGTCCGGCAACCAGCAGGTAAAGGATAACAATCAATCCGGTGACAATGGTATAGACAATGCTCCGATTGATAATGATCTCGATATCCATGGCCCTGTAACGGACAATGGAAAAGGCCACAGACAAAGGCACAAGCATCATGGCCAGATAGTTGACCTCGTTTGGAATCAACGGCGCGAATCCGAAAATTTGAGGAAGCATCCAGAGAAAGACAAACGGTGTTAATCCCAGTGCGGTGCCCCAGAGAATCCACTGCACTTTATTTCTGTTAGCCTCGGTTTTTGCCTGAAAATAAGAATGCACAAGACAGAGCAGGCTGCTGATAAAACCCACGGTAAAAAGAAGATGCAGACTCCGAAATAATGAATAAAAAAAGCGATGCCGGTCCGCATCATCCTGCAGAATCGCCTGAAAATATCCGATTTCAATCAATCCCATGACAACCAGGCCGGGAACAAACAATAAAGCATAAAGCCATCTGAACCGTTTGAAAATCCGTTTCTCATCAGGATAAACCGCAGAAAAATAACAAATCAGACCCGGAATCAATGGATATAAAACGAAATACATCGCAGGCAGCAGGTAGCCAATCCATTCATGACCGTAGGGCCGCCCCGGCCAGATCATGATAATGGCCGTTCCACTGACAATGCTCATCCAGGCAAATACACGGGCAGCATGCTCATCGTGCTTCGCCCAGAACACAAAAATCCCTATCCCCCAGAAGAAAAGCCCAAGCAGCAGATTGATGGCCTGAAATGTATGGCTGAAACGTGGGGTGAGGATCGTTTGGATAGAATGATCTTTTCCTTCACGTTTGATATCGATTTGGATGGAATCTCCGGCACGGAGACGATCAAGAACAAATTCCACATGATCAGAGTCTGTCACCTGCCGTCCCTGAATGGCAGCCAGAATATCACCCGATTTCAGCAGCGGATTGGTCGTATTATAGAGAACAACATGGGCATTCCTGCTTTTCCATTGAAATCCAGCACCCGGCCTCAGCCGCGTACGCCATAATCCGACGAGTCCCAGAACAAGAAGAAGAGAAGCGGCACTGAAAAAAACGGCTTTTCGGACAGTCTTTGCACGCATAAAGGATCCTCACAAAGCTTACAGCAGTGCATTATCCAATTGACCTTGTATACGGACACAGTATGATCGATACATGGAGAATTCGTTAAAACTATTCAATAATGGGAGTTATTTGTTACAAAGTCAAGAAAAAACTGCAGAAAAAATTGACTGATACAATCCGGTTTATATTTTGAAGTGAATTATGTTTTTTTTATCTTGTCATTGATACTGTCAATATATTTTAAATCATTAGAAACGGATTCTTAATAAAAGGCATGAGAAAATTAATAAAAACAAAGTTGGCGTTCACAGGGACAATGAATAAAGGTCATATGAACTGGGGGGATTTATGTCCGTTTTAACAAAACTGTCCTCTTATCAGGGAATGAAAAACGATGTTCCCAATCAAATGCTGGCCCGGGAACTTGCGTATAATAATGATACGGAAGGAATCAGGGAAATCGCGGAAAATCTCTGGTCTGATGACAAAGCGGTCCAGAGCGACTGTATCAAAGTACTGTATGAAGTCGGATATATCAAACCGGGGCTCATTGCCGGATATGTGAACGATTATATTCGGCTTTTAAGCAGCAGAAACAACCGGCTGGTATGGGGCGGGATGATTGCATTGTCCACCATTGCCGATTTAAAGGCAGAGGAAATATTTAATAACCGCGAAAGAATCATGACTGCCATTGAAAAGGGATCTGTCATTACAGTCGATGCAGGAATCAAAACCCTGTCCAGGGTAGCGGCTTCCGGAGAACACACCAGTAAAATCCTGTTTCCGTATCTTATCGGGCGTCTGAAAATCTGCCGGCCGAAAAGTGTGGCACAATATTCGGAAAGTATCTTTTGCGCGGTGACAGATAAGAATAAAATGCAGTTTATCAACGTGCTGAATGAGCGAAAGAATGATTTAAAAGACTCCCAATTAAGGCGGGTAAATCAATTACTGAAAAAAATGCCATCATAAATTTTGAATATCAACCGTTTTTAATTAAATTATGAATATATTCATGCTCCCAACCCGTCATTTCTATCAAGAAAGGAAACATGAAATGCCTGCATTACCGGAAAAAGTCTGTCAAGCCTGGGAAAATCGGGAAGGCCCCGTTGTATTTTCGACCGTAGATGAAAACGGAATCCCAAATGCCATCTATGTCACATGTGTGTCAAAATACAATGAAGATACAATCGTTTTGGCGAATAATTACTTTGAAAAAACCCTGAAAAATATTAAGTCGGGCAGTCCGGGCTCCGTTCTTTTTATCACCAAAGACTGGACCTCTTATCAGATCAAGGGACGCATTGAATACCACACAGAGGGACCGGTGTTTGATGATATGAAAACATGGAATCCGAACGAACATCCCGGCCACGCGGCTACCGCGGTCAAAGTGGAATCTGTTTATTCTGGAGAAACGAAACTTTTATAATATACGATTGCTTTGCATTATTTTATTTATTTGCCTTTTATCATCAAATGCATTTAAATCGTTTGTTTATTCAGGCGTCCGGCAGTTCTGTTAATGCCTGAATCAATCCCCGATTCTGTTCATCCGTGCCGATCGTAATCCGCAGGCAATTCGGCAGGTTGTAATTTTTAACCGGCCGCGTAATATACCCTTTCTTGAGCAATGCCTGATAATACGAATCCGCAGGTTTGCCAAAGTCGATTAAAATAAAATTGGTTTGCGAAGGATAATACTTGATTCCAAACCGCTTGAATTCAGATTGAAGATACTTTCTGCCCTTTTGATTGATTTCAATCGACTTTCGGATATGCGTCTGATCATCCAAAGCGGCCATGGCCGCGGCCTGCGCCATCCTGTTGACATTGAACGGCGGCCTGACCCGGTCCATATAGCTGATCAATGATTTATCGGAAACACCATAACCCACCCGCAGTCCGGCCAGACCGTATATTTTTGAGAATGTACGCAGAACGATAAGCCGGCTGCGATACGGGGCGTATTCCAGACCGTTCGGGATTTCGGAATTATCCACATATTCTGCATAGGCTTCATCCAGGCAAATGATAATATCCTCAGGTGTATGCGTTAGAAAATGTTCAAATTCATGAATATCAAATACACGGCCCGTCGGATTATTGGGATTGGCGAGAAAAACCACTTTGGTCTTATCATTGATTGCCCTGTTGACGGCCGTCAGGTCATAACACAAATTATCTTTCAAGGGCACCGTGATTTCTTCCCGGTTATGAGAAATCCCGGCCAGTTTGTAGATGATAAACGATGGATCACCCGTAACAACATTTTCATCCGGTGCCACGAAGGTCCGAATAACAAACTCGATAATCTCATTGGTACCGTTGCCGATAATGAGGTTATGCGGTTCAATATCATACGGCTTAAGATGTTTTGCCAGTTTCTCTTTGAGATAGTAACAGCCGCCATCCGGATAATAATGCATCTGCTCACAGGCGGATTTCATCACCTCAATGGCTTTGGGCGAAGGCCCCAGCGGATTTTCATTGGATGCCATTTTTATGGGATCGGCCACGCCAAGCTCACGCTGAATCTCTTCAACAGGCTTACCCGGCTCATAGGGCCTTAAAGACTCAATATTCTGTGTGACCAGAGGTTTCATGGTAGAAATTCCTTATTTTGGTTTCCGACCGGATATCATTTACTTTTCTTATAAATACAACACATCAAAAATGCGATATAATAATGATCTTCAACTCGTCTGAAAAATCAGAAATTGGACTGACATCATCAAATTCAATTTCGATGAGGAGTTCTCAGAAAAATATACTTCAGTATATACAATTATTTTATTTTCGTTCAATTCATGAAACGTTCTTATTTATCTGGCGTGCAGTGTTAAAACCGGATTTCAATGCCGAATGCGGAATAGATCATAGGCCCCCATTTGAGCAAAGTTCCAGGATCCTGAACAAACAGAAAACGGTTCTCCCAGCGGACAATTTTCAGAAAATGCAGCCCGAATCCAAAAGAAATGATCTTTAAAAAGCCCGTTTCATCTTTCACAGGTTCATGCCCGACTGTTTTCCAATAGGACGCGGATCTCATTTCCTGAAACTGGTAGATGGTGTTTTTAGAATCAACATGATATTTACCGATACCAAAACCCAATGAATAGGAAATAAATTTGTTTAATCCCGGAAAATTTTCCGCCTCCAGCAGAAAATAAACCATTTTAAAAGTTTCGAGCCCTTCAAATTTATAGGTCGCATAGGTTCCCGACCATTCCCTGTAAGACACCTGATCTTCAGGCCGCCCTTCATAAGACAGCTGTCCGATCACAAGCACCGGCTGATGAAATAACCATCGCTGCCGGATTCGCAGTGCAACATAGCCGGTCGAGGCAAAAGCAAAATATCCGCGGTCCGGTCCCGCATAGCCTCCGATCATTGCAGAGAGCCCGCCAAACGGACGGGCTTCCTGCGGTCCGGTCAAATTCTGAGGGAGACACCATTCATAATAAAAAAGGAGAGTCAATAAAAACAAAATTCTGCGCAACATAGGCTTTTCCATTTTTTTAAAGGTCAGATCTTTTATTCAATATAAACAGGTATCGTGATTATTCAAACCATACAGAAAATATCAAATAATATCAAGTCAGGTAACTAAAGGAAAATAATCAATCCAGCTTGAAATCTCAAGGAAAAGTTGATGGCGCCCTTCCCCTGACATTCTCCGAAAAGGCAGTGCAAACATGGTGAATATAAACAGACTTATTTCCTAAATTGTTATCTCGAAAGCCGCATCATCCTTTTCTTGCTTCTTGATTCTTTTGTTTTTTATCTTTGGTCTTCTTTCCTCTCCGTTTCTCCCTTTCTCCGTTTCACCATCTAAATTCATTTATCCAACGACGCCAAGACTCTGCTTGCTGCTGTTTTTGATTCTTGTTTCTTGATTCTGTTTCTTGTTTTTTGACTCTTATTTCTTGTGACTCAATGACCCAACGACACAATGACTCAAAAACTCTTTATTCCAATGTTTTCTCTCCCGCACCGCAAGAAATCCTCTCCTTTTTGTGTTTAATCCTATGGCAGCGCTAATCCGGAGCCTGCTGGTATGGTGTTTGCTTTTTACCCACTCACTCAGGAATCAACCAAGGGAGAGATAATGATGAAAACCAAAGAGAAATGCTTTCCGAAGACTATCTGGAAAATATTAACCGTTTTCATTTTCCTCATCATCATCACAAATCACCTCCTTGCACAGGGACTCATCCCCAATCCCATTCGCGCGGTGGTTTCTGAAGAACTCGAAGAACCGTGGGAAATTATCGAAGACGGCGGATTCGAATTCGGAGAGCATCATATCCAATTGTTTTCTCCTTACGAACCGACTCCCTCGGTGATACCGGTTGCTGAGCGCATCCAGGAAGATGCACATACCGGAATATGGTCCTATCGAATTGACAACACGGGCCCTGATTCAGCCGAATTTTCTGTCTGGATCAATCCGGACAAAGCGGAAGATGTGACATTCTCCTGCTGGGTAAAATCATATTCTGAAGATGACGCCAGGATTTATCCTTTTATTCTATTTGAAACCACCCGATCTGTGTATGGTCCTGTTATGGGTGACTTTTACACAGCCGGTGATTCCTGGAAACGCATTTCCCTGACCGCCAGTACCACACATGGATTCCGGTTTGCTCATGCCGGTGTCAAAGTGCCACCCGGTCGCGTTTTGCTGATTGACGATGTGTCGGTTACTGTACCGGTCTGGAAACAGCCGGCACCGACCGGAACCGTGATTGGCGGGGTCAGTGTTCCTGCTTCCCCCATAGCGCCAGTTCAAATTTGCTTCAGCATTCACATCGAAGATCCGCAGAATCTGATTAGGGATGAATCCTTTTTTTGGGAAAAAACCACTATATTCCTTAAGCTGGCCGCGCTGTTTCACGCGCACGGCGGATATCTGAATATTCAGCCCGAACTGGAATGGGCGCTTGCATCGGAACAATACGCGCCGGATACATTCAGTAATCTTGCCTCTGATTACAATGCGACATTTTCCACCCATACACATGGCCCGGTGTGCAAGGATCCGAATGGCGTGCCCTATGGTTCGGCATTCTGTCAGTCCCATCCGGAGTATGACCGGAACATCACGGAACAGAATATTGCTGATTATATTCAGATCCGAAGAGAAAAATTCGAATCGCTGTCCGGCATATCTGTGATGGATCACAATGGGAATTTCGACATGGTGCATAAAAACCGGCTGCATTCAGCAGGTGTCCGGACGCTGTCGGTTTTTAAAAGTAAATACACACAGAAAACCTACGATTACCTGATTACCAATCCCTGGCGTCCATCCGACGGGGACGCACTGGCAGACTTGAATGCTTTTCTGATCCATAATCCGAACAACGACCTGATTTATATACCTGGTGTGGGATCCAATATGACCAAACGGCATGAACGGGTCAATCTCAAGGTCCGCCGCTTTGCCGGGCAGTTTATCAGACATGCGGATCCGAAGCGGGTGAACGCCATGAATCTGGTGCTGCATGTGGATGCTTTTCTTCCCGATGACCCGGATGATGATCACGATTATATTGTTGTGGAGGGCAGCGGTGATCCGCTGATCACGTATAGTGACGCCTTTGTGCAGCATTTACAATGCTGGGACGATATGCTCGCCCAGACCATTGATCCTCTCGTTCAGGCGGGATATCTGCAATGGGCCACTCATGCGGAGATTGCGGAGGATTTCATCGCCTGGGAGGCAGAGCAGGCGGCACCCGACAGCATACTGACGCATGTCCCCTCCCCGGCCGGCGGAGAATCCGGCATCGCCGTTCTGATCCGCCTGCCGGATCATGGCCGGTTTGGCGGACACGCCCCGGTAGTCGTTCATGTACCCGGCGGATTCAATGGCGAAGGCATGAGCAGCGACAGGGAAGATCTGACAAAACAGGGATTTGTCGTACTCTTTTTCAATTTCCCGGGCAGCGGCCGTCAGGATGCCCTGAGCGGGGGTGTCTATGACCAGCGAGGTCCGCTTTCTGTGGAAGCGCTCAGGGATGTGATCCGTTTCGCGATGGGTCAGATCGTGGATATGGACGGGAATTCGCTGTCATCCCTGACCGGTTCTGTAATCCCCCTCGAGGATAACGTGGGGCTGATTGGATGGTCCAACGGTGGCAATGCCACTCTGTCCGCAGCCGGAAAATATGCAGAGGCCTTGTCTGACCTGGCCTGGATTGTCAACTGGGAATCCCCGGTCGGAGACGGCATGCCCACCTGCGAGGCAGGGGCCAAAGGCGGCGTTTCCAGAGGAAATCCTGAGACCAATCCGGCTTATGATCCGGATACGGGAGTGTGGGACATGGCTGTTCTACAATACGACCCGGCAGTCAATATCAATCAGCATCATTCCAGCAATATTGACCAGGAAATGCCGGGCGGATTTTATTTCGATATGAACAGCAACGGAGCCATTGACGAAAATGTGGATTATGTACCGTCTCCCATCACCATGGTTAGTGATAACACATTAAAAGCATTCTACTCTGAACGAATCACGAACTGGGCCTGGAATCAGGGCCTGTTCCCTGCCAATCCTCCTGACCATCTGACTGCTCCTGAAGCATGTGCGGATTTCTGGGAAGTCCGTAACGGGGAGAACTGGTTTGACCCGGTCGGAATGCATCTGCCTGACCTGCTGTTTATGGTGGTCGCTTCGGAAGAAGACCACGCACAGAGCGCCATTGATCACCCGCATGTGCTGATTCAGTATCAGGGCATGCTGAACAGCGGCATTGCCCTGTCCCGCCTGAATCCTGACCGCGCATATATCGAGAGCCTGTCGGGCATTTCTCCCAAATCCTGCGTGGACAATGAAGCAGGTGCAATATTCGATCATATGAGCATCCGAACAGCCGTGCAACCTGCAGATATTCGGGGATTGAATACGCAGATTGCCGTTACGGCAGGATGCTGCGAACTGGCGGACCGCGTCTATTATCAGGTTCTTTCACCACAACTGAAAGAAGTGATTACAGGGCCTGTGTCTGTGGAATCTGAAAACACCGCTCCGGAAGATTTTGCCTTATCCTGTTATCCCAATCCCTTCAATCCGGGCACAACTGTCCGGTTCCGCCTGCCCTATAAGCAAAAAGTATGTCTCTGTGTATTCGACATGCGGGGGCGTGAAGTGGCTGTGCTGCATGAAAAACGGCAGGAAGCCGGTGAGCATACCGTGTTCTGGAACGCCGAGGCCGAAGGGGTGGGTTCAGGTGTCTACCTGATTCGTCTCAGAGCATCCGGTATAGAGAAAACAAGGAAGGCGTTGTATGTAAAATGATTTATTCCGGATGCATCTGTTATACAGATGGGATACCAGGGTTGTGAAAACTGACTGACATTCACCCGACCCTCTCCACTCCTGGATTCCCGCGTACGCGGGAATGATAAATAAGGAATGGACTTATTTTTCAACTGGAATGCCCGGAATCAAATCCTATATTTGATCACCCGGCAGAAGTCCAATTCAGTTTCATGAGGGTCATATCACCAAAGCCATCAAAAAAAGCCGGTCATCAAAACCGGCTTTTTCCATGCGCTTTCAGCCTTCAGCTGTCAGCATTCAGGAGATAGTGTCCCTTACACATATACCCTATAACTTATACCTCATACACTTTTTTTTTGATCTTCTTGTCTCTTGCTTCTCGTTTCTTATCTCATGGGACTCAAAAGCGTAATGACTTATAAACGGGCTTTGTTTTTAATCATTATTCTATTTACTTGATTATCGTCTTTTTTCTCTCAGTTTCTCCTTAACTCCCGTTCTCCGTTTTTATCTCCCGACCGCAGACGGTTGACAGATGACCGTTAATTGTTTCATACGATATAAAATCATTTTTACCTTTGCGCCCTTTGCGTCTTTGCGGTTTTTACTTTTGTCTTTTTTGTTTCTTGATTCTTGATTCTTGTTTCTTGTGACTCCATGACTCTAAGACCCAACGACTCTGTGACTCGACTCTACAACCCATTCAGCTCTAATTCAGCCCCCGGTTCTCCAGAAGGGCATCGATGGCCGGCGGCTCTCCGCGGAACTTCTGGTACAATACCATGGGATCCTCCGTATGGCCGGCTTCATAAACGTGTTTGCGGAGCGCCGATGCCAGAGTGGGATCAAACAAATCCCCGGTATTCTTGAATGCCTGAAACGCATCCGCATCCAGCACTTCCGACCAGATGTAACTGTAATACCCGGCGGAGTATCCCCAGCTGAAAATATGGTTGAAGTAAGGGCTTCTGTATCTGACTATAATTTCGGGAATTAAGCCGATTTTATTCAGCGACGCTTCTTCAAAGGCAATCACATCCTGTTCCTCAGGCTCTGTGAGCGTATGCCAGTCCATATCCAGAAATGCCGCGGCCAGATATTCGACGGTTTCAAAACCCTGATTGAACAATTTGGCATTCCGGATCTTTTCAACCAGATCGTCAGGAATCGGTTCGCCTGTCTCGTAATGCCGGGCATAAGATTTCATGATTTCAGGCTCCAGCCCCCAGTTTTCCATAACCTGGGATGGAAATTCCACAAAATCCCTGGGCACGTTTGTCCCGGACAAAGAAGGATATGTGCACTGGCTCAGAAGACCATGCAAGGCATGGCCGAATTCATGAAACAGGGTTTCAACCTCTTCCAGGCTTAAAAGCGCGGGTTTCTCTGCCGTGGGTTTTGTAAAATTGCCCACATTGACAATAACAGGCCGGATATCTTCACCATCCTTGATATACTGCCCCCGGTAATTGCTCATCCATGCGCCGCCCCGCTTGCTGGCACGCGGAAAATAATCCGTATAGAGAATACCGACATGCGACCCGTCCGCATCTTTCACTTCGAAAGTCACGACATCCGGATGATAGAGGGGAATATCCTCCCGCTTTACGAATTGCAGCCCCCACAACCGGTTCGCCACATCGAATGCGCCCTGGCGGACATGTTCCAGCTGAAAATAGGGCCGAAGCATTTCTTCGTCGAGATCGTATTTGGCCTTTTTAACTTTCTCTGCATAATACCACCAGTCCCAGGGCTCAAGCTCGAAGTTGTTGCCTTCCTCATCGATCATTGCCTGCAGGTCTTCAGCTTCAGCCTTGGCCCGTTTCAGGGCCGGCTTCCAGAGTTGATTCAGAAGTTTATATACATTTCCGGGTTCTTTGGCCATATTTTCTTCCAGTACAAAACGGGCGTGGGTGTCGTATCCCAGAAGCCGGGCTTTTTTGACCCGAAGCGCTGCGATTCGTGACAGTATATCCTTATTGTCGAGTTCATCGCCATGATCGCCTTTCATAATATAGGCTTTGAACATTTTTTCCCGAAGATCCCGCCTCTCCGAGAATTGAAGAAACGGAATCAGACTGGGTTTTTGAATCGTAAACACCCATTTATCATGATGGCCCCGTTCTTCCGCTGCCTCCGCAGCCGCGGAAATCGAGGCACCGGGCAGTCCCGCCAGATCCGCTTCATTGTCGATCACCAGTTCGAATGCATTGGTCTCTTTCAATACATTTTCGCTGAATCGCACGGACAGAAGAGAAAGCTCTTCATTGATTTTCCGCAAAACCGTCTTGTCTTCTTCGTTCAAATTGGCACCGTTACGGACAAATGCCTTATACCATTCATCCAGTAATTTTAGCTGCTCGGAAGACAAATTCAATTCACCTTTCTTATCCCATACCTTTTGAATTCTGTCGAACAGCGCTGCATTGAGCAGAATGTCATCTCGATGTGCGGACAGTACGGGCGCCATTTCTTTTGAGAGTGCCTGCAGTGCGTCACTGGTCAGTGCATCGTTCATATTCTCAAATACATACTCGACCCGGGACAGAGGCAAATCACTGTATTCCAGCGCCTCAAGGGTATTCTCAAAGCTGGGCTCCTCTGCATGATTGACGATTGCCTCAATGGCTTTCTTTTGAAGAGCCATCCCCTTTTTCAAGGCGGGTTTGTAATGTTTAAGTTTGATTTGATCAAAGGGGGGTGTGCCGAATGGCGTGTTCCATTCCGTGTCAATAGGATTTGGCTGTGAGGCTGTACAGGCCCACATCATAAGACACAAAATGCATGAAAGGGCAGACAGGATCTTCATGGATAAATCTCCTTAAATAATGATGAATTCTTTATGAGTTTACAAAAACCGCCGGATAAAAGCAACAAAAAAGCCGCTCAAACATCGAGCGGCGGTATTGATAACTCTTACATCCGGCATTTGATATCAAATATTTCATTCATCCTGTATAAAAAACGATCAATCTCTTATCTCGAATCAACCCCTCAGAAATCTGAATGAAACATAAGGGTTTATTTAACAAACATCACCTTCTCTGTCTTGTTTACGGATCCGGCATTGAGAACCAGTATATAGACGCCATTGGGTACAGATTGCCCTTTGCGATTCTTTCCATTCCAATATTGCACATAATTGCCTGCATCCAGATACTGATTGATAATAATGTCATCAACGGTTTGTCCCAGAATATCCACGACACGGAGTGTCACCTGACACCCTTCGGCAAGCTGATATCGAATCTTTGTATTCGGATTAAAGGGATTCGGCACTGCGGGAAGCAATTCAGTGGCATTTGGAATCACATGCTCTGTCACCGTTATATCAACGACCTCTTTCACAGTAATATTTCCATTAAAATCCACATCGGAGAGACGATAAATATATGTATCTCCGTCAAATACATGTGTATCCGTAAACACATATTCCGTACGGCCTGACGTGTTGCCCTGCCCTTTCAATTCATTGTTATTTTCGTAGCTGGCAATGGTGATCCAGTCCGCTTCACCTTTACGCTGCCTTTCAAGAATGAAACCCAGGTTATCGGTTTCACTCTCTGTGGCCCAGGAGATCTTTACACCTGTCTCTTCGATTACAGCACTTAAAGTATTCAACTCCACAGGCAACGACACATCGGAACCGGCGAGGATTCCACGGCCCTGTACATCCTCGTAGGCGAATTCATGCACATCGAATGTATAATTGCTGTGCACGGATATCTTGACCCATCCGTAATAAGGAGTCGAGCTGATCAAAAATTCTACGCCAAGAAACTTGTTGCTGACACCCAGCCAAGGACCGCCCCCATTCCAGGCAAGGGCCGATCCGATAAAATTCATCCCCGGACCGATCAATGCGCCGGAGTTTAAAACCGATGCAAAATTACGTGTCCCGGCATACCCGATCGGATCTCCGTCATCCCATACAATGAGATGATTACTAGTAGAAAGTGAAATCGATAAATCTCGATCCACACCATCAAAATCAATTCCATAATGCGTTTGATTGGTGACATTCGGTGTAGATTTGTGCACAGCTCCCTTGAGTAAAGATGAAGATGCACCAGCCAGGATAATTCCCGCAACCGTAGAATACTCCAAAATCCGTTTTTCCAGATCCGACTTCCCTGCATCAGTATTCATGACTCAACACTCCTCTTTGAAGGAATCAATATATTTCATTGTATCCTAATTATTTTAAAAAATCAAGGCATAAATTATTTTTTATTCAGCTTATCGAGGATCAATTGATGCCGTGCTGCGTTTTCAGGCTGTCTTAATTTTCTCAAGTAGAGATGAACAAGCATGCGATGCACTCTCGCGTACCCGGGCGCCATCATTGCGCAGACTTCCAGAGCTTCAATCGCCCGATCATAACGATTCAGTTTGGCCAGGGCCATTCCCAGATGATAATGCGCCAAAGGAAAGTGATGGAGCAAACCCACTGCATTCAGCGCGTACGATGCGGCTTTTTCATATTGATGCTGGCGCAGATAAACCTGGGCAAAACCGTCATGGGCAATATGGCTGTCAGGATCAATTTCCAGTGCTCTGAAGTAGGCGCGCTCAGCATCCTCAAAGAGACCCATACGCATATAGGCCTGTCCGATATGCTGATGCAGGGTCGGCATCCGCGGTTCGGCCTTTTCCGCCTTTTGGAGCAACTCAAGTGCCTTCGCAAACTGTTTCTCAGCCAGGGAGAGTGATCCCAGAAGCAGATCAAACTGAGGATGATGTTTCTTTTCCTTGTTGATGAAATGCTCGATGACGCGCCGGCTGTCTGCAGTTCGTCCGAGGGATTCATAACATTTGGCCAGATGATAGACGTACCGAATTTGATCCGAATGCTTTTCAACCAGTGCCTCCAGAATGGGAAGAGCCTCATGAGGCAAATTTTTATTCATATACACCCTGGCCAGGTAGAATTTCGATTCATTGATCGTCCGGTCAATGGCCTTCTGAATATCTTTTTCCGGTTTATCCATGTAGCCAAGTGCGATGAGCTGGTTCATGGCCTCCTGTTCGGCATAAGGATCCTGCTGTAATTCAGTACTGAGCATGCCGCACTCACCTTTGATCTCCTCCCAGCTTTGAATCGTTTCCGGTATAAAAGGTTTTTCAAAAGACTGTATCAGTGGTTTGCCGTCCATATCCTGTCCGATGGGCAATCCAAACAAAGTGAGAATTGTAGGCGTGATATCCAGAAGACGCGCACCATAGATGCGTTCATCGTGTCGCACATGCGGTCCGCTCATACAGAAAATACCATAGGACCGATGCTGCCAGGCCGGACCTGCAGGTTCCCTGGGGATTCCCCGGGGACGAAGATGATCTGAATGGAACCCGTGATCCGAAACCAGAATCACGGTCGCATCTTTCCCGGCCAGTTCGAGCAACCGGCTGAGCATCATATCGTGATACAGATACGCGCCGGTGACAACCCCCTTATAAATGTGGAACATTTCTTCGGGAACATGCGGCATTCTCGGCGGATGATAATTCATAAATCCATGGCAGAAATGATCAATGGCATCATAATAAACCGCCATGAAATCCCAGGGTTCATTTTCCAGAATCCAGGTGGCTGCCATGTGAACGGTCGAGCAATCCGCAATCGCTCTGATTAACGATTCCAGTTTTTTATCTTTTTCCTGATTCACCTTGGCGGCTTCAGGCACAAAAGGCAGAATGTGGGCCGCAGTCAGTTCAGATGGATGTATTCGCAATTCATCAAATATCTTTTCCTTTGTATCTGGATATACGGTTCCCGGACGCATGGGCCATGGCTTATCAATAGGCGCATGGGCCCGCTGATAAAAATTCGAGATGCAAATACCATTGATGGGTTCTGCGGGATGACTGGGCCACCACCCAACGACATGCGTTTTGAATTCCTGTTGTGTGAGAATATTCCAAACCGCCTTCACCTTACGAGAAGAGGCCATGACCGGACGGATGCCTCCTTTCTGCGGTGCAGGTTCTGTAAAGTTCAGTATGCCGTGCTTATCTGCATGCATCCCTGTTGCGATGGATGTCCACAGCATGGGTGAAATCGGCGGATCCAGCGTAGCGATATTTCCCATAACGCCCCTGTTCACAATGCTTTCCAGCGCAGGCATTCTTCCGCTGTCCAGGAGGGGATTGATGATTCTCCAATCCGCGCCATCCCACCCGACAAGAAGCACCTTTTTAGCCATACGCTCACCCATTATTGGGTTCCTGATCTGCTTTTTCCGATAGCGCTTCGATTTCCTTTCGTTTTTTGCGCCATGCGAGAAGCCCCATGGCCCCAAGCGCCAGAATGCCGAGGGAACCTTCGTAGGGAATGTGCTGATAAAATGACTCAAATGAATCGAAATCAAGAGTTTCCAAATCAGGGATAACAGATTCTGGCATAACATCCATCCTATATATAATCAATACAAATTTTGTATAAACAAAAACGACATTTTTAATCGGCAGTTTTTTTACATCCGATTAAAAACAATCCCTTCGATCTCAGGAGCCGTATCGTTGAGTGCCTGTTCGATTGTCGGGTGAGTGTCATAGATTGAAAGAGAAATCCGGTTTTCATTTATCATATTCCATGTCATCTTGAGATAAGCCTCATCATCCGGATCCCATAAGATCACATACGAGCCGGCCGCACCTGACAAGATCACAGGAAAGGTGGTGACATCATACGAAGTCGTCAATATCCAGGATTCATTCGTAATCTTTATATCAGTCGATCCCCACGGCGCAGGCAGGTTTCCCGACCAATTTCCGGTCATATCTGTGATGGGCTCGGTTCTGGTAAAAAGAACGTTACTGAGTTCTGCCGTATGATCGGCCATCGCCTGATCAATGGTCGGATGCGCATCCCATGAAGAAGATGCCAAATAGGCCGACATGGTGAACTGATTTGCATTGACCAGCGACCATTCGAGCCTCCAGTATTCATCACCGTCATAATCCAGAAACAGAATGGCCCTGTTCTCATGGTCGACCTGAATGATTGGATAGGACAAAAGTCCAATAGCCGTATCAAATATCCAGGTTTTATCTGAAATTGACAAATTGGCAAGGCCAAAAGGATAGGGCAGTTCTCCGACCCAGTGCCCTGCCAAATCCATCATCGAGACGATGATTTGAGTCGTCCGGCAATCACAGGGTCCTTCAAGACTTCCTGCGATTCCAGTATCCACATAAACATTGGGCGGGATAACCAGTGATGTGTATTCACCCAGGGAATACGTCCAGTCAGGGGGATCGTTCCCGATATACCGGTGTCTGAAACCATAAACGGTATCAAACCAGTCTGCGCAGAACTGATAAAATCCCTGCGGATACCATGCCGTATTGCCGCCCACGGGTTCATAGGGTTGTGTAAAGCAGTATATCCCGGCATCCCACGTAATGGGGATATCCCAGCCCGGATGAAGAAGGCGGTAATTCCACACATAGACCATGGCATGTTTTGAACCTGTCACCCTGAAACGGAACAGCCTGTAAATTTTCGTATCGGCAGTTCCTGCCAGGAATGTGGAAAAATCCCGTAAGTAAGTATATACGGTATCATCGACAGCGATCCCCCCTGCATACAACCACTCTCCCCAGTTCCAGTGGTAAATCCCCGGAATGACGTCTGCATTCGGATCCTGATCATCATAAATAAAAGATACTTTCGCACTGAATTTGGGTTTAGCACCCCCCGTGCTGATAGAAAAAGCCGATGAAACCGCTGTCACGCTGTCAGGAAGGGGAAACGGCAGCCCGGTCTGAGCAACGGAAACCGTGACCGGATCGCTGAACGCGCCTTCAGGGAAGACGACCTGAACGCCACCCGGATGCTCAATCATGCCTCCCGATGCATCAATTTCAGCGGAAACGGGTTCATCAGAAGCAACCAGCTCAAAATCATAAACATTATTCATTCCCCCGAACAAAGGCCTTAATTGTTTCAGATAAGCATATCCCTCCTTTTCCACCGTATAGAATACTTCGACACTGTCATTCAGGACGCTTGCATTATGGCTGGATGCTTTCGTCATATTTTCATTATTAATATTTTCATACATTTGCCGGAGATAAATGTCGAGCAATCCGCCTGAGGGCAGCACCAGTTTTCTGGTTTCTGAGAAATGATCGTCACTGAAACGTAACCTGAAGAGATAAATGCCATTTGGCAGATAACCATGGAAATCCACTTTTTTCCCCAGAATGTTGTATAATTCCATCACAGGCGTCATCCGCCTGTTATCGGGCGTGCTGTATTGAACAGTCAGCCGCCGGACTCCTGCGGACGATACCGGATTTGGATGTGGACCGCTTATCCTGTAAGCGATTGGTATTTTGTGATACGATTGTGAGATATTCGTCTGTTTGATATCCACGGTCGCATTGTAGATTCCATTTTCATTGGTATAAATATCGATGGACAACGCTTGCCGGCTGGCCTGATCAAGAAGCGTGACTTTGGCGTTCTGAACCGGCAGGCCATTTGAAACATCTGTAATGGTTCCGCTGATTTCATACAGATTTGCGGTTCTGTGAAAAGACGGTTCGCTGTACGAATCGGATCCATATAAAACAGACATATTTGGGAGAATGAAAGAAAAAAACATGGCAGATAAAATGTCCCGTATGGACCACAGTTGAACATAACAATGCCTGAACATGAGAACACCTCCCTCTGTCAAGTTCAAAAAAACCCATAAACAGAATATGCGCAGAGAATCCGTATGAATACGATATGCAATAAAAAATCATTACAAATCCGGAAGTGCAGGAAATATCTATTCAAAATAAGATAGAAAAAAAATTGAGGTTTTCAAATCAATTTATAACAGGCCATAAAAAGTTTAAATTGGGAGTATGTCAATTGGGACATGAAACAATGTTTTACTGAATCGGAACAACATTCTCGCGGCAAAGACTTTTCTCCCTTGTTCCCATCATTCATATTATTTGCACCTGATTCAATATTATTCGAAAAACCCATAAAAATTTTAACAGGGATCAGACACTGTCTGAGACTGTGTCTGATCAGCAATACATTATCTGCCAGGGTGCTGAATGACAGTCATCATCAGCAGGCCGCCTATATTCTGGTCAAACAGATCAGGTTAGAACCGTTTCTGATACGCATGACAGTACGGCTGTTTTCCTGTCTTTTCATAATAATCCTGATGATAATCCTCGGCTTTCCAGAATTTAACGGCTTTGAATATCCGGGTTGCCACATCATATCCTTTTTTCTTCAGGATGCTGATCAGTTTTTGTACTGCTTTCTTTTCAGCTTCTGTATTGTAGAAGACTGCCGAATGATACTGCTCGCCGATATCCGGACCCTGACCGTTTTTCTGGGTAGGATCATGAATCTCAAAGAAATACCGTGCAAGTGTTTCATAAGTCACCTTGTCAGGATCATAGGTCACTTCCACGGTCTCCAGATGACCGGTATTTCGATAACTCACATCCTCATAGGAAGGATTCTCTTTATTCCCTCCCATATATCCCGAAACAGCAGAAACAACCCCTTCATGCTGTTCAAACAGATGTTCAACACCCCAGAAACATCCGCCTGAGAAATAGGCTTTGGCCCTCTGAGGGATTTCTTCAGCCGGTATAAATTTCAGCGAGATCGAATTGACACAATGCCGCAAATTCTTCGGAGTCAGCTCTTCCCCTTCAAACACGTGCCCCAGATGAGCGCCGCAGTTGGCGCATATAATCTCGGTTCGAATGCCGTCCGCATCCGGAATACGTTTTACAGCACCCGGCACTTCATCATCGAAGCTGGGCCAGCCGCAGGCGGATGCAAACTTATGCTCGGATTTATACAGTACCGCATCGCATTGTCTGCACAAATAACGGCCTTTTTCAAAAAAATCATGGTACTGACCGGTGAATGGCATTTCCGTGCCTTTATGCACAATCACACGTTCTTCTTCCGGTGTGAGCGGATTCATTGTTTTTTGATCCATCATTGTCTCCTCACCGCCTGATAATATACCAAAAATGAGACTGGCTAAAACCAGAACAGATAATTGGTTTTTCATCACATCTTCCTTCCGCCCGATCAAATTCAAACCATCCTGTAAACACATTTCACTTAATACTGTAATACTTCAAGGAAGCAGAAGGGTTCCCGGATTTAAGAAAATTCTGATTTTATAACAGGTCATTACTTAATTCTAATTTTTATATTGACAGCATTTGATAAAAGCTCTATATTTAAACGCTGCATCATTTTTAAAGACTTTGGAGATAATAAAAACGTGTTGAACTGTTAATCTCGAAGATTTTGAATAACACCACTCAGCTGTAACAATTGATCCTATCTTTAATTTGAAATTCATTTAGAAGTAACAAGCATTGCCCTTGTTACCTATCACCTTCTCTGTTAATTCTCGTACGGATCAATACCACGACGAATTGATACTCCAAAATCCTTGAAGCATCTCAGGTTTAAGGACAGATGAATATGAAAAATTCATATTCAAAAAAAGGAGGATGAAAAAATGAAAACAACACTACACATAATGCTGGTGATTCACATAATATGGATGAGTCATTTATCCGGTGCGACGTTTGTTGTAATTGATACACTGGATTCAGGACCGGGCACACTCAGAAATGCCATGATCCTTGCCAATAACCAGACAGGCACGGATACAATCCTTTTTCAGATCCCGGGAACCAACCTTCATACCATTTATCCCAATTCAGGGCTTCCTCAAATAATTGACCCCTCCGGTGTGTTGATCGACGGATTTTCACAGACAGGCGCTGTATCAGGAAACACGCCCCCTGCTACGATTGTTTTAAAAGTGGCGCTTGACGGTACAAATGCCGGGGCATCCCATGGATTATTCATACGATCCAAGTACAATACAATTCAGGGATTGGCAATCATGAACTTTAAAAGAGACGGCATCCGAATAGAAGGCAGCCCTGAGGGCACTGCATATAATACGATATATTCGAATTTTATCGGAACCGATCCTTCGGGAACCAGCGCTCAAGGCAATGGAACGAATCAATTGTCACTTTGGGCTGGTGTGAATGTGATTGTCGTACCGGCATTGGATGATGTGGCCCGAACCGCTTATCAAAACTATATTTACAACAATCTGATCTCAAAAAATTTCGCAATAGGAATCAGTATTGCCAATTGTCCTCCCGGTGATGTATATGAAACTTTTGTGACCGGTAATTATGTAGGCACAGATATAACAGGAATCCAGGCTTTAGGTAATCTCCATTGTGGAATTTATATTGGAGAGGGTGCACACGATAATGTCATCGACAAAAATACAATTTCAGGAAATGCGTTTGAAGGGATAAGCATTACAGGTTTCGAAGAAGCGGAAATCATTACCTACAATAATCTTATTGAGGAAAATATCATCGGCCTGGACGTTCATCTGTCACCCCTGCCGAATGGAAAAGATGGCATTAATATCGGCGAATATTACGGCACGCAATACCATGGAGGATATGCCATCAATAATATCGTTGGGCCGAACAATATCATTGCAGAAAACGGGGATACTGGTGTTCGAATCTGGGAACACCCAAAAAACAATTGGAACGGTGATGGCAATCGGATCACCAAGAATTCAATTTATCATAATCATACTCTGGGTATTGATCTGGATGACGCGGGAGTAAACATGAATGATGCTTCGGATTCGGACATGGGCGCTAATCAGGAGCATAACTTTCCCAATATTTTAAGCGCAATTTTTGTGAATGGCCAGACAACGATCACCGGAACCATTGATAATACTCCTCTTCAAAATATCGTCGAGCTTTTTAAATCAGCTTCGGATCCGACGGGCCACGGTGAAGGAAAAACATATATACTTCAAACCGTACCGGATCAGCTTGGCAATTGGACAGTGATAACCACTGTGCTAAATCCTGGAGATACGGTAACAGCAACAGCAACAGATACCTTAAACATGAACACCTCCGAATTCAGCGCAAATGTGGCAGTGATCGATCAAAGCACGGGAATCGATGCCAGGTCATCCCAAACCGCAGCCTTTGACATGATGCAGAATTACCCAAATCCATTTAATAACGGGACCTTACTCACTTACTGTTTACCAAAACGAAGCCCTGTGGATATAAGAATTTATAATGATCTTGGTAAAGAAGTCCATCACACTGTTTATAAACAAAAAGAAACAGGCATCCATCAGGAATATTGGAATGGAAAGGACCAGGACGGCTATTTTTTACCAAGTGGTATTTATTTTTTTCGAGTCATCACAGACTCATTTATGAAAATGAAAAAAATGGTATTGCTTAAATAAGGAAAATTTCAATTTTTATAATGAGTGTTGTTTATAAAAAACAATCAGACTCACCGATAATGTATACGCCGGAGTATAAAATATCCGTCAGGGAATCGGATAAACGGCTCCGGCTGTTGCTCCTCCCGGGGGCCAGACGACTTGCTTTACAAAATCACTGCTATTCTCTTGCTGCCACTGAATATATACCATATCATGGCCTATCTGAAGACCATGGTTCTCTTCGCTTGTATCAAACTTGATATGACCATAGCAGGTTAGTATATCCAACCTTTCGAGGGCGTTAATAACAGCCTCTGTGTTTGTTGTTCCCGCATCAATAATAGCCTTCTGTAAGATCAAGCCAGCCGCATATCCGCCTATGGAATGATAGGATGGCTCTTCATCATAAGCAGACACATAAGCCTGAAAAAATGTCTCTCCCAGAGGACCGAACCAAACCGTGTTGGTCGCTCCTATTGATTCAGGTGAAAAAGAAACCTGGGGTTCCCACTGGCTCGGACCGATAACACCGAGTGCAGCATTACCAATATTCGAGAATTCCGGTTCCGCCGGTGCAACCAGCAGAGCGAGAAATTTGATCTCCGCCTGACTCTCATTCAGGGCCAGTGTAAGGTCGCGGCCATCCTGATAGTGACGACCACCCAATACGGCTTCGGCGCCGGTGTTTATAATTTTATCAACGAATATTCCAAAATCGATTGTTCCCGCCTGATAACCGTCAAAAAGTAAAATTTCTCAACCCAATGCCTCTGCATACGTTCTGGTGGCTTCAACAACAATAGTTGAAAATTCTGTATCCTCTCGATACAAGATTTAAAGGTTTACCTGCAATCCCTTGTCCATAAGATATTCCTTTACCTGACGGATGCTGAGCAAACGAAAATGAAAGACCGACGCTGCCAGTAAAATCTGTGCTCCGCCCTCGGTTACTCCTTTATAAAAATGTTCCAGCGTGCCCGCGCCGCCCGAGGCAATGACCGGCAGGTTGACTGATGATGAAATGGCCCTTGTAAATTTAAGATCATATCCTGCCTGCGTGCCGTCGCCGTCCATACTGGTCGGCAGAATGGCACCCGCCCCCAATGCTTCGCATTGTTCGGCCCAGGCAGCGGCATCACGCCCGACCGGCTCAGTGCCTCCGGCAATCACCAGTTCATATCCGGAAGGCATGGACGGATGACCTTTTCCGTCAATGGCGACTGTAATTTTATCTGAACCGAATTGATCAGCCGAACGTTTCACCAGATCCGGATCCTTCACAGCTGCGCTGTTCATAGACACCTTGTCGGCACCGGCTTCCAGAACCATCTCGATATCTTCAATTGAAGTGATCCCTCCTCCGACAGTTAAGGGAATATCGATGACTTCAGCGACTTTTTGAATCCATTCGAGACGTGTTTTACGGTTTTCGAGCGTCGCGTCTATATCCAGCATGGCCAGTTCATCCGCGCCTTCTTTCTGATAGAACGCGGCATTCTCCACAGGATCTCCCGCATCTTTTAAATGAATAAAGTTAACACCTTTAACCACGCGTCCTTCTTTCATATCCAGACAGGGCATAATTTTAACCAATTCCACAAGAGTCTCCAATCCAGTTTATTTTCTATTTTTTTTAATTGAATCAAATTTTAGAAAATATTGATCAAAATCAAAGCCGGTTTATTAAACCGGCTTTAAAAAACAAAAAAATTTCAAACAACATCCATACTCATTCATTTCAGCAGCATAATTTTATTTCTTCTGATCTGACCCTCGGCCCTCAGCTCGACCATATAAATTCCGGATGCCAATCCGGTCGCGTCAAACCGGACCTGATGAATCCCGGGATTCTGGGTTCCATCTACCAGTGTGGCCACACACCTTCCCAGCAGGTCCAGCACAACAAGGGTGACCTTTGTTTTCGCCATGGCTGGATTTTTACCCTCTGACAACTGATAGCTAATGGTTGTATATGGATTAAAAGGATTCGGGTAATTGGGCTGAAGCGCAAAGCGGCTCGGAACAGAAGCAGAAACCGGTTTCTGATCAATCACGCCGGTGCTGACACCACCTGTTGTGGTCTTCAAAACAAGGTCATACCAGCCGACAGCCCAGCCTGTGTTTTCATCCACAAAATACAAGGCTTCAATCTGAGTGTTGGTCGGCAGGATCTGTTTTGTCCATGTATCGCCGCCATCCCAGGTTTTATACATTTCCGGATCGAAATTCACGATATATCCGACATTGGAATCAACAAAAAATAGCGTCTCTATCGATCCCAGATCAAAATTGTTTTTATTCTCCCAGGTGTCACCCCCGTCCGTGGTTTTATAGATCGTCCCGTTCATACCCACGATCCAGCCGGTATTCGAATCGCTGAAATAAATTTGTTCAAATCCTTCATCTACATAAAATGAATATCCCATCGGAATCGACGAAGACCGCATCTGTTCATTCCAGGTATCTCCGCCGTCATTGGTTCTGAAAAGCACATCGATCACCTGCCAGCCCTGGCTGATGCTTCCCAATACCCAGCCCGTATTGGCGTCTTTGAACCAGACACTGTGCCAGCCGTGCTCGTCTTCCGATGACACCTTGGTTTGCCATGAACTTCCGCTATTTTCGGTTTTCAAAATAACACCGGAACTTCCCACAACCCATCCGGTCTGGCTGTTAATAAAATGAACGTCGTTAAAGTGACTGCTGCTTCCCTGGAAATCCTGATCGACCCACGTATCTCCCACATCCGTGGTTTTAAGAATGACGCCACCAGCCCAGTCGCTACCGACTGCCCAGCCTGTCGTATGATCCACAAAATGAAGTTTGGATAAACTGAATGCATAATCCGAAGTCGTCTCGTGCCAGGATACTCCGCCGTCCGTTGTCTTTCGTATGATACCCTGATTATCAGCCGCAAGACCGGTGCTGGCATCGACAAACCAGACCGACTTGAACCAGGCATCTGTGCCGCCGGCCTGAGTTGTCCAGTTGGCGCCGCCATCGATGGTCCGTATAATTCGGCCGCCTGCTCCCACTGCCCAGCCGTTAACTTCGTTCGAAAATGCAAGAGCTGACCAGTCCGGGCTGTTCTCAATCTGAGTTCGGGTCCATTGTTCTCCGCCATTCGTGGTTGAATAAATAAAACCAAAACTGCTCACCGCCCATCCGTTATTTGAATTGGTAAAACAAATGTCATTCAATTCATACAAATCTCCTGTCGATGACTCTGTCCAGTCGTCACCGCCGTTTTCAGTATGATATAAAAAGCCGTTTTCGCCGCACATCCAGCCATGATTCTGATCGATAAAATGAATGGCATTGACCTGTTCGCTCGGTGTTGTTGCCTGCCAGTTGGCACCGCCGTCGGTTGTTTTGAGAATTTTACCCTCAGAATATGAGCCGCCGGCTGCCCATCCTTTATTTGCATCTTTAAAATGGACTGCCTGAAGCGGCTCTTCTGTTCCACTTGTCTGCGGACTCCATTGGCCGCCGCCATTCGTTGTATATAAAATGGTCCCTTCGTCACCGACTGCCCAGCCATTGGTGCTGTTTTGAAAATGAACTCCGTATAAACCGTCATTGCATTCATATTGAATATCCCATGAATTGCCGGCATCCGTGGTATGTAATATTGCCCCCGCACTCCAGTCACCGCCTACCGCCCATCCGGTCTGCGCATTGACAAATGTAACGCCATACAGACACTTATCGAATCCACCGGCCTTATGACTGACCTGCCAGCTCTGCCCCCCGTCTACAGTTTTCATCACTGTTCCTTGTCCTCCCACTGCGACAGCCGTATTCTGATCGAATATGCAAATATCCTTTAGCCGATTTCCCTGCGGATACGGAGATTGCCAAAACCAGCCGTTCTGAGCATACAAAGCGACAGTGAATATGATCAGAAATAAAATTCGACTCACCTGTTTCACGATAGTACCTCCCAAATATTAATAGCCTTTATTCAGACAGCTGTTTTTATCAATGATTAAAGGGAGCACGACTGACGCACACCAAAAATTTTCGTACCGATTCGAACATGGGTCGCACCTTCCTCAATGGCTGTTTTATATGAACCGGACATGCCCATTGAAAGGATATCCATAGCAACGCCTGGTAAATCCAGAGTCATCAATTGATCAAAACAGCGTTTCGTCTCTGTAAAATAGGGTCTTACTGTATCCGCATCATCCGTAAACGGCCCCATGGTCATCAGTCCGGATACCCGGATATTCGGCAATTCGGATATCTGCCGGATCAGTGATTCTGCCTCTTCCGGGAAAACACCGAATTTCTGAGGCTCACGACCGCTGTTGATTTCAATGAGGACGGGCATATCCTTTTCGATTTGTCCGCAGCGTTTGCTGATTTCCAGGGCGAGCCGTATACTGTCCACGGTTTCAATCAGATTAAAAACTTCCACGGCCTTCTTCACTTTATTCCGCTGCAGGTGCCCGATGAAATGATATTGCGCCCGATGACCCAAAGCATTGAAAACCGCTTCCGCTTCCTGCACATAATTTTCACCGATAATGCTCACGCCAGCCTCAATGGCTTCTGCGACTTCTTCTGGCGTCCGTGTTTTCGCTGCAGCCACCAGAGTCACAGTTTCAGGAATTTCGGACAATAATTGTTGAATATTCTCTGTAATTGTTTTCATTGTTCAGTTATAATTCGCGAAGCGTCTCTGCCATAATCTCAATGCCCCTTTTCACCATGGTATTTTCCTGAGAATATGTCATACGAATACACTGGGCCGTATGATCCCAATCCTCCGAAAGACCGGGGAAAAAATAATGACCGGATACCACCAGAACCCCTTTTTGCTTTAATCGTTCATACAATTCCAGACTGCTCACAGGAAGATTTGGAAACCAGAGCCAGAGGAACATCGCGCCTTCAGGCTGATGAATGGCATAATCCAGTCCTGAAAAAGCGTCCTGTATCCATTGAACCGTCTGCTGCATTTTGGTTCTGTAAAATGGCTGGATAACCTCTCTGGAAATCCGGCAAATATCCCCGCTTTCCACCAGATCCAGGACAAGCTGGCTGCCCACACCCACAGGCGATAAGGTAAGGATCGCATTCATTTTTGCCAGAGCCTGTGTAATTTCGGCCGGGCCGATGACTATCCCGGTCCGCACAGATGGAAGTCCGAGTTTTGAAAGGCTCATGCAGAGTATTGTATTGTCGTTCCAGAAAGGGGTGGCTTTCTGGTAGACGATCTGCGGAAAGGGCACACCATAGGCATTGTCAATAATCAACGGTATTTGATTTTCCCGGGCAATCCGGTCAAGTTTGTTTATCTCATCATCGGTCAGCATATTACCGGTCGGATTCGTGGGACGGGACACGCAAATAGCTGCAACACGATCATCGATCGATAAACGGTCAAAATCAACATGATATTTGAAAAAGGGGGGATTTTGCATTTCAATTCTCGGTTTTGATGCAGTAAAGATATGCGGGGTAATCCCTTCATCCGCATAACCGATATATTCGGGTGTTAAAGGAAACTGGATCTTTTTGAACGACTCATCCGGATATTGACCGGCCATCAAATTAAAGAGCATGAAAAATGCCGACTGGCTGCCATTTGTCAGGCAGACATTCTCTTCTTGAATCGGCCATTCATACAGATCGTTAAACAGCTTGACCAGAGCACGGATCAGTTTCACATTTCCCTGAGGCGGATCATATATGCCCAGCAGCCGATAAACGGACTCAGGATCCTTTGCTATATCAGCCAGCCTTTTTTGAAGGATCCGGACGACCCCCGGTACCTTTCCCGGATTCCCTCCTCCCAGCATCATCATGTTTTGATTCACCGTCAGGGCATGTCCCAGATCTTCCATTAAAGAAAGAATACCCGCGTCCTGTGTGAATTTTAGCCCGAATTGAGAAAATTTCAAAGGATTCGTCCTTTTCATTAATGACTTATTCTATAATAATAAAATTGAAACAGTTTCGCAAATTATTCCGCTATCGCCATAATATCATTTTTTGGAGAAGAAAAAAATAAAAACTAACAATGGTATCTCTTCATAATGATATCTCTAAACAATATCTCAGAATTGAGCATTACGAGATCCGGAAATCAGAATGCATTATATCCCCTTTTAAAAACCGGCGCCTTGAAATACAAGGGAATCATTATGATGTCTGTATGAATCAGATTTCTTCTACCAGCTTGAGGAATTTTTTGTATGGAATGGCCATCAGGCTTTTGGACTGATACGCGCCGTTGGAGAGACTGATGAGTGAAACCTTGGCTGCTGTTTCTTCATCAGGCGCTTCATAAATATCCAAAAAGTCGTAATCTCCAAGCAGGGCGTAATGTGAGACAAACTTCACCTTCGGACACTTTGCCTTCACCTGATCCAGCCAGGACCGTCCCGCTTTGGCACGGTCTTTGACCAATGCCCCTGATTCGGTAGACAATTTTGTTAAAAGGATATATGTCTGCATGGCAACCCTCCATTTTTTATTGCATCAATAAATTCGATATTTGCAGTGAAAAGTCGGAAATCACCCGCGCTGCAATGGCTTAGATAAAAGAATGAATTACTGTGCTTTCTTAAATATTACAAACGTGTCAGATAAAATGCAAGGAGATATGTCGATGAAATGGATTGGAAGCTTTAGCCGCTTACAATCAAACAGGCGATGATTACAAAAAATCAACCATGAACAAACAGTGCCTGGCTCCATCAAGTATGGATGATTTCAGTCCCACATGAACCGGTCTATCGAAGGTTTTCTCAAAATTTTCTTTCAGATTCATGACCGAGCATTTGCACAGCAGCGGCGAATCCACCCAGCCGTTCCGGACCAGATCACAGCCACATTCATCATAACATACTTCGATCGTATACGGATGGATCAATCGATAACGGGCTTCAGGAAATTTTCTTGCGAGTTTTTCTAAAAAACCGGACAGGTCATCACTCTGTGCCTTTGCATCCTGAAATGCCCGAAGTGTATACGACTGTGCGCAGGCCGATCCGCAGGATTGGAGTATTGTGTTTTGAGCCTCCCGATTGATCTTTTCAAGCCCTTTGATAAAACCGGAAAACCAGTACTTCAGAAAATGATGTTGTTCTTTATTCAATAGAGATGCCTTAACTTTTCTCTGAGTTTTCGTTTTAGAACTCTGTTACGGAATGCTCTTCTTGTTTAACTTCAATTTAAATCCATTCATTGAATCAATGACAATTAACACACATGTAAGATGGATTGTATTCAGCATACAAAAAAGGAATAATAAAATCAATCAAAAAGGGCTGACTTCATTTAAATAAGAAGGCAAGCTTTTGCTAAAAGGTTACCTTCTGCAGTATCAGCTCCCATTCGCCTGTTTTTTCCGCTTTAATGCAATCTCACGCTTGACCGGATCGAGTTCCATTTTTCTCAGGCGTTCCGCCAAAGGGGTCACCTCCACAAACTCATCCTCGGCAAGAAACTCAATGGCCTGATCCAGAGACAGCGGACGGGGCGGTCTCAGTGTCACTGTGGCCTCAGCCGTGGAACTGCGCATATTGGTCAGTTTTTTTTCTTTGGTGATGTTGATATTCAGATCGCCTTCGCGGTTCCTCTCTCCCACCACCATACCGCAATAAACATCTTCACCCGGCGTGACAAACAACTCTCCCCGGTCGGTCATGGCCAGGCAGGCATAGGTGGATACTTTGCCCGGCCGGTCTGCCACCAGAGCGCCTGTGGAACGCTGGGGGATCGGACCGAACCAGGGCGCGTAACCATCCAGAATACTGTGCATGATGCCTGCCCCCTTGGTATCTGTTAAAAACTGGGTCCGGAAACCGATCAGCCCCCGGGACGGAATCAGAAATTCCAGATCAGTACGCCCCGAGCCGGTCGCATGCATATTCACCATGCGTGCTTTACGGACAGAAAGTTTTTCGGTCACGATACCGATAAATTCGTCCGGTATATCCACAAAAACACGTTCGATCGGCTCCATGGTTTTGCCGCCTTTTTCATGGGTGATCACATGGGGCTTGGCTGCCATGAATTCGTATCCTTCCCGCCGCATGGTTTCAATCAAAACGGCGAGCTGCAGCTCTCCGCGGCCGCAGACTTCAAACGCATCCGCCCGCTCCGTTGATTTGATCTGAATCGCAACATTACCCAGAACCTCCCGTTCCAGCCTGTCTTTCAAATGCCGGCTGGTTAAAAATTTGCCTTCTTTACCTGAAAAGGGGCTGTTATTTACATAAAAAATCATGGACACAGTGGGCTCATCCACTGTAATTCTCTCAAGCGGTTTTGGATTTTCATTGTCAGAAAGTGTATCGCCAATATGCATATCCTCAATACCGGCGACAGCCACAATATCACCGGCCTCAACCTGATCAACTGTCACCTTTTTTAATTTATCGAATGTGTAGAGAGTCGAAAAACGGGCGTTCCGGCGAACGGATTCCGTACCGCATAGCGCATAGTCCCTGTTCATCCGAAGCGTTCCATGAAACAACCGGCCGATTCCGATTTGTCCCACATACGAATCATAATCCAGATTGGTAATTAAAAACTGGGGTATTTTCGAATCATCTGCTTCCGGACCGGGAATTTTATCCAGAATGGCTTCAAACAGGGGCCTTAAATTATCGGAGCTGTCATCGAGCGCTGTATGAGCCACACCAGTCTTGGCATTCGTATAAAGAACAGGAAATTCAATCTGTTTATCACTGGCATCCAGATCAATGAACAGATCATAAACTTCATTGACCACCTCGTCGATACGCGCATCGGACCGGTCGATTTTATTAATCACCAGAATAACGGGCAGATTCCTGGCCAGTGCTTTTTGAACGACAAAACGTGTCTGCGGAAGCGGTCCTTCACTGGCATCCACAAGGAGCAATGCGCCGTCCACCAGGTTCAGACTGCGTTCCACTTCTCCTCCGAAATCGGCATGCCCGGGGGTATCCACAATATTGATCTTCACATCTTTGTACCATACTGCTGTGTTCTTGGCCATAATCGTAATGCCCCGCTCCCGTTCCAGATCCATGGAATCCATCACCCGCTCCCGGACTGCCTGATTTTCCCTAAATACACCGCTTTGACGCAGCATCCCGTCCACCAGCGTGGTCTTGCCGTGGTCCACATGCGCAATAATGGCGATATTTCTGATATTTGATTTTCTGTGCATATCATCCTTCAAATCATATTCATAAAAGTCATATAATATAGCAGAATAAATTTGAGAAACAAGGCCTAAATAATGACTTTTAAGTTTCTCCGTGGATAAATGGAATCAGTGATACCTTTTCGGGAACAGAACATGATCTTTCATGTTCAATGTATATAGTCACTACAGAAAGGAGGCGCATCATGGAAGGCATATATTATTCGATCCTCCTATTGATGACAGTGATTTCAGGTATTCTGATTGCTGGCAATTCCCAGGTTGTAACAGGAAAAGCAGCTCCTGACTTTACATTGAAAGATCAGCAAAATAAAGAATATACCCTTTCCGATTATCACGGGCAGTGGATTCTGATCTATTTTTATCCAAAAGATGACACACCCGGATGTACTGCAGAAGCCTGTGCGTTCCGGGATCGGTATGAGGCGTTTCAAACCGCAGAATTAAAAGTATTCGGAATCAGCATTGATCATTTGGAAAGCCACAGGCAGTTTGCAGAAAAATACAACCTTCCTTTTTCGATTCTTGCGGACACAACAGGAGAAGTGACCCGGGTATACGGCGTAAAACATCCCGTATTGAATATGGCAAAACGTCAGTCCTTTCTCATTGATCCTGAAGGGATCATCCGTAAAATCTATAAAAATGTCACCCCGGCGCACCATCCGGAAGAAATCATATCGGATCTAAAACAATTCCGGGGTGAGTAGAAAAATGAGAGAATTCTGATCAATGACGTCTTTTATAGACAATCTGTTATATTCAATTATTTCATATCTAAAAATAAGAGAACCATGAATATCAAACTGCAACCGATGATAACCGTTATTCTGACCATACAAATCTTATTTAATGGTTTCATATTATTCGGGCATCAATACCATGAAGATACCCTGAAAACCTCGAAAAGTGGTTTTTCACAATCATCTGTTCAGCACTGCAATGAACACAATTGCCATTCACATCCAATCCAATCCAAAAAAGAAAGCAATCAATCATGTTTTCATTACTGTTCCTGTATAAATCATTTTGAATTTATCATATCGGATTTATCAATTAAAAATCCATTCAATCCTCTGTATACTTTGGAATTGGATCATTCAATTTACCAATTCAATTTTGTATTGAGAGTGGATCGCCCTCCCCGGATTTCATAATTCTCATACATTGCAATTTAACCTTATAACTTTTTTGAACCATTGATCCGAAAGGATTCAATGGCACATTGTATGCAATTTATAAATATGGAGGCGCTCTCATGCACAACAGACATCATATAAAATGGATCATCGGACTATGGCTGTTTCTGATTCATACAGTTCAGGGGGATCATTGCCATATTGAAGGCAAAGTTTTTGGAATTGAATACCATCATAATCAACAAGATACCATTCCACTCTACGGAGCAGAGCTCTACTGGAGGAATACTTCGCTGGGGACAACAACCGATGATCAGGGATATTATCATCTGAGCAAACCGGAAGCGGGCAAACCACATGATCTGGTTGTCAGATACGTTGCTTATGAAAATGATACATTATTCATTCCTGCCGATCAGATTGAAACAGAGATTATATTAACACATATTCATAAAACAGAAAATGTGACCATTGAAACAGAAGCTGCGCATCATCTGGACCATCTGGATGTAGCCGTGAATACAAGAACACTGTCATCCAGTGGTCTGCGGACACTGGCTTGTTGTAATCTATCCGAAAGTTTTGAAAACACAGCTGCCGTGGATGTGGAATATACAGATGTGGTCAGTGGAGCAAAACGCATTAAGATGCTTGGATTGGCCGGCTACTATACACAAATTTTGATTGAAAAAAATCCGCTCATGAGTGGATTGATCAGCCCCTATGCGCTGGAGTATATACCCGGATCCTGGCTGCAGTCCATTGACATCTCAAAAGGAACCTCCTCTGTAACAACCGGATACGAATCCATCACCGGTCAAATCAATGTCGAGATTAAAAAACCGCAAAATGGCAAGCCATTTTTTATAAATGGATATCAAAATTCTATGGGAAGAACCGAAGGAAGTGTAATCGGTTCAAAGAAAATTTCAGACAGATTGCACACATCTCTTCTTTTTTATGGAACCCAAAATCGAAAACAACGGGATGTCAACATGGATACGTTTCTGGATGTGCCGATATTGTTTCATCTGAATATCATGAATCGATGGTCCTATCAGACAGGGCACAGTCACGTACAATGGGGAGTCAATGCCATTCGCGATCACCGGGACGGGGGACAGAAACAGTTTGATTTTAAAACACACAGATTGAGCAGTCGATTCTATGGATTTCATAACCGGACGGACCGGATTCAACTATTTCTAAAAGCCGGTTTCGCTCTCGACCATGAACAGACCAGCAGTATCGGTCTTACGGTTTCAGGATTTTCCCATGTACAAAATGCATTCTGGGGATTAAAGGAATATGAAGGAAAACAGAGAAATATCTTTTCAAGCCTGACTTATCAGAAATCCTTCGATCATCATACAATCAGGTCAGGATTAAGCATGCTTCATGATGATAAGACAGAAATCTATCAACAAGCTGAAATGGTAAACAATGAATCGGCTCCCGGTGCTTTTTTTGAGTACTCACTGATCTATGATTTACATTTTACTGCCATGGCAGGAATTCGGTATGACCGACACAATATTTACGGGATTCACTGGACCCCCCGGTTTCATATTAAATATCACCTGTCTCCAATGATGATACTGCGTGCCTCCGCCGGTCAGGGATTTCGGCATTCGAATGTCCTCGCTGATAATTTCTCCATACTTGCCAGCTCAAAGGAAATCGTTTTTCTTGAAACACTGAGCGCAGAGCAAGCCTGGAATTATGGTCTGCAATACTATTATGATTTCGCTCTATTTAACAGCAAACCTGTCTCGATCATCCTGGATTATTACCATACAGATTTTCAAAATCAGATCATTGTGGATCAGGAACAGGAAATAAATAAAATTTATATTTATAATCTGGATGGAAAATCCCGGTCCAACAGCTTTCAGGCTGAAATCAGTGCGTTTATATTGAAGGGATTGGATATCACAGCTGCCTGGCGCTGGAATGATGTTAAAACGACTTATCATAAACAGTTGAGGGATCTGCCACTGACAAACAGATATAAGGGATTGCTGGTTTTCTCCTATACGCTGCCCGATCAAAAATGGCAGATGGATTTTACAGCGCAGTTCAACGGAAAAACACGTCTTCCGGACAATAAAATTGATACAGATGAATATCAGATCGGCTCTTATTCTCCCGCATACTCGCTCTTTTTCGGACAGGTCACAAGGAAATTCGGGACCTGGGAATTTTATGCGGGTATTGAAAATATTTTAAATTACAAACAAAAAAATCCCATAGTTGCATGGCAGGATCCATTTGGTCCTTATTTCGATTCATCCAGGATCTGGGGACCGACTGTTGGTAGAAGAATATATCTGGGACTCCGGTTGAACTGAAATATAAAATGTAATCATTCAATAATGATCATGGTAATTATGGAAGATATTGTAAAGTAAATTCGATCCACTTCACGGTCTCTCAATCAATTCCGCGATCTTTGCTTTTACATGGTCCCTCAGTTCCAAAGCGGACAGTCTTTGCATAATCGATCGCGGAATTGATTTCCCGAATCTTACTTTGATCCGTGTGGGACGAATAACCCACGATTTCTTGGCCTTAAGATAAAACAGACCGGAAAGACCCACAGGAAGAATCTCTACATCTGCATCTTTGGCGATATGAAACGGCAGCTTCTTGAAGGGTCTCATTTTCCCGTCCAAAGTTCGGTGCCCCTCCGGAAGTATCACCATAGACATGCCGGATTTCAGCCTTTCTTTTAACAGATTCAGGCTTCGAATTGAAGCATGCACACTTTCACGTGA
Organism: bacterium; assembly: GCA_016932575.1. Taxonomy (GTDB): domain Bacteria; phylum Zhuqueibacterota; class QNDG01; order QNDG01; family JAFGCO01; genus JAFGCO01. Next base: position 36,851 of record JAFGCO010000021.1, read on the forward strand.
AATGGGGATATTGCCAAAGCGGCGAACCGCCCATCCATAGACCGGCCACTTGAACTGCCGGTCCGCTTCCACTGCCCGGACGAACACGGGAATAGTCCCTTCAAGAACCGGCACATCAAACAAACTGACATGATTGGCCATAAAAAGCAAGGTCTTTTGTTTATCCACATTCTCCTGACCCTCCACTTCAACCCGGACACACATCAATCGCAGACTCAACCGGCATCCGAATTTCACAAATTTGTCCACTGTTTCCGGAGAAAGCAAATAACTGAGAATAAACCCGATTATCAATACAAGTCCGATAGAAAGAAGGCCGACAATCCAGATATAGAGGGAAATCAAATATTTCATGGCCAGAACACCTTAATGGCCCGATGCAGGCATTCCACAGTGACAGGGGTTTCTCCTAAAAGTTCTCCATCAGGAGTGAGAATTTTTGGTGTTTCAGTTTCTACAAGAATATGCTTTGCCCTGATCTGCTCCACCTGGGAGAGATGAATATGTTCGCCTGTGAATACTTTTGGAAATGCAGAAAGCAACTGCCTGCGGGTCATTTTTCCCAATAATGTCACATCGAAAAATCCGTCATCAATTCGTGCATCGGGGGCCATAAAAAAATTCGATGTGTACCGGCTGTTGGAAATTTCTACAAAAATATTCTCTCTTTCAATGACTTTGCCATCCAAAGTGATTTTCATCTGAGTCGCATTTAAAAAGAGGGTCTGATGCAAAACCCCGATTGTGTAGGAGAGATTACCCAGCCATTTCAGGCTGCTGGCAATTTTCCCCACATCTGCGACAAATCCCAGACCCAGAATATTTAAAAAATAGAGCCGTATGCCTTCGCTATCAAACTGTCCGACATCAACTGAATGTGTTTTTCCTTGTACAATAATATCAACAGCATCCGGCCATAATGGAACTGTTTCTGCCATATCCCGCGCGAAAGCATTGCCTGTTCCAATCGGTAAAATTCCCAGAGGGATACGTGGTTTGCCCGCGTTTTTAAAGTATCCGGTGATCACCTCAAACAGCGTGCCATCCCCTCCTGCAGCTACAATGCCGTCATAGGGTGACAGATCTTTCTTTGCCACCAGATTGATGGCATGACCCTGATATTCAGTCTCTTCGATGTCGTATTGAACTCTTTTTTCAACAAACCGTTTTGCAATGTCATCTTTAATTCTTCCCGCACGCCTGTTGGCTGCATGGCAATTGTAAATGATCAGGAGTTTCATACGCCCTCTGATTTTTTTTAAATTAATGTACGGAATTTGTCATTGGGTTACAAGGAAGAAAATCAGCACCTCCGGGAGAGCCTGTCCTGAGCAAAGCGAAGGATCTGAACCTTCCGGGTGTGTCATTTTTTTCTCAATCAAACAGAATTTCCTTCTTTAATCAGAGCATCCCCTCAAGCAGGCTTTATTGAAAAATTTGTACTATTCACTGATTTTTAAAAATGCAAACGATTACATTCACTGTCCGACATCACTTGTTTCGAAAAGCACTGAACCTAGTGTCACGAGTCCTGCACAAATGAGTGCAAGCACACCAAAATCCAGAGCAGGTGAATGTACAGAAGTTCCCAGAAGCCCGGCCCTGAGGCCATCTACGCCGTATGTCAGGGGATCCAGGTAAACCAGGGGTTTGAGCACAGCCGGAAGTCCCTGAACCGGATACAGGGCACCGGATAGGAAAAAAACGGGAAATACAACAAAATTCATCACAAGCTGAAATCCGTGCATATCTCTCATTCTCGAAGCAAAGGCAAGACCCAACCCGATGAAGGTGAAGGCAATGAGAAACATAAAACCGATGGCCATCAGCAATCCTGGAATGCTGTAAATTCTAAATCCAAAAAGCATGCTCAAAAAGAGTATCATAAAACTCTGTGTCAGTGAAATTGTGGATCCCCCTGCCATGCGTCCCAGAACAATGGACAGCCGGGACACGGGCGTCACCATGATTTCCTTGAGAAATCCGAATTCCTTGTCCCAGAGCACCTGCAGCCCGCCGAACATGCTGCTGAACAGAAGCGACATGCCGACCGCTCCGGGAATCAGAAAGGTAATATAATCGATTCCCTCGGGCATGTCCGGCATTGTAGCACGACGGAATCCGGAACCCAGGAACACAAGAAAAAAGAGCGGCATAATCAATGCACCGATCATCCGGCTTTTGGCCCTCCAGGTCCGCTTTATTTCCCTGAGCCACAACATGTAAATTGCCTGAGCACTGATGGAGACCATATCATTTTTTCCTTTATCTATATGAAATCAGTCAGAATATTTTCTGACATATATGTGCTATCTTCTTCGGGATCTGAATCCCGGCCTTCTGGCCTTTTCAGTATTTCCCGCCTCCCGGTCACGCAGTGTAGCGCCGGTGAACCTCAGAAACACATCCTCGAGGCTCGGTTTATGAAGCTCCACACTTGAAACCCGAACACCATGGTCCACGGCATAGGCAATGAGCATAGGTATTTTTCTTTCACCATTCTCGACCATCAGACTGATCCGGTTTCCATGTTCAACAAGATCACGCACATAGCTAATTGTCTGAAAGACCTTACAGTCGCCGGATTCCATTTCCAGGGTGATTACATCTGCGCCGATCAGGTCCTTGAGATTTTTCGGCGTGTCGAGGGCCACGATTTTCCCCATATCCATAATGCCGACGCGGCCGCAGAGACTGTCCGCTTCCTCCATGTAATGCGTGGTCAGAATCATGGTGGTTTTGTGTTCATGGTTCATCATGCGTAAATATTCCCAGATCCTGCGCCGGGTCTGTGTATCAAGACCCAGCGTGGGTTCATCTAAAAACAGAACTCTTGGGAAATGCATGAGACCCCGTGCGATCTCGAGACGGCGCTGCATGCCCCCGGAATAGGTTTCTACCAGATCATCCGCCCGGTCGGACAGCTCGACCAGATCGAGCACCTCAGCAATGCGTGATTTTCTTAAATCCTTTTTCATGCCGTACATACGCCCGTGAAAATCCAGATTCTCACGCCCTGTAAGTTGTCTGTCCAGAGCAGGTTCCTGGAACACCATGCCAATACTGGCCCGTACATCATTTCGGGATTTGATAATGTCATAATCCGCGACCGAGGCAGATCCCGAGTCGGGTTTGAGCAGGGTGGTAAGCATCCGCATGGTCGTGGTCTTGCCGGCGCCGTTGGGTCCCAGCAGACCGAACAGTTCCCCTTCGTGCACCTGGAATGACAATTGATCGACAGCAGTCACCTGCTTGAATTTTTTTGTCAGATTTTGAACTTCGAGAACAGGCATGATTACTCCGGGATTCGTTTCACAATGAATAATGAATCAAATATATCAGGTTTACCCGAAAATTGCAACCCGTAAAATACAGATATCTTCAAAGAAAACGCACTGATCCGGTGAAAAATTTAATTCCATGTCAACTATATTAAATTTGAGTGTGAAGCAACATGGGATGGATTAAATGGCGAAACATCTGTTTGAGCCGGTTCTGAAGCAAGAACATTGGCTAGCATAGGTAACGATACTGAACCGATTTTAATCCAGTTACCTAAATTTCTTAATCCTACTTTTTTTTATCCTGTTGAGACTCTGTTTTATCTATAATATTATTGAATACTATCATTGCACTACCCTTTATCAATCAAATGTCAATTTATTTATCCAATCATCCTTTATAACCTTGGGGCTGTATCAAAAGTTAAAAAAACAGGATAAACCACGGAGTTCACAGAGGAGGCACAGAGAACACAAAGGATTAATAATATTCAA
>JAFGCO010000022.1 GCA_016932575.1 bacterium
TATAATAAAATTGCTTTATAAAATCAAATGAATTTACGGGATAAAGGATTGTCTAATTGTTAATTTTCTATAACAATCACACTTTAATACAACAATCCATATAATGTAAGTATCTTATCCAATATTATAAATAAGTAAATTTCACTGGCAAATATCTGGCAAATGATGGTGCGGACAATAATGGACATTTATGGACTATTATAAACAAAACAATAGGTTACGACTTGACCCTTTCAATCGTTTAGTTATGTTGTTTTTATTGAACTTAGATGGATTTTTCCGGGTCTGAAAATCCGTGTGTCCCGCCAGTTCCAAAATTTTTTTTTGCACAGTACACGGGACATCCATCAATCACCAGAATCACATCCGCGTCTTTTATCGTTGTCAAAATGCCGGTTACCTGACCACCGATTCCCGCCGGGTAAAACATCTTGCCACAGCCGTCGGCCATCATTTTTCGGGCCGCTAAATCAGACAGCCTGTCCACATCCCCCCGCAGGAACAGGCAAATATCAATTTCCCGTGATCATCAGAATAAGATTGGCTTCTTTAAGTATGCTGAGATGTTTGGATATCGTGGAGACCGCAAGACCCAGTATGGCTGTAATTTCACAGACACAGAGGGATTTCTTTTCGAGCATCTTCAGAATCCGAATTCTGTTTTTATCAGAAAGCGCCTTCAAGACAATGATCGGTTCCTTCAAAAATATTCTCCATATAAATAGCGTGTTATTATATGAACAATGAAAAATTTAAAATCAGGTTTTTCTTAAATTATTGAACGTTACAGATTCTTTCACACCAAAAACATTGCTGGTTATCAATTCACGGTGACTCTCGTTGAGCCTATATTTCTATAATAAATTTGATTTCAAAAATCTGAATCACTATATTATATAAATTGTGATAAACAGAAAAAGTCATTTCACACCAAATAAACTGTTATGAATAAAACACCTCTTCGCATTTTTATTGCAGATGATAATGCCCTTCTTCTTGAAGGCCTTGAAACGATGCTGGGTGATCAGGTTGATTTTATCGTTATCGGGACGGCGCCAAACGGCAGTAAAGCCTTGGAACAGATTAAAAAATTACAGCCGGAAGTAGCGCTTATTGATGTCGGTATGCCTAACAAGGACGGACTTGAGGTCACACAAATCCTGCACCAGGAATTTCCTCAAATCAAAGTGATCATCCTCGGTTTGATCGACCTGACGGATGAAATCATGGCATGTATCGAAGCCGGCGCAAGCGGCTATGTATTAAAAGAAGCCTCATTTGAACATCTCGTTCAAACCATTCGATTAGTCCACCAAAACGAAGCATTTTGTTCGCCACGCATGGCTGCCTCGCTGTTCTCCCGCATCGCAGAGTTGACAGGTGAAGCCAAGGGACAATTGCCGTCTGAATCTGTCAAACTGACCGTACGTGAGCTGGATGTCATCAATCTGATCGCCGAGGGGCTGTCAAACAAAGAAATCGCCAAACGACTTTTTATTGAGACGCAGACCGTGAAAAACCATATCCATAATATTTTAGACAAACTCCAGCTGCATAATCGCTTTGAAACCGTTCACTATGCCCGCGAAAGAAACTTGCTGAAAAAAAAGTAATCGATCCACGATTTTTCTTACTGAAGTACTAGTACTTTTTCATTAAAAATATCATCCGGTCTATCCTTCAGCTGGTCCCCCTTATGGATCTATTTTGAACCCTCTGGTCTATTGACTCTCTCCTCTTCAATGTGGACATTGTCTTTGAACAAGAACGAGATAAATCCATGCCTAAAATTAACGTAATGCTTTCAAGCCGGCCGAAATTGTTATCAGAGGTCATTCGAAATTTAATCGAGCGTCAACCGGACATGAAAGTGGCAGGAGAAGTGATTGATCCGATCGAACTCATATTAGCTCTCCGGATAACGCCGGCGGATGTGGTCATTATCACTCCTCTTAAGGCGAACGGTGATCCGAGAATTTGCGGTCAGCTGTTGAGAGAACATCCCCGATTGAAGGTATTAATATTGACGCCAGAGAGTGAAATGGTTTATGTTTATCAATCAGGATTCGACAGAATACGCATTGAAAAGCCTTCCGAGCAAACGATTCTTGATATCATCATGAATACTAAGGAGCAGTGAAATGGGAGACAAAGGCAAAAAAGATCATGCAAAAAGGGAAAAACAAAAATCAGCGCAGAAAATAAATAAGACCAAAAAGAAACAGGAAAAAAACAGGGCTTCAGCACCGGGGTAAGATAATAAATAGAAGCCATATTGAAAAAGAACCCCGGCGAGTCTGGTTTTTATGGGAAATCTTGTGCAGTCACAATCTGCTTTTATAATAGCAATCATACTGACATTCGGCAAATCAGAGGCGACAGTAAACAATGCAACTTAATGATAACATAATATTTGTTGGAATTAAAATTAACGAAAAGCTCCGCGACCAGTTGGATTCCAGTAAAGAATCCGTCAAACATCTTTTTGCAGACAACAATTCCAAGTTTCTGCAAATTCTGGAAATAGATACTGACGATTACATTGCGAAAACAATAAAGAACGGCGCTTCGTTGGATGAGTTGAGCAATATGTCTATGAACCTGAAATCCATTTTAAAAATGATCTGTCCTCGATTTTCTTTAAAAGAGGACGCCATCAGAATTTATGCGCATACATCATCCATTCCTAAAAAATATTACTAACGGACAGATGGATGCGGTTCACCAAAGTCCGGCGATATTCAGGATAATAAAAGGACCTTTATGAAAAATTTATTAAAAAATGAGACCCGATGCCTGATTATACAGTCCGAATTTTCGGCATTCAGTTTCTGGAATTATTCGGATGTCTGTAAAATGGTCGGGGCCAAATATCCGGCCGCACCTCTGGGTCTGCTGACGGTTGCAGCGTTGCTCCCTCAGCAATGGACGTTTAAATTGGTAGATGCGAATATTAACCCGGTTCTTGATGAGCACTTCGAATGGGCGGATATCGTATGTGTCGGAGGCATGCTGCCGCAGCAATCCAAGATGCTGTCCCTCATTGATCGAGCTCATCAGTTTGAGCTACCTGTGGTGGTGGGCGGTCCGGATCCGACCTCTCAGCCGGAACTGTATCAATCCGCCGATTATCTTGTGCTCGGAGAGGGGGAAGTGACCATCCCCCTTTTCATCGCGGACCTGGAAAGAGGTTGCACTCGGGGGCAATATCAATCAGATGATAAAGCGGATATGACCCAGGCCGTCGTTCCCAGGTTTGATTTAATCCGGTTTCAGGATTATTTACAAATTGGTATTCAGTATTCCAGGGGCTGTCCTTTTCAATGTGAGTTCTGCAACATCGTTGAACTGTTTGGCAGAAATCCGCGAACCAAGACTAATGAGCAAATTCTTCGTGAACTTCAGATGCTTTATAACTTGGGTCATCGGGGTCATGTTGATATTGTGGATGACAATTTTATCGGAAATAAAAAGAATGCCAAAAAAGTGCTGACCACTATCAAGAATTGGTCCAGAAAAAACAAATATCCGTTTTATTTTTCAACTGAATGTTCAATCAATCTTGCGGACGATGAAAATCTGATGCAATTAATGAAAGATGTGGATTTTCGATATGTCTTTATCGGGATTGAAACACCGGAAGAAACCGCCTTGTTAATGACCAATAAAACCACCAATGTGAACAGACCGATTGGGCCAACTATAAAAAAGATCTATTCCTACGGCATGATTGTCAATGCGGGCTTTATCATTGGATTCGATCATGAGAGTGATCAGATCGCTGAAAACATGATTCAATGTATTCAGGATTCAGGAATATCCATGGCGATGCTCGGCATGTTATATGCGTTACCTAACACCGCATTATCAAGACGTTTGATAAAGGAGCACAGACTCTTCAAAAACAGCTCAATCCTCAAGGATGACCATAAGATGATCGATCAGACATCCACCGGACTAAACTTCATTACATACAGACCGAGGCTGGATATATTAAAGGATTATTTGCACATCGAACAGGTCATTTATGATCCGGTCAATTATTTTAAACGCGTCACTTCGACTGCGATTCAGCTGCAATGGAAACCCAAATATAAACCTGGCCTGATTAAAGGATTGAAAACCGGATTAACTTTTATCAAACTGAGCCGCCGGCTTGGAGAGAACCGTTCCACAACCTGGCCCTATTTTAAAATGATTTTCTCGGTACTTTTTAAAAATCCTGCAGGCCTTGAGCCTGCTGTTAATCTTTCGGCCATGTTCATCCATTTTCATAAACAATCTCAATCCATCATGCAGCAAATTGCCAGCGAGATTGTAACAATTATGGATCGTCAGCTCGAAGAAAAATCTGATATTGCATTTAAAAAGCATCATGTGTCTAAAAATTTAGTTATTAAAGAAACGGTTAGATAATAATCTGTCCAAATGAAAACGGTATTAACACCATGTTTGTAATATTTTATAGATTTGATATTTATTTTATCATCGCCATCCATGGAGGGTCCTTTGAAAGAATTTATTGAGTATTTGGTTAAGCACCTGGTCGACAAACCCGATCAAGTTCATATCAATGAAGTTAACGGTCATAATACTATTGTTTTGGAATTGCGTGTCGGCGAAGGAGATCTTGGAAAAGTAATTGGGCGTCATGGTAAAACTGCCTCTTCGCTGCGAACGCTTTTAGCCGCAGGAGCAGCAAAAAAGCATAAACGATATATTTTCGAGATATTAGAAAATGGGGAGAAAAACCCAATTCAAAGTGAATAAAACACTGACAACTTAAAATCAATCATAGTTAGTATTTAACATTAATCCCAAAAAGGAGTAAACCATGAATATTTACGTAGGCAACCTGTCACCCGACGTGACTGAAGACGATTTGAAAGAAGCATTTGAGGCATTCGGAAAGCTTGCATCCATTAAAGTTATTAAAGACAAATTCAATGGTGCGCCTCGGGGCTTTGGATTTGTTGAAATGCCTTCCAAAGAGGAAGCAAAGTCGGCAATTGAGGGGCTGAATGGCACGGACTTAAAAGGGCAAAGCCTGAATGTCAATGAGGCCCGCCCTCGCTCAGAAAATCGTCGCGGCAGTGGTGGAGGTCGACGCTTCTAGAAATCGATATCCTGACATATTGATTCAACAAGATTCCATTCGGATCTCAAAACCAGCAATGCAAATATTGGGTGAGATTTACATAATATATTATTGAACGGTTTTAAATGTAAACATAATTTGAGTTAGATTAAGGAGGTTATGATGACCCGAAAAACCATTCGCGTAGGTGATGAGACGATTGAATTGCCCGCTGTTAAAAAGGTCTGGATTAAAATAGTCGTCATCGGGTTCGCAGGAATTTGGCTGTTATTTTCCGCATTCTACACTGTGGGCGCGGATGAAGTGGGCGTGATCAAACGCTTTGGAAAATACATGCGCACAACCGATCCCGGACTGCATTCCAAAATCCCGTTTAGCGTGGAAACCGTAAAAAAGGTCAAGGTGCAGCGAGTATTCAAGGAAGAATTCGGTTTTCGCACCAAGCAGGCGGGGATTAACAGCCAGTATTCCAAGCAGGATTTTACGGGAGAATCGCTGATGCTCACCGGAGATCTGAATTCCGCTGTGGTAGACTGGATTGTACAGTACCGGGTTAAAGATCCGGTAAAATATCTGTTTCACGTGAGGAATGTTGTTGAAACCCTGCGCGACGCTTCCGAGTCCGTGATGCGTGAAGTGGTCGGAGATCACAGTGTGGATGAAGTCATCGTTCTGAGCCGGCAGGATATCGAATTACTGGCGCAACAGGCCACGCAAAACCTGCTTGATGAATTTGAAACCGGCATTGATATTGTGACCATTAAATTGCAGGATGTGAATCCGCCGAAATCCGTGCAGCCGGCTTTCAATGAAGTGAATGAAGCCCGGCAGGAAAAAGAGCGCATCATCAACGAGGCTCTTGAAGCTTACAACAAAGTGATACCGCAGGCAAAGGGTCAGGCAGAGCAGACCATCCGGCAGGCGGAGGGCTATTCTGTTAATCGTGTGAACCGAGCCAAAGGCGATGCCGAGAACTTTCTTGCGGTTTGGGCGGAATACAATAAAGCGAAGGATGTCACACGGCGCAGACTCTATCTCGAAACGCTACTGGAAATCCTTCCTAAACTGGAAAATATTTACATGATTGATGAACAGCAAAAAGGATTCATTCCTCTGCTGCAATTACAGGGCAAGGAGGTGATAAAATGAAAAAGCGGATTGTAACAGTCGGTTTGCTTGCAATAGCAGCGCTGATTTTACTGGGTTCTACTTTATATACGATTGATGAAACCGAGCAGGTCATCATTCTGCAATTCGGCAAGCCTGTGGGTGATCCTGTGAAAAAAGCAGGTTTGCATGTGAAGCTGCCTTTTATACAAAATGTCACCCGTTTTGACAAACGCATTTTGGAATGGGATGGGGATGAAAACCAAATTCCCACCTCTGACAAGAAATATATATGGGTGGACACGTTTGCCCGCTGGCGCATCGTGGATCCGCTTAAGTTTTATCAGTCAGTAAATAATGAGAGAAACGCCCAGAGCCGTCTGGATGACATTATCGACAGTGCTACACGTAACTATGTATCTGAGAATCTTTTAATCGAAGCCGTCCGGAATAGCAATCGGGAATTGCAGATCACGGTTGAAGAGGCAGAAGGATTTGGACTGGAAAGTGTGGTCCAGCAAATCGAGAAGGGACGTAAACAAATAACCAAATTGATATTACAGAAGGCGGCTGAAACCATGCCGCAGTATGGTATCGAACTTTTAGATATGCGGATTAAACGCATCAATTACATTGAAGAAGTACGGCAAAAGGTCTACGAACGGATGATATCCGAACGCAAGCGAATCGCTGAAAAGTTCCGCTCCGAAGGCGAGGGAAGAAAAGCCGAAATTGACGGTGAACGAGAGAAAGAGCTGCAGAGAATTACGTCTGAGGCCTATCGTAAAGCTCAGGTCATTAAAGGCAAGGCAGATGCCGAAGCAACCAGAACCTACGCCAGGGCTTTCAACAAGGGTCCTGAATTCTATGCGTTTCTTAAGACTCTTGAAACGTATAAAAGCACACTCAATAATAACAATGCGACTCTCATTTTGAATACAGATAGCGATTTTTTAAAATATTTGAAAAGTATCAAAAAGTGATGCCCTGAAAAGATCGATCTGTAAAAAACGCTTAATATGAAAGGTCAAAATGAAAATTAAAATAATAATAAGTGTTATCTTGGCAAGTTTTGCTCTTCTTTTTATCATTCAAAATTTTGCTGTTATAAATATTCACTTCTTATTCTGGACGCTCCCGATATCCAGTGCTTTACTCATGTTTTCAGTTTTACTGGTCGGGCTTGTTCTTGGGTGGTCACTACACAGTTATTCGATTCATGGCAGTAAAAAATAAGAAATTGTGAAGGAATTTTATAAATTCAATAAAAAGAATCTGTACTCCGGAAAAGAGATTTTCGTCATGGGCCACATTTCAACCAATTCAAAACTCAA
>JAFGCO010000023.1 GCA_016932575.1 bacterium
GGGACCTATTATTGTCAGATCATCAATACGCTCGTGACCGACCTGGCACTTTTCAGCAGATTGATTCATGTGACTGTTGGTGATGTGTCTGTGACGGAACAGGATTCACTGGCTTTGATTGCTCTCTACAACAGCACAGACGGCGCCAATTGGACAAATCGTGATAACTGGCTGACCGGTCCGGTGAACACCTGGTATGGCATTACGGTTGAGTCCGGACGTGTGGCTGCAATCAATTTGCCCAATAACAATCTTGTTGGTTCAATTCCTTCTGAAATTGGGTGGTTGACTGCTGTGGAAGAAATGTATCTCCAGAGTAATGCGCTTGAGGGAAATGTGCCTTCAGAAATCGGCGATCTTGTCAATTTAAAAGAAATATCTTTTGATCACAATGATTTATCAGGAGCGATTCCTGCCTCTATTGGAAATCTTAACAAACTGGAAAAACTGGGATTCGGATATAATCGGTTTTCTGAAACGATTCCCGATACAATCGGAAATTTGACAAATTTACAACATCTGAATCTTCATATGAACCGTCTGACTGGCTCCATTCCAACTGCCTTGGCTAATCTGACGCAATTGACTGAACTGTTCCTGTATCATAACAAGCTGTCCGGTTTCATTCCATCCGGGCTGGGCAACTTGACGCATCTCACCCGTTTGTATCTTCAAAGCAATGATCTGGAAGGTGCTGTTCCCAATTCATTCACAAATCTCAACGAATTGGAATGGCTTAGAATCTCCTATAACCATTTGGACGAGCTTCCGGATTTGTCATCCATATCCACATTGACACAGCTTTCAGCAGCCGGGAACCAATTCACATTTGAGGACATCGAGCCGAATGTGGGTATTGCCGATTTTACATATACACCTCAGGACAGTGTCGGGGAGAAAAAGGATACGACGGTCACGGAGGATGAAAATTTGACACTCTTTATCACTGTTGGCGGATCAGCAAATCAGTATCAGTGGTTTAAAGATGGTGTGGAGATAACTGATTCAGACAGTTCGGTCTATGAGATTGAATCAATAGCACTATCTGATTCTGGATCATACAGCTGTCAGATCACCAATACCATAGCAGCCGAACTGACGTTGTATGCCAGGCCAATTCATGTCCATGTGACACCCATTGTTGGTGTTGCCAGACCTAAAGATGCAATCCCGGAAAAGTTTTCCCTGCATCAAAACTATCCCAATCCGTTTAATCCGGTGACCACCATACGGTTTGATGTTAAAAAACCATGTCGGGTGACATTAAATGTGTATAATCTTTTGGGACAAAAATTAATAGATTTAACGGATAAAACTTATTTCCCTGGACAATATGAAGTGATGTTCAATGCAGCAGGGTTTCCTTCTGGTCTATATTTCTACAAAATCCATATGGGAGATTTTCAGGCGGTCCATAAAATGCTGCTTCTGGAATAGCCGGGAGAAGAACAATTGAATTCACCATCAATTTCTCTTTAATCTTAATGAATGATTAAGAGAGAATCGGGGGATAATCATGAGCACATGCTGGTTCTGTGAAGAGCGGGAGACATCAAAGGAGGCAAGTATCAAGGTCAAGATGCGCTATATTTTATCTCATCACGAAACACATAAACGCAGTGAAACACGATACAAGGAGCAGACGGTTTTAATACCCAGATGCCCGGAATGCAAGCGGGAAGGAAATCGTGAAAAAATATATGCTGCCCTGTCTGCCTTCCCTTCAATGGCTTTGGGTATATTATCGGCAGCGTTATCAGCTAAAGTGCTTCCTGTGGCGAAAACGTTTCTGGGCATCGTCATCGGATTCATTGTTTTTATCTGCTGCTTTAGGGAAGCGAGAAAATCATCGGTGGGGCAATTCTTTATGAAAATCCCAATAATATAGCTTTGCCTGATGACCGCAATCTGGCTTCCATGCTTATCGGGCAATATAAAAACACAGGATATATTCCAAAAATTCTTGCACTGAACCAGGACACACCTGTTGCTGCCCGTCAGCTTATCCAGGGAAAAGAAATTTCTCCGGGAGCCGGTTTGGACACGCAGGGTTCAAATCAGTTATTATCAGAAATGCTTGAGAAAATCGTGGATGCGAAGAAAGCAAAAAAAGCGTCGGCAATCGCATTTCGGGGAGACAGTATGGCTTTGGGCCAGGCTTTCTTTGCAATTATCGCCATATAGGAAAGTGATTGATTCTTCGACGTATAAATACGGGAAATGGTCAACTGGTCGACAGAATAAAATTCATCGAATGATTCATCCGTCGAGCAAACAGGAACACGGCACTATATGCCCGGTTTGTCTCGCTTATCATTCATCCGCCGGATCATCTTGGACATGACTTTAGATTGACGTTTGGATTCACGGCGGACAAATTCGTCCTGACGCTCATCCAGATAGGCAAGCTCCCTTTTCAGTTTCAGATAACTTTCATACCGTTCCGGATCAAGTTCGCCGTTTTCGACTGCCTGTTTAACCGCACAATCCGGTTCACGATCATGCTGACAGTCTGAAAACCGGCAGGATCCGGACAAGGCGTCAATATCGGTAAAAGAGTCGGTCAGCATCTCGTCACTTCCCCATAACTGCAATTCACGCAATCCTGGTGTGTCGATGATCATGGCGCCACCCGGAAGTAGAAACAATTCACGATGTGTTGTTGTATGCCGTCCGCGCTGATCGTTTTCCCGTACTTCACGGATTTCCATGACCTCTTCTCCCATCAATAAATTGACAAGCGTGGATTTTCCCACACCAGAAGATCCGATAAAAGCCACTGTTTGACCGGATTTAAAATATGTTGATAATTGTTTTATCCCTTCCCTCCGCTTGACGCTGAGCGCAATCACATCAACTCCGAAAGCAATTGATTCCACCTGTTCAACTGCCGAATCAACATCGTCACAAATATCCGTTTTATTCAATATAATAACCGGCATGGCTCCGCTTTCATATGTCAGAGACAAATACCTTTCAATTCGGCGAAGATTAAAGTCCCTGTCCAATCCGTTCATAATAAAAGCGGTATCAATATTTGCAGCAATCACCTGCGGCCGTGTATTAGCGAGCACCGCCTTTCGGATAAACTGACTTTTCCGGGGTAAAATTTCCCGGATCATGACCTGATCGGCATCCTTGTCTCCGCGAACGCCCACCCAGTCTCCCACGGCGGGTAAATCGAGAGGGGTTTCTGCCTTTTTATAGAATTTTCCAGCCAGCACTGCCTGATACTCATGAGATCCGTCATGAACCCAAAATATTTTTTTCAGCTGCCGAATAATTCTTGCAGGCGTCAAATCGTTATCTTTGAGACCAGATCTGCCGGCTTCGAAAAAATCACTCCAGCCAAGTTTTTTTAATTGCAAACTTTCTCCGTTTTCCAATATGATGAGATATTGGTTAAAAAGTATAAGAATTGAAAGAAAATGTCAATTGAAATGTTTTTCTGCTTAAAATAAATTTTCAGTCAGCCTTTTAATTCAACTCTGTGTCATTTTAATGATGCCGGCTTAAATTTAAATTTTGATTTTTATTTATTCTCTGAATTTTGTATGTTAAAAAAAATATAATTATTATCATTGAACCGAAATCAACGGAGCCGATATGACTGTTCTTAAGGCCGTTCTTAATCGTGACAGCATCCGTCGTTACTCGGATAAACCCGTCGACCGGGAAACATTGTTGACGTGCCTTGAAGCGGCGCGTCTGGCGCCTTCCGCTGAAAATTCACAACCCTGGCGTTTCATTGTTCTGACCGATTCCGATATCAAGACCCGTTTCGGAAAAAACGTATTCACAGGTATTTACAAAACATCGCAATTTGTATTGAAAGCACCGGCAATACTGGTATTGTGCGCAGATTTGGATTTTACAGCCAACAGGATGGGTAAATTATTCACCGGGATTCCCTTTTACTTGCTGGATGTCGGCATGGCCGGAGAGCATTTTGCCCTGCAGGCTGCAGAAATGGGTCTGGGTACCTGCTGGATTGGATGGTTTAATATGAAAAAGGCACATAAAGCATTGAAGCTGCCAAAGAAAATCCGTATATGCGCAATGATGGCGGTAGGATATCCCACCCAAGACTGGCGATTAAAACCGCACAAAAGGAAAAAACTGGAGGATATCGTTCACTGGAACGGGTGGTAATCAGAAAAACCTTTGTTCCCCATCTTAAAGAGATAATAAAAGTCTCAAATGACAGAAAAAATATATTATTTCACAAAAAGTATAATGAACCGTAAATCTGGTTAAAGCTTCTCATGTTGCTCTGAATTAAAAATTAAGTATTTAGAAAAATGTTTCAACACCCCCGGAACGGATTTAAGGCGCTTAAGTATATTCCGATGAAATAAAAGAATCATGCCTTTTTTGATCCCTTCGATCATCGCGGCGCCATACGGAAACCACCAGAATTTCTGTATTTTGTATTGCGGATCATAATTGATATACTGAATATTTACCATCTCATCCAAACCTTTTTCTCCATGTACCCAGCCGACACCGCTGTTCTTTATCCCGGTCCACCCCGCCTCAGTCATTCCGAATGACACAATGACATCATTAACCATCACAGAGCCGGACTCGATCTGACGTGCAATCCGCATTCCCCTTCGACGAGACCGTGTCCAGACAGAAGCGGCCAATCCGAACGCGGATTGATTGGCAAAACAGATTGCTTCTTCATCATTTTGTACGGGTGCCACCAATACAACAGGACCAAACCACTCTTCCCGATAAAAGGATTGTAAAGGTTTCTCTGTATAAAGGACGGTCGGTTCATAGAAATATCCGCCCAAATGATTTAATTTCTTTCCGCCGCATCTGATCTCAGCCCCTTCTCTTACTGCCTTGCTTACCAATGTTCCAATTTTATGATACTGAGACTCCGAGGCCAGTGAAGCAATATCCGTTTCCAGATCCAACCCGTTCCCGAGACGCAATCGCCGGACTTTACGGATCACTGCCTCAATAAATGCATCCACAATCTTATAATTCACATAAACCCGCTCAACGCTGTTGCAGTTCTGTCCGCAGTTATTAAATCCCCCCCATACCACTCCGCTGCTGGCAATGTGAATATCCGCATCTTCACACACAATGGCCGGATCACTTCCCCCCATCTCCAAAACCACTTTCTTCATTGATTGTGCTGCTGTTTCCATCACTTTCCGGCCGATACCCGTGCTTCCCGTAAAAAATACTTTATCCACAGACGATTTCACCAGAGCTGCGCCTGTACGGCCTTCCCCCTGAATGATTTTAAATACCGAATCCGGGACACCGGCATCAAGAAAAAGCTCGTGAATCTTTTTCCCGACAAAAGGTGTTATTTCTGAAGGCTTAAACACAATACTGTTTCCGGAAAGCAAAGCGGGAACAATGCCGCCCAAAGGAATAAGCAGCGGCCAGTTCCATGGAGAGATAATTCCAAGTACACCCAATGGCTGAAAATGAAGAATGCTGCCACGCCGGAAAAAGAAAATATGATGCAGGGGAACAGGACGCTCTTTTAAAAATTTATCGGCCCGCTCAGCATAGTAACCGATCAGGTCAACGCCGGCTTCAACTTCTACAGCAAGAGATTCTGCGTAAGGACGTCCCATTTCACGGGTAATCAGTTGAGCCATCGATTCGGCCTGTTCCAGCAGGTTCTGCTGTGCACGCTTTAATATTTTTGCCCGCTCAGACAACCTGTAAGATCTCCAAATATAAAATCCTTCACGGGCTTGCCGGACAGTTTCTTCCACACATTCAGGAAGAGTTATCTCAACTTGCCCCAATGATTCAAGTGTTGCAGGATTGAAGGATTCAAGTATATTCTTTTTTGGTAACTCTGCCATGACCGTACTCCAAAATCAAGCCGGATGCCTTAGGACCGTAAATTCAACAGCCAGCCTTTTACTTTTATCAATGGGTATCTTACAAAAATATCGATAATTAATGACGGAATCACGAGTGGCGCCAGTAAGCCGAATCTTATCATCATGACCAACACGATCTATTTATGGGTCGGTGGACAACCTTTTATTTTAACCAGGCGTTTTCCTCTGATATCGCTGGAAGCCAATGCACAATTCCCGACAATCAGAATGCTTTTGTCTTTAATCGGTTGATCCACTTTCCCGATGAGCACAGTTAATTTCGGGAATTTTTTATTTTGAATATATCGGATCTGTGAATCAATGTCAATTAAAAATAATTTTCATAATCCCAAAAATTATTTATATTAAAAGTCATTATTCATATCAGGGGAGTCTGGTTCATTATGCACCAAATTTTCAGGATACTCAATTTTTTCATCATTATGTCTGAATTTCTGTGCAGTTTTTCTAATAACAAAATGAATCAGTTTGGCAGTATTCACGGAACAGTTCAGGATGCAGTTACACATGCTCCTCTTATCTCCGTTAATATTACTGTTGATTCTGCATATACCGGTACTGCTTCGAATCATCGCGGAGAATTTTTTCTTGATAAAATTCCTCCTGGCATGCATATGCTTCAGTTTTCGATGATCGGCTATGAAAAATTTTTAATAAAAAATATCCGTGTTGAATCCGGACGGTCAACATTCAGGTCCATTAATATGACTCCCCTGGTTCTGAAAAGTGAAAATATTAAAATTGTCGCCAACCGCTATGACAGGATCAGCGATTATAATGAGATTGCTTTAAAGATTCCCGTTCCTATCCAGGAAATCCCGGTCAGTGTGGATATTATTTCAAGGGAGATGATTCAGGATCAAAGCAGTCGAACCTTGAGCGATGCATTAAAATATACAAGCAGCATTAATGTTCAGGGAAATCTGGGTTCACAGGATTATTTTCTGATCCGGGGATTTGAATCGAATTCTTCGGGTTTGATCCTGCTGGATGGTGTAGATGAACCGGACGTCAGTTTATATCAATTTTATGGCTTCGGATTTTTTGACCTGTATAACATTGAACGGATCGAAGCACTGAAAGGGCCATCGGCATTTCTCTATGGAAGCAATACACTTTCAGGGACCGTCAATTTGTCTATGAAACGACCGCTTTTTGATAATTTTTCCGAGATTGCATTCCATATCGGATCTTATCAGGACAAGCGAACATCCCTTGATTTAGGCGTTGCTGATCAAAACTCCAAATGGGCCTTTCGATTTAATGGATTACTGCATGAATATGAGCATTATCGAAATCCGGAAAAAAACCGCAAAATAGCAGTCAATCCTGCTTTTACGTGGAAATTCGGCAATCAAACCCGGTTGACATTTTACTATGAATATATTGACAGTGAAATACAACCCGATACGGGGATCCCGCTTTATTCGGATGGAAATTCCTGGATGATACCAAAAATTTCAGATCAAACGAACTATCAGTCATCTTTTGATCTGTTCAGTCAATCCTTTCAAAAATTCAGAATTCAGTTTCAATCGCATATTAAAAACAGCATTCAGATAAAAAATCAATTCTTCAGCAGTTATTTAAACGGGCGTACCAACCTGACAATGTCTCATATGCCGTTCCTTGACAATGATATGCAATGGAAATTAACCCGTCATCTTTATGCAGCTGATGAATCTCAATTTTTTACAGGCAATCAAACCGATATACATTTCAAGCTGCATACCGGACAGATCAAACATCAGCTGGTCGCGGGATTTGAAATACGTAAATCTCATATTCAATCGAACAAAGGCATAAAAATGCTGAATCATATACTGTATCTGTCTCCCGACAATGACACAGATCTCACAGAGGATGACATTAATCGGTGCATGACCATCGGAACTGAAACCGATTTGTACAATCTGGCACCTTATGTGGCGGCTTACACCACTGTTTCCCATCATTTTAAAATTATGTCCGGCGGAAGAATGGATTTCATTGATTTTTCGACAAACCGTCAAAATACTCCTTTTGATTACATCAGCCGATATGTCACCAGCCAACCTGCACCCTATTCAAATGGTTTCAAACGGTTCAGTCCGACTTTCGGATGTGTTTATCTCAATTCCGAAGAACTCTCTTTTTACACAAACATCGGGCAATCTTATGCATTTACTGCCTCTTCCTATGATCAGCCAGAAAAAAGCTCGCAGTTTGAAATGGGATTTAAATATCAGGGAAAATCAAAACGATTTCGAATGTCTGCTGCCATCTATCGGTTAAATAAAGACCATATCACCATTCCGATTCAAATTCCTTCAGAAGGAACAGTTAAATCGTCAAGCGGAAGCCAACGCTCTGAAGGTCTGGAAATTGAAATTCAAACTCAGCCTTTCGATAATTTATACTGCTTTATTAATTATGCCTATACCGACGCATATCTAACCAACTATCAGGCCTATATCCAAACCAAACAGCGCGTGACAGAATTGTTGAACTTTTCTGATAATTATGCTCCCTTTGTTCCCTGTCACCTGTTCAATCTCTGGATGACAAAATTCATTAATGACCGCTGGGGATTTGGTTTTGGGATTTGTCACACGGGCGACCAATACATCTCTATCGAAAATGACTTTAAATTAACAGGGTTCTGGACGTTCAATGCCATGCTGAGCTTTCAGATAAATCATTTAAAATTTCAGTACAATTTAAAAAATTTATCAGACACAAAATTCTACATGAGAGGGCTGGGGCCCAATAGCGTCATTCCGGGCAATCCCAGAGAAATGAATGCTTCTATCATTGTATCATTATAAAACAGGCAAATCATTATCCAGACTCCGGTATTTCAAAGCAGAAAATATTTCCCAGACGACCGCATCATGATCGAAAGGCTGATGATGAAACCTTCCAACCTGATTTGACAGTCAACTGCTGCTTTTAGACAGACGGCTTGTAATCATTGGCCCAAAAGGCACGCTGTTTTAAACATCATCCCCCAAGCTTATCGCTTTTTCTTTTTGGCAGGCCTGCGCGCCATTTTATTTGGCGGGAACGAGATACCCGGCATTCGAAAAATGATTAATCTTCTACAATTGTAAAAAAATACTTGACAATCTTCTACAATTGTAGTATTTTTTTTACACATGTATAAAAAGGAGTCTGTTATGAAATTATCCGATGCCGAGTGGCATCTCATGAACGCCTTATGGGAAGATTATCCTGCCACAGCCCGTGATATCATGAAACGCCTGGATAGCCGGATTCAATGGGCCTATACCACCGTTAAAACCATGCTGACCCGCCTGGTAGGCAAAAATGCAATGTCTGAAGAAAAGAAAGGCAACACCAGCTTTTACACGCCGCTGGTTTCCCAGAAAAAAGCACAGCGCAGCGCACTGAAAAGTCTGGTTGACAAAGTACTCGGAGGCACGGTTGAGCCCATCATGCACTATCTGGTTGAAGAAAAAAAATTGACATCCGAAGAACGTCACAAGCTGATCAGGCTTCTGGAAGACATGGATCATACAGCTGAGGAGAACAAAAATGAACCTGATTAATGATTTCGCACATGGCTGGTGGCAGTGGATGGGATCCATGTTCTGGCAGGTCGGTTTACTCATTGCCATCATCAGTGGGATTGATTTTCTCATCAGAAAATGGGCATGGCCCCAGATACGTTATGGACTGTGGTTGGTTGTATTACTGAAACTATTACTGCCCCCCTCCTGCTCATCACCGGTCAGCCTCATCTCCCGGGCACAGCCTCAAATCCATGAGAATATTAACAAAACACTGCTCCTGGATCAAATCGGCCGTGAACAATGGCCGGTTGCCGATTCTGACCATTCAGCGGACACTCCTGTTACGGATAATCCTGTGGCCGGGAATCCGGTATTGACTGAAAATCCACAGGAATTGAAATCCCCCTCACGGGTTTCGAAAACAGAAACAGCCCTTTCATGGCAGAGCATTTCCCTGATCGTCTGGCTGACCGGTATTGTCATTTTTTCAATAATTCTGCTTCTTAAAATGTCCCTTCTAAGGCACTGGCACGATCAGCAGCAAGAAAAATCCATTCCATCCTGGTTTCATGAGATGCTGGTTGAAACCGCATCCGCCTTTCAAATTAATCATCTGCCAGCTATTGTTTTTCACAATCAGGTGAAAACACCGGCCGTTTATGGTCTGTTCAAACCTGTTATGCTGCTGCCGACAGATTATTTTAAACAGTTAACCAAAAATGACGCCCGACATGTACTGCTGCATGAACTGGCCCATTTAAAACGGGGAGACCTTTGGATGCATGGACTCTGCCTGTTTTTACAAATTATGTATTGGTTCAATCCCCTGTTAATCTGGGTTCGCAGACAAATGAAAATGATCAGAGAAATTTGCTGCGACCTGACTGTCGCCAATGTATTAAAAGAGGATACCATGGCATACCGGCAAACATTACTCAACACAGCCAGGGAAATGCTGACAGAAAACATGTCTCCGGGACTCGGACTGCTGGGTGTATTTGAAGATCCGTTCCGGCTCATTCCCCGGTTGAAATGGCTTGAAAAAAACACCTGGAAAAGAAGAAATCTGATCTTAATAACCTCTCTGCTGATCAGTTTGACTATATCAGCCGCAATTGTTCCCATGGCTGCGATGAAACCTGTGAAAATGCTGTCCCGGGGCTCGGTAAGCACAGAATTTTCCATTGGGGAACCGGTAACAATAAATCCAGATTCTGTTGAACTTCATATTAAATTGAAAAAGGTGGATGACCTCTACGCTGCGGTTCTGCCCATGTGCGGATTGTCCACATCCCAGGATCAAACCGCTGCCATCATCCTTCAAAAGCTGCTGACCGAACAAAAAATCAAACCTAAGGGCAGCTTGTTCGCACGATTTTTCAGCGATCCTGAACAGGTGCCGCCGGAAAAACATATCTGGGAGATCGGTGTTCCGGTCAAGCCGGGCACCCGGGTGAAAGAACCCTTGAAAACCATCCGTATCAATAAAATGCAGGTTGCCACTGCTTCACTGACCGGGATGAAGGGCACCGAGGCCATATGGAACCGGTTTATTCAGCAAATCCAGGATGAAGGGCTGGTCCCCTGTTTTCCCCATGCGTATGAAATTTATAAGGCACCGCCTGAAAACAAACCCTTCTGGTGGCATACGGAAATGCAGCTGCAGGCTTTCCGGCCGGATAAAGGGTATCCGGGTCTTAATATCTCCTATAAGAAATCGGATCCTAAAACCGCAGTGATCCTGCCTGTGTACGGCGATTATTACAAACATGCGAAAGTCCTTGAACAGCTCAATAATTATCTGAAAACAAATAATATAAAAACCGCCGGACCGGCATTCGGCCTGTACTATACACCCG
Organism: bacterium; assembly: GCA_016932575.1. Classification (GTDB taxonomy): domain Bacteria; phylum Zhuqueibacterota; class QNDG01; order QNDG01; family JAFGCO01; genus JAFGCO01. The sequence continues at coordinate 11,263 of JAFGCO010000023.1, forward strand.
AAACCGAAACCCACCGGGACCATCTTTACTGGGAGATCGGCATTCCGGTCAAAGAGGCTGTGAAAGTCGAGGCCCCGTACGAACTTCGGCAGATTGAATCCCATCTGGTCGCATCGGCCTGTTTTCAAGGTCCCTTTAATATGGAACACCCCTGGAGCCCATTTCTGATGCAGCTGATCCTTGACGGGTATCTGCCCGTCAATCCCGGTGTTGAAATCTGGAAAGACCATGGCAGAAATTCCACGACTGAGCTGCAAATCGGTGTGATCAGACTGGGTGATACAGGCAACTTGATCCAAAACTTGACTGAAGATATTGTCAAATCAGTAACCGGTACAGCCAGATCGAAAAATGTGGCGGATGACAAAAAACAAATGGGCATATATGCCCTTGAAAAAATACATCCCCAATGGATGATCATTCAGCGGATGAAAGGTTCCTATGAGCAGGCGCCCGTCATTTTCAGCAAACTTGATGATTACTGCAAAGCTGTTGGAATACAAAAAGCCGGTGATCCTGTCATCCGGCAGTATAACAATGCGGATATTACCCCCGTATACGAATTACTCTGGGATGCGGGCTATGTGATCAAAGAAAAAGTCAATGTGGCAGCCCCCTTCGAGGTCATCCAGGTCCCGGAAAAAGAAATTATCCGTCATAAAGTCAAACAGGGGCACGACACGCATCATATGGCGCAGCAGCTCTCGGCCTGGTTTCTGCACTATAATTACCGGCCCGGTGTCCCTACCCATATTGTCTGGACCCACGGACTGTTCAGCGTCGATAATCCGCAGCCTCCTCTGGAAGTGTGGCAGGAGGTTCTTCCAATGGATCCACCCTATGAACCTGTCAATCTGGAATACTGTCATGAGTCTTCTTCCAAAAAGGCGTTGCTTCTGCCGATGAAAGGCTCCCGATCCAAAGAACTGGAAGCCATCAGACAGGTTCAGGCCTATGTAAGGAAAAATAAAATCGTCACCACAGGATCTCCTTTTATCCGGTATCTGGAAAATGATGAAATCGTACCGGAGGAGAAAATGCGATGGCAGGCCGGTGTCATTCTGGATAATGATACAAAAATTCAAATTTCAGATCCCTATATGATCGAATGGTTTTCAGGAGGCGCTTTCTGTTCAGAAAGGATTGAGAGTGATCAACTGGAACTCGAGACAAATCAATGGCTGGCTTTTGTATTGAATTTTACCATGAATGGATACACAGCAAAAGGCTACCCGATAAAAATCGTGCATCAGTCTAAACAGAAACCATATGATCTGGAGTTATGCTGGACTGTTGACTGTCAAACCAGGTAATTATATATTGATATTCCGGGAAATCCGGTATATATTCATCCGGACTCTTTTAAAATAACGCTTGCATCAACCATCGAAAACATGTATGTTGAACCGTTTCGGCAACATAATCTGAATATCATCGTAATTTAAACCATGACTGAAAAAGCGCGTTGTTTATGGGCCACAGATGTTCCGGATATCTACATCCGGTATCATGATGTGGAATGGGGAGTTCCTGTTTATAACGATCGGATTCTCTTCGAATTCCTGATTCTCGAAGGATTTCAGGCCGGTCTTTCCTGGCTGACCGTATTGAAAAAACGGGAGTACTTTCGTATGGCCTTTGATGATTTCGACGTTTATAAAATCAGTCAATATGATGAGAATAAGATATCAGAGCTGATTCAAAATGCCGGTATTATTCGAAACAAACAGAAAATAAATGCCGCCATTACCAACGCACGAGCATTTCTTGATCTTCAAGCCGCATTCGATTCTTTCAGCAATTATATGTGGCGTTTTGTGGACAGTTCTCCCATTGTGAATCATTGGAAATCCGACCAGGAAGTCCCGGCCACTTCCAGCATATCAGATCAACTCAGCAAAGATTTATACAGCCGTGGTTTTAAATTTGTTGGTTCTACGATTATGTATGCGCATATGCAGGCCGTGGGTATGGTCAACGACCATTTGATTCATTGTTTTCGGCACCAGGAAATCATCGAAGGGTACAAATAAGAATCCTATATGCATGAAACTATTGAATAAAATCAAACACTCTTATCGCCTCTTGACAAGCGATCTAAGTCTGCCGGATATCATCCAGGGCATGAAAAGCGATGCATCAAGCACCTATCGTTTTTACAGTAAAAATTCCAATTCTCAAGAACAGCCCATGATGAAAAAACAAAGATTTTTCAGGCTCTTGAAAAATCTCTTTCTTGCCTTTATTAAAAAACTGACTCCGGCCCGTCGGATTGCATATGTGATCGCTCTGATTCTTTTTTTCGCAGGTATTAGTCACAATCAAGGCGAAAGCAGAATGGTGCTCGGTTTTCTCCTGATGAATATTCTTCTTGCCGCGGAACTGGCGGATAAATTGACCGCAAAAGACGAACTGGATATCGCCCGAAATATTCAGATCAATATGATGCCGGAACGCCCGCCGGAAGACGACCGCTTCGAAATCGCCTTCCAGTACGATTCTGCGAATACAGTAGGCGGCGACTTTTACGACTTCCTTGTTTCCCCGAACATGGATGGATTCATCGCTATGGTCGGGGATATTTCCGGAAAGGGCATGGAAGCGGCATTGCACATGGTTCAGGTGCATGCGCTCATCCACAGCATTCCCTATCCTTCCAATCTTCAAATCATGCTGGCCAATTTAAATAAGCAATTGCAGGTGCTTTTTCCTCCAAAACAATTTTTGACTGCCAATTTTCTGAAAATTAAAAGTACGAATATATTTGAATTCTACCGGGCAGGCCATCTGCCGCTTTATCATTGCTCTGTAATAAACGGCCGCTGCAATCCGGTTTCACCGTCAGGAATCGGATTGGGATTAACCGGCAAAGGGCAGTTACTTGAACATCTTGAAAAAGCAGATATTAAAAGCGCATCCGGAGATGTCCTCTGCCTGTGCACGGATGGTGCTATAGAGACTGAAAACACCGAAGGCATTGAATTTGGAGAAAACCGGCTGATTAACACATTAAATGGCATGAAACAGAAAAATGCAGACCAGATTCTTCAAGGTCTGATCAATGAAATAGGCAAATTCAGGGGACATGCAGAAAAGAAAGATGATATCACTCTGCTTGTCATTAAAGTTAAATAAATTTTAGAATAAATATTCATCTCACGTGTATATTCAAAGGAACCCGATAATCGATTGCGTGTTGATATAAACGAGGAGAACAAAATGGAATCCCTGAAAAATTTTTTCACACCGGAAGTGTTGTGGTTTATGGCCGGCATTCTGTTATTGATTATGGAATTTGCTACGCCAGGACTGGTCATTTTCTTTTTCGGCGTTGGAGCGATTGTGGTGGGAGTTGTTTGTTTGCTTTTTGATCCTTCATTCACAATACAATTGGTAATATTTCTAAGTGCTTCCCTGATTCTGCTCTTTTCCCTTCGCAAATGGTTAAAAAAAGTATTTCTTGGCCGTAAAAGCGAATTGGAATCGGAGATCATCGATACACTCGACAGTTTTGTGGGAGAAAAGGCTGTCGTCCTTGAAAAAATTACGCCTCGGGCAGCCGGCTCTGTTGAGCTTCATGGAACCCATTGGAAAGCGGAATCAGATCAGGAAATAAAAAAAGGAACAACCGTGAAAGTGATTGGAAAGAAAAATCTGGTATTAAAAGTAAAACCAATTCAATAAAATCAGGAGGTGCATTATGACAGCAATCGGATGGATTTTCGGATTATTGATTCTTTTTGTGATTATTACAATTTCAAAAACAGCAAAAATCGTCCCCCAGAAGACCGCATTTATTGTTGAAAGATTGGGAAAATACAAGATCACACTCGAACCGGGATTTCATATACTCATCCCCTGGTTTGACAAAGTTGCCTATAAGCATACACTGAAAGAACAGGCGGTGGATGTCCCGCCCCAGGTCTGTATCACGCGGGACAATATCTCTGTTGAAGTGGATGGCATTCTTTACATGCAGGTGATGGATCCGGTTAAAGCATCCTACGGAATCAACGATTACCGTTTCGCCTCCACGCAGCTCGCCCAGACAACCATGCGAAGCATTATCGGTAAAATGGACCTGGATAAGACATTTGAAGAGCGTGAAACCATCAATGCGACAATTGTTCAGGCTGTGGACAAAGCTTCTGATCCCTGGGGTGTCAAAGTGACCCGATACGAAGTGAAAAACATTACACCTCCTCAGAGTATCAAAGATGCCATGGAAAAACAGATGCGTGCCGAACGTGAAAAACGGGCCACTATTGCGGAATCTGAAGGGGACCGCCAGGCCAAAATTAACCGAGCAGAAGGTGAAAAACAAAGCATGATTGCTCAGTCTGAAGGTGAAAAACAAAAACGGATTAACGAAGCCGAGGGCCGGGCCGCTGAAATTGAAAAAGTGGCCATGGCGACCGCCAAAGGAATCCGCGAAATCGGAAAATCGATTGAACTGCCCGGCGGTGAAAATGCGGTCAATCTTCGAATTGCCGAACAATATCTGCAGGAATTCGGAAAACTTGCCCAGACCAACAATTCTTTGATTATCCCATCCAATCTCTCGGATATTGCAAGTGTTATCAAATCGGCCAGCTCTGTGCTTAAAGAAATGAAAATGGAAAAAGAAGTTCAATAATTTAACTTTTCATTCTTTCCAAAGCCCTTTCAATTGTGTATATTGAAAGGGCTTTTATTATGTTTTTAAACAAATCGGCATGAATATGAAAACAATCTTTGATATTCGACAAAAAATCGCGCTTGTCACGGGCTCCAGCCAGGGCATCGGACTGACCCTGGCAAAAGGACTTGCCGAAAATGGCGCCATCACCATCCTCAATGGAAGACAGGCCGATAAGCTCACTCAGGCTGCCGATCGTATTCAAATTCAGGGATATCAAATCCATACATCCGCATTTGATGTTTCCGATGATAATCAGGTGAGCGCTGCTGTTCAAACAATTGAAGATAAAATCGGCCCAATCGACATTCTCGTAAATAATGCCGGTATCAATATTCGGAATCCGTTAGAAGCCTATGATAATACAGATTGGGATCAGCTTATGAATACCAATTTAAAAGGCGCTTATCTCGTTTCAAAACACGTCGCACAATATATGATCATGAGAAAACGCGGAAAAATTATCAATATTTGCTCAATGCAGAGCGAGCTGGGCCGTAAAACCATCACGCCTTATGCAGCTTCAAAAGGCGGACTGAAAATGCTGACCAAAGGGATGGCCGTTGAATGGGGGCAGTATCATATTCAAGTGAACGGCATCGGACCCGGATATTTCAGGACCGATATGACAAAACCCTTATGGACAAATCCTGATTTTGATACATGGCTTCGAAACCGTACACCTGCGCACCGCTGGGGAGAGCCGGAAGAACTGACCGGTCCGCTCATTTTTTTAGCTTCGAGCGCATCCGATTATGTCAATGGCCACATTCTGTATGTCGACGGCGGTCTGTTGGCCAGCATATAGAATCAGATGAGACGAATCGCTGTATCTTTTCAAATATGATTTTCGTTTCTTAAATTTAAATAAAACGATATTCAACATATCAGACAGGATATAAATGGCCTTTATCACATTTCTGATGCAAACCGTCGGCATTTCTTTGTCCGGTGTCATGGCGCCGGGACCTATTACTGCAGTCACCATTGGAAAAGGAAGCGCATCACCTCATGCCGGCGCTAAAATTGCCATTGGGCACGGTATCGTGGAATTTCCGCTGATGATCGCCCTTTATTTCGGCTTCGGCAAATTAATTGAACTATGGCCCATAAAAGCAGCGATTGGTCTGATCGGGGGGATCTTTTTACTCTGGATGGGAACCGGCATGCTGAAAAGCATTAAAGCTGCGGTGGTAACAACCCATGAAAACCGTTCGGCAACCAATGCCGGTATCATGCTTACACTTGGTAATCCCTATTTTTTGGTCTGGTGGGTTTCAGTCGGTGCATTTCTGGTATTCCGCGCCATGGCGTTCGGCATCTGGGGATTCATTTTTTTCGCACTGGTTCACTGGCTGTGTGATTTTTTCTGGCTGTATTTTCTCTCTGCTGCCACACATAAGGGGAGTCATTTTTTCGGAAAAAAATTTCAGCAAATTCTGTTCGGTATCTGCGGAATTTTTCTGATATTTTTCAGCGGCAAGTTTTTCTATGATGCCGTTGTCATACTGGTGCAAAATTCCAGATAAACCCGATTTTGTATGACTTCTTGTGGCAAATGGACACAATGAGATGCAGCAACAGTTGTGTTAAATTGCAACAGTCCATGAGACATATCACTTCTTTCTATAACATAATGTCAATATTATCATAGGATTAAAATATTTCTATCTTATGGCACATCAATTGCTTTGAATCACGCCAATACTGTTTTATTCATCAAAAAAACTGAATATAAATATATAGAAACATTTTATATTTGAAAACCGTACACAATTTATTATTCCGTACAATTTCAAGTTCAAGGAGAAATATATGCGTTTGTTAAAAAGGGCAGTTCTGTCAATTCTGTTATTTATTGGTATTGAAAATCATCTGAATGCCGGCACCATTCATGGATTTGTCCGCGAAAAGGAAAACCGTGAACCCGTCATCATGGGTAATGTATGGATCAGGGATACACATATCGGGACCACCACAAACATGAAAGGGTACTATGTATTGCCGGATCTTTCTCCCGGAACATATACGATCTTTTTCCGTTATATTGGATTTTCAACTGTCAAAAAAACTGTAACACTGGCTAACAATCATGAGGTCACCCTGGATGTTTTGCTGGAACCCGAAGCCATTCTTCTGGAAGGCACAACCGTCACTGCAGAACGTGAAAAACGGGAACTCGAAATCATGCCGGGTCAGATCGTTATGCAGGCTCCCGAACTGAGGAGTATTCCACAGGTGGCAGAATCCGATCTGTTTCGTGCACTTCAAATGCTGCCGGGTGTGGCGACTTTATCCGATTTTTCTGCAGGATTGTATGTACGGGGGGGCAGTGCAGATCAGAATCTGATCTTGCTGGATGAAATCGATGTATACAACCCCAATCATATGTTTGGATTTTTCAGCACGTTTAATACCGACGCAGTAAAATCCGTGGAATTACTGAAAGGAGGCTATCCGGCCAGATATGGCGGACGCCTTTCTTCGGTTCTTAATGTATTTAATGAGGAAGGCAACCGGGAATATTTTGAGGGAGTGGCCCATTTAAGCCTCTTAAGTGCCAGCAGTACATTGCAGGGGCCCTGGAAATACGGCTCATGGATGATATCGGGTCGCCGCACTTATCTGGACCTTGCGGCGAAAATCGCAGATGTGGATCTCCCCTATTATTTTTATGATGGCCATGCAAAAATCAATCTTGATATTAATAAAAAAAATCAGGCCAGCCTCAGTTTTTACGCGGGAAACGATTTGCTTGATCTGGGTGAAGAGGGCATGAATGTCAATCTTGACTGGGGCAATAAAACATTTTCTGCTCAATGGATGCATTTGTTCAACAGTAAATTATTTTCTCATTTTATCATGGCAGGAAGCAGATACGCCAGCAACACAAGAGTGAAATTCGACAAGGTTGAATTTGGAATTCTTAATCAAATTACCGATCTGGCCACAAAAGGAATATTGACCTATTCTCCCAATACCCGGCATTCTGTTGATTTCGGTTTTGAATTCAAATCTCTTAAATTCGATCTCGATTATAAAGTTGTGGATACGAAATATATTAACAATTTCAGCGGCGTCTATTTTTCCGGATTTATGCAGGACAATATAAAAATCACACCGCTGACAATTATTCAGACCGGCCTGCGTCTTGATCATTACACGGATGGCAATTATACACGGCTCGATCCGCGCTTTTCAATCCAGCAGATACTCAATGAAAACATGAATATCAAGCTGAGTTACGGCATGTACCATCAATTTCTGAATCTTGTCGAACAGGAAGGGATGAGTTTTGCCAGCATGTGGTTTCCGGTAGATAAAACCTTTGAACCCGGAAAATCACAGCATTATATTGCAGGATTGCATTATGACAACAAAACAACGTTTTCCATTGATATCGAAGCATACTATAAATACTATGACAATATCGCAGAATATGATCTCTACAGGAATGAAGATGAATTGATTGAAGACCAGACCGCATCTTCCCAGTTTTTAAGCGGTATTGGAAAGGCCTACGGAACAGATGTTTACATTCGCAACCGTTTGGGAAAACTTGAAGGCTGGCTTGGATATTCCTTATGCTGGACAAAAAAACAGGTCAATGGATATAATTTCAGCAAATGGTACTTTCCGACTTATGACAGACGCCATACGATTACATTGATTCAGGATTATCATCTGAACAAACACTGGCGCATCAATGCCGCATTCAAATACGGATCCGGACAGCCATACACAGAAGCCACTGCCTGGTACGAAGCGATGGATCAGGCCGGAAGGATTCATTACGAAACCCTTGAAGGTGAAAAAAATGTCTACAGGCTGCCGGACTATCATCGCCTGGATATTGGTCTTTTTTATACACAAAAGGTGGTAGGAAAAAAAACCGAATTCTTTGTTCAGGTGGTCAATGTATATAATCGGAAAAACATTTTATTTCGGACATACAGCATGATTGAGAATCCGCCAACCGTTCAGGATATTTCCATGCTTCCCATCATCCCGACACTGGGTGTCTCAGTATATTTTTAAATGAAAAGGAGAAAACCTGATGAAATTTAAATATATCATTACAGTCATGCTGATTATCCTGATGACCTGGGCAGGATGCTCCAAGAATCCATCCGGTCCCGATTATCAAAAAGAAGTGATGATTTACGGCTATCTCTGGGGAAATGAACCCCTCAATCTGGAACATGCGATTTCCATTCAATATTCACAGCCACTCAATGAAGCTTATGACACTCAAAAGGCATCAATCCAGGGTGCTCTGGTGACCCTTACCGATACGTTAAATGAGGAATCCTGGCAATTATACGATACAGATGAAGCACCTGGGCGTTACTTCAATGAAGATATCATCATTCGTCCGGAAACCACCTATTTGCTGAGTGTCAAGGTGGATGATAAAACAATAACCGCATCAACCACAGTTCCAACAGGATTAACCCTTGTGACTGAATTGAATCCCGACACGCTCAACCGGGAATATCAGGACAATCTGGGATACATAAAACCCATCTATGTCAACTGTAACTGCCCTGACGATCTTATGATCGTTGTGGATATGTTTTGCGAGGAACCCTGGGAAACAGCCAAATATATCAATCCGTTTTTCGGTTATGAAAAACCGGAAAGCCGTGAGGAATATGACGGTGGCGTCAATGGAGAACCCAGACGAATCCGGGCTTTTGTTACATATCAGGACCTCAAAGCAGCAGACTTTGAAAATAAACATACGATTTACTGGTACGCATCCATGATTGTTTTTTATGGCAGGCAAACCATGCAGGTCATGGCTGTGGACGAAAACTATATCAATTACACATTTGATGAGCACCCGGTATACTGCGGAGGCATTCATGGAGGACTCGGTGTGTTTGCATCCATGTGCGGAGACACATTTCCACTGTATATTATGGAAGAATAGCTTCTTTCTCATTTTAATAAACAAATCTTTTACAAAAGGCTATTAAAGCATGCACCTTAAAAACAGAATGCGCGTCAATAACAATTAATCAGGCCACAATCCTAGGTTGTGGGGTACGGTAATAAAAAGCAGCACCGGGACATGGTACGTCCGGGTGCTGCGATTGACTTTCCGCGGCATTCATTTTACATTGAATAAAGTATCCTATAGCTCGACCCTATTATTTTTCTGTGTCTGTTCTGCATCCATCATCTTCTGCCTTGAAAATGACTTCGGATACTGTTCCGATTTTTATTGACATTGATTCATCTCTGGCGTACCTTTCCAGTGTTCATAACAAGTTGGCATAGAGCAACTTCTATGAAAATTCCCGCAAAAATGGGTCGTCGGAAATTCTGCCGGACGTCATCCGCTTTCGCTATTCAGTTTTTGAATCCTTATTTATTTGGATATAAAAAATCTGTCAATCATCCAAACAAACCATTCAAACCGTCCTACCTGCAGCTGCACCGTTCTGGCGAGCTGTCTGAACGGGGTAAAAAACTCTGGAACCGGATGGAAAAATGCAATCTCTGTCCGCGTTCATGCGGAACCAATCGGTTAAGCGGGAAAGCCGGATTTTGCGGAGCGAATGCTGATTTAATCATTGCCTCTTATGCCCCCCATTTCGGGGAAGAACGCCCCCTGGTCGGCCATGGAGGTTCAGGGACAATATTTTTTTCACACTGTTCACTGCGATGTATTTTTTGCATTAACTGGGATATCAGCCAGGGAGGCCGGGGACGGATAGTATCGATCGATGATCTGGCTGATATGATGCTGTATCTGCAAAAAATCGGATGCCACAATATCAATGTCGTCACTCCCACCCATTATGCGCCGCATATTTTGCTGGCTCTGGATAAAGCCGCTGCTAACGGACTGCATCTTCCTCTGGTTTACAATACCTGCGGATGGGAACAAATGAATGTTTTGGAAGCCTTGAATGGAATTGTGGATATCTATTTACCGGATTACAAATATGCGGATTCCGAAATGGCAGTAAAATATTCCTCTGATGCAGCGACTTATCCTGAGAAAACACAAGCCGCGCTTAAGGAAATGCATCGTCAGGCCGGTGTTGCCAAACCCAATGCACAGGGAATCATGGAACGCGGTCTGATGATCCGTCATCTTGTGATGCCCCATCATACAGAAAATTCAAAAGATGTGCTGACCTGGATAGCTGCTCATCTGCCAAGAAATACATACATCAACATTATGTCTCAATACCGGCCTGTTTTCAAAGCCGAAAAGTATCCGGAGATAAATCGCACACTCACCCGGAATGAATATGAGCAAGTCATCAGGCACGCGACTGATCTGGCATTGTCAAACATCGATATTCAGGGGCTTTAAAACTCAAACCTTCGGAGGGAAAAATGATGGGCACTAAAAAAATTATTGATCCGGTTTTCCTGCTGATGATCGTTTTTCCGTACATATTACCGGCACATTTGGATTCTGAATTTATTGATAAAGCGGACACATTGAAGAAATATATCATTACCACCACCCAGGAAATGACGATTATCGGCACTGTGATGAATACAGAGACAGACCCTGTGATTATAACAACTGAGCATGGTACACTTACCATTCCCAAAGATAAAATATCAAAAATAAAAGAAATCCATCCGCAATCCATGAAAAAAGGAAAATATTGGTTCCCCAATCCCAATACAACACGTCTTTTCTTTGCACCCACTGCCCGTACGCTTGAAAAGGGTGAAGCCTATTTTGCAGACTATTATCTGTTCTTCCCCAGCGTTTCATATGGCTTCAGCAATAATTTCACATTAAACGCAGGATTATCAATTATTCCGGGATTCAGTTTGAACAAACAATTTTTTTATCTGGCTCCGAAAATCGGAATATCCGCAAAACGCAACTGGCATTTTGCTGCCGGAGGATTATTCGTTCATCCCGGCGATTCTGACGAAGAAGATCCTGTCACGACTGTTGGAATCTTGTATGGTGTGACGACTTATGGAAATAATGATTCCGGTTTTACCTTTGGCCTGGGTTATGGCTTTTCAAATGAAGAATTCGTGGATTCGCCTGCAGCCATATTTGGGGGTGAAAAACGGATTTCCCGTAAAATATCCTTTGTTACTGAAAATTGGATTATTCCTTACGTGGACCCTGTCATCGTTTCATACGGGCTGCGTTTTATGAGTGAAAAAATGGCCGTCGATCTGGCATTTATCACAGCCCTTGATTCAGAGGCATTCTTTCCAGGTATACCCATGCTCGATTTTGTCTATAATTTTTAAATGAATGACGATGAAAATTCCGTAACAATTAAAAAATCATCTCTGTTGAACGATTCGGTTTATACAAAGCAAATCAGTTTTTGATACTTAAATATCCTTCTCATTTTTCCGTTGAATTAAATTCCATATTGTTGTATCTTGTTATTCACAAAATAACAACACAATATTCTGAACAGGAGTAAACGATGCTTTTCATTGAAAAAATTGGCGGCTCCTCCATGTCAAAATTTCAATATGTATTGAACAATATTATATTGCCGGAAGGACCCGAAAAAGTCCAGTACAATCGGATCTTTGTGGTGTCTGCATATAACAATGTGACCAACTGGCTTTTGGAAGATAAAAAGAAGGGAATATCGGGTATTTATAGAAAATTTGCCGAGCAGGAAGATTTTGAAGAGGCGCTGGACGAACTCCTGCAAAAATTAATTGAAATCAACCGGACATTTGAAAATATCGGACTTGATCTCGAAGCTGCAGATGCATTTATATCTGACCGGATCATTCAGACAAAAAGTATCCTGAACAGTATGGATGAAGTCATCACATCCGGATATGTTGAAAAAAAAGGGATCCTCCTGGCAGCCCGTGAAGCGCTGGCCTCCATCGGTGAATCGCATAGTGCATTTAATTCCGTAAATATTCTTAAAAATCAGGGTGTAAACGCGACACTGGTCGATCTGAGCGGTTTTCATGATTTATTATTTTTGACCATCGATGAACGGATTCATAAGATGCTGAATCCAATTAACTTCTCAAAAACCCTGACGGTCGCTACCGGATATACCAAAGGCACCGAAGGGATCATGCGCGAATTTGATCGCGGATATTCAGAAGTCACATTCGCCAAAATTGCCGTTGAAGTTAAGGCTGATGAGGCGATTATTCATAAAGAATTTCATCTTTCATCTGCTGATCCAAGAATTGTCGGTGTTGATAAAGCCATTCCTGTTGGCCAAACCAATTATGATGTGGCAGATCAGCTGGCTGATATTGGGATGGAAGCCATTCATCCAAAAGCAGCAAAACCGCTGGAAAAATTAGGCATAAATTTGCGTATTAAAAATACATTCGAACCGGAGCATCCCGGAACGCTGATTTCAAAAGATTATAAGGGCATGGAATCTAAAGTCGAAATCATTGCGGGAACAGATCAGGTCGTGGTTATCGAAATCCATGACTCTTCAATGGTAGGCGAAGTGGGTTTTGACAAAATGATGATGGCAATCTTTGAAAAATATCAAATCAGTTATATCCTCAAAGCAACAAATGCCAACTGTATTTCCATGCTGATATGGGAAAAATCGGCCAGGCCTGAAATGATTAAGGAATTGGAAGCATTTTATCAGCTGGTCACAGTTAAAAAAGTTGCGGTTATCTCTATTATCGGTTCGAATATCGCAAAACCCGGCGTATTGGCCAATGCTGCCCAAATTCTGGCCTCCAATCAAATTAACATTGAATGTGTCTCTCAGTCGCTGCGGCAGGTCAACATGCAGTTTGTAATTAACAGGGATTGTTTTGAAAAGGCAATCACTGTATTGAATGAAACTTTATGTCTGGAACAGCCATCAGAAAAGGTGATGTAAATACCGTATCGTATAAACTGAATATATTGGAATGCCTCTCTTCTGGATCAAAAAATCCTTTCAATGACAGGGCTGCTGAGATTATCCGTATTATCCTTGCAATATGGCTTTAGCCGTAAAACAAACAAATTCAAACTCATCCTGATTTCACGGAACCTTTGAACGACTTCACTATCATTTTTTCAAATGTTTGGAACCCATCAGGCTTTTAATGGATATACTACTTATGAATAACCTGGTTATTCAGACGATTGTCAGTATAATTCAGACTGCTGGAATTTACGGTGTCATCCGGCATGGTAAATTGATATGAACCGACTGTATGCAGGCGGCTGAAGCGAAACAAACCATTGACGACTGGGTCAATAACACATTAGCCTGGAGGAAAATATGAAAGCCATCGGACTCATGATTATTCTGCTATCCATTGGTTTCAATGCCTGTGATAAAAAATCCACAGCGCCTGAAACACTTACTATTGAGGATCTGCTGGTCAAAGACAATGAAATCAGCGGATGGAGTAAAACCGGCGAATTCTGGCTGGCCGGCAGCAGTACAGATTTATACACTTACATAGACGGAGCAGCTGATCTTTATAACATTCATGGATTTGTCGAGGCTGTGAGCCAAACATATGAAGGACCAATCGAGGGAATCACTTCATGGATTACGATCAATATTTTCGATCAGGGCTCTCAGGACAATGCTGAAGCACTTTTTCTTCAATATATTGATGAAAACATGAGCAATCCCGAACTTTGGCAGGAAGTTGGTGAGGGTGCCCGTATCCAGCGTTACGATCTGGCCACACAAATTGTTTTCAAGAAATCAAAATATTTTATATATCTGGAAGTCGGCTCAAGCCTGGAAAAGGCACTGGATATTTTAAAATCATTTGCCCGAAATATTGAATTAAAAATTTAACAGGGGCTTGCATATGCAAAGACGGGACTTCTTGCACCGGGTGGCCCAACTTACAAAGGGAGCCGCTGCAGGCGCAGTATTCTCATCCGCCGGGACATTGGTTGCAAAGGAAAAACAGCCGCCGGATCTCGTTGTCGTCGATCGTTCCATCGAAAATCCTGTTGCACAAATATTTGATTCACTTGGAGGGGTCGATAAATTTATCGGGCCCGGGTATACAGTTTTACTAAAACCCAATCTGGCTTTTGCCAATCCGCCGAAATGGGGAAGCACAACGGATCCCGAAATAATAAAAACAGTCGCGGAATTTTGTTTAAATGCAGGTGCCAGACGCGTGATTGTTCTGGATCATACAAATCATACAAGTGAAAAAGTGTTCCTGAAAACAGGACTTGGAGAACTGTTGCAGGGATTGACAGACGTTAAACTGGTTTCATTGGATAAAGAAACCATGTATACAGAAGTTACTGTTCCCAATGGAAAGGCCCTTTCCACAATTAAAATTGCCAAGCTGATCGACCGTGCAGATTTACTGATCAATTTACCATGCGCCAAATCACATTCCGGAACCGATGTCAGTTTTGGGTTAAAAAATCTCATGGGTCTCATCTGGGAACGGTCTTATTTTCACAACAGCACGGATCTGCATGCGGCTATCGCGGAACTGGCCACTGTAATCCAGCCCCGGCTGACCATTTTGGACGCAACCCGGGCTCTGGTGACCAACGGCCCGACCGGGCCGGGCAAAGTTGAAAACCTGAATAAACTGGTCGCTGGAACCAATCCGTTACTTGTGGATGCTTATACAGCCACTCTGGCTGCCTGGAACAACCGATCCATAGCTCCAAACAGCATCCGCCATCTTTCACATGCCTCAAAAATCGGCCTGGGCGACCTGGACATAACAAAATGCAACATTCAAAAAATCGGTTCCTGAGATTGTGATCGAATCGGATATTTCATGAATAAATGCTTTTATCTGCTTATATTTTTTCCCCTGTTTTTATTCACACAAACCGACAAACCCTGGCTGGATTACGAATTTCCATCCGTTATCGCAGATAATGACCTCTGGATCGGAACGCCCAACGGACTTTACCAATATCATGATGCTGAAGATTCCTGGTCCCTTTATGGTACACACAATGGACTGCCGGATGATCGTATAAGCATTCTTCGCTGGGATAATGAATATCTCTGGGTTTCCACACCAAAGGGCCTGGCCCAGGGTGATATCCGTTTAAATAAATGGATCATACATACAAAAGAAAGCGGATTGCCAAGTGATGACATCTTCAGCATTGAATTTCAGGAAGATTATGTCTGGATCGTCACAGACCAGGGTGCCGCCCGCTATGATAAACTGATTGAAGAATGGGAAATATTTGATACATCCAGCGGATTGCCGGACACATTGATTTTTGATCTGGCAGTGAACGATGAACTCGTCTATTTTGGCTCTGCTCAGGGATTGGCCGAATATGATGTCAATTTTGAAAAATGGCGGTATTTCGGCAGAAACGAAGGGCTGCCATCTGATACCATACGCTACATTTATCAGACGACGGAAAATCTGTATTTATTCACACCGGCCGGACCGTGCCGCTTCAATAAGCAGCTGCATTCGATCGTCTCGTTTGCATCTGATCCTCGATTGAATTATGCCAATATCCGGTATTTTTTCGTGCTTAATGATCAATTCTGGGTAGCGACAGGTTCAGATGTTTTGATTTATGATCCGAACAGCAATGCATGGCGCGAGTATCACGAATCTGTGTTTCTTCCCGATCAACGTGTCAATGGCATGTCCATTTCTCAGGAATTCAGCTGGTTTGTCACACCAAAGGGAATCGCCCGCCTTGATGAGAAAAATAAAACCTGGCAGCGGTACGACCGCACTCATGGTTTATCTTCGGAGCTGTACGACCGTGTGTTCACATTCCGCGGAAAGGTTTTTCTGATTAACAATCAGACCATCGACTATTATAAATCCAGTGAAAACCGATGGTACAATCACCCACGCATCGCTGTATCCTCACAAAAGAAAGAACACTATCCAAATCTTTCTCTGGATCGTGAACAGGGCAGCTATATAGAATTGAATGATTGGATGCGCCTCAGCCTGAACGGCACACGAATCACCAGTGTGCTGAAATCACAGAATAAATACGATTTGAAAAATCAAACATGGAGCGCGGATCAGCAAAAGGGGAACCGAATTGATTTCAAAAGCCAGTTTTCTCTTGGAAAAGACAGAACCCTGAACAGCTTTTATAACAATGTGGATGAAACACAGGTAATGTACGGCATACGTTATCGTGGTGCTCAGCATGATCCAATTCAGGAGGTCACATGGGGCGATGTCCGATTCGAGCGCGGCAGGCATCAATTTTTAACATCGGGGGGAATTTTCGGTGGATCCGCACGTATCGAAGCCGGTCCGAAAACCGAACAGTATAAACGCAGTCTGGTTTCACTGAACGCCTGCGGCGGTGAGCGAACCACAGGAACCGAAATAGAATTTCTGACCGGCAATATCAAATCCGGTCAATTTTCAAAGCGTGATATCGATTATCTCAAAGGCTGCTATTTTGCACTGGACACCACAGAGGGATCCGATATGTTCACTGCCGGTGAGGAAACACTGTATCTGGATGACAAAACAGACGCAAATAACGATGAAAACACACAACCAATGGTTCTTTCCGGTATTTCGGGGCATTATGACCGGCTGCATCCCATCATGGATTACACGCTGGATTCAAAGGGCATCATCTGTCTTGTAAAACCGATCTCCAAAAATGCCACCCTGATCGCCGAAATTGGTCAAATCCGGATCATCCTTCAAGGCCAGGAACATACAACCGAACTGAAAAATCATTATTCTCTGGGTGTTCGGGATATTCTGCCCTACAATTTCAACTTCACCATCACAGATACACTGGGCCGTACGCATGCAATGCATGAATTTGGTCTGGATACAAATAAAGACGGGATCATCGATCCCGAATGGATTGATTATCATCTTGGTATTTTAACATTTCCTCTGAAGGAACCCTTCCCGCAGACAGCCTATATGACCGATCCCGTCTCCTCTTTTATTATGGAATACACGTTTCAAACTGAACTCGGATTTTTTACTTTAAAACACGACAGCCTTATCCGTGGTTCTGAAATACTGCTGATAGACGGAGAAATTCTGACTCCGGGGCAGGATTATGTACTGGATTACACAGCAGGAACGTTAATCATCATCAAAGAGGGTATTCTGGCCGAAGACAGTGAAATTCAAATTGAATATGAATATTATCAGAATACAGGCGAGCAATTCCATATGGCCGGATTCGGGATCGGACCTTCCGATAATATTCTCCTCGTGGCCAGCGGCTATCGTTTTGACCAATCAGCCGGTCTCCGGGAAAACCAGGTGGATGGTTTGAATGTGCTGGGTGAATTCAAGGGACGCATCAAATCCTGGAATTTCAAACTTACACCCGAATTCGCAAAAACATCCCTGGGACACATCAGCGGTAACAGCCTTTTTCTCCGATCGGATATCAGTGCCTCCAGGCTCAGACTCTTTGGCCTTGTCGAACGGATCGATCCGGAGTTTCAATCCCTTCTTCCCAAACAATTTCAACTGGGAGATCTGCGACACCACTTAAAATCAGGCCTGACGCTTTACCCATTTCAGGGTCTGGACATGACGGGCCTATGGCAGCGTCAGACTGCCCAGCCTTCTGAAACCGGGTATCAGAATCAGGAAACCAATGTCAGTGCAAAAATGCTTTTCAGCCGAAAGCCGATGCCGGCGCTATCCGT
This sequence comes from bacterium, assembly GCA_016932575.1. Taxonomy (GTDB): domain Bacteria; phylum Zhuqueibacterota; class QNDG01; order QNDG01; family JAFGCO01; genus JAFGCO01. The sequence continues at coordinate 29,527 of JAFGCO010000023.1, forward strand.
CTCAATAAGAGACCAGCAGCTGGATACTGAATCTCGTCAAACCCGCAAACAGACAATGAAAGGTGAGATCGAATATGTGGTTCCGGATCATTTTCTGAAACGCATCAGAATAAAGTCTCTCCATGTTTTCGGAGTCTGGCGGCACAGCCGTGAAAAATATTCAGGCAGTGCCCAAAACAGCTGCCGCACCTTTCTTTATGATAATCACTATTTCCGGCTGGATTTTTCACCAGCCGATCAGATTCAAATAAATGGCTATTTCAGGGATCGTATTGCCAGGCTGGCTGATTTTAATTTCAATCCCATCCAGACACTCAATCAAAAACAAAAAACCTTCATCGATGCGATTGTCGACCGGTTAGACGGTGTGAACATGAATATCAGGTATCAGGGGGAAATCCAGGAATTTTCGCCCCTTGCGTACCATACGCAACAGATCATCCTTTACCGCCGTTTGGAATCGAGTATCCGCATATATCCCGGACAATGGATTTCCGATTTATCGCCGTTCACATTGCAAATCAGTGTACAGCCGTTCTGGCAGGGTACAATGCGAAATGTAAATCAGCCCTTAAGCTTGACAAAAAAATTCTGGGCAACATCCGGACTTAACGGATTATCATCTTGCACAGACAACAACCATTATCAGATCAGGGGAGAATGGCGTCCGTCTCCCGAATTTCTTTTTTACAGCCGATACGATTATCAGACAATCGTGACCATCAGCCAAAAAAGCCGTTTTGACACCCGAATAAACCGGTTTAATCAAAAAATCGAAATCCGGCCTGCCATGAATACTCAAATCACTGTCCAATATTTCAGAACGCTCGAAGATAAAATCAACTATTCGAACACAATTCGAGATAATCCCATGCTCTGGATTGATAAACGGTGGAATGAACGATTGCAGACAAAGTTCAACATGACCTATTGGCGTGAAATTCGATGTTTGGGCAACAAAGAAGAACATACACAAACACTTTCACCCCTTCTTGGCCTGACATATCGATTTTATAACAGAGACAACCGTACTCATAAAGGAGAAATCCGCAATGACTTTTCTGCAAGTTTTTATCGAAAAAAAACCACCTATGCGGATCAGGCGCAAAACACATTTTCCAACCAGTTATCCTTGGATCTTTATCCCGCATCGGTGTTTATCTTGCGTGGACGGTGGTCCGTGACTTACGTGAATTTATTAAATTCGGATATGGACAGAATTGATCATTTGATTGAATTGCGCTTGACCGCACAATTTTAAACTTGTACATTAATAATTAAATTTCCAAATGGTTATCAGATGACAAGGAGCCCAATCATGAAATCCATCAACCGCCGTCGTTTTCTTCAAAACACTTCGGTCGGTTTATTTGCATATCCCTGGATCGCCCGGCTGTTCGGAAAAGAACCGCACCATACCGATGAAAAATCTCATGTTGTTGTGATTCAGGACAGTTTTGTTCTGGACAATAACAGAAATATCCTGACGGACAGAATACAGAAAATGACCGATACCGGTATTCAATCGTTAACCGGGATTGATGATACGGGCGAGGCATGGAAAAGTCTGTTTCCCGGAATTAACAATGAAAAAGTTGTTTGCATTAAAGTCAACTGCCTTTTTTCATTGACCAGTCATCCGGAAGTGGCTTACGCCATCAGCAATGGTCTGCAGCAAATGTCTTTTGATGGCATTCATTTTCAGGCGAATAATATCATCATATGGGACCGTACAGACTATGATTTGACATCGAAAGGCGGATACACGATCAATACAGGACATGAAGGTGTCCGGATCTTTGGAACCAGGCCGTCTTCGGATTATGCTTCTGAAACCTATGACGTAAACGGCAGGAACCAGAAAATCAGTAAAATATTAACAGACTTGAGCGATTATATGATCAATTTATGTGTCCTGAAGAATCATAGTATCGCACAGGTAACATTCAGTATGAAAAATCATTACGGAACATGCCATAATCCTGACGGTCTTCACGGCAATCTTTGTAATCCGTATATTCCGGAACTGAATGCGCTTGCTCCGATTCGTGAAAAACAGATGCTATGCATTTGTGATGCACTTTTTGGAATCATCTCCGGAGGACCTGGCGGCGCTCCGCAGGTTGCACCAAAAAAATTAATTTTCAGCAGGGATACAGTGGCTCTGGATACCATCTGTCTGGATATTCTGAATGGATATCGAAACATTCCTATAAATATGCCTGCGCATATTGCCACAGCAGCAAGCTCCGCTTATCACCTGGGCACAAATGATCGTGCCCGGATTAATCGTGTTGATATTGATATAACAACACAAAACTCGATTCGGACAATAACAGAATCCACCCTTGATTTCCAGCTTTATCAGAATTATCCGAATCCGTTTAATGCGCAAACAATCCTGACCTATCGCATCCATAAATCCGGAAGTATTAAAATTGATATAACGGACATTCATGGCAAATCCGTGCGAACCCTTTTTCGTGGACAGAAGAACGCCGGTTTCTACCAGATTCACTGGGATGGGAAAAGTCAGGCCAATCATACAATGCCAAGTGGTATTTATCTGGCCCGGATCACTAACAATCAGGCCAGGCATACTATCCGTATGCAGCTGATAAAATAAACGCAAATTGCTCAATGAAAAACATACTCAATCCGGGATAAGACAGGAATACCAAAAAAAATAATTTTGCATAGGAGATTAAATGAAAAAAAACGATGCATTAAATCGCCGCGGTTTTCTGACAAGGACCGCTGAAGGTCTGGGTGCCCTGGGCTTCCTTTTGGCCGGATCAGGTCAAAGCCAGGTACAATCCCAAAAATATAAACCGGGCAAAATCATCACACGAACACTCGGGAAAACAGGCATCCGGCTCCCCGTTGTCAGTATGGGTGTCATGAATGCCAGTCTGCCGGAAGTGGTTCGCCGGTCATATGATCTTGGCGTCCGGCATTTTGATACGGCCTGGAATTATCAGCGTGGCTTAAATGAACGCATGGTCGGCAATGTCATAAAAGAGCTGGGTGTCAGAAACAGGGTTACTATTGCCACCAAAACACTCATCCGAGAAATGCGTGACACTCAGGATCCGGATAGACTCAAAGATATTTTTCTAAAACGTTTCGAGGAAAGTCTTGATCGGCTTCAGATGGAATATGTGGATATTCTCTACATACATGACGTCAAGGATGAAGCGCAACTCACCAATCAGGGAATTCTCGACGCCATGAAAGAAATCAAGGAACAGAAACGGGCGCGTTTCATTGGATTTTCCACACATTCCAATATACCTGCCATGATATCGCTTGGCGCAGATATGAATTTCTGGAACGTAATTTTAGCCGCCTACAACATTGGCTATGCTGATGATAAAGAGATGTCAAAAGCCCTTGACAAGGCATATAAGAAAGGGATAGGGCTTATTGCCATGAAGACCCAGGCTGGTGGTCACTGGTGGCGCGGCAGCCAGCCAAACAATGACAAATTCATAAACGGACTGAATCACACAGCCATGCTGAAATGGGTACTGAACCAAAAATGGTTTACAACAGCTATTCCCGGATATACCACACTGGAACAGATGCAGGAAGATTTTTCTGTGGCGTATGATTTATCATATACTGAAAATGAGGAGCAGTTTTTATCAGATAAGGAAATCAAACTGGGACTGGGATTCTGCAGGCAATGCGGTACGTGCCGGAATACCTGCCCTCATAATGTCAATGTACCAGAATTAATGCGGGCATCCATGTATGCATTTCAATATCACAACATTGATCAGGCATTTGCCACGCTTTCAGAGCATCGCAATGCGCTGCAATCCTGCAAGGATTGCCAGATCTGTTCGGTGCAGTGTCCCAACGGTGTGGCTGTGGAATCCCGTTTATCAGCACTCAAGCAGCTCAATACTGTACAATTTGCTTAGTATATTGTATTGTAAGGATTCGGAATCAGAAAAGCCGCTCTGACAAAATATCAAAGCGGCTTTTTTATTCTTTTTGATTGCATTCAAACGATGGACGTTACAATTGTCATCGGTTGATTCATTGTCTTCGGCAATCGAGAGTGATAAACGGCACACTTAACACAAGTTCGCCCCGATCCTCAGCCAGCATATTCAGTCTGGACTCAACTTCCTCAAATATTGTTTCCACCATATCATCAGGAATCAGCTTCTTCCAGTTTTCAATAAACCAGAATCTGATTAAATAATGATTCAGCATGGCGGTTCCATCGATAAATTTCAGCCGGAACGAATGTGAATGAATGGTTTTGATTAAAAACCCTGCCTGTTTGATGATAGTTGTCATATATTTCAATGGTTTTCGTTTCTCATGAATATGGGACCTCATTTTTAAAACAGACTCTGACAATTGCTGCTCTACCAGAACCTTCCTTAAAACCGAATAGAACTCGATCATGGTGTTTTCACTGTTATAGGTCATCACCAACTGCGCATTCGGACAGCTGATACGGCCGCATTCCTGCAGTGTTTGATTTAAATCCCGGGTATTTGTGATGCCATTGTTGGAAACGATTAAGTTAAAGCATGCATCATGAAATGGCATATGTTCTGCATTACCCCGGATCACTTCAACATTATGAATATCATAAACCCGGCATTTAAGACAGACCCTATCCAGGGCACGATTCCAAGGATCAATACCGTATACTAAAGATGCAGAACCGAGTCGTTGTGCTATTTCGATCAGGGGAAATCCGGCACAACATCCAACATCCAGAACACGAAGCTTTGGTTTTAATTGAATTGTATTCAGCAATTGTATTCCAAACGGGGCGGACCAGAAAGGCAGTTCATCCATTACTGAAACCCCATCAATATTATCCCGGTCAACTTTTTGATTCAAATACTGTTTCATTCTGCAGTGCGTCCCGTATATCCCTTTTTTCTTTTTCCTGATTGATCGTGGATGATTGACTCTTCAAATCAAACCGGATATCAACATTAACCGAATTCTTAAAATCGATTTCCGGATTTTGTGAAAAATCTTAAGAATCATTGGAAGACGAATGATGGCAAATTTGAAAAACATACAAAAAAGCCTCCGCAAATTCCCTCCTGATTTATTCTGAGGATTGATCTATTCCGGAGGCAGTGATCCATGAAAAAATACTTTCATCGACATTCAACATGCTTTTACGTTACTGAAGGTGCTTAAATTTCAAATCAAATCCAAATCCTTCAGTACTTTTCTCAGTTTTTCCTTATTGTCCGCCTGCATCGGCAACATCGGCAGCCGGTACGATTCTTCAATAAGACCCATTAAAGCCAATGCCGCTTTCACAGGAATCGGATTGGTTTCTAAAAAATTGGCTTTCAGGAGCGGATAGATCATTTTCTGTAATTTACGGGCAGCTTCAAACTCTCCTTCCAGACACAGATGTGTTAATTTGCGCATTTTATCGGGAATCTCATTGGCTGCAACAGAGATGACACCTCTTGCACCCAGGGCAATCAGTGGAAGCGTATTGGCGTCGTCCCCGGAAATCATGATAAAATCCTCGGGATATATCATCGCCTGCTGGCTCATCTGACTGATATTCCCCGTAGCCTCTTTTATCCCAATGATATTGTCAATTTCTGCAAGCCGGAGCACCGTTTCCGGAAATATATTAATCCCTGTCCGTGACGGAATATTATAAAGAACAATAGGAATACTGATTGACCCGGCGATGGCTTTAAAATGCTGATACAAACCTTCCTGAGTGGGTTTGTTGTAATAAGGAGCAACCGATAAAATTGCGTCTGCGCCCACTTGCTGCATTGCTTTGGCGGTTCGAATGACATGCTCTGTATGATATCCTCCGGCACCCGCAACCACCGGTATTTTTTTATCGACCTTTTGAATCACTGTCTCCACCACAAGAAGCGATTCCTCCAGGCTCAATGTAACACTTTCTCCCGTGGTACCGCAGGGTACAATAAAATCCACTCCGCCTTTTAACAGAAAATCGATCAGCCGTTTTAACGCCACGACATCGATTTCACCGTTGCCTGTAAATGGCGTGACAATTGCCGTTCCGCAGCCCCTTAATTTTTTGATTATATTCATTAAATCCCTCCTTTAGCTTCCTGAAGTATTCAAAATTTACTGAAGCAAGTCTTTCATGGCATCCCGAAAATCAAAGCAGCCTTTACGTTTTTCAATCCATTTGCTTGCGATAAGCGCGCCTTCTGCAAATCCTTCCCGATTTCTGGCCACATGTTCCAACCGAATGGTATCAACCCGTGAATCAAATCCAACTACATGCGTGCCGGGAATATAACCGGCTCTCACGCTTGACACAGGGATATTTTTCCTGTAATTCATTTGAATCATATTTTTTATCACCAGAGCGGTTCCCGAGGGTGCATCTTTTTTAAACTGGTGATGTGCCTCTTCAATAAAGGGATCATAATGATCAAATCGGGATATCATGTTTCCGGCACGCTCCAGGATTTCGTAAAACAGATTCACGCCCAGAGAAAAATTGGCGGCATAAATCAGCCCGGTGTTTGTATCTTTAACCCAGTTTTCAACACGATTCAGATGACTGTGCCAGCCGGTCGTCCCAATCACCATATGTTTTCCCATCGACAAGCCGAGCTCAATATTCTTCATGACTGTATCCGGCGTTGAAAATTCAACAAGAACCGGAACATCCCGTAATTGTTCACGCACTTTAGAATTATTGCTAAAGGGACAATCAATATCAAAACGGGCAGCGACTCTGACATCATGATCTGGAGTCAGCCGTTCGATCATCTTTCCCATTTTACCATATCCGACCAGAGCAATATTCATATCAGATCAATGCCTCCCCTGATAAGACTCAAAAAATTCTGAATTAATCTCCTGAAAAAATTCCTTATGCAGCCTGTCAACGGCCGTTTCCACCTGATCCGCATTGATGACAGCGGTTGCATTCATATTCGATGCCCCATGCGAAATTAAATCAACCCGAATATTGTCCAGGCACTTTGCAATCCGGCCTGTAATCGCCGGACATTCGACAAGCCGCTGACCAATAAGTGAAACCGTTGCTTTATCGGAATATATTTCAGTCCCTGAAATCCGATTAAAATCATCCATCAAATGCTGTAAATTGGCTGCTGTGCTCAGCACCATTTTTACAGAGCGTTCAGCAATATTGACAAGATAGGGTGTTAATCGTTCTCTGTCAAGTATATCAAAAATCATTTTAAAATAATCATAAAACGGTAAATTCTGATCATTCCGCAATGCAAGCAGATATACCGGGCGCTTATAGGTAATCGATGTTACCGGATATGGTGCTTCAGCCCCGTTTAGCGATAATTCAGTACCTCGATTTTCAGGATCCATGGAATTCAACACATGCACCGGAATCCCTTTCTGCCGTGCTGGTGCAATCGAGCTTGGATGCAGCACCTTGGCACCGAAGAATGAAATTTCTGCAGCTTCATCAAATGATATTTTTTTTACGGTCAGCGGATTTGGAAAAATTTCAGGATCTGCTGTCATGACACCCGGAACATCCTTCCAAATTTGCACATCTTTCACATCCAGTGCGGCGCCTACCAGGGCGGCAGTAAAATCCGAGCCTTCGAATCCCAGCGTCGTCGTTGCCCCTTCACGCGTGGCTCCGATAAATCCCTGAATGACAGGCACTTTCCCGGAATTCACAAGCGGATGAATTTTATCGGCCAGTTTTGCGTATGTCATCTCTGTAATGGGTTGTGCATGAGTAAACCGATCATCCGTAATAATCAGTTCACGGGCATCGCACCATACTGCATCCACTCCTGAAGCCCGAAGTGCGGCTGTGATGATTGTTGTCGATATCAATTCGCCGTAAGATAAAAACTTGTCCTGGCTTCGGGCGGTAAGGTCCCTGAGCACAGAAACGCCATCCTTTAATTTGGTCAATTCCTTATCAAACCGTTTGATTTGGTCTGAAAATGCATTTTTAGAAAAATCCGTTAGTATTTCCTGAATAATCTGATCATGGTACGAGCGCAATGCTTCCAGCTCATTGCCCGCCTGTTCAGCATTACCTTCAGCAGCCAGGCGTGCAACAGCAAGCAGACGACGCGTTACTTTGCCCATGGCCGAGTTGACAATCACCGGCTGATATTGAATTCGGTGATGTACAATCCTGCAGACCCTACGTATACATTCGGCATCCAGAATGGAGGTGCCGCCAAATTTCATCACAATCATATTCATCCAATCCGATTATCAGGAAACATGGAGAAATATACTTATCCTGTATTCGAATGTCAAGAAGACATTCTGTCCTATCAAATCTTTTAAGGCCCGTCTGGAGAAAAAATGTCAGATTTGTCGAAAATAAATGAAAAAAAACATCCGGGCCGCGCTGTCGGCTTCAGACCAATATCCGGGTTCATTTTACCGGAGCGTATCCTGCAATATTCATTCATCAAACAGATTATCAACATGCCTGCATCATCTGTATCTTGGAATTCTCATTCATTTTTAGTATATTGATATCCGAATAAAGGGTTTAAAAACAAAAAGGTGTCTATCGAAGACAATCCTTTATTTTTGTTATAACATCCGGCTCGGTTTTTATGTACGGCAGCAATAAAAGCAACAGAAACACCCGGGCATTATGGAAAAATTATTCATCAATTTTATTTAAATATTCATTTATATGTTGATAATTTCATGGAGTAAATGAAGGATGCAATTTTTCAAATATCATGGTCTCGGAAATGATTACCTGGTTATGAACCCTGAACAAATCGGACGTGATTTGTCAGAGAAAGAAATCATTGCCATCTGTCATCGCAATTACGGGATTGGTTCCGACGGAATTTTATGGGGCCCCCTGAAAACGAAAAATGGATGTTACGGGCTGCGCATTTTCAATCCCGATGCCAGTGAAGCGGAAAAGAGCGGTAACGGGCTTCGTATCTTTTCACGATATTTATGGGATCAGAATCTGGTGAAATCCGACCAGCCATTTCATATTGATACAACTGGCGGCCGGGTGGAAGCGAAAGTCATGGACCAGGGAAAAAGGATTCATGTACAAATGGGAACGGTCAGTTTCAACAGCAGGAAAATACCGGTTAATGGACCTGACCGTGAAGTACTGAATGAAACCATAACAATTCATGGAAAACAATATATTTACTGTGCAGCCACGATCGGCAACCCGCACTGCGTTCTGCCGCTGAATGAAATATCTGAAGATCTGGCAAGATCTGCCGGACCTGTCATAGAGACAGATTCTCGATTTCCAAACCGCACCAATGTTCAGTTTATGAAAGTGATTGACCGCAATAATATTCAGATTGAAATCTGGGAACGCGGAGCCGGATATACATTGGCCTCAGGCAGCAGCAGTTCGGCAGCTGCGGCTGTTGCGTATAAACTGAACCTGTGCGATCAGGACATCCGGGTACATATGCCGGGCGGCCTTCTGGAGATCAGGGTGGATCAGAATTTTAATATTTCTATGACCGGCCCTGTAACCAAAGTGGGTACAGGGACAATTGAACAAGAAGCGTTTGAAGACTTTCCGCAACGTTTACTCTGATTGAATCATGGCAAGGGAGCAACCGATTTATGGCAAGACTGAACGCAAATTATTATAAACTGGCGGCGGGCTATCTGTTTCCGGAGATTACCCGGCGCACAAAGGCTTTTCTGGAAACAAATCCGGAAATAAAACTGATGAAACTGGGAATCGGAAATACCACAGAACCGTTAACCGCAACAGTCATTGAAGGACTGCACAAAGGGGTCAACAATCTTGCCGGTATAGAAACATATACCGGCTATGGGGAGTATCATGGTGAATTGCCCATTCGGACCGCGCTTCGATCATTTTATAAAAAACGAAATGTGGATATTGATGTTGAAGAATTTTTCGTCAGCGACGGAGCCAAACCGGATTCAGGCAACATTCAGTCCATCTTTTGTACAGACAGCAGGGTGGCTGTGCAGGATCCCGCTTATCCCGTATATGTCGATACCAATGTTATTGCCGGGCGTTCCGGACAATTCAATCAGGACAAAAAGCTCTACGAAGATATTTTATATATGCCATGCACAGAAAAAAACGGCTTTATCCCGGATCCCCCCTCTGAAAAAATGGATCTGATTTATCTTTGCAGTCCTAACAATCCAACCGGGGCGGTGGCAACTAAAGAACAGTTAAAGTTATTTGTGGATTATGCGATTTCAAATCAGGCAGTCATTATATTTGATGCGGCATATTCCGCATTCATCCGTGATCCGGATCTCCCCCGGTCCATCTATGAAGTGGAAGGGGCCAAAAAATGTGCGATCGAAATTAACAGCTTCTCAAAATCCGCAGGATTCACCGGTGTGCGTCTCGGATGGACGATAGTGCCCTTTGAATTGGCTATTGAGAATGTGAAACCGGGCGATGTCCATAAATTCTGGATGCGGCGACAAAGTACATTTTTCAACGGTCCTTCCAACATTATTCAGGAAGGCGGCGTGGCGGCCTTATCGGATAAGGGATGGAAGGAATGCCAGGAACTGGTGAATTACTATATGAAGAACGCACGCATCATCCTCGAAGGATTAAGCCGGATGGGACTGACCGTTTACGGAGGAACCAATGGCCCGTATGTATGGCTGAAAACCCCGAATAACATGACGTCATGGGAATTTTTCGATAAGCTTCTATATGAAACCCATGTGGTCGGCACACCGGGCTCAGGTTTCGGTCCCAGCGGAGAAGGTTTTTTCAGGCTGAGTGCCTTTGGGCATTCAGAAGACATTCAACAGGCTGTGAAAAGTATTCAGGACAATCTGAGGTTATAATATGACTCATTTAAATACAGATCATTTGACACCTTTCGGCAGGGTCACCTCCGAAACCATTGTTCGAGCTGCCGAACAATTCGGCACACCGGTCTATCTTTATGATGAAGCTGTGGTTGTCCGTAAATGCCAAGATGCATTGAATATGCCCAACGCCTATGGCCTGACGGTTCGCTACGCCATGAAAGCCAATTCGAACCGGGCGCTTCTTCAGCTCATCAATAATCAGGGATTGTCACTGGACTGCAGTACATTGAATGAGGTGCGACGGGCCCATACAGCGGGTATTGCCTGCGATCGGATGATGCTGACATCCCAGGAAGTTCCCGCAGGAAAAGACCGTCAGGATCTTGAAACAATGATTCGTGAAGGGCTTGTCTACAATATCTGCTCATTGAGGCAGCTGAAATTGATTGCGGATTTTTCCGTAAAGCATGATCAGCCCATGTCGATCCGAATCAATCCGGGCGTGGGTGCCGGAGAATCCGTCACAAGAAATACAGGAGATAAATACTCAAGCTTCGGAATTCATATGGCCAATATCGAGAAAGCGCTTGATGTAATTCATGAGAAAGGATTCCGCATTAATCAGGTTCATGTGCATATTGGTTCCGGCGGAGATCCGGATATGTGGCGTGAAAATATCGACAGAGAACTGATGATTACTGAAAAGTATTTTCCCGATGCTGAAATTGTCAATCTGGGAGGCGGATTCAAGGAGGCAAGAATGCCGGATGAGACCGCCGCAGATATTCAGGAGTTGGGATATTACGCCAAGGAACGGTTTAAGGATTTTTACCGCCGGACAGGACGAAAACTGCATATGTCAATCGAACCTGGCACTTATATTGTCGCCAATGCGGGCTATCTTGTAACTTCTGTCGTAGACGAAAAATGGTCGGGACCGACCGGTTTTGAATTCATCATTCTTGATGCAGGCATGGAAGCCAATACGCGCCCCTTGCTTTATGGTTCCAGGCATCCATTCTATGTGATTTCCAATACCGGAAAGCTTCTTTCTTCTGAATTTGATTTGAGTACAATGAAGTACGAACTGGATTACCGAGTCGTTGTCGGACGTTGTTGTGAAAGCGGAGACTCTCAGAGTCTCGATTATCAGGGTCACATCATTCCAAGAACCATGGCCAATCCTGAGATCGGGGATTATGTTGTTATCGGCGGAACCGGTGCTTACTGTTCAGCCATGTCTCTTTATAATTACAATTCGCATGTACAGGCAGCGGAATTACTGCTTCGTGAAGACGGCAAGTTGAAAATGATTCGGAAAAGGCAAACCCTGAATCAAATCATACACAATGAGCAGAATTTATAGAGAAAAACGGGGCCGTATCAAAAAGCATGTCACCTCATTCTGAATTCATCGATGGCGTCTACCCCGGGCCACTTTAAAAACTTACGGTAAACGCTGATGAATGAGAATGAAATCAAAAAAAACAGAAAGATTCAGTTGAATCCCGTCCTTGGCAATGCAAAGTGATCAACCCGGATTAATAAATCCGACCTTTGACAAAGCCCCGTTTTCAATGCCTATATTACATCAGGATCTCCAAAGCTTTTGATTTTAATATTAATGTCCTTTTTCATTCCCTTCATATTTTCCTTCATTTGGTCCATGGATTCCCGAAGTTCCTTCATATCTGTCTCGGGTACGGTGATCATCGAACCGTCCCCACAAGGCGGAATTTGTTGAATGGAGCGACAGGGAAACGGAGATTCATTCAGTGTCACATGCACAGACAGCTCTTTCCCGTTCCGAATCAGAGTGCACGCTATTTCATCTCCAGATTCAAGTTCCTTTAAAATTTCGCGTGCGTCTTCTGGATTCCCGACGGATGAATCATCTAAAGCAACGATCACATCCCCTGCTTTTATTTCAGCTTTTTTTGCCGGAGAGTCTTTCATGACCTCCAGAATCAGCGCGCCCTTGCCTTCGGGCACTTGAAAATACGGGGCCAGATCCGAATTTAATTCTTGCAGTTTCACTCCCAGATATCCGTGATCTTTAACATGCAACATAAAACCGTGCATGCCCTCATGCCGTGACCATGGCGTTTTCGCTTTTGATCCGATGACCACTTCAACGTCCTGAGTTTTTCCATCACGGTTAAGCACAATCACAACTTTAGAGGAAGGTTCTGTCTTTTCGACACACCGAACAAGATCCCTGGGACGTCGCATCTTTTTATTGTGATAACGCATGATCACATCATCTTCCTGAAGACCGGCCTTTTCTGCCGGACTGTCCTCAATGACTTCTGTGATGAGAATTCCATAAGCGATTCCCAATTCTTCTTTCTCCAGCTGATCCAGCTGATCTACTGCCACACCCAAATATCCGAATTCTTTCTTCGGCTTTTTCTCATCAGCTGTCAGTGATGTTCCAATGGTCAATGCCAATAGTAGCAAAAACCAGGGGCCCTTATGGATAAATTGATGTTTTAAAAAATTCATGATTGTCCTCCTTATTCAGTTCATCCATTTCTGCTTATAAAGACAGACAGCATGCAAAAAAAGTTTTACCGGAATATATAAATCTGATCAATAACCATTTGATTTACAGCCCATGCGACGGATGGGCAGGCATATTCACAGAAATTTTATTGCAGTATAATATCTTGATATTGATATAGATAATTTTTATATTAAGGGTTAAATATCTGGAATTTAAAGCAGATCGTCTTTTTAGGGAACCAATTAAATTCAGCAATCGTTAAATCACGATTTAACAGAACGATCTGAATAAGAATGGTTATTCAAAAAACAGGGTTCTTGAATACTAAAAAAAATTATGGGGTTATCATAAAAATTTATAACTGGCAGAAGCAAATCCATGAATAAATATTTAAAATCAAATGCTGCGATAATCAAAGGGATCATTATTGGTTTTCTCCTTCCGCTTCCTGTGTTCGGATATATCGGACCCGGAGCCGGTTTTGCTCTCGTCTCATCTCTCTTTACCCTGCTGATTTCTTTTATACTCGCGTTCTTTTCTTTGCTGACTTTTCCCGTCCGCATGCTTTTCCGATTTATTAAGAACCGGAATTACTTTAAAAAGCTGAATATCAGACGTGTTGTCATTGTCGGTCTTGATGGTCTTGATTATGAATTGACCCAAAAATATATGAACGGGGAATTTTTAACCAATTTTAAAAAACTGCAGCAAATCGGAGGATTTCAAAAACTCAAAACCACCTATCCGTCGATTTCTCCGGTTGCCTGGTCAAGTTTTGCAACAGGGGTGAATCCGGGAAAACACAACATATTTGATTTTCTCGTTTCGAATCCCCGTACCTATTTGCCGGAACTCTCTTCTTCCCAGGTCAAACCCTCAAAAAAGAACAAAAAATTCGGTAAATACCAAATTCCCCTTGGAAAAGCGAAGATTTCGTTCCTGCGAAAAAGCAAATCATTCTGGTCGATTCTCGGGGAGCATGGAATATTCAGTCACATCATTCGTATTCCAATCACATTTCCCCCGGAAAAATTTTACGGATCCATGCTCTCAGCCATGTGTACCCCGGACCTGCGGGGCACACAGGGATCTTTCACATTTTATTCAGCAGCGCCCCGCGATCATTTTAACGCAATCGGCGGCAACCATATTCAATTTTCTCAGAACAATGGAACGCTTTCATCATATCTGGTCGGTCCGGAAAACGCATTTCGAACAAACGGTGAATCGGTCCGTCTTCCGTTTTCATTAAAATTAAAAAATAATTTGTCCGCTGACCTTCGCATTAAAAACAAACGGGTCGAACTGAAACTGAAGGAATTTTCTCCCTATATACCGGTTTCATTTCCCTTTGGCTTTGGTGTTTCTGCAAAGGGAATATGTCAGTTTTATCTAAAACAGATAACACCTGAAGTCCAGCTTTATGTTTCTCCCATTCAGATCGATCCTGAAAAACCGGCATTGCCCATTTCGCATCCGAAATTCTTTGCGACATATCTGGCGAAAATGCTCAACAGATATAATACGCTCGGTTTGTCCGAAGACACATGGGCACTGAATGAACAGGTTCTTGATGACAAAGCGTTTTTAAAACAGGCTTATCAAATTCATGAGGAACGTGAGAAACAGTTTTTTCATGTGCTTGACAAAACCAAACGGGGTGTATGTGCCTGTGTATTTGACGGAACAGACCGCATCCAGCACATGTTCTTCCGGTACCTGGTGAAAGATCATCCGGCCCATTGTGAACAGGACGAATCTCTTCAGCATGCGATTCGGAATATCTATCAGAGATCGGATGAACTGGTTGGACGTGTTTTAGAAAAGATTGATGACGATACGGTTCTTTTTGTTATCTCTGACCATGGATTTAAATCATTCAAACGCGGCATTAATTTAAATTCCTGGCTGCACCAGAATGGTTATTTAACGTTGAAAGAAGACAGATTTGATCAGGACTATTTTCAAAATGTGGATTGGGAAAACACAAAAGCGTACGCCGTGGGTTTGGCAGGTATCTATTTAAATCTGAAGGGACGTGAACATCTCGGAACGGTTTCTCCCGGAGAAGCGGAAAAGGCATTGAAAGATGAAATCATCTGTAAACTCTCGGGTTTGAAAGATCCCGACCGCAATGTGATCTCAATTCGTCGTGTGATCGATAAATATGATGTGATGAAAGGGCCTTACATAAAGAATGCACCCGATCTGATTATCGGCTATCATGACGGATACCGAATTTCATGGGACGGAGCGGTCGGTAAAACTACCCAAACGGTTTTCGAGGATAACACCAAAGCCTGGAGCGGCGATCATGGGATCGATCCCGAGCTCGTACCGGGTGTTATTTTTTCAAATCAAAAATTTCAATCCGAGGAAATCGGTTTAATGGATCTCGCACCCACTGTTCTGAATTTATTTAAGGTCCCAATCCCGAAATACATGGATGGAAAGCCAATATCCATGAATGAGATAAAAACACCATCTCATACAAAAAATTAGGGTGATATCATGAGTACAAAGCATATCAATCGCAGAGACTTCCTCAAAACAGCCGGGGCTGCCGGTATCGCAGTCTCCTTGGCGTCTCCGGTATTTTCTGTACCCAATCTGGTTAATTCCAAAACCAGTAAAAAGGTGTTCGTCCTTGGTATCGATGGTATGGATCCGAATCTGCTTCGGACATTCATCAGGCGCGGAGAAATGCCGACATTTGAACGTTTCATATCATCACACCACTTCGGAGCCCTGCAGACAACGGTGCCCCCTCAAAGTCCAGTTGCCTGGTCGAGTTTTATTTCCGGATGCAATCCGGGCATGCATGGTGTTTATGATTTTATCCATCGTGATCCCAAAACCTTTATTCCCTATCTGTCTACATCCAGGACATTTGAATCGGTTAAAAGTCTGCGTCTTGGCAAATGGCGCATTCCAATCAAAGGCGGACACATTGATTTATTGAGAAAAGGCCCCGCTCTCTGGGAAACGCTCGAAGATCACCATATTCCGGCAACTTTCTACAAGCTGCCTGCCAATTTTCCTGTCGAAAATTCAAAATCGCATATGATAAGCGGCATGGGAACGCCGGATTTACTTGGAACCTATGGAACATACACCCTGTTTGCAGAAGAACCCGCGGCATTCCCTGAAGACGCAGCTGGGGGTCGGTTGATGAAGGTTCATTTTCAGGATCATACAGCCATAAGCCGGATTGAGGGCCCGGAAAATACCATGCATTCGGACCGAAAACCGGCATCTGTTGATTTTCACATTTCAAGAGATCCCTGGCAAAACACGGTATTATTGGAAGTGCAGAAGCACAAACTCCATTTAAAACAGGGCGAATGGAGTGAATGGATTCCGCTTGAATTCGAGCTTTTACCGCTAATCGCCAGCGCCCACGGCATGGTCAGGTTTTACATGCAGCAGGTGCATCCGTATTTCAGGCTGTATATGTCTCCGATCAACATCGATCCTGAGAATCCGGATGTTCCGATATCATCCGAAGATCATTATTCAGAACAGGTATCCAAAGCAATCGGGCGCTATTATACTCAGGGATTTCCTGAGGACACGAAAGCCCTGTCGCACGGAACATTCAACGATGAAGAATTCCTGTCGCAATCCAGAATTGTATTCGAAGAACGAATGCATGCTTTTGATCATGAATTGAACCATTTTAAAGAAGGCCTGTTTTTCTTCTATTTTTCCAGTATCGATCAAAACACACATATGATGTATCATAATATGGATCCCAATCACCCGAAATATAATCCGAAAAGCAGTCCTGATGTTAAAAATGCGGTTTATTCGTTTTACCAGAAAATGGACCAGGTCTTAAAACAAACTCTGGATAAAATGGACAGCCGCAGCACTCTGGTGATCCTTTCAGATCATGGTTTTGCCCCCTTCGGCCGTGAATTTCATTTAAGCACCTGGCTGGCACAAAACGGCTGGACCGCAATCACAGAGCCGAAAAAGATACATGAAAGCACCTTTTATGATTACGTGGACTGGAATCGAACCAAGGCCTATGCCATGGGGCTGAACGGAATTTATTTAAATTTAATGGGCCGGGAATTCCAGGGAGCTGTCAGTTTATATGAATATGAATCTCAGAAAGAAAAATTAATCCGGGAACTCGAAGCTGTTCGCGATCCGTTAACAGGACAAAAAATCATTACGAAAGCCTACGATGCAAAAAAAACCTATCGGGGTGATCAGCTGGATATCGCTCCGGATATCATTGTGGGTTATAATTGGGGATACCGCATCTCGGATGAAGCAGCTTTGGGAAAATTTCCTGAGGGCTTTTTTGATTACCGGAAGGACAAATGGGCCGCGGACCATTGTATGGCTCCGACGGTTGTACCCGGCGTTTTGCTGGCCAATAAACCGGTGAAACATCCCTCTCCGGGAATTTGGGATCTGGCACCCTCGATTATTCAGCAATTCGGTCTGATCCCGCCGGAGCAAATGGACGGAAAATCAATCTTTACGTAATACTGCCGGGCTTTTAAAAAAATCCGGTCAGCCAGAATAAAAATAATGTATTGAAAATTCGGTCTTTTTATGTTTCACATCATTCATTAAAGGATTGCATTATGGCAATAAAAAAAATCAAGCTGGAAAAAGATCTGATCGACAGAGCCAGTAAACTTGCCGAATTGGCGGGATACTCTTCAGTGGATGAATTTATCACACATATGATTGAAAAAGAACTCGCTCAACTGGATTCGGGTGACGATTCAATTGAAGAAGTTGAAAAACGGTTGCAGGGTCTGGGTTATATTTCATAAGGAAAAAGGAATCGAATGCGTCTTTTTATTGATGGATTGAATGTTCTTTTCAAATGGTTGTTCTTCCCTTTTTTGCTTCTTGGAAAAACGTTCGGATTATTACTTTTTTCCATACTCATCGGAATTGGATTGCTGGCCCTGTTTAAAAAAGTATCCAACCAGGGTGCCATTCAGCGCGTTAAAAACAGAATCAGCGGTCATATTCTAGAACTGCGTCTGTATCAGGATGATCTGGGACTGACATTAAAAGCAATCGGACGAACCTTTTACAATAATCTGCTTTATCTGCGAACTGTGTTGCTCCCCATGCTCATTTTCATCCTTCCTGTTTTACTTATCCTGATTCAATTATCGAAAATCTACGAATACTCGCCTTTCCGGCCCGATCAGTCGATAATGCTCTCCACAGAGGTTATGCCTTCCGTTTCCATGCAAAAAGTGACACTGGAAACACCGGAGTCTGTTTTCCAGGAGATTCCTCCGGTACGGATCATCGGCCAAAATCAAATCTACTGGAGACTGAGAGCCAAACAGCAGGGGATCTGGCGCCTCAAATTTCATTACGAAGATCAAACAGAAATCATAAAACTATATGTCGGTACCAAAACGGACAGAATTGCACCGGTTCAAATGAAAAGTCACCTGGCTGCACTTTTTCATCCTGTGGACAAAACACTGCCCGCAGATTCATTTTTAACCAATGTGCATATTCAATATCCTTCTTCCACATTCTCAATATTTGGAATAAAGATTCACTGGCTCCTATTCTTTTTCATTATTTCAGTAGCAGCGGGTTTCGCATTTAAAAACCCGCTTGGCGTTGAATTATAAGGACAACCCAATGACCCTTTTTTCTCGATTTAAAAAACGCAAAAAAGTCTTTATTATCGGTTTGGACTGTATGGCACCCGACCTTGTGTTCGATAAATATGCATCGTATCTGCCCAATCTCTCTTATTTAAAAGAAAACGGACTATGGGGAGATCTGGAATCTTCGATCCCTGCGATCACAGTACCTGCCTGGTCCTGCATGACCACCTCAAAAGATCCGGGAGAGCTGGGATTTTATGGCTTCAGAAATCGCAAAGATTATTCCTACGAAAATATGGCCATTGCCATGGGCAATGCTGTTCAGGAAAAACGTATCTGGCATTATCTTGGCGAAGCAGGGCTTGACAGTATCGTTTTAGGTGTTCCTCAGACCTATCCGGTACGACCCATTAAAGGAAATCTGGTTTCCGGCTTTTTAACCCCCAATCAAAACTGTGATTTTGCCTATCCCCCGCTTTTAAAAAAGGAAGTCCTGAAACTGATCCCCGGGTATTCTTTTGACGTCAAAGATTTCAGAACCAATGAAAAGGATCGTTTGATTGAACAAATATACAAAATGACCGATCAGCACTTTCAATTGATCGATTATATGCTCGATAATAAGCCCTGGGATTTCTTTATGTCGGTTGAAATCGGTGTAGACAGAATGCATCATGCCTTTTGGCACTGCCAGGATCCCGAACATCCGAAATATGAAAAATTTAATCCTTATGAAAATTCCATTTTGGAGTATTATCAATATATTGACCAAAAAATCGGTCATTGGTTATCGGGGCTTGATCAAAACACAATCATTCTTGTGGTATCCGACCATGGAGCTCAGCGCATGGATGGCGGTCTTTGTGTGAATGAATGGTTATGGAAAAATGGCTATCTGGCCTTTAAGAAGGATCCGAAACCCGGTCAGATAAAAAAGATCGAAGAATTTGAAATTGACTGGAGCCGGACCCGGGCCTGGGGAAGCGGAGGGTATTACGGACGGATATTCATGAATGTGAAAGGAAGGGAACCCGGCGGGATTATTCTGCAAACTGAATATGAAAAAGAGCGGATTCAGTTAAAAGAGACTTTGGAAGCGATTCCCGATCCGTATGGAAAGCCCATGAATACGAAAATATTTTTTCCTGATCAAATTTACCGGGAAACGAAAAATATTCCCCCTGATATGATTGTATATTTTGGAAATCTGTATTGGCGGTCTGTCGGCTCTCTGGGGTATGACAGCTGGTATACGGATGAAAATGACACAGGACCGGACTCCTGCAACCACGCCCAAAACGGTATCTTTATATTATTTGATCCTTCTGATATACGCAAAAGTCAGCCCAGGCGCCGCGCACATCTGATGGATATCACGCCTACAGTTTTGAAAAAAATGAATGTCCGTACTCCAAAAGATTTAGGAGGAATCATTATAAAATAAGATTTCTGTATTATGATAAATTTCCACTGTCAATCATAATGGTCCATCCAAATAATCTTAAAAACTTAAACTGGTTTTAACCGCATACAGCGACCAGTCCTCTTCTTTGTATCTATTTCGATTCTCATATTCGTAAACTTGTGTTGCTCCGTCAAAAATATGCTGTTCAAATTTTACAAGCCATCTATCTGTGATGTCAAATCTTAAAAAACCACTTGCATCTTTCTGATATAATTTGTACAAACTTTCATCCGTTTCACGGCCGTTGTCCGTATCATTAAACACAGAATAGTACAATCCCGCCTCCAGCCAGGGAAACAGTCGATAAGTGATCATACCATAATACCCTTCAAAATCGAGGACCATATTTTTTATTTCTGAAATAGCAAACGGACTGAGTCCATGAATATCAACATGATATTCCCGGGCATGGTACTCACCTGCCAAAAGTAGATTATTCCACATATACTCAGCTGACAATGTGTAATAGTGCGGCACATCCACATCCATCCAAATATTTCTTGACATAATCTGCGTCGCAGTGAATTGAACGGTTTGACCCGCTGCATCCATCAGTTCCATCTTATGATCTGCTGTGGCCTTATAATCACCTTCCATTTCCAGTCTGGCCCGCATAAAAGATCCACCCAACCTTAGACCGGAAACCGGCGTTTCCCAAATCAATGCCCCGCCAAATAAGTTTTCACCATGAACAGCCGTATTGCAGAACTCCGATTCGACTGGAGTACCGCTGCCGGCTTCCATACTGGCCAATTCATCCACGCTTTTCCCCAGAAATTCAAACGCCATCCGCCAGAAACCCGATCGCGGATTCGGAATATTATAAGTGCCCAAATACGCCTGATAGTCTGCACTGCCCAGAAATCCCAATCGCATATTTCCATACATACTTGCACCCTGAAATGCAAATGTAAAATCACGAATTGTTTCATCATAAACTGACTGAGGCAAAAGAATACATGTTCTTAAAGCATCCACATCACGGCCCTCATTATACAATCCCAGGGGCGTCTTAATTTTGCCTGCACGTACTCCCAGATAATCCCTGAAATGATAGTCGGCATATGCCCAATCAAGCGAAAATCGGTTATTTCCCTGATCGCCGATATCACGGCTCAGCAGCTGAATGCCGCCCCTTAATTCATCCGTCAGCTGAACAGAAAAATTAATGCCGGCTTCATTAAATTCAAAACTGCCCTCCTCACATTTAATACTGAGATAATTATTCGCCGAGGATTTTATGTATCCCTGGCTGATGAAACCATGAATATCGATTTCCTGAGAGACTCCCCATTCATACAGCAGAATAATGAGGATGACAAAAACTTGATTATGGTATTTTCTGTACAGATACATGTTTGCTCCCCTTATTATTATACCAATCACAGGTATAAGTTATTTTTATTTCTTAACCTTGATTACCCTAAACTGATTATCCGAGTTTTCAACAGATTGCGAAGAAACATAACCAATGGACCCCGGCGTTCGCTCAATATAACGAATGACCTCCTGCTCATTTTTAAATTGAACAGGCGGTGCCCCTTTTCCTGTATAAATTCGTTGCCTCCAATAATTATCAAATGCATGGCTGCTTTTGCGGACAATGTTGGATAAAAACAACTCATAAATCTCACCGCTTTTTATCGTGACTGGCGATATCTTCTTTCCGTCGTCCCATTTTGTTTTTTTACCCAGGAATATGTTCCTTAACGTGCTGGCATCTATCGATTCAATTTCCATATCTGCATTTGTGATAATGATCATCGGTTCCTGCGCATCAAGCATGCCAGCCATTATACATAACAGTAATAGACAAGAAATCCGTCTCATTATCCCTCCCATATTATTTAAATTTGCAATTTTTACTTTCGATTTGAAATATGCGTATTATAAAATAAGACTTAATCGATATAACCGTATAAATTAATCATTCATGCTTTATGATTGATTTTGTACTGTTAAAGTGGTTTCTGCAATATTTATACCATCAAAATAGAAATATTATTGGCTGGAATTCAATTTACATTTGCTTTTTTTTATATTTTCATTTAATATTAAAATACGGTTGAAAGAGGAGCCAGCTATGAAATCCGCAATTTCCAAAATGCAACTGATTATACTGACAGCACTGCGCATGACCGTCGGATGGCATTTTCTTTATGAGGGCTTTGATAAACTTTTTAACCCAGACTGGTCATCCGCCAATTATCTTAATACATCGCGCTGGATATTTGCACCGGTCTTCAGGGCTTTTGCTCAAAACAGCATGACGCTGACTGTTATCGATATTTTGAATATCGCCGGCCTGATTTTAATCGGTCTTGCATTAATGCTCGGTCTGTGGACCCGTATTGCCTGTTTCAGCGGTGCCGGACTGTTATTTATCTATTACCTGTCTCACCCGCCGTTTATCGGTCTGGATTTCGGACTTTCGACAGAAGGCAACTACCTCATTATCAATAAAGATATTATTGAGATGATGACCCTGCTGGCATTGGCCATGCTTCCCAAGAGTCATTATTTGGGACTCGACCGGTTTTTTAATAAATCGATACTAAAAGTCATCGCCCCCAAAAAAGAGCAAATTAAAACCCTGTTTTCTGAATCGATCATCCCGGTAAATAAAAAAAGGCGCGAGTTTATCAAGGGCCTGATCAGTATTCCGTTTCTGGGAGCTTTTACTGCGGCACTTTTTAAGAAGAATGCATGGGAAAGTCTGGAAGAAAAAAACCTGTTGGATGCGGTTTCAAGCGCCTCGGTGAAATCTTTCGATTTTTCCAGTTTAGACGATTTACGCGGGCAAATTCCGAAAGCCAGAATCCTGCGCAAATATTTCAGCAGACTGATCCTGGGCGGCAATTTAATCGGGGGCTGGGCTCATGCCCGTGATTTACTCTATGTGTCGAAATTGGTCAAGGCCTATCATCATCGCGATAAGGTCTTCGAAACCCTGCTACTTGCAGAAAAATGCGGTATTAATACGATTCTGACAAATCCCCTTCTCTGCGGGATCATCCAGGAATATTGGCGCAGAAACATCGGAAAAATCCAGTTTATTTCAGACTGCGGCGGAGATGATTTATTGGAACGTGTCCAAATCTCTGTTGATGCCGGGGCCGCAGCATGTTATATTCAAGGTGAAAAATCAGATGCCCTGGTTCGGGACGGTCATATTGATTTGATTGGAGAAGCCCTGAACCTGATAAGAAAAAATGACCTGCCTGCTGGTATTGGCGCTCATTATCTTAAAACCATTCAGGCTTGTGTGGATTACGGACTCACGCCTGATTTCTGGATGAAGACCCTGCATCATCATCAATACTGGTCTGCGCATCCCCGGGAAGAACATGACAATATCTACTGCAGAAAACCGGAAGAAACCATTGCATTCATGAATGAATTAAAACAACCCTGGATTGCTTTTAAAGTCCTGGCCGCAGGCGCCATTGAACCTGAAGACGGTTTCCGGTATGCTTTCGATCACGGTGCCGATTTTATCTGCGTGGGCATGTATGATTTTCAAATTGTCGATGATGTCAATCTCACTTTAAAAATTCTGAATCATCCCGCTGAACGCGTACTCCTGTAAAATAAATCCTGAAAGAAACATGTGCACTTTCACTCAATGAGCAGTGTCAGACAGACTGTGTAAAACGACTAAATACAAACAATATATGTCATCTCGAACCGCTTTATCAGGTGATAGATCTTGAAACCTTCGGTATATTTATTATCATTGGCCTTTTAAGATTTCTCTACGCCTGAGGCG
Organism: bacterium; assembly: GCA_016932575.1. GTDB lineage: Bacteria > Zhuqueibacterota > QNDG01 > QNDG01 > JAFGCO01 > JAFGCO01. Next base: position 53,655 of record JAFGCO010000023.1, read on the forward strand.
GATCGAAATGACAAAAAAGACTGTTTTTTAAAACATAAAAGCCTGTCCCGGAAGCAAAGCTATCCGGGGAAAGGAGGAATTTTTCTTCCTGAATTCTTCTCGATAAAAAAAAGGTGAGCCAGAGCCCACCCGACCTGATCTCTTTTCGTATGCAAAAAAGCAACCGTTTTCTTTACCACTTTCATTGTCAATCATTACAGATAGAATGATTTTTAATGGTGGCGAGGTGTGGTCCCAAACCGTGAGATAGGCTTCACCATCTCACGGTTCAGGCTTTTTGCGCGAAAAGCAGGCTTCAGGTGATCTTTTTGAGAACAAATGTATCTGTCATTCACAGCACACACCATAAGACTCCATGAGCATGCAAAAAGCAAAAGTTTCTTTGCCTCCTTTCTTTTAAAAGAAAGGAGGAATTTTTCTTCCTGAATTCTTCTCGATAAAAAAAGGTGTGTTCAATCATGGATTTTGACAATCAGCTTAAATTTTTATTTTTTTTCATTTTTGTGTTTCTATTCTTTTTTTTCAGTTTTCTGACAAATTTCAACATTTTCGTTTATAAAGTATTTTTCATACAACGACTTAACATATTTATAATCATATTTAAAGAATTATTTATAACATGTTAAATACTTTATATTTATGTAATATATATAAATTTTTAGTAATATTTGTTGCTTTTTTAAAATCATGATTGTATATTGGTTCAAATATGTGACAACCATGTCATATATTTTACATAATTTGTATATTGTAAAACTGATTATGAATATGAAAAACGCTCTAATACCGAATATCTCAGAACAGAAAAATCCAGGCGGGAACATCCGCCGTCTGAATATCCGGGATTCCCTTGATCCATGATTCTCTTATCAAAGGAGGATTTTAACCCAACACACCATTCAACACCAGAACCTGTTTCTTTTTCTTCTGAATGACACGCCCGGGGGAATATTTTTTATTTTTTTAAATTCAATGTGACATTTTCGTCACAAAAATGACAATCATATGACTTTTATTTCGGGAGGAAAAATGAAAGTGCAAATGATTTTTTTAAGTGCAATTTTAATTTTTATTGTCAATAGTCTTTATGCTGCCGGCAGCAATGACAATCCTGAGCTTCAGGGAGCCGGCCCCATTGAAATCAAATGCCATTGTTATATCGGAGACTATGTCTGGTATGACGCCGATGAAGACGGAAATCAGGATCCGGGAGAGAGTGGAATTGGAAATGTACGTCTTGTTTTAGAAAAAGATGGTTCCTACCTAAAAGAAACAACGACCAATTCAAGCGGATGGTACCAGTTCCGGGGTGATGGATATGGAACTTATAAAGTTATCATTGATGAATCAACAATTCCCAAATTCTATTGGAAAACCTACCCTTCCGGTACTTCATACACCGTCACATATTCTTCAGCCAACGGTTCTGTTTATACATACGATAAAGCCGATTATGGTTATTGTGAATGGGATAAAAGTAGTCTGGAAGTTACAGGTGAATGCAAGTGGAATTCAACAACCGGTGTTCTCAGTGCTGTTTTTACTGTAACAAATACCGGAACCGCAGCGATGCAAAAATCCACTACCTATGACGTCTATGTCAACGGAGTTAAAACTTTAAGCGGTACCATCGATCCACTGAATGGGGGTGAATCCCGTAATTACGAATTTACTGGCAATGAAAATGATTTTATCAAATTTGTTGCCCAACAGCGTCCAGGGCATCCAGGATCAAGCAATCCCCAAGTTGAGATTAAACTGGATTGTTTCCCACCGGCGAGTATTGATATTGAAAAACATACCAACGGAATAGATGCGGACTCACCAACAGGACCGGTTGTTCCTGTAGGATCCACGGTTACCTGGACTTATATTGTGACCAATACGGGAGGTTTTGATTTAACCAATGTAGATGTCAATGATAATAAAATTGGATTGATCGGCACAATTCCCAGTTTATCTATAGGTGCTTCCCAGACATTAACAGCGACAGGTACTGCCCAATTGGGCCAGTATGCCAATATCGCAACGGCCATAGGACACTATTTCGGCGGTACGGTCAATGACTCCGATCCTTCCCATTATATCGGATACGTGCCCAACGACCCGGGCATTCATATTGAAAAATCGACCAACGGCGCGGA
>JAFGCO010000024.1 GCA_016932575.1 bacterium
TGCTGCAGAGGGCGAGCCTCCTTCGAAATGCCATTCGCGGTCGTAGGAAGGAGCGTTATAGCCGGTGGAACGGTCCTCAAAATCGACGGTCAGTACGCGTACGCCCCGGGTCGGCCTGCCGACGAAGTCCACACCCGCGAAAATGACCAGCGGAAGCCACCCTATGATGATAAATGAAAGAAATAGTACATTTCGTCCATTTCGGCCGAATAACTTTTTTCCCTGAATGTCCATTATACTCCCCCTTTAATGAATGAAAAGAAAAGGTATGATTGAATATTTTATCTTTACTGCGGTTCTATATGAATATATTCGCCGAAGAAGCAATAATATTGAAAAAAAATTTGTTACAGAGTCGATGATGAAAACATTTAAATGATAGACGTAACAATAGTAAAATATACACCTTTTTAATAAATGCAACAGGAAAATACAATGATCGAAGAAATGCAGAGACTTGAGGGAAGAGAGACAGAGATCAAGAAACAAAAATCAAGAAACAAGAAGAAAAATGATGGTAATATGGTAATTGGGTAATATGGTAATAAAATGTTGAATCAAACAAGAAGTAAAAAACCAGAAAAAGAACCAAAGAATGAGGGCAAGGATTTAATACAAAAAGAACCTGTTGATTGTTGGCGAACAAATTCCAAACTCAAAATTCCAAATGACAAGGCAATAGCAAATTCCAAATGACAAATCCCAAAATACAAATAAATAACAAATTCCAAAATCCAAATGTCAAATCAATGAAAAAATCCGAATTCAAAATGATAAAACATTAGCAAATCTCGAATGACAAATAAATTTCAAATTTAAATGACGAAAATTACAAACAAAGATAGGCGTGTTTGGAATTTGTCTTTTGTGATTTGGATATTGCTTGTAATTTGTAATTTGTGATTTTCCAAGGATCTGCGGTCTGTGGCACGGATTCGGATCTGCCGCAATGAAAAATCCATTCACCCGATGTTATTTTAACAGGACCACACGAACGTTTTGATGAAAGGCACCGGCCGTGATCCGGCATATGTAAACACCGCTGGGAAGCGGTATTTGCCGGTTTCCGCATCCGTTCCAGATGACCCGGTGTTTTCCCGGCGGCTGATCGGTGTTGATCAGGGTGGCAATGCTGCGCCCCGTAATATCAACTAATTGAATTCGGATAATGCATTTTTTCATCAAACGGTATTGAATCACGATGCATTGATTGAATGGATTGGGAGAAACGGATTCCAGCCGGAACAGTGAGGGGACCGTCGAGTTTGGGGGGATTCCGCTTTCCATCTCACAATGATTGTCCAGAAGAACCTGATATTTGGGTGCGGATTCATGGTAAGGGGGGTGCTGGAAAAACTGACTTTCCAGGACACCCCAGCTTCCGTATTTTCCACTCTTGTTAGAAATAAACGAGAAATTCATGAAAAGAGAAGTCTGCCCTTCCGGAACGAAGGTCCCGAGTGAATCAAGCCATTCCTGATACAAATGATACATATCCGGATGCGTCTGAGCGTCCATGAGCGCCTGATTGTAAGGCTGATCCGAGCCGAATGGATCGGGTGTGAGATGCTGCCCGCCTTCATAATAGACCAGCGGGATGTTCAGCTTCCGGGCGATGGATGTGTATTGTGACTTGATCCAGACGCAGGATTGAGTCAGCATGGCCTCCCGGGCCCAGAACAGCACATCTTCCGCGGTTGCAGTGCTTCCAAGCTGCTCAAGCGCATCATATCCTGCCTCAGAAAAGCCGAAGTAAGCCGCGGGTGAGAAGGCGTCAAAACTGCCGGGCCGCATATTAAAAACAATACGATTGCTGACATCCTGCCAGGATGCCTGCACGCCCACAACCCGCAAAATCCGATCCGTCTGACCCGAAAAAACGTCTGTCCAGATATCCATAGTATTCTGTATGAACGGCACGATCCGTTCCGGCCAGTCCGTGTCAGGATTTCCGTTCTCATAACAGTAATGGGTCTGGTTAAACATCCAGTTCCATATCTCGTTGGAATATTCCACATAGATGGTCAGGGATGGATTCAGTGAATCCCGAAACAGACAGGCCATTTTCCGAATATATTCTTCGTCTGCCAGGTGAGGAACGCAAACCCAGGCATCGGCCTGTTTCAGGTTGCAGATATTTATCATGCATTCATACGGCACGCCCCGGGTCGTGTAGGTGTAATCTTCCACATTGGGACGATCATTCCAGACCTGCAGCCTCGAATCATTTGTGATTCCCCAATCCATAAAACGAAGCACCTGAAATGGCCCGAGTTTTTCGAGCCATTCTTCTGTCCAAGGATTTTCCCTGTAAGTCAACTCCGTGCCCGGCAAGAGAACCCGGATATTCCGGACAGGGTTGCCTGCCCGTGATTCCATGATTGAAAGGCCCAATATATTGTCTTTATATTTCATATCGAATTCAATACGGCCCGGTGACTGTGATATCATCTTACCGTCAAAGTCAATGTCAATTATTCCTTCACCGTCATAGAGCACCATATAATTTCCCTCTTTCAGTGTGGCTGTATTGGCCCATACGGTCCTGATTACCTGTGTGGTCTCCGCTCCGGCCACAGCAATCGGCAATTCAAGGGGATAACCGTTTTCATCCATCGGAATTTGATCCAGCAGCCGGGTGTCCCAGGGATTTTCGCCTCCATCGACCCAGGCTAAATTGAATGTCATCCACTGTCGGCTGTATTTCATGATATTGACAAATGGCCATTCTGCCCCCCAATCCGACGGACCGGCCAGGTTGGTGCCGATTTCCAGGGGGCAGTGATGTGCAGAAAGCTGCCTGATGGTTATTGTTATCAGTATACAAATCAAAAATTTTTGAAGACGCATCGGATGTATAAATCCCTTCACATTGTTTATTCAAGGAGTCGGATCGGTTCGGTGTCCACATCCTGTATACGTCTGCTTTTCAGCATTCTGCGATACCGTATTTTTTCGATGAATCGTCTGAATTTCATGTTGTTAAAAAACAGGTTTTCCACAAAGTCAGTAGCAAAAAGAAGGGCCATGATCGAATTTATCAGAGGATATTTTTTATACATCTGGCGGACTGCTTTTCTCGTCACCCGTTTTTCAATTTTGCGGCTGCGCTTTAATATCTTCTTCCGTTCCTTCAGTGAAATTTCAGGGGTCACAAAGACGGGCACATTTTCGTTTTCAGTCACATGATTCAAGTACTCTTCCGGCTGTTTAATAAACCAGCCATTATTTTTCACGGTTTCAAACAGTTCGGTTCCCGGATAAGGGATCGGATTATTCAAAATGACACGTTTGACCGGATATTTTTGTACCATCCGGAATGAATCCTCAATGTCCGGCAGGGTTTCATAAGGCATGGCGAGTATGCAAAATATTTTTACATCAAATCCGAGCTCGCATGCTGTTCTGATAGCAGAATCGATCTGATCGATGGTCTCGCCCTTTTTATTCATGCGCAGCATATGGTCATTTCCGCCGTCCACACCGAATGCAATATAATTAAAGCCGACCTGCTTCATACGCGCCAATAACGGCTTGTCGATTTTATCGGCTCTCAATCCATTGGAGCAGCGGAATTCTGCATCGCGAATTTCCCGGGTTTCAATTTCATCGCAGATTGCAAAAATACGGTCCTTGAAAAACGAAAAATTATCATCGTCATAATTGAATGTCCGGATGCCTTTTTTATACCAGTATTCAATTTCATCCACGACATGTTTCGGAGACCGCCACCGGAATTTTTTGGTGATCATTTTATTGGGACAAAAAACGCATCGAAAAGGACATCCCCGGCTGGAATTGAACGGCATCTCCCGGATATATTTATGCAGCTCAAACTTTTGATAGGTCGGGTAGGGGATGTCATCCAGGTTTTTTTCAAATATCCGGTGTCCGTTATACTGAATTTTACCCTGAATACGACGAATGAGCCCCTTGATCTCAGAAACGGGAAGCCGGTTTTGGCAAAGTTCCGACAGTGTTTTTTCGCCTTCATAAACCACGCCAAAATCAATATCCGGACATTCCTCAAGCACATGTTCCTGCAGCACAGTCAGATGCGGACCGCCTGCAATCGTTTTGATATGAGGGAATGCATGTTTGGTTGCTGAGATCAGATGATAGGATTTTTTGTATTCCAGCGAAACCAGAGAAAATCCGATTAAATCGGGCTCGTAAGTTTTGATTTTTTTCAGCAAATCTTTTATCCGGTAGCCCAGGCGCATATCCAGTATGTCATAGTCAATATTGTTCTGAAGCAGGGATTCGGCGAGGTACCCCAGATTCTGAGGCGGCCGTGCTGCACCCAGATAGCTGGAAGAGGGCGGGCTGACCAGAAGCACCCGCTGAAAACGGTTTTGAGACGGGCGGCTGTTCATTTCTTAACGCACTTTCTTAATCGGCGGTTTATGATTTTTGTTTCATGGTATGGCATGGCTTTATACAGATTTCCTGTTGGTTCCGTGATTTCGGGCAGTATCAGGCATGCATCCCGGATATCATGAACGGCCCGGATAATCAGTTCGGCGCCGCGTTTCATTGCCCGGTCATTGATTCTGGCAATGGTGTCACCTTTTTGAACGGGGATATGTTCCCTGAAAATAATTTTTCCCCGATCAATTTCCGGATCAATAAAATGAATGGTTACTCCCGGTTTATCGCCGTTTTTCAGAGCATAAGCGTTGGCTCCGATGCCCCGGTATGCGGGCAGCCACCCGGGATGCGGATTCAGGCATCCGATACCGGCGAGACCAAATATATTTTCCTTTAGGATTGGAGCAGACACAATGACCAGAAGATCCGGGGCACGGGATTTCAGCCATGTTTCACAATCCTGGCTGTTGAACCGGTCCACCCAGCAGAGCGGAATCTGATATTTTTCAGCCAGATGCACGAGTGTCCGGTGTCTGCATTTAAGCAAACCCATATGAAGAATTCGCTTAAGTGCAGCAAACAGGCCGTCTTTATTCATTTTTTCGATCAATCGTTTCCATCGGTTTGAACGGTTTTGCTTTTTCACGATAATTGAATCAATGGCCACTTGATGCCTTTGGAATGTTTCAATGAAGATGTATCCAACAGGATTGTCCGGATAAGCAAGAAGGATGATTTTTAATGCGGTGTTCATGGTTTGTTTTTCAGTGATTCACGTGGAAACGGATCATACTCGGCGATAATGGTCTGACCGGCCCGAACTGTTTCTTTCGGATGAATCAGGATTTGCAGCCCCTTAAGATCGGGAATGACCACATCAACCTGGGATCCGAAACGAATAACACCAAATCGTTGACCCTTTTCCAAATAATCCCCCGGTTTCATGTAAGAAATAATCTGCCGGACTCTTCTGGAAGCTATTTGCACGATGCCGATTTGAAAAGGACCGTGATCAATCAGTGTGGAAAGACGCTGGTTAACAAACGGCGCTTCATTTCTTCGTAAAGAAATATACTTTCCTTTGACGGAGTGCTGTTTTAAAATTGAACCGCTGACCGGTGTACGATTGACATGCACATCCAGGATGCTCATTTCTATACCCACAAGCACAGCATCTGATTTTGACAGTTCCCAACCGGTAAATTCTTTTAAAGCGATTCTCCGGTCGGCCTTGATGGTCAGCGGGATTGTATGATTTTTAATTTTTTTTACATATAAAATGGTTCCATCCGCAGGGGATAATATGACATGCTCCTTATCGGGAATAATCCGGTCAGGATCCCGATAGAATCTAAATAAAACGATCACAAGTAAAATCAGGCAGGTTAACAATCCGGGGATAATCCACCGCATCCATGGATTTATTGAAATGCCTGATTGATCCAATATGATCAATAAAAGCGTTGAAACAGGCGCCGTCATGATAATACCAATAAGAGCCAGATAAAATTTGATTTTACATTTGATTGCCAGAGGCAGGATGATCACTGCGGAAATCAAGAGACTTTGAAGAAAACAAATGCCCATAAATTAAAATCCCCGTTTTTTCCAAAGATAGGGAAGCATGAAAAATTCTCCGAAGAACGGAAGCGGATCATTGTATGAGAAAACCGCATGCTCGTGGATATGGCTGACAGAATGGGTGTATTCCTTCCAAGTCAGACGTCCTCTGAATATTTCTGTAATCGCGGTGGGTGTATCTGTGATGAACCGCCTCCATTTGACGCCTTCAAGGAAACCCTGTTTTCTGATTTCTTTTCCCATCATATCCGAATAGAGATACCAGGGCAGGTTGACACCGGCTGCCGAAGCAATGGTATGCCAGCCCCAGACTCTCGGATTGATCTCCAGCAGTTTATATTTATGATCTCTGGAGTCCAGCAAAAATTCAATCTCACAAATACCATAGAAATTGATCGCTCTAAGCAGTTCGACACCGAGTGTCTCAAGCTCAGGTACGCGCATACTGACGGCCAGTGTTGAGGCCTGGCCGAATTCCATGGGATGCTGTCGCAGCCGTTTGGCGGTGACTTGTGCCAGAACCTGTTTATTTTTAAACCAGGGACAGAAAGAATACAGATTGTTACAGGCATCCTGTATTTTTTCCTGCAACATGATTTCTTCTTTTGGAATAATCGAGCAGGCCAGGCGATAATATTTAAACAGGTCATCCTCATTATTGATTTGAAACACTTTGGTCTTCGTGCGTTTAAAAAAGCGATAGACGACAGCGGGTTTCAATACAACAGGATAGTTCAGTTTCAGGTGAGGCAAATCCTTTTCTGAAGCTGGATAGTACGTCTTTGGGATAGGGATCCCTGCATTTTCAGCGATAGAATAGGTAAGTTTTTTATTATAGGCATATTTGACACAATCCCATGCCGGTGTGGTCACCTTGAAATATGCAGATAACAGGTCTTTGTTTTTGGATATTGTAAAAATAGTTTCATCGCAAGTCGGAAACAGGACGTAATTTTTTAATTTAAATTGATCGGCAAGCCGGATCAGGAAACGGATGAATTTTTCACTTTCAGAAAAATGGGGACATCGATAGTATTTCCAGACATATCTTGAGTACCGGGCCATACAGGGTTCATGATCAATGAGAACAGATTTGACGCCCTTTTTTGCGAGCGACCGAATGAGACCCAGGGCATGAAAATGTCCGCCAATGACGATCGCGCCAACTTCATTATTTATCAAAGCCGGATATCTTTCTTTTATTGTAAATTGCTAAAATACGATTACCGGGATGCGATTGTTCTATTATTGAATTTTCGTGGATTGACAACCGCTGCTTTTATACTCACCCATGTTACTAAAATCCCGATAAAGAATCAAGTTAAAAGCGACTTGAAAATAATGATGAAGACAACTGTATTATTAATCGCAGATGAATGGAAAGTTACTGTTTTAATACGATATTTATCAATCAAAAAAAATCAATAAACGAATAAAAGCCCTTGACAGCTGGTATTAAATTAAGTATATTAGCAATATCTTAAAAGAATATGCGGACATATGACACAGATCGAAGATATTTCAGAAAAACTCAAAGCCATTTCAGATCCGACACGGCTTCGTATTCTCCAGCTTCTCAGCCGCTGCAGGGATGAGGGCCGCAAGCCCGTGCTTTGTGTGAATGCTCTGGCCAATCATTTGGGAATCACCCAGTCGGCCGTGTCGCAGCATTTAAAAATATTGCGTCAGGCTGGCTTTGTCAGAAGTGAACGTCATGGATATTTCATTCATTATCGTTTAAATCCGGATCAAATGGATGCGCTATGCGATAATTTAAGTTCGATTCTCGAAAAGAAATAAAAAATTTTATAATAGATTATAAGTTATTAGTTAAATGCTAACATAATTAAATAAAATTGATACCATTGATTCGAATGAATTTCTTTTAACTAATATTGAAATCAACGCTTAAACACTCAATTATCATACGAAAGGGGGTGATTATTCATGCATCATGCAAAATATCAATGCGGTTTTGGATGCGGTTGTCAGGACATCTCCGGCAGCCTGTGGAGCACTGAGAAAAAAATCCGGGTGCTGCAGCAGAGGCTTGAAGCACTGACGGTTCAGAAGCAAGACATTGAAAGTCTGATCGATGAGTTGAAAAACGAGAAGTAGATTAATCACTGCTTTGCTGATGTTTGTCATTTGAAGACTGATGTCCCGCTCAAATTACCGCGGAGGGATGAATCATGGTTTTTTATTTTCCCTTCCGCATGGTTTTTTATCAACAGAAAAGGAGAAACACATGATCAGGAAACAATCCATAGTATCGTTCATTTTCGCTATGATCCTCTTTATCCCTGTATTTGCCCAGGAACGGGATCAAAATCATGGAATTGAAAATCAGACGATTCTCGGACAGTTTATGGACCAGTATGGCTTTGTGCATCAGCCGCTTTATGTTTTATCAAACAAGCCGGGTGCGCTGCCCGCGTTTATGACTTACGGCCGCAGTCTGATGAATGGCGGACCGCTGACTGTGCGGGAATGCAACCTTGTCACTCTGTCCGCGGCTGTTGCAAACCATTCTCCGGGTTGTATTCGGAATCAGATACGAAAACTGAAAAGAATGGGTGTTTCTGAAGAGGAAATTCTGCAGACAATTTTAATCGCCGGCTTGCTTGGGAATACAACCGCGCTGCAGGATGCCTATTCGACACTGCAATCAGAATCCATTACCGTTGGTGAGTAATTTATGTTAAGATAGCATTCAGTGTTTTTGCAATGAAAGAATTTTTAAAATCGTTTTTCATTATTGGAAATCAGACATTCTCTTTTTAAATTTTAAGCCAATGATACAGATTAGAAATTTACATTATGCCATTGGGGAGCGCAACCTGTTAGACGGGATCGACTGGATGATTCACCCCGGCAAGCATGTTGCACTGATTGGTCCCAATGGTACAGGCAAAACAACTCTGCTGAAAATTCTCGGCGGCGAATTAAGATCCGATTCAGGAGAAATCACTGCTCCGAAAAATACCACAATCGGTTATCTGCCCCAGGAGGAAGCGTCTTTAAAAGAGGGCTCCCTGATCGAATCGGTGTTCAGGCAACAGAAGGAAATTTATCAGACAGAAAAACAGATCCATCATATTCAGCAAAAACTAAAAGACAATCCTGATCCCGAAAGCGCGCTGCTGGACAAACTCGGATATCTGGAGCATCATTATTCGGCTTTGGGAGGATATGATGTGGAGCATCGGATGAAAACAATTCTGTCCGGACTTGGATTCCGGGAATCAGATTTTAATCGTTCCCTTTCAGAATTCAGCGGCGGGTGGCGCATGCGGTCTGTGCTGGCCGGTTTGCTGTTACAGAATCCGGATATACTGCTTCTTGATGAACCGACCAATCATCTGGATCTGCCGTCTCTTGAATGGCTGGAGCAGTATCTTCTTCAATTTCGCGGCAGTGTGGTGATCGTCTCTCACGACCGCTTTTTTATCGACCGGCTGGTGACTGATATTTACGAGCTTGAATCCGGAAGAATGATCCATTATCCGGGCAATTACCATTTTTACGAAGAGAAAAAAGCGGAGCATCTCGGGCAGCTTCGAAAACAATGGAAGGATCAGCAGGAAGAAATCAGGCGGCTTAAAGTCTTTATCGATCGATTCCGGTATAAAGCGACCAAGGCAGCACAGGTGCAGAGCCGTATCAAAGAACTGGAAAAGATCAAACAGGTTGAGCTGCCTCCTGAGCGGCAGAGCTGGACTTTCAAGATTAAAGCCGGCAAATCCAGCTACAAAGATGTGCTGCATATCGAAAATATGTCGTTTCGTTATCAGAATGAGAAGGTGCTGGATCAGATCAATCTGGATCTTTATCGTGGCGAAAAAATCGCCCTGGTGGGTGAAAATGGCGCTGGAAAAACCACCCTGACACGATTAATTAACGGAGATCTGAAACCGAAAACGGGGCGTGTGATATTGGGCAGAAATGTGCACATCGGATATTATTCGCAGCACCAGATTGATGCGCTGGATTTAAAAAAGACAGTCATCGAAGAGGTCTGCGCATATGCTGATGAAACGATAACCCAGCATGTTCGAAATGTTCTGGGAATCTTTCAGTTCAGCGGTGATGATATTTTTAAACAGATCCGGGTGCTGTCCGGCGGTGAAAAGGCCAGGGTATCTTTGGCCAAGATGCTGCTTTCCGGAGCCAATCTTCTGATTATGGACGAACCGACCAATCATCTGGATATCATCTCGAAAGAAGCACTGGAACAGGCTTTGCTGGTCTATGACGGAACAATGCTTCTGATATCGCATGACCGTTACTTTCTTACAAAGCTGGTACATCAGGTTGTTGAAATCAGGAACCATACACTCCGCATCTATGAAGGCAATTATTATAATTACCTGGAAAAACGGATAACAGAAGAGAATGCGCTGTCCCGTACGGCAAGACCTTCAGGATTGAAGCCGAATCACCAGGATCAAATAGCGGGTTCGATCGGAAAGAAGACCAGAACGCAGCGCAGGCAGGAAGCGGAGGCCAGAGATGCTTTAAACCGTTTGAAAAAGCCAATCGAAACGGATATCAGACAAATTGAGAACCAGATTGAGATTTTGGAATCAAAAAAACAGGATCTGGAAATGCAAATGGCCCGGCCGGAGACATACACCCAGGCCGGTTTCATCCGGCAGCTGCAAAAGGAACATAAAGATGTGGAAAGAGAACTCATGGCGCTGTATTCAGGCTGGGAAAATGCGCATGAGAAACTGGAAAGTCTGATGAAATCCCAGAATCAGTAAATCAAAAAAAACTACGGTCCAATCAACAATCCGTCAAACGAATTTAATACGAGCCATTCTTGCTTATTCCTGTCCCAAAAAGAAAACGGGTTCATGGATTTCTTATTTCAATAATACCATCTTTCGTGACCGGATAAAGGTGTCCGACTGAATTGTGCAGAAATAAATTCCGGATTCCAATTTTGAACCATCGAAATATATCGCATGATTACCCGTATTTTGCTTTTTATCGATCAGAATTGCCACGGTTTGCCCCAGGCTGTTGACTACAGTCAGCCTGATTTTCTCTGGTTTTGCCAAAGTGTAGATGATTCGTGTCCAGGGATTAAACGGATTCGGATAGTTTTGTTTTAAATCAATATCAGCTGGTAATGGAGAATTGCATTCAACGCCTGTATCCAGATTGAACAGATCAATGGTGTCGGATATGATTTCAACACCGTCCAGATAGGTCATCAGGTAATAGGAGTTGGTGGATCCTTTCTTCAGTGTTGCCCGGTATTCCAGATTTTCTTCCACACTTTTAAAACCTGTCATTTGCAAAAATCCGTCTCCGTCCCAGGCATCTCTGTATATACTCGTTCTTTCTCCGGTGTTATGAAAAGGCGTGAAATATATTTTATAGTATCTGTATCTGCTCGATTCTCTGTCGATCAGCACAGACATGGCATTGGCATGATGCGCTCCATGATAGGCCAAAACCTGAAATTCAGTTAATAAAATATCCGTTTCGGCCTGATTGGCGCCGGTGACAGTGAGTTTAAAATACTGGAATGATTGAGGTGTGATGACATCAGCCAGAGCCAGCTGGTCCGTTTCCGTTCTTTCTGAATGATCGGCCAATGTTGTCCAGTTTTCGGTATCCAGGGAACCTTCTATGGTGTACTGCACAGCCCGTTCCGCAGAGCTGGCAAAGTCGAGCACGAATGCGTCTATCGAGTCCGGTTCCCCGATATCCACGGTAGCCATGGCCGGCAGTGAAGATATCATCCAGGCAGTCATTGGATCGCCATCGATCAGGGCCCCGCCATTTTCGCCCGTGTCTGTCAGAACCGTTTTATTTTTTGCAGCATTGACATCAAATTTTTTCTGAACAGTATCCCCTGTGAAAACTTCATACAGAATTTTTGCCATGGCATTCGCGCCTGCCGGATTGGGATGGATGTCATCAGGAAAATATTCATTGTGCCCGATGAACGGCGTATAAAAATCGACCCGATTCAGGTTCCGTTCAGCAATGACCTGTTCGATTGCCGGAATCACTTCATTCACGATCACGGTATCATTGATGCCCCATTTGACTGAAAATGCCGGCGGGGGCAGACAGGCCCAGACTTCAGGCACTTTGTCTCCTACCAGAGAGAATGTATCAATCATCGCAATATAGTCATCCGTAAATTCATCTCCGTAGTCACCCCAGTTCTGCGGTTTGCTGTCATTGGTGCCTAAAAGAATAATCAGCGTATCCGCGTTAAAGTTCAGGGCGTCTTCAAAAAGCGGTTCGACCCAGATCGGAAAGTCTCCGTGTTTCAACATGGTTCTTCCGGAAACCCCGAAGTTGCCGACTTCATAATCCGCGCCGAGATACATGCCCAATTGTGCGGGATAACTGTCTCTGGAAGGAACTCCGACCCCGACGCCTTCGGTGATGCTGTTCCCCACAATCGCGATTTTTGTGGGCTGAGCGTTTATGATGATAACGGATAAAAAGACACTGATGATTGAGATTATAAGATTTTTCATGGTTCGGTCCCCGTCTTGTTTTAATCAATGCTGATTTATTAGAAAGCAAAAAAAATTACTATAATAAAATATCAAACATTTTTTTTATATGCAATTTAAATAATTGCTGCGCGCGCGGGCTTCTCAGTTGACTACCATTGCAAAATGAAAAATGAATCACTTCACCTTGATAATTATTCCCTTGTTTTAGAAATGCTTTGTTGTTAATTTATTGTCGCAAATATTATATAAATTTAAAATATTAAAATGGCTTATCATTTTGATTTTTTGAATATTTATTCGATCGTCTGAACCCGGATATGGAAAATAAAATTTATACCAAAGATGCCTCGATTGTCTCCCGTAAAATCGGGGAAGAGTTTATCCTTGTTCCCATTCGCCGGAAAACCGAGGACGTGGAGAGCATTTTCACACTCAATGAAGTGGGCGCTTTTATCTGGGATCATCTCGACGGCAGGTCAGATCTGATGAAAATTCGTGATTCGATTGTCAAATTTTTTGAAGTGACCCAGGAAGAAGCCGAAGCCGATCTGGTCAGTTTTTTGCATCAGTTGGAATCGCTGGGTATTATTACGAGTAAATGACTATGGATTGTCCGAAACTTATCCATACAAGATACGGTGTCTTCAGTGAAAGACTCCACGAGACGATTATCAAACGTCATATTCCAGCATCAGGGAGTATTGAACTCACCACGCGATGCAATTTGAACTGCGCTCACTGTTATATTAATCAGCCTGTCAGTCATGCCGGTGTGAAAAAACGTGAATTAACAGAGTCGCAGTGGATCTCCATGATTGATCAGATGGCGGATGAAGGGTGTTTATGGTTGCTCATGACCGGTGGAGAACCATTTGTCCGAAAAGATTTTTTTCATATCTATACCCATGCAAAGAAAAAGGGGATGCTGATTTCCCTGTTTACAAATGGCACACAGTTGACGGAGAGAATAGCGGATTATCTGACGGAGTGGACACCCTTTGTGGTCGAAATCACACTTTACGGGCGCACACAGGAAACGTATGAGCGGGTGACCGGTGTCCCCGGCTCGCATAAACGCTGTTATCAGGCCATTGATATGCTTATGAAGCGTCAGATTCCTCTGCAGCTCAAATCCATGGTATTGAATATCAATCAGTCTGAAGTCAGAAGCATGCAGCAATTTTCCAGAGACAGGGGCTTGACATTCCGTTATGACCCGGTAATCAGCAAGCGCATCGACGGATCAGATATGCAGCGGGATTGCCGGCTGTCTCCTCAGGAGATTGTGGCCTTTGAGAATGAAGATGAAGAACGCCGGTCCGCGTGGCTGGATATCTGGAAGCGGCTGAGCCATATGCGGGCTCCGGAGGATCGGCTGTTTACATGCGGCGCCGGGAGAACCAGTTTTCACATTGATGCATCCGGAGTGCTGTATATCTGTATCATGGTCAGGCATCACGGATACGATCTGAAACGCGGCAGTTTTCATGAAGGATGGCATCATTTTATTCCCGGTATCCTTGAACAGAAACGTGTCAAATCGATTCCATGCGCTACATGTGATATCCAGGCTCTATGCGATTATTGTTCCGGATGGGTCAAAATGGAAACCGGGGATATTGAGGGATACAGCCCCTATTTATGCGAAATTGCCCACCTCAGGGCAGATCGGATGGGAATTCAAAACAATTTGCAAACCATTCAGAGGCAAATGATCAAATCCAATGCCGCCATTACCAAGGAGGAAAAACATGAAATTGGACAAGCGGCCTTATGCCGGACCTCGGATTGAACGTGTGAAGCTTATTCCGGAAGAGGCAGTGCTGACAGGATGCAAGGCTACAGTAGGGACTCAGGGCAGCGGCAAGACAAATGGCAAGTGCCAATCGCAATGGCTATGCAATGTTATCGGAAGCTGACTGCGATTTTTTTACTATTGGATATTGAGTTATTGAATAAAAGGGTGACATTGATTACCATGTCATTCTGACACATTGTCGAGAGTTGTATTTTTATGCAGACAAACCCGATCGAGCAGCTCAAAATCGCAGAAATCCCCATTTCAATCTATTGCCAGACACACCCCTATTTCAGTGATGATGTTTTTAATGCCTTTCGATATCAATCACCTCCTGAAGTACAAATGCACCTGTCCTATAATCGTTTTCCGCATATGGACGTGAACAAGATGGATCTCCTTTTTGATTCACAGACCACATGGCGCCTGTACAAATCCCGTGATCATGTTGTTTTTATTCAGAAATCAACAATCTGCGATTATTCACATCCCTTAATGGCCAGTTTATTTAAAAATGATTATTGCCAAGCCGATGTATATATACAGACGAATCATTCGGATGATCCTGAAGATATTTTTAATCCGCACCCTCTCGATTATCCGCTCGGTCAGATATGGATGATCAGTCTTCTTGCCCGGAACCGGGGGGCCATGTTTCATGCCTGCGGTGTGGATGACCAGGGAGACGGCCTTCTTTTTACAGGCAACTCGACTCATGGCAAATCGACCATGGCCAATCTATGGATTCAAAATCATGCTCAGATCCTGAATGATGACCGGGTGGTGGTCAGGCAAGTAAAAGAGTCATTCCGTATTTATGGAACACCCTGGCATGGTGATATATCGGTGACATCCAGCCATTCTGTTCCGCTCAAGAAAATATTTATCATCAGGCATGCCGATAAAAATCAGTTGAAGCGTGTGGAGGGAGCCGAAGCATTGTCCATGCTGATTGCCAGGATGTTTCCGGTGATTTGGGATAAAAGCGGCATGGAGTTTACCCTGGATCTTTGCGCCCGGATGGCTGAGGAAGTGCCATGCTATGAACTTGGATTTAAACCGGATTCGGATATCATTGATTTTGTGCGATGCGCTATCTGACCCTACATAGAGAAGCATTGAATCAACTGACGGATGTCGTTTTCGATAAAAACGGAATTCTCCATTTTATTGCCAGGGGTCAGAGCATGCATCCTTTTATTCATCACGGGGATGTTATTTTTATTAAATCCATTGAAAACAGAAAGCTGGTTCCGGGAGATATCTTATTTTATCGTTACCGAAACGGAAAATCAAGTGTACATCGGTTGACCGGGATCGTTCTGAAAAATTCCATGATCCGATACATTGTTTGCGGAGATGCCCATCCCTTTTCTCATGAATGTCTGAATCCCGATCAAATACTGGGGCGAGTCTTTCAGGTGAAAAGACAGAACAAAACCATGGATTACGACAGGGGGATATGGCGATTCGCCGGCAGGATATGGATTTGCCTTCCATCCATTGTTCGCCGGTACGTAATATTTCTTACCCATCCTTCAAGAATCGGATTGGGTGCGCTGAATCGATTACAAAAAAACGCCGTGTATCGGATTGTCATGCGTTCGATCCTGTATAAAAACATTCGGATTTGCGATGCAACGGATGAAGATATTCCGTCACTGGTCCGGTTGTTCGATTATCAAAGATATTATTCTGATTCGGATGCTGTGATGAGATTCAGAGAACAATTTCGTCATATCAGTCAAACCGGATGTATTCTTATTGCAAAATATAAGGATAATGCCGCAGGTGCAGTCGTGCTGGAACGGGAATCGGAACAGAATGGATCCGGTTCATGGTGGATGAACAGTTTGTTTATACGACGTCGTTACAGGAAAATCGGGATTGCCCGGGCATTGATGCACCATGGTTTTCAACGAATCATCAGAGAAAGCGGTTCAAGCATACACTTTTTTTTATTTCGCGATAATATTGCCGGGATTCGCTATTATGAGAAAATGGGTTTTAAAATCTGTACAGATACGGCAAGCCGGCAATTGTTCGATGAAGAAAGCAGCCAGGAAAAGAGACCGCGCATTGTGATGTCCCTTGAATTGAGTGAAGCATCCAGACTTGTCTTATGAAAATAAAATCAAAATTTAAGAAAGTTTTTAATCTCAAGATGTCTTTTTCGCTTGTCTGGGAGAGTGCAAAAAAATGGACTCTTCTGAGCACGTTTTTGATTGTACTGCAGGGCCTTGTTCCCCTGGTTTCACTGGTTGTTATTAAAGTCATTATCGATACGATTACTGAGAGCGTTCAGTCTGCTGCTCCTATGGATTCATTTCAGAGAATCGTTATACTGATTTCCCTGTTAGGGTGTACCAGCTTACTGAATATGTTCATTCAGAGCATGATTCACCTGACCCAGGAACATCAGTCACTGCTTGTTACGGATCATGTGCTGGATTTGCTTCATTCCAAATCTATTGAAGTCGACCTGGAATATTATGAAAATCCTGATTATTTTGACACGCTGCACAGAACACAGGAAGAAGCGATCTATCGACCGACAAGAATGGTGCATGGTCTGGTCAGGATCATAAGAAGCGGTATTTCACTGGCAGCGATGGCAGGATTGGTTGTTGCTTTACACTGGGCCCTGATATTTGTCCTGCTTTTTGCCATGCTTCCGGGACTGTTTGTCCGGTTAAAGGCTTCGCAAAAAATATATGCCTGGCAGGAAAAACGGACTGCCAGCCAGAGAAAGGCACAATATTATCATTGGGTAATGACCAGCGATGATTATGCGAAAGAAATACGGATATTCGGACTGGGGCCCCTGTTTATCCGGCAGTACAGAAAAATCAGAGTAAAATTGAGAAAAGAAAAAATGAATCTGCTTCAGCACCGGATTTCACAGGATTTTCTGACCAAAATCTGGAGTATTTTCATTGTGACTGCTCTTTATGCATTGTTGGCGAATTATACACTTCAGGCTCAATTGACACTGGGCACCTTTATCATGTTCTATCAAGTGATTCAGCGCAGCCAGCACTTCTTTGGTGATATTCTGAATGGATTGGCAGCTCTTTATGATGATGCGCTTTTCACGTCGTATCTTTTTGATTTTCTGAAAATTGGGCCGAGAATTAAAACACAGAAAAACAGCCTGTTTTTTCCAGTACCAATCCGTTCAGGATTTAAATTTTATAATGTTTCTTTTCGTTATCCATCTGCTGAGAAAATGGCGCTTAAGCAGATAAATCTTCATATAAAACCAGGGCAGGTGGTGGCTTTTGTGGGTGATAATGGATCCGGAAAAACAACGCTGGTCAAACTGTTATGCCGGTTATATGATCCGGTTGAGGGATCGATTACAGTAGACGATATCAAACTCACTCATATTGAAATTTCTGAACTCAGGCGGCAATTTGGTGTATTATTTCAGGACTTCGCACGGTACCACAATACCGCGAGGGAAAATATCTGGTTTGGAAATTCGGATGGGGTGGAGAGAGAGTCTAAAAAAATTATTGACGCGGCTAATCTGACAGGAGCCCACCATACCATAGAATCGTTACCAGATGGCTATGATACCCTGTTGGGAAAATGGTTTGAATCAGGTGAGGAACTGAGTATCGGGGAGTGGCAAAAAATTGCCTTTGCCCGGTGTTTTTTGAAAGATGCTCCGGTTGTTGTTCTCGATGAACCAACAAGCGCGCTCGATGCGGAAACAGAATACAAAATATTCCATCAGGTTCAGAAAATGAAAGCGGAAAAAACGATTATACTCATCAGTCATCGTTTTTCAACGGTACGAATGGCGGATATCATATATGTGCTTGATTCAGGAAAAATTATTGAGCAGGGATCGCACAGACAGCTATTAAAACTGAATGGCAAGTACTGCCGGCTTTTTAAAATGCAGGCCGAGGCATATAATGCAACCTGATTCCTCCATATTGATTTTACCCGATGAGTCGGACCAGATGCTGGTATCTTTGATTCGTGCCTATGTTCATCATACAAGTTTCGATGCGTGGGGAGCAGCCTCATTAAACGATTGGAAAATTCTTGTAGAAAAATCAATAAGACATCGTATTACGCCTGTTCTGTACGATATAGTAAAAACGATAGACCGATGTCCGCAAGGTATTGCAGGAAGATTAAAAAGGGATTATTTACAGAACGGTGTTTTGAATGCCCGTAGATTTCATATTTTTCATGAGCTGATTGCTGATTTAAGGAAACAGAATATCCCGGTTATTCTTCTAAAAGGTGTATATTACGCGGACTATATCTATAAAAATATTGCCTTAAGAACGATGGATGATTTTGATATTCTGATTCAGAAAAAATATTTAAATCAAATCCTTTCATTGTTATTCAATCGTCAATATCGTTTTGCTTCCCAAAAAATAACCAAACATAAGGAGCTCTATTTTAATCGGTCCTATTTTGTTTCTCCTCAATTGAAACATTTTCCAACCCTCATCTCGCCGGATGGAGATCTTGGATTGGAAATCCATTGCGGTTTAGTCCCTGAAGATTCTTCCATTCAAATTGATTCGGAAAATATTTGGAAAAGGGCTGTCCAGATTGAAGATAATGTATGGAGACTCTGTCCGGAAGATCTGCTCAATTATCACTGTTATCATACAGGCATCACACATCTTTTCAGAGGCGGCCTGAGAGATTTTATTGATTTGGTAAAAGTACTGGACCATGATCAGGACAGAATTGAATGGTCTGCTTTTGTAAAGACTGTCAGAACCTGTAAAACAGAAAGATGCGTTGTCATGATATTGGCAATGGTTCAGGAAATACTGAATGTTGATATCGAATCGGAGGTGTTTAAGGCATTGGAAGCAGGGGCTTTCGTCGGTCGTTTTCAAACTGAAGCGATGTGTCTGCTTTTCAAAGATTCACAAGCCGTAAGGGGATTTTCGAAAGATTTCATTCGTTTTTGGGCAAGATCAGGCATTGTTCATAAAATTCTTATGCTTTTTAGAATACTTTTTCCATCAAAGCAAATTATGGCTCTGATGTATCCTGTGAAGAACAGTACCATCAGGATGTTGCTTTACTATCCGAGAAGATTTATCGATCTTTTACGAAGATACGTTGCGATCGTTTGTAAAATGCAGCCTGCTAACTCTTATCTTATGCAAACTGTTCATCAAATGAATCAACTTGAACAATGGCTTCTGGGCTCAATTAAATAAGAAAAAAATTTTTTATTTGTTTTTATCGTATCATTTTTATTAAATTTAACCGTTATTCATTTTTGAATAAACCATGAACAATAAAAGTACCCTTTATTTGAGCTGTTGTGTTAAATATTTAGGATAATGACCGGGAGAGTGCTGACATGCAATTTCAAGATCAATCGTTGGGATTTGAAATATCACTGCCCGATGGCTGGCGAAAACTGTTTATTTTTGAAAAGGTGAATGGCAATTTATTTAAAGATTGTCTGCCGCCCGTACTCACGGATGGTCCTGTTCTGGTTGGCCCAGCCGGCGATTCAATGGTGGTTACCATTCAGCAAACAAAACAAAAGTCGGTGGAAGATATACAAAAGGACATTCAGAAAATAGCCAAAGAATACGGACTTGTTATTGAAAAAACAAGTTCAATCCGAATACAATCTGAATCCCACGTGACAGTGAACTGGCGCAAACCGTCTCAGAAAAAACTATTAAAAACCTATTTTATCATTTTTAGCCCATTGCTGTGGAGCCTTACCCTGGTATTGAATGAGCATGAAGGGTATTATGATCAGATTATTGAGACGTTTAATGTGCTTCCGCTGGTGCGTAAAATGATGAAGTGAGGACCAATCCACAGGGATTTTTGAAATATTCATTCAAATGATGCATCAATTCAGTTTTTTCTATCATCCATTTTTCCCCTGATCAACCGATTCAGGATATTCTTCAATCATCAAATAGAAAAGGCCGGGCGAACCCGGCCTGATTTTTCGTTATTGTTGTGACTTCTGATTAAAAAATCGAAAAAGCCACAGTCAGTCCGGTCATTACAACAGAAACCATAGACATTAATTTAATTAAAATATTTAATGAAGGGCCTGAGGTGTCCTTGAATGGATCGCCGACCGTATCGCCGACCACACTGGCTTTATGCGCATCGCTGCCCTTGCCGCCGTGATGTCCTTTTTCAATATATTTTTTAGCGTTGTCCCACGCACCGCCTGCATTATTCAGCATACAGGCCAAAGTGAATCCGGTTGTTAATCCCCCGGCCAAAAGACCCACCACGCCGGCTACCCCAAGAATGACTCCGACCAGCACCGGTACGATAATTGCAAGCATGGATGGTACAATCATTTCCCGCTGCGCACCAGCCGTTGATATGGCCACACATTTGGCATATTCGGGCTTTTCTGTGCCCTTCATGATTCCCGGAATGGCTTTGAATTGCCGTCTGACCTCTTCCACCATGGCACCCGCTGCACGGCCCACGGCTTTCATGGTCATGGCACAGAACACAAAAGCCATCATTGCGCCAATAAAAATACCTCCGAGAAGCATTGGATTAAACAGCGAAAGATTAAAATAATTAACAAAGTGACTTATGTCTGCATCGGTCAGATTCTCAAGTTTCGTGGCAGTCAGAAATGCTTCGCCTTTTTCCGGCAATTTACCAAGCCAGAGCTTTACTTCTTCAATATAAGCAGCCAGGAGTGCCATGGCTGTTAATGCGGCTGAACCAATGGCAAATCCTTTTCCTGTCGCTGCTGTGGTGTTCCCCAGCATATCGAGAGCGTCGGTACGTTCACGAACTTCAGGAGGCAGATTGGACATTTCGGCATTGCCGCCGGCATTGTCTGCAATCGGTCCGAATGCGTCGGCGGCCAAAGTGATGCCCAGGGTTGAAAGCATTCCCACAGCTGCAAAGCCGATACCATAGACACCCATGGAAAAATTTGTGAATCCGCCTGCAGAAGCAAATGCAGCAATGATGCCGGCAACGATAGTGACTACGGGAATCCACGTGGAGAACATGCCCACAGCAATCCCGTCAATAATGGTTGTCGCCGGTCCCTGAAGCGCCTGTTGTGCAATTCCGCGGGTGGGTTTGTATTCATCTGAAGTAAAATATTCCGTGCCCTGCCCGATAATCACACCTGCCGTCAGTCCGGCAACCACAGAACCAAAAATACCCCAGGGGATCCAGCCGGTCGCAGCCATAACAGCCAGTACTGCAAGGATCAGAACCGAGCTGCCGCCCGTTCCCAGCAAGAGGGCAGACAGCAGATTCTTTTGCGTGGCACTTTCTTTGGTCCGGACCATAAATATCCCCAGAATCGACAGGATGATGCCAATCGCTGCGATAAACATCGGTGCAAGCACAGCTGTTGTCTGATTGATGCCGGCCGACAATGGCAGAGCTGCTCCGAGTGTGGCTGTCGCCAGAATAGAACCGGCGTATGATTCATAAAGATCTGCGCCCATACCGGCAACGTCACCCACATTGTCTCCTACATTATCTGCGATAGTCGCCGGATTTCGGGGATCATCCTCAGGAATGCCGGCCTCCACTTTACCCACCAGGTCTGCACCCACATCCGCCGCTTTGGTGTAAATACCGCCGCCCACGCGTGCAAACAGTGCCTGTGTTGAAGCGCCCATACCGAACGTTAACATGGTGGCTGTAATTTCAACGAGTTTTTGACCTT
This sequence comes from bacterium, assembly GCA_016932575.1. Classification (GTDB taxonomy): domain Bacteria; phylum Zhuqueibacterota; class QNDG01; order QNDG01; family JAFGCO01; genus JAFGCO01. The sequence continues at coordinate 21,929 of JAFGCO010000024.1, forward strand.
CAGTTGTACCGGCATGCACCAATTTCAAACCCAAAAAGTGTAGTCCCTCTGCCATATTTTGTGTCGTATAAACGAATTTGGTCAGTATCAGATACCAGAGGGAGACGTCCAATACAGCGAAACCGACCACAACCAGGCCCATCACGGCGCCGCTTCGAAATGCGATCTTCAAGCCTTTGTTCAAAGATTCAGAGGCCCCCTGAGTTGTTCTTGCGGAAGCATAGGTCGCCGTCTTCATGCCCAGAAAACCACATAATCCGGAGAAAAATCCGCCGGTTAAAAATGCAACGGGCACAAATGGATTTTGTACACCAAAATAAGCCAGAATGGTCAAAAGGATTAATAAAATGATAAATACCAGGGTGACTACCCTGTACTGGCGCGAAAGATAAGCCATTGCACCCTCACGGACGTGCTGGGCAATTTCAGCCATGGTTTCGTTTCCTTCACTCTCTTTCATCATTTGTTTAAAGAAAATCCATGCAAAGATAAGAGCAAGGATCGCACAACTGGGAACGAACCAGAAAAATTCACCTGTCATCATATTCCTCCAGGATTGTAAGTTCAATATTCTATTCAAAAATCAGCCTTAAATATAAACATTTTATTTAATAAATTGCAATTAAATTTTCCGGTCTCTGAATTTATTTTTACTTTTATATGAATGAACAGGTAAATAAAATGATTGTAATTTTACAGGGATTTTGTTATTCTTATGAAACGGGAATAAAAGAGTCGTAGAGTCATAGAGTTATTGAGTAGAAGAGTAGATGTGTATGTGGGTAGACGGTTTTTTAAGCACTTTGTTTTCTATATGATGAACGAGGAGATGGTTTGGCAGAGAAGCATTTTTATGAACAGCAAAAACATACGGAAAGTTACCTGATCCCCTATTTTGATCAGCACCTTTCAGGGTGGAGGCATTTCAGGATTTTGGAGGTTGGATGCGCAGAAGCCGGATTGATCCATGTTTTATGCCGAAATGGTATTTTTGTGGCAGGCCTCGAGTTGATGCCGACTCGTGTCGCACTTGCTAAGAAAATGAATCCGGAATTGAATGTGCAGGTGGGAGATATTACAGATCCGGGTATTATTGATCGTTTTTCAGAACCTTTTGATTTGATTGTAATGCGTGATGTTATTGAACATATTACGGACAGGAAGACGGCTTTTAAGAATATCGGATCCCTGTTGAAGCCACAGGGATATTTGTATCTGACTTTTCCTCCCCGATTCTCTCCGTTTGCGGGACATCAGCAGAATGGCAAGTCTTTTATGAAATATTTGCCTTATCTTCAGTTGCTCCCCGCCTGGAAAATCAGATGTATGGGCCGGATTTTTCAAGAGCAGGAGTCAATCATTGAAAACACTATTCATAACTTTCTAATCGGATTAAGTATTCGGAATTTGATTAAACTGCTGAAAATACATTGTTTCAAACCGGTATTGTTTGAATGTTTTTTGTCTCGTCCCGTATATCGTACCCGGTTTGGCTGGCCGGTGATTCGTTTCCCAAATCTGCCATTTTTCCGTGAATTTATTGCCACAGGTTGTGAATGTTTGGTGAGAAAAGAGACAAGAGTCAAGAAGTAAGAAATAAGAAAAACGGGGATATAGGGGGAATAAGGGGAATATGAATGGTGGAGATGTTGATTCATAGAGACGTTGAGTCATTGAGTTGAAAGTAAATGGGTAGATGAGTAGATGAGTAGATGAGTTCCCTTCATCCCTGCCACCTGAGAGACAAATCCTATATGTATATTTGGTGGGGTAAGGTGTGGACTCATTAACCTATTTACTCATCTACTCATTTACGTGTCTACGGATTTCCTGCGGTCTGCTGTCCACGGTCAGCCGTCTGCGGTCTTTAGGGTGCATCGTTGGTTGAGAGACTTCAGACGGTGAAACGGAGAAAAAGAACATCAAAGAATATAAAAGAAACCGGAAGCCAGATACCAGTAGCAAGTAACCAGAAGTCAGAAACAAAAGGCATTGACATTTCAGATTAACAGTATCTTTGGTGATTTAAGTTACAGAGCCGTCGTATCCGATGAATCTATTGAAATCACCGGTTATTAAAATATTGATAGTATTCTTACTCAAGTGTCAACATTATTTCCATTGTTTCCGTCCTAATTTTGAATCGATAGTAGTTATGCTGGAGAACAAGCATGGCATTTCATGAAAAGCGGTGGATTCATAAGGCCAGGGCAGGAGATTCTGCCGCATTCGGCCGGCTGGTCACTGCGTATCAGGATGCGATCTTGTATTTGATTTACGATTTTGTTGGCAATTATGAAGATGCAAAAGATCTGGCTCAGGATGTTTTTATAAAAGCGTTTCAACGGCTGGATCAATTCGAAGGAAGATCCAAGTTTTCGACCTGGTTGTATCGTATTGCAGTGAACCGGGCACTGGACTTTAAACGACAGCATTACAGAGAGACAATCGAGGATTTCGATTCTCCGGATGCGGCACGTCGGTATTTTGCAGACGAACAGCCGATTCAATCTGTTGAAAGGACTCTTGAGCAGCAGGAGGTGAGAAATCAAATCGAGGCCTGTCTGGCACGTGTATCAGAGCATCAGAAAACAGCCGTTGTTTTAAAATATTTTCACCATCAGACAACCGAGGAAGTTGCTGAAATTATGAATTGTTCCACGACAACGGTCCGAACGCATTTGTTTAGAGCGATACAGTATATGCGAAAGAATCTGATCATTGAAGGTGCATGAAGGTGTGAAAGCGAGAAAGCGTGAAAGTTGGAATGAAACCAGTTTGATATAAAGAAGGTCATTTTTATGGAAGCAAAATGCCCCAAAACCATACGAATCATTGAACTGCTTGAAGAAAATTTATCCAGGCATGAAAGAAAAGCGCTGGAAACACACATTGAGCAGTGTGAAACCTGCCGGTCTTTTCTTGAGGATTTTAATCAGATCGATCAGGTTTTAACTCATCATCAGCGGCCCAAAGCGCCTGATCATTTGATAACAGAATATCATCAGACAATGAATCGACGTTTTATGCCCGCTTCCAGACAAGCCGGCAGATCACGGATCCGGTCGTTTTTACTTTATCCGCCACCGGCGATGCGGTTTATCCAGGCGACACTCGTGCTGTTCATCGGAGTTTCAATCGGCTGGATATTATTTCACAAATCCTCGGCAGGTTCCCAGCAGCACGAAGCTGTGGTTCAAATCACGCCTTATAAAGCTTTGCAGATCCAGACTTTTTTTCATGAATCGGAAATATGGCTGCTGGATATGATGAATCTTCCTCAAAATGGAGATCTGGACATTCAAGACTGGAAAATGACTTATGATGAGGCTGAGCAGTTGCTCAGAAAGATAAACATCATTCGGGAGATCAATGATTCCGTTTCAGACAGACGGTTGCAGCATTATATAAACGGACTGGAAATTCTGCTTTTGGAAATGATCAACGGGAAAAACGAAGATCATTCCGGGATTGTACGGCAAATCAGGCAAACCATTATCGATTTGGATATGCTTTTCAGAGTGGATATGCTGAAAAAACGTTTGCCCACAGCCGCCCGACAAGTGTGAGATCGAAAAGGAGGAAACATGTTTCGATATATTTATCATTGCATATGGCGGCATAGAAGGCTGACATCCATTGCCATTCTTTTTGGATGGATCGTACTGAATCAAAATACAATCTGGGCCGATGATGGAGACGCGCTGTTTAAGAAAGCCAAAAAGAAAACGGTGGCTCAATCGTGGGACGAGGCGATCGCATTTTATGAAGAATTTATTCACGAATATCAAGGACATAACAATGAGGATGACGCTTTCTTTTGGCTGGCCTACTGTCTGGAAAAGAAAATGCCAAATGATATTCAGGCATTCCTGGCATATGATGAGTTGATCCAGGCATTTCCGAAAAGCACATGGACAGATGATGCTGTCGTACATCAAATCGGGATGGCTGCCAGGTTTGTCGAATCCGGAAAGGAAGAATTTCGGGATTTTCTTCATGAAAAACTGAAGGATACCCATTGGCAAATCCGTCAGCAAGCTGCCATTGCTTTGGGAAAAATCAGGGATAAGAATGCATTGCCAATTCTCAGGAAAATGGCTGAGAATCCCGATTATTATGATCTGGTTTCGCCATTGATTCAAAATCTGGAAGGCAGGGAGGCCGATGATGTTCCGGCAATTGCGGCAAAATCGTTAAAACGATCTGCATTTGAAGTGACAACCTCGGCAAAGGGACTGGAAGAAGCTGCAGAAAAGGAAGAGAAAACCTGGGACTGGTCCGGTGTATTGCCGACATTTCTTACCAAACGGCACCGTCAGTATCAATCCATGCTGAAAACTGAGGGAAAATGGACGCTCAATGAATTAATTGATTTTGGCATGTGGACCATTCTTCCCACCAATGAATTCGAAATATACCGTCGTTTGTCCGGATATGACCGATCGGAATGGCTGCGTAAATACTGGAAAGTGCTGGATCCCACACCGGCCACACAGATAAATGAGGCCTTTGACGAATTCAAGCGAAGGGTGAATTATGCATACACCCATTTTTCCGAAACGTGGGATTACCGGCATCTCACGTATAAGCGGGATATGTACCAGAGACTTGGCTGGCCAAATGCACCCTGGGATGCCCGTGGTGAAATTTATATTAAGTATGGCCCTCCCCAGTTTCAGACCATTCATGGCTGGCATACGGAAGAATGGTCATATTATAAGTATCATGTCGATTTTATTGTGAAACTTTATGAAACCAATATTTATCATGAAGCAATTCAGCCGGGATCGTTGAGTTATTATTCGTATAAGGATAACATTGATTACGTGATTTCAAATTACATCAGCACTCCCGAGTTTCGTTATCATCATGAATATAACGCTGATCCATTGAAGCTTAAGGAAAATCGGTTTTTTACAGAAGAGGGATTCTTGAAATTTGATTATTCAATTCCGATTAAAGAACTGGGCTATGAGAAGTCAGGCGATGTTTATCAGTTTGGCTATGATTTGACCGTTGTGGTGTTTGATGAAGATATGCGCGAGGTGATTCGCCAGGAAAAAGAAAAAATGTTTCAGCGTGAAAACAGGCGGGCTTACAAAAAGGATCAATATTACTTAGATCAAATCCGGCTTCAGTTGGTTCCGGGGCCTTATCTGGTATCCATCCAGATTGATGATAAATATTCAAAAAAGCTGGGTATTTATATGAAAAATCTGGATACGAGCCGGCCTCCGGAATGAAATCAGAAACAAGAAGTAAGAATCAAGACTGGGTCCTTTTATATTTTTACCGGAATATTTTTATATCCGAATCAATGTGAAATTATGAATATTTGCTTGACAATATGGATTAAAATCCCGATTTTTTCATTAAGAAATTTAAGTATCCAAAAATATAATTCACTCATCACCTGTTAGAGAACAATTTCAATACAAGGGTGCTGTGCCATTAAAAAGCAATGAACAGAGAGGGGGGTGTAGAATGGCATGTTTTCTTACCTTACTGATTATCAGTGTTGTTGTTTCTGCAGTGTTGCATTTTGTATTTAAATTATATGTCAGGCCTGGTATAAACTCATTTATTTCAAAAGTGATTCTGGGTTATATTGGTGCCTGGCAGGGTTCAGCAGTTTTTGGAGAATGGCTCGTAAAAGTTTATGGTGTTAGTCTCATTCCAGCGATTCTGGGTTCTCTGGCTTTGTTGATTCTTATGGTTGATTTGGTGAAGACGGTAAAAACAAAATAATCATCATGAGATAAATAGACCGTCAGGTGTTCAATAATCAATCAGCACAGCACCCTTTTTATTTCAGTAAGCATTAATATCCATCATCGAAAGAATATCGAAAAAATTACAGAAAACCTCTGGTAGTTCTTCATTTTTTGAACAGGCAGGCAAGTATTAAGTAATGACCAAATAGAGGAAATTTTATCTGGTTGCCATATTAGGAAAAAATGAGAGTTTTACTATACTTGTACATCAGTTTTCTATATTTGGTCATAATCATATCTGGTTTTCAGGGGGTTAATAATAATTTTATTGAAGCGAGTGTTTTTAAAGGAGGCTAAATGTCGTTTATTAAACAGAATAGAAATTCCTTAATTTTAGTTAGCCTGTTATTCATTTCTGTTATAATGAAATGTAACGATTCCAAAAATATCATCGGCATTACTGAAACTGATGAAAATGGTGCATTAATTGGTAAAGTTGACAATAATGACTGGTGTCCACCAAATTTTGACACAAATGAATTTAATATTCCTTCATCATCTGGATTATATCCTGCCTATCCAAATCCAACAAATATAAGAACATCAATCCATTATGCTCTTTCAGAAATGGGGCAAATCAAAATTTTAATCACATTGAAGCGTAATCGAATTATCCGCACATTGGTGGATGAAATGCAAGCTCCCGGTGAATATATAGTTATTTGGGATCTGATGGATGAAAATAAAAATTTGGTCGAAAACGGCATTTATCAGGCCAGTTTACATGTAAATGAAATTGTTATATGTTCAGGCGATATAAAAGTAAAATATTAATTTGACCAAACAAAGCGGAATTTATTATATTATTTTAACGGACACCCATAGTATACATGTTCATTCATGAATAAACGTAATTTTTATTATAAAACCAATCCATCACAATTCCGTAAAAAAGTATTGCCAATCAATAGATATTCAATATTAAAAGGAGACAGGATAATGCTCAGCCATGAAATTGATTATAAGATCGTGGGCGATGATATGCAGATTGTTGAGATTGAGCTGGATCACGGAGAAACAGTCATTGCTGAAGCGGGTGCCATGAATTATATGGAAGATGGAATTGCATTTGAAGCTAAAATGGGTGATGGATCAAATCCGAGCGAAGGATTTTTAGGCAAACTGCTTGGCGCCGGACAGCGTGTCATTACTGGTGAGTCCATTATGATGACCCACTTTACCAATCATGGACAGGGCAAACGGCACGTGGCATTTGCAGCGCCTTATCCGGGTAAAATTATTCCCGTGGATTTGACAAAAACCGGCGGAGAAATTCTATGCCAGAAAGATGCGTTTCTGTGCGCAGCTCTTGGCACGCGGCTAAGCATTGCTTTTTCTAAACGTTTTGGTGCCGGACTCTTTGGTGGAGAAGGATTCATTCTTCAGCGTTTGCAGGGAGACGGGATGGCATTCGTTCAGGCTGGCGGAACCGTCATAAAAAAGACATTGAATCATGAAACATTGCGTGTGGATACAGGATGCATTGTGGCTTTTTCGCCCGGTATTGATTATGATATTCAGATGGTCGGTGGATTAAAGTCGATGTTTTTTGGGGGAGAAGGGTTGTTTTTAGCCACATTGAGCGGCAATGGTGTGGTGCTTCTTCAGAGTCTTCCATTTTCCCGTTTGGCTGACCGGATACTTCGTCATGCTCCTTCCCACGGGGGATCGAGGAAAGGGGAAGGCTCGGTTTTGGGTAAACTGGGAGATATTCTGGACGGGGACGGGTTTTAGAGTCATAGAGTCGTTGGTTGAGAGACTGAGACGGAGAAGCGGAGCATGGGGGAAACGGAGAGAAAAAGAATCAAGAATCGAGAAACAAGAAGTAAAAAACCAGAAAAAGAACCAAAAAAA
>JAFGCO010000025.1 GCA_016932575.1 bacterium
TAGTTCCCGGTTCGCCAGGCAATAATGTTTTGATTGTTTTCATTATAATGTATCCATCGGACTTTTCACTCCAAGTCCTCCTTTATTTAAAACATGTGTATATATCATCGTTGTCTCAAGATGCTTATGACCCAGCAATTCCTGTACGGTCCGTATATCATATCCATCTTCCAGCAAATGTGTGGCAAATGAGTGTCTTCACCCCGTGAGATAATTTGTAATTCGATTTTTTATGTATCTTTTTCCCCATGCAGTTTTCAGATATTTTTCTCTTTTTATTGCATCTTTTTGATTAAGGCATCCTTCCCAATATACTAAATTCAAAGTCTTACGATATTTTGTTGCTTTTACTCTACCACGATTATGCTCGTCAACTCTTTTTTGAATATTTATAGAGTACCCTACATAAAATTGATTATCAATTGTGGATTGGAGAACATAGACATAAAAGTAATTGGATTTTTTCATTTTCTATCTCACGGGGTAAATGTATGACAACCTGCATGCTTTGTAATGCCTGCTTTCCGGATAGCTGTCTTAACAGCTTTTTGCAAAACAGACTCATGCAAATGATGCCGCCTGTAGATACTGCTTCTTGGATCTTTTGAGATTCTGTGCGCGGGTAGAACAAATTGCCATGCCCATTCTCTTGAGGCATTTGGGTATTTTCGTTCCAGCGCGTAAGGCATATAGACACTTCCGTAACCTTCTCTTAAATCTTTTTGATGAAGATTTTTAACTTTACATAAGTGCTCTTTCAGTGGTTGAATAATATTATCAGGCAGTGTTGTAATTCGATCCTTAAATCCTTTCCCATTATTGACAACAATTTGCTTGAAACCAAAATCGATGTCTTTGACACGCAGATGAAGACATTCACTTAAACGCAGACCAGATCCATACATCAACATGGCTGCAAGCCAGTGCATGCCCATTAAATGCTTAACAATACTTTTTACTTCCTGATGTGTGAATACCACAGGCAGTTTTTTAGGTTTCTGTGCCCAGATAAGCTCGAGATTGCCAATTTCTTTTTTCAGAACATTCTTGTATAAATACACTATAGCACAAAGGGCCTGGTTCTGCGTGGATGCAGATACCTTCCTTTTTATCGCAAGATACTTGAGAAATTCATTGATTTCAGCCTCTCCCATTTTCAAGGGGTGCCGTTTTTTATGGTAGTGTATATATTGTCTGATCCAGCTGATGTACGATTTTTCTGTTTTCAGGCTGTAATTCCTGGCCCGAAGATTTTCCCGCACCTGGTCCAGCAGTTTGGGAGTACGAGAGGATAGATCCGAATCCGGCTGCATAACGGGTCCGCCTTTCCTCGTTCCCAAACAGAGTTTGGGAACGCATATGTCCAAGAAACTCAGTTTCTTACTTCTGTATTAATCCCATGAACACTCGACCTGAATCACAGAATGATCCCCACAAATATAATTCCTGGCCGAATTGGTTAACAAATATATCGGTCTCTCATCTTTTCATTATTTGAGAAACGGAGTTTCCCACTCAATTCTGGTTCCAAAACCGGAGTTTCGGAACCAGAGGGAGCAGGTGAGATTTCGGAACCAGAGGAACTCGGGATCTGGTTTCCCCCGGAGAACACCCGGGGGCTCGCTCCGCCCGGCACCCGGGGTTTTTATTTGGATCCCGGAGTTTCGGAACCAGAGGAACCGGGACGACTTAAGCAAATCGATAAAAATACAATCATTTCTATTAAAATTGCGTGGATGCAGTGCAGATGATGTAAATTATTCAGAAAAAAAAAGATTGGTTTTTGATATATAAAATTTCAGTGAAATGCAACAAAAAATAATAAAAATCCGGATTTTGGTATCAGAACCTGGCTTGAAATTCAAATAGGGGAGAGTTAAACCAGTACCCCGGGGTGGATCCATTGGAAGGCGTCGGAGATGAAGCGGAAAACCCGGAGTTCGGCGGGCATTTTAACCGCGTATTCGCACAGCATCCTCATATATCCGTAATCCACTTCATTGTTCACCACAATTGCCACTTTATAATTTAATCCCCGGTTCGTCTGTATCTTTTCGGCGTAATGAATCAGGGTGCCGACGAATTGACGGCAGGGATTTTTCAGTCTGGCATTGCGTAAATCCCACAATGTACTGAATCCTGGCTGAAATTCAGGCGAATGAAGCATGCTGTCTGTCGCATCACAGAAGTCCCGTGCAGTTACAGCACCGTGCAGTGATAATACGGCCATGTGATGACCGGTGTCGATGGATCGAAAGCATTTCATAGCGCAGACCTTTTACAGAAAACAATAGAAAAATACGAATGCATATTTTTCCTTCTGCCGCGATATAACTCAGACAGCAATTATCTGAAATGGAAAAAATCAAAGGAAGCCCGGTTTGGAATGACGTATTTAAAGTCAATCAGCTTATGATTATATGTACAATTTACAGTTGTCCTGAGCCGTATTGGATTGTACAGATAATTGCAAGGTAAAATTAAAGGTTTCAGTGCAAGAATGCAAGAGTTATTACAGAAATATTATATTTGTGAAGTAATTAAAAACTTTGAATATACAGCGTGAAAAGGAATTTGGCATGCCTTTTTATCTGAAAAAAGAAACTTTTGCTTTTTGCATGCTCATGGTGTCTTAAGGTGTGTGCTGTGGCTCTGAAGAATTGGTTTTTCTGTTTCCATGAATATATTCTGAGAAAAGCGTTCATCCCGCCTGGTGTTCCCGCCTGCGGTTGGAGAGCAGAATCACATCCCGAAGCTCGTCAGTGTTTCTCGCCTGCATCCACCGGGTTTCAAAATCCGGTTCCTGAACAATTGAAGCCACGGCCATGAGGGCCCGCAGGTGATAGTTACGTTCATCCATGGAGCCGGCCAGAACAAACATGGTATGTACCGGATCCGGAGAGGATGAAAAATAGAGCCCCCCTTTGCACCGCACCAGAATGATGTCGAATAACTGTCTTCCCGGAACAATAATGTGGGGTATGGCAAGCCCCGGTTTGATCACCGTACCGGATTGTTTTTCGCGTTCTAAAAACCGTTTGAGCAGTTCCAGCTTGTTGAGTTTAAATTTTTTAGAGAGTTTTTCCGAGATCTGATCCAAAACAATATCTATTGGCAGGGTTTTTGGGAGATCCATAATCTCGCAATCTCCCACAAGATGATCAAACCGGTCCGTAATGATTTCATTCCGCTGAATCACGATGTCGCGCAGCTCTTTTTCAAGAGTGCGGCTCTTCAGTTCTTTTGCCGTGATTCGTTCGACAATGTGCATAATCGCAGAGGTGCGTGTAATTCGCGAGCGGGAATATCCCCAATAGCTTACCGCGCCGGTGATCAGAAAGAAAGCACTGATTAAAATTGGGATGAGTCCCATTTCAATGAGAAGCAGATTGTAAACAATCAGCGCAATGACCGGCAGAAACGGATAAAGCGGCATTTTAAATGTCGGCTGATAATTTTGAATTTTGCTTTCCCGCATGACGATGATCGAGATATTGACCAGAATAAACAGAATGATCATCAGGGTCGAGGCGGTTTTGACAAGATTTTCGATGCTTAAAATGAGGATGACCATGATCATAAACGCACTTGTCATGCTGATGGAAATCACAGGAGTATAATAGCGCTTGTGAATGCGGGCAAGCCAGGGCGGCAGCAGCCCGTCACGGCTCATGGCAAGGGGAGAACGGGATGCCGAGAGAATGCCGGCATTCGCGGTGGTGAAGAAGGCAGTGACCGCGGCCAGCGCCAGAATACCGTATCCCAGAGGACCGGCCAGGGTCTTTGCACCCAGTGACAGCGGTATCAGTGTGCCGTCAAGGTCATTGGCAGATACAATCCCCACAGTAATTCCAACAGATAAGAGATAGAGCAAAGTAACCAGGAGAAAGGATAATGTCATTCCAAGCGGAATATTGCGGGCGGGATTTTTGATCTCTTCAGCCACACTGGCAATTTTGGTCAATCCACCGAATGAGATGAAAACCAGGCCTGCTGTTGAAATGACTGACCCGAATCCATTGGGCATAAAAGGCGAGTAATGAGCGGGATGGGTTGAAATGAATCCCCTGAAAATATAACCTGTCAGAATGGCAATAAGCAGATACACGAGAACAATCTGAATTTTTCCGGTCAGTTTCACGCTGAATATATTGAAGACGGAAAAAAGAAGACATGCACAGACCGCGATCCATTTGATTTGCATGGGAGAGATATCGGGCCTGATTAAAATGGCAAACGCTCCGATGCCCACAAGGGCAAACGCGCTTTTTAAACCTAATGAAAACCAGTTTGCAAATCCGCTGAAGGTACCCAGGACGGGTCCGAGACTGCGGTCAATATAAAAATAGTCACCTCCGCATTTGGGCATGGCCGTGGCCAGTTCGGCTTTGGCTAAAAGGCTGGGGATAATCAGCAGGGCGGCCAGCAGGTAGGAGACGATCATGGCGGGTCCCGCTTTTGAAAAGGCGAGACCGGGCAGCACAAAAAGCCCTGAACTGATCATGGCGCCGGTGGAAATGGCAAATACATCAGACAGTCCCAGTACTTTTTTTAGGGATGTTTTTTTCTCTTTTGGTGTCATTGCGGCTTGGTGAATTTACGGTTTCGGATCCGGCAGATCATTCCCGCGGCAAAAAAACAAATCAGGGTGCTTATCGGGGTGAATGTGCAGTGGGCCTTGTATCCGATCATGCAGGCTTTACTTGCAGATGCCTCAGGGATCAGGGTGCCGATTCCTGCCAGGGTGAGTATTATTGTCAAGCCCAGCCAAAGTGAATATCCTTTCGGCCTTGTTTTCATGAAATGCCTCCTGAAGGTATCAATTCATTTAAAATTACAACTGTCCATGGATCTATGCAAGCAAATAATGAGATCCTGTAAATGTCTCTTCTATCCGGGCGGATTCTACAAACCAGGCATGTTTCCTGAAATTTCAATATACGTCCGGTATGATTTTGTTTGATTTCATTTGAATCGTAACATTAAAGCTTTTTATACGTTAAATAAGTATTATCAAGCATGTCCTGACAGACGGATCGATCATGAAACACACAATACTGATTTCTATATTATTGGCATCCGGAATGCTCAGGAGTCAGAAAACAGATACGACCTATCAGGCCATTCGGATTTCAAACCCCATATCCATTGACGGCCGGCTGTCCGAACCGGTATGGGAGACAGTGCCTGCGATTACCGGATTTTATCAGTTAAATCCCGATGAGGGAAAACCGGCGAGTCAGAAAACGATTGTCCGGATCGCCTATAATAATGATGCTTTGTATGTAGGCGCCAGAATGCATGACTCGGCTCCGGATTCCATCGTCGCCCGCCTGGCCCGGCGCGATCAAATGGCCAATGAAGATTTTTTTGCCTTTGCGGTGGATTCCTATCATGATCACCGGAGCGGATTCTATTTTGCGCTCAGTGCCGGAGGCACCATGACCGACGGTGTCTGCTATAATGACGACTGGACGGATGACTCCTGGGACGCTGTGTGGGAAGGGAGGGTGAGTATTGACGGGCAGGGCTGGACTGCGGAATTCCGTATTCCATTTTCACAGCTTCGGTTTCGAAGAAAAAAACATTATATCTGGGGTATCAATTTCAGGCGGGATATCTCCCGGCGCAATGAACAGTCATTTCTTGTGTTTACTCCCAAAGGATCGAGCGGATTTGTATCCCGGTTTCCGGATTTAGCGGGTATCGAGGGAATCAGCCCGTCCAGCAATATAGAAATACTGCCGTATGTCCGAACCAAAACAGCATATACGCATCCCGACGCACAGGATCCGTTTCATGACCGGCTGGAATATTCTCCGGATATCGGCGGAGATGTCAAAGTCGCCTTAAGCAATAATCTGACGCTGGATATGACTGTCAATCCGGATTTTGGTCAGGTCGAGGTGGATCCTGCTGTGGTCAACCTGTCCGATGTCGAGACATTTTACGATGAAAAACGGCCGTTTTTTATTGAAGGTTCTTCGACCTATCAGTTCGGATACGGCGGGGCCAATAATTATTGGGGATTCAACTGGTCGAATCCCCAGTTTTTTTACAGCCGCCGTATCGGTTCGGCACCGCGGGGGGAGTGGCCGGACAATGATTATTCAGATGTGCCTGAAGGGGTGCATATCCTTGGAGCGGCCAAGATTACGGGAAAGCTCGCGGATCAATGGAATGTGGGCATGCTTCACGCCCTGACAAGACGGGAGACAGGCTCGTTTTCCCTGGATCATAAAACCTTCAGGGCCGATATTGAACCGCTCACATACTTCGGGCTTATACGCACTCAACGGGAGATCAATGATGCCTGTCAGGGGATCGGGCTGATTTCCACAGTCACTGCCAGGCGCTTTCACAATGACGCGCTCCGGGCCGATTTTAATGACAACGCACTGACATTCGGCATGGATGGCTGGACCTTCCTGGATACCAGCAGGACATGGGTGTTTGCCGGCTGGCTGGGCGGTTCCCATGTCACAGGAATCCCGGAACGGATGGTCGAGCTGCAGCGCAATTCCCAGCATTACTTTCAGCGTCCCGATGCTGATTATGTGTCTGTGGACAGTAGTGCAGAACATTTGTCCGGGATTGCCGGCCGGTTTTATCTGAATAAGCAGCGGGGGAATATCATCGTGAATTCGGCTGTCGGATTTATATCCCCTGGATTTGATGTTAATGATCTTGGCTATTTCAGCCGGGCGGACTGGATCAACGCTCATTTCGGAATCGGGTATTTATGGACCCGCCCGGGAAAAGTGTTTCGGTTCGCCGATATCATCGGTGCCCTGCATCAGAGCACGGATTTCGGAGGGCGGAATCTGTGGCGTGGGATCTTTCTTTTATCGGAAATGCAGTTTGTCAATTATATGTCATGCAGTACTTCATTTTTCTATCATCCAGAAACATACAATCAATATCGAACGCGGGGAGGGCCGGTCACCCTGAATGATCCCGGATTCGGGGTTGAACATTATTTCAGATCAGATGACCGGCAATCCTGGGTGCTGGAATTTTATACCTACAATTATCATCGGTCGAGAAAGGAATGGTACCGATCGTTTGAAATGGAGATGGAATGGAAGCCCGGCAGCAATATGAGTATTGAAGCCGGACCTGAAATCGTATTCAATCGTGAAAATGCGCAATGGGTGGATGCATTTGAAGATCCATTCGCTGCTCATACCTTTGAAACACGGTATGTATTTGCCGAAATGAAGCAGACGGAAATCAGAGCGAATATTCGTTTGAACTGGACATTCACACCGCGGCTGTCACTGCAGATATATTTGCAGCCTCTCATCTCTCACGGAGATTACACAAGGTTCAAAGAGCTGGCCAAGCCGGGAACTTACGATTTTAATACATATTCAGCCAGTGTAACTATCCGTTCCAATGGTGAATATGAAATCGATCCGGACGCGGGCGGACCTGCCGGCTCTTTTGCTTTTGACAATCCGGATTTTAATTACAAGTCTCTTCGCGGAAATGCGGTCCTGCGATGGGAGTATCTGCCCGGATCCACGCTGTATCTGGTCTGGACACTGAACCGGTGGAATGATCAGCTGCATGAGCCGTTTTCTTTCATGCATTCCGCTCGAAAACTCCTGGAAACACATTCGGACTATATATTTATGCTGAAAGCAACTTACTGGTGGAGTTTATGAACTGTTTTCAGTTTGGTCAAATTCAGATGATGCCTTTTTTATCCGCTTTTTGTTTATTTAATTAAAAGCATTCGCCTGTGTATTTGTCTGCCATTCGACTCCAGTGTGCAGTAATAGGTTCCGGACGGTAAATCTCCGGCCTGAAATTGATAGGCATAGTCACCGGCATCCAGATATTGATTGACCGGTGTTTTGATTTTTTCACCCAGACAATTATATATGGTCAATTTTACGTTTCCCGGAACCCGTAATTCAAAACAGATTTGAGTTGACGGATTGAAGGGATTGGGATAATTCTGGTGTAATATTGACCGCTCGGGAATCAGGCCTGCTTCTGTTTCTACATCCGTGATTACCGAATATGAAAACCGAATGGTATCGGAAACAGCCTCGAAGTGATCCTTATAATATTTGGCGAAAATAAACTTGTCGGCATCGGACCGAACTGCCTGTGATGACTCGTAATCATCCATAAGCCGATATCCGATGCCGTTTTCAAAAATACCGTCGATCAATGTATCATAATTATATCGAATATAACCGCCCTTCAGACTGGATATAATATATAAATTTAATCTTACCAGTCTGGAAGTGACCTGGCCTGACTCATAGGTCAGTATGGGCGCGTGAGCAGGGGCTGTCTGTAAAACTTTTATCTCTGCAAGTTTAATAAAATCAATATCCGGATCCAGCGAAGTCATGTTTATCCGAACATATCTTGTCTCAATGGGTTCGATGCTTTCTATTGCGGCATGCTCAGTTTCCGGGTTGTCTGAAGCATCCACAACCGTATTCCAGGATGTATTGTCATCGCTTGTTTCAATTGTATAGCCGAAATGAACCAACGCCCGGTAGATCAGTTGAAACATATCCACGGATTCGGCAGCGCCCAGATCAATTGTGACCGATTCGCCGCTCTCACCATACCAGACTGTATGAATATCGCCATCCACGATATTGTTCAGATTTTCTGCGGACTGCGTGGAAGAGACCGGCTTGTTTAAAGCCAGATTGATATCTTTGAGTGTCTGCACATCGGGAGCGTCTTCTTCTTTCAAATTCGAATATAATAAAAGCGCAAATTGCCAGCAGCCTTCCACGGTCGGATGAATGCCATCGTAGAAAAGGTGTTCCTTGCCTGTGAAGAAGGTATGAAAATCGATCATCCTGGTGTTTTTTTCCTGAATGACTTCCTGAATGATGGGAATCATTTCATTCGCGATGGTATCTCCGCTTATGGCATACTTCGAACTTGTCGCCGGCGGCGGCAGGCATATAATAATTTCAGGGTTGGACGGCAATGAACGGAACGTATCGATCAGGGCAATATAATCTGATTTGAATTCGTCCTTGATTATCCAGTTCTGGGGTTTTGAGTCATTTGTTCCTAACATAATCGTGACAATGTCCGGTTCGGAATTCAGGACATCCGTAAATGCCTGTTGATCCCAGTAAGAGAGATCTCCGTTTTTCAGCAGGGTGGTACCTGAAACGCCAAAATTTTGAACAACATACCCCTCACCCATTAACATTCCAAGCTGAGTCGGATATGCATTCGGATCAAGCCCCGGATATGCCACTTTATACTGAGTGATACTGTTTCCGACACAGGAGATCCGGATTTCATCGGCCCATGCTGTGATGACAAAACAGAATAGCAATACAATCATGCTCCATTTCTTCATGATTTTACTCCCTATGATTTAAAATGTATGGGTGTGCCGGCAATATCCTTGAATGCATTTTTAACCGGCTGCGAATACTCCTCATTGGATGCGTTCATCCAAATGATGAGATATTTAAGATTATATTTAAAGTCATATTCGTAAAATGTTGTTTTCAGCACAGGAAACTCTGGATAAGATCTATACTATAGTATTAATTATTTTCCTCTTATTTCAGTTAATAACCGTTAATTTACCGTGAAAAATATGTTATCCGTGATCCGGTGCGCGATTCTCTGATAAATAAAAGATATCAAAGCTTAAAAGAAAGATCACTTATTTATTTAATTAAAACAAATCACGGCTGACCTCATCAAAGCTGGTAATGATCTCATGAGCGGTATCACCGTAATCCTGCTTATCCGAATTGACAATAATGATTTTTCCGGTGCCTGCATTTTCGGCTGCTTTGATACCGGCAAAGGAGTCTTCGAAGATGATCGTTTCATCGGGACTGGCGTTTATCCGTTGCATTGCCAGAAGAAAAATATCCGGATTTGGTTTGCTTCTGAACGACCGGTCATTATAAATGATTTGTTTTGCACTGAACCATTGCTGCAGTTTGAGATGCTGACAATAGAAATCGATATTCATTTTTTCCGATGCGGTCGCTATTGCCAATGAAATATTTATGGAGGCAAGGTCATTCAGAAAATTCACTGCTCCGGGAGCCAATCTCATTTTATGTTCAAGGCAAATACGCTGATAGATGAATTCTTTTTCATTGATCATGGCCTGCATATCCGGTTCAGTCAAATGACGGTGAAAAAGTCCCTGCAGGATGTCCTCATTATTTTTACCGTAAATGATAACTCGCTTTTCTTCATCCGAAAGATGAATATGATAGTGATTAAGAAACCTGTCCCAGGCCCGGTTGTGATAGGAGGTATCCCAGTACAGGGTGCCGTTGAAATCGAAAATGACGCTCTTGTAAGTGGTCATCATTTATCCAGAAATTCATTTGTATACAATTATCATACGGATGCTCTGTTACTGGTGATATGTATCCATAAACGTCAGAATCCCATCCAGATCCGGTGCGTTCAGTGTGTGAGGAACCGTCAGACAGACACAGGCGGCCACTGCCGAGGCGAAATCCACAGTTTTTTCATCCTTCCATCCTCTGAACAAGCCATACGCGATCCCTCCGCGAAAAGCATCTCCGGCGCCGGTGGTATCCACGGGTTTGATTTGATACGGTTTAAATTTGTGAACGGGCTGTCCCTGACGGGCAATCCATAAATTATCGCTGCCGAATGTGAAAATAATCAGCCCTTTGCAATTTTCCTGATATTTCTTAAAAATATCCTTCATATTTGCATCCGGATAGGCTTCACCGCGCAGTTCATGAGATATAATTACGGCTTCGGCCTGCTTTGCCAGAGGGCTGTCATACCGGCAATCCAGGGTGACGAATGGTTTTTTGTGTTTCGCGCACATTTCCGCAGCCAGCAAAGATTCCTGCCTGAAGTAAGGATCCAGAACCACAAATTTTGCATCCCGGATGTCCGACTCACAGGGCGAATTCCACTGTTTTTCTCCGGCGTGAAAGCTGGCATAGTTACCGAATACGGTACGCGAGCTTGTATCGGCGATGACGATTTCTTCAGTGCCGCAATCCGGCTTTTCAGTCAGGCGCGAGATATCGATATTAAAAGGTTCGAGCAGGCGCCGTACCTGGTCTGTCCGGGCCGGATTCAGCCAGTTGCCGTCCAGTTTGATTTTAATACCCAATTTGGAAAGTATGATCGCAGAATTCACGGCTTCTCCGCCCACAGACGGAAGAGATTGCTTGATCTCTGCGTATTCATTGGGATGAGGATATTGAAAGTCTTCTCTGATCAGAAAAACCGTACTGGGTGAAATCATTCCGTAACAGTAAATGTCGTAAGACACACATTTCTCCTTTTGATAATTATTATGGGGGATTGTTGAGATTCATGGTGGAAATGCAGGATTCATTCTATTAAAAACCCGGCACAGAATTCAGTGCCCTGAGATGAAGACTGGAATGATAATTTTCCAGAAAAAGACAGGCATTTTCTCTTCTCGAATAAACACTTGATTACTGGTTGCTTTAAAATTGGCAGTATGATTTAAGCAATCTGAAAAATCATACAAAATTATATTGATAAATGCAACTGAATTAGTCAACCATCCGCCATATTATATTTTTATTTGACATTATTCTGTAATTTGTATAAAATGGATGATGATAATAAACGAGGAGCGAATGATGAATAAAATCGGCAATAGCAGCATTAAAACATGTTTTGGACTATGGTTATTCTGTATTTTAATAGCACACAACTCCCAGACATATGCTCAGGATTACCACTGTCTTTGGAAACTTTCTTCCAGAAAAGGGACACTTTTCTTCCTGGGTTCCGTGCATCTTCTCAGCGAAGCGGATTATCCGCTCGATCCATGTATTGAAAATGCCTATGAAAATTCCGAGGCAGTGTATTTCGAAGTGAATATGGACAGCGCGTCTTCGATGCGGACGCAGCAAAAAATCATGATGGCCGGTATGCTGAAAAATCAGACTCTGGCTGATGTGATTTCGGATTCAACGTATCAAATACTGGCCCGTGAATTGGAAAAATATGGTATTCAGATCTCAATGTTGAGCGGATTAAAGCCCTGGATGGTGGCATCAATGCTGACGATGGCCAAACTCAATGCCCTGGGTATTGACCAGCAGTACGGTATAGATCAATACTATTATCATAAAGCAAAGCATGATAATAAACGAATCGGCGGAATGGAATCCATCGAGGATCAAATTCGGTGTTTTGACGCGCTGGATAATGAACTCAAGGACGATATGCTGCTTGAGTCCATTCAGTCCCTCGATGATATTGAATCAGAGTTTTTTCACTTAAAAAACGCCTGGAAAACCGGTCAGACGGCAGAGATCGATTCTGTGATAAACAGGCATATGAATGAATATCCGGAATTGAAGAAAATTCTGCTGGATGGCCGGAATAACCGATGGATGCAGCGTGTGGAACGGATGATCGAAAATCAGGAAAAGGCCATGATTGTCGTGGGAACCGGACATCTTGTCGGGGAGGGAAGCCTTATTCATTTGCTGCGGGATCGAGGGTATAAGGTTCGGCAGATGTGAGTGCAAAGCAGGTCACGGATCGTGTGCCATGAAACAATAAACAACAATCACTTGTCAAAGATATCCTGATATCGATGGCTGGCCTCATCCCAGCGTTCGGTTTTCTGAGGCAGAAACTCTTGCATAGGGAACGCACGGGCGATGAGTGCACGGCCCTGTTCAATGGAGTCCAGTTGGCCGGCTGCGACCGCCTGGGTGATCACATTACCGAGAGCGGTTGCTTCGACGGGGCCGGCAATTACCGGAATACCGGTCGCGTCGGCTGTAAACTGATTGAGCATGGCATTTTGAGAACCTCCTCCGACCACATGCAGGATCTCGACGGGTTTCCCCTGAAGATGGTTAATGTCTTCGATCACCTGCCGGTAGCGCAGCGCGAGACTCTCCAGAATTGAACGGATAAACTGTCCCCGTGTTTCGGGAACCGGTTGATTCGACCGCCGGCAGAATGCCTGGATGGCTTTGACCATATCCGGCGGGTTCATGAAATCCGGATTATCCACATTAAGCAGGCTTTGAAACGGCGGGCTTTGATCTGCCTCGTTCAGCAGCGATTCATAGGATATGTCCCCGTCTTTTTGCCACTTCCTGCGGCATTCTTCCACCAGCCACATGCCGGTCACGTTTTTCAGGAACCGGATGGTACTGCGAACACCCCCTTCATTGGTATAATTCCGTTCCAGTGTGTCCGCGTTGATGAGCGGCGCCTGCAGCTCCACACCCAGCAGCGACCATGTTCCGGAACTGAGATAGGCCCAGGAATTTTTATCAGACGCAGGCACGGCAGCCACTGCAGCGGCCGTATCATGGGAAGCCGGGGCAATCACCCGCTTGATGGTCAGGCCTGTTTCTTCCCGGATTTCCTGCCTCAAATTACCGATTACAGTGCCTGAATCGACAATCTCTGCCATCAGATGCCTTGGTAAATTCAGTTTTTCGAAGATGAGCGCATCCCATTGGCGGGCCTGTGCATTGAGCAACTGGGATGTGGAGGCGATGGAATATTCGGATCTGCGTTCACCTGTCATCAGAAAATGAAACAGGTCGGGCATGAACAGCAGGGACTCTGCTGCGTCCAGAACCGGATGCCCGGATTCTACCATACTCAACAGCTGATAGACCGAGTTGAGGGCCATAAATTGTATACCCGTAGCCGAATAAATTTCGGTCCTGGAGAATTTTTCAAAGGCGATTTCCATCATACCCTGCGACCGGCTGTCCCGATAGCAGTAGGGATTGCACAGGATGACATTATTGCGTCCCACAAATCCGAAATCCACACCCCATGTATCCACACCGATCCCGGCAATTTCACGGTGACCGGCGTTTGTAATTTTTGACAAACCGGTTTTGAGTTCGTGAAAAAGCCCCAGAAGGTCCCACTGATAATGTCCCAGATTCAGGATCTGATGATTCGGAAAGCGATGGATTTCCTTTAGCCGGATGGATCGGTCAATTTCGGCCAGCATGATCCGGCCGCTCGACGCGCCAAAATCGGCGGCGATGTATTTTTGTGAAGACATGAAGTCACCCTTGTATTTAAATGAAAGCCGAAAAGGCGCAGAGAAAAAGCCGTTTTATTCAATAAACAGAGAACCTGTCGGATTTATCAAGACGTCGTTCAGTTTGCGAATCGATTTAATCCTGAGGTCCGTTGCTTCTGTGGATTCAATGAGACAGGAAAACGGAACCATGATCTGGATGATCATCCGATTCCGTTTTTTTCCTCAGAATGGGTATCATACAGCTATCCGTATAACGGACCGAAATTTTTACAGGCCCGATAATCTGCACTTTCCAGGTTTTTTGTGCCAAACCCGTTCCATGCGGATGGCCGGAAGATGCGGTCCTCCGGCACATTGTGCATGTTTACCGGAATACGCAGCATGGCGGCAAGCGTGATCAGTTTATCCCCGATATGGCCATAACTGATGGCGCCGTGGTTGGCTCCCCAGTTCGCCATGACCTGGTACACATCCTTAAATGCGCCCTCACCGGTTAAGATCGGTGCGAACCAGGTGGTCGGCCAGGTGGGGCTTGTCCTGCGGTTCAGCTTTTCATGCACATCTTCAGGAAGATCGACAGTATGGCCCTCGGCGATTTGGAGGACAGGACCCAGTCCCTTGACGAGATTCACCCGGCACATGGTCACAGGCATGTCGCCCTTAGTTAAAAATTGGGAAGAAAAACCACCGCCCCGGAAATATTCCAGTTCTGCCGGGCACCATCGTGTGGCTTTCAGGCAGTTCTCTGCCTCTTCCGGTGTGATTTGCCAGAACGGTTTCATGGCCGGCTTTCCCTCAAGGGTCTGCTGACCGGTTCCATCCAGTGCTGTGGGTCCAGAATTGATCAGATGAATAATGCCTTGCCGGGCCTTTCCTGAGAGCTCATGTCCGGTCACACGTTTGACAGCAGCCGGGCTCCAGTAGGTTCTGACATCAGAGAAAATTTGCGCCGTATCTGTCAGCAGGTTCCCGAACAGCATGGCCACACCGTTCAATGAATCATTTTCAGTGGCTACGATATAGGGCTGTCTTATGCCGTTCCAGTCAAAGGAGGAATTCAGAATGGCTTCCAGAAAATCTCCATTGGGCCAATGATCTGTCCACTGACGCTGGCCCTGAAAACCCGACGCGAGGGCATTATGCCCCAGGGCTTCTTCACCCCATCCCAGTTTTTCCAAAACCGGATTGCCCGCCATCAGGTCTCGGGCAATGAGGGCCATTTTAACGATGATTTCCCACTCTTCATCTTTACGTTCGCGAGACGATTGTGTCTCAGGCTTATTGGTATCTTCTCCTTCCTGACAATTGGCTCTGACCCATTTTAATGCTTTTTCAAATTCATCCGGATCGTAAATGCCTTCTTCCATGCGCCTGATAAACTCCGACATATCCACATATTCATTCCTCATTCCCAGATAATCCGAGAAAAAATGATCGTCTGTCACAGAACCGGCAATGCCCATTGACACAGAGCCCATGGACAAATAGGATTTGCCGCGCATTTCTGCAACGGCCAGGCCGGCTTTTGCAAAGGCAAGAATTTTTTTCTGCACATCTTCCGGAAGGGAGGTATCATTCATATCCTGTACGTCCCGGCCGTAAATGCCGAATGCGGGCAGCCCTTTTTGTGTATATCCGGCCAGGGCCGCGGCCAGGTAGACTGCACCCGGACGTTCGGTACCGTTAAATCCCCAGACAGCTTTAGGCATCAGCGGATCTGAATCCATCACTTCTGTACCGTAACACCAGCAGGGCGTTACGGTCAGTGAAACACCCACGCTGTTCCGCTGAAATTTTTCAGCGCAGGCGGCAGCTTCGGCCACGCCGCCGATACAGGTGTCGGCAATCACACATTCCACAGGCAGCCCATTGACATGACGCAACTGCCCGGTTATTAATTTGGCAGCAGATTTTGCCATATTCATGGTTTGATCTTCGAGGGCTTCACGGACACCCTTCCGGCGTCCGTCAATCACCGGCCGGATACCGATTTTCGGCAGGGATCCTCTCAGGCGCTGCATGGGTGGATTTTGTTTCAGGCTGGGCATATTTTACTCCTATTTCATATTATGACTGAACGATGACACTGACGCCATCCGGAATGACCGTAATTTTGGCTCTTTCGCCTTTGATTCTGCGGGCCAGATTCAGTGCATCCTCAATCGTAGGTGCATGATCCATGTGCATGGCTTTAATCATCTTCGGATCACATCTGTCCGTGACCAGTATCACTTTGAACCGATCCAGGATTCTGGCCAGGATCTGATATTCCCATTGGTCAGGCACAGTTTCATCTCTGGGAATCTGAAGCGCTTTTTCCAGCACTTCTTTTGGATTTTTTGCACTCGCCATGTTTTGAAAAAAAGATTCACCTCCGTGTCCGTCACTGCAGGCAGCAGCCATGACAATCACTCCGTCTTCACTGACCGTGGCTTCTGCTGCCGTCATGCCTTTTACAGACTGGTAAATATTCTGATCCAGCGGATATCCGCCATTGGTGGTAATCACAATATCCGCAGGCGCACGATCGACCTGGCACAGGCGGCTTAAAAATGTGCATCCTTCATGATGGGCCTTTTCCATGTCTCCGGCGACAGCATGAATAATTTCCTTCCTGTGATTGAGAATGACATTCAGGATGAATTTTAAATTGACCTGTCGCGCTGCAACCATCATATCCCGGTGAATGGGATTGCCTTCCAGAATGCCGGTCCGGGATTTTTCGCATGCAATGAATTCGGAGCAGTGATTGGCAAGTACGGTTTTGTATCCGGCCACACCGGGAAGCACGCTTTTCCGCCCTCCGGAATAGCCTGCGAAAAAATGGGGTTCGATAAAGCCTTCGGCTATGAGCAGATCGGTCTTTACTGCCAGCTTGTTGATCCACAGCTCACCTCCCGAGGGCAGCGTACCCACATAAACCAGGGAATCATCATTTCTCGAGTCGTGAATGACAATCCGTTCCTCAGCAACGATTTTTTCTCCGAACAGGGCAGTCATTTCCTCCGGCGTGGTTGACCGATGATAGCCGGTGGCGACCAGAATCGTGATT
The DNA here is from genome assembly GCA_016932575.1 of bacterium. Lineage (GTDB taxonomy): Bacteria > Zhuqueibacterota > QNDG01 > QNDG01 > JAFGCO01 > JAFGCO01. Next base: position 17,082 of record JAFGCO010000025.1, read on the forward strand.
TCAATATCCGGTGCGCTCTCTCGTATGCGTTCCAGTAAAATCGGCAGTGTCAGCCAGCTGGGCACCGGGCGTGTGTGGTCGCTGGTAATGAGGGTTATTCGTTTTTTATTTGTGAGCAGAGATTCCAGTGAGACGCTGCCAATGGGATGATCCAGGGCCCTGTGAACAATCTCGGCCTGGCTCAGACCGGAGTTAAAGGTATTGACTCTGGATTCCAGAGATCCGGCAACCCGGTCATCCGGAATCTCAACGCGGATATGCGATTTGTGATAAGGAAGATTGAAAACAGCCATAGTTGTTCTCAAAAAATAATGAAACCCAGGAATCTATTTAAAATACAAAATATTTTTAATATCCAAAACCCAAATATTGCCCGATGAAAATTGAATCTTTTTTTAACTTATATCCCGACTGCTGCAAAGGGATCAGGCGAGTCGCCTTGCCACTTCCCGTGCCACGATCAGTTCTTCATTTGTGGGAATCACCGCAATTTTTATTTTCGAAATATCGGCGGATATCAATCCTTCTTCCGGATTGCTTTGATTTTTATCCTGATCCAGAACAATGCCCAGATGATTCATATTTTTCAGGATTTCCCTGCGGAGCCTTGATGAGTGCTGGCCCGCACCGCCTGTAAATACAATCACATCCGCGCTGTTCAAAACAGCCAGATATTCACCGATATACCGCTTCACCCCATAGGCAAAGGTTTTAAAGGCCAGTTCAGCTTTGGGATTCTGATCCATTGCTTCCTGAATATCCCGCAAATCTCCGCTTAAACCGGACAGCCCGAGAAGTCCCGCCCTGGAAATGAGACAATCCCGCATCTGTTCCACAGAGAGTTTTTCTTTTTCCATAATATAGAGCAGGGCAAACGAATCCAGATCTCCCACCCTTTTGGCATTGATCAGTCCGCACTGGGCACTCATGCCCATTGAGGTGTCAATCGATTTTCCGTCCCTGATGGCACAAACGGACGCACTGCCCCCCAAATGGCAGGAGATGATTTTATCGGCATCGTAAACGGATTTGGCACGCTCAGCAATATACCGATGCGAAGCCCCGTGAAATCCGTATTTCCGGACGCCGTGTTTTTCAATCCAGTCATAGGGGACACCGTACATGGCTGCTTCGGCTGGCATATGCTGATGAAAGTGGGTTTCAAAAAGTCCGATCCTCGGGGTATTCGGCAGGACATTCTCAAATGCTTCGATGGCAGTGAGATAGACAGTATTATGAACCGGTACCAGAGGGGTATATGCTTTCATTCCATCCAGCACGTCTTTCGTGAGTTCCACACATCCGGTGACGTCTTTTGCATGAACGGTCTTAAATCCCACGGCAGCGATTTCGTTCATGGAATATTTCTGCTGAAGGATGTTTGAGATTTGATTTACAGCCGTTATGTAATCGGGAATGGTCAGTGTTTTTTTCTTCTTATCCGACCTGCCGAATTGCCAGGAAACCGGGCTTTCCTGATCGCCGATTCGTTCCACGGCTGCCTGAAACAGAATGGTTTCATCTGTCATATCAAAGAGTTTACATTTGTATGATGTGCTGCCGGGATTGGCAATGAGAATTTTCATGGTATCTCCTTATTGGCCCTGTGAAAACATGAGAAGATTCATTATTTTGCATCTGGAATCATTGGGGTCAGGGGATTATGTTCTGATATTTGAATTATTGGCTGTCTGAAACAGCACGTGATCTTACAACTAAAATTAACTGTTTCATCCTTTATGATTTTTTCAGCCGTTCCATGACCAGCTTGGTAATTTCTGCGATCTGATCCTCACTGGGCCCGACGGATTGTGTTCCGCTGCATGATCCGTTTTCAGCACATGTGGTGACCCGGCCGGGGATGTTCATTTTTTCCCTGAGGTCCATGAGTTTCTTAACTTCCGGTCCGGGAATCATATTCACATTGCCCAGTTGAATGGCGTTGAAAACAATCCTTGCGGAATGCTCCAGAGTTTCCATCCGATGATAGGCATTGATCAAATCGGTTCCAAGTGTAAGCGCCCCGTGATTGGCCAGCAGAATAGCGTCGCTTTTCTGCAGGTAGGGTTTGATGGAATCCGGAATTTCCATGGTAGATGGAGTCCCATAAGGTGCAATCGGCACGGCACCCAGGGTTAAAACTGCTTCCGGGAGCACACATTTGTCCAGCGGAATTCCGGCGACGGCAAAACTGGTGCAGACCGGCGGGTGGGCATGCACAACAGACCGGATATCGTCCCGCTGCCTGTACACTTCCATATGCATTTTAACTTCACTGGACGGACGGTATGTCTTGGCGGAAGATAAAATTTTACCATCCATGTTCATTTCAATAATCATTTCCGGTGTCATAAATCCCTTACTGACACCGGTGGGAGTGGTCAACAGGCGGTTGTCATCGATACGTACGGTGATATTGCCATCGTTGGATGCGATAAACTCACGCTGCCATAACCGTTTCCCGACATCCAGTATCAGCTGTTTGATTTGCCACTCATTTGAAATCATTTTTCATTCCTTTCGACATTTCTTGTTTACTGCAAGGCTATACTGAAAGCCGCTTGGTGTTTTCATTTTGCTGATGTCTCTTTTGCTGAATTGCCTTTACAATTTTCTCAGGTGACGCCGAGGGTCTCCTCCCGGCTGAAAAACATACCGGGACAGGCCTCAGGGGGTAACAGTTTAATCAAAGATCTTTCCCGGATTCAGGATAGCACCCGGATCAAAGACTTTTTTAATTCCGCGCATGAGTTCGATCTGTTGGGGCTCCAGAAATGATTTCAGGTATTCTTTTTTTACGATACCGATACCATGTTCTCCCGAACAGATGCCTTGATATTTTTTACCGAGATCATGAAGCTCTTTGCGCACGGTCTGATATTTTTCGTCCCAGTTTTCGATTTCATGCCATTCGTCATTCTGCCATCGATATCGCATCAGGTGTGTATGGACATTGCCATCGGCTGCGTGTCCGTATGTCGGCAGCCACATATCTGACTTTTCAGCCACCGCATTCACCGAATCCACAAAATGGGCAATTTGAGACCGTGGGACCGTAATATCCAGTATCTCGAGCATATATGGACGCATGGCCTCATAAATACTGCTTCTGATATCCAAAATATCCCGTTGTTTGGATCTGGTATCAGCGGCAAATACTTCCAGAGCATTATGGTCCAGGCATACCTCGCTGATGGTTTCGGCCAGGCTCATGACCTCGTCTTCGGAGGTCCCGTCAACGATAATCATCAGGTGTGCGCTGCCCTGCGTACAGGGCCAGGTTTTATTCAGATGCTTGCCGCTTAGAATCGCAGTTTCCAGCTCCAGAAATTCGACAGCCATGGGCAGTATCTTTTTTTCAATGATTGCCGGCACTGTGCTGATTGCGTCATGCAGATTGTCATACGGCACAACCAGGGTCATGAGTTCCTTGGGCGGTGCCATGAGGGAAATGGTCGCTTTGGTGATGATGCCCAGTGTGCCTTCTGATCCAATCATCAAATGCATGAGGCTGTATCCGGTGGAATTCTTTACGAACTTGCCCCCCAAATTGACGATTTCACCGGTGGGGAGCACCACCTCGATACCGGTAACGAAATTTCGAATCACACCGTATTTCACGGCCCGGGCACCACCTGCATTGGTGGCAATGACACCGCCGATGGTTGCTGTTTCGTCTCCGGGATGGGGAGGGAAGAATAAGCCCTTTTCTTCGATCGCCGGATAAAAATCCATAAGCGTCAAACCGGATTCCACAGTTGCCGTCAGATTATGGGTGTCAATTTCCAGGATCTGATGCATATTTTCAAATGTCATGACCACACCGCCGAAAACAGGCACACACGCACCGCATAAACCTGTACCGCCGCCGCGGGCTGTGAGAGGGATATTTTCCTGATTGCACAGCTGCACGATTTTTGATACTGCTTCGGCATCGGGAGGTTTTACCACCACATCAGGATAAGATGAGATGTCATCCAGGCTGTACTCATCATGAGAATAATCAAGCAGTTCATCTCTTTCCGTTAAAATATTGCGGGCTTCCACAATTGTTTTCAACTGATCGATGATCGACTGATTTATTTTATGATACATGGTCGGCCTCCAATGAATTCATCATACTGGTTGATCAATGGCTATTATTGTTTACAACAAATCGCGCAACACATCCGGATGCGGATGGGTAATCAGCGTGGATCCTGCAAGCAGCCCTTCTTGCCTGAGAAATTCCAGGGACGGTCCCAGGGCCGATTTCAATGCATCAATATTGCCGGTCATCACAACCAATCCTTTACCGCCGATGGCCATGGCCACATGGATGCGCAGCAGAACAATTTCTGCTTCTTTAACTGCAAAATCGGCCGCTTTGATGGCGGATGCCACAGAGAAGGTTTCAATAACGGCGAGGCCGTCCACTTCCGGGCTGTCCAGTGTGGTCGTTCCGGCAATGGCGGGAAAAATCCCGGCATCCACATTGGGAATCATCAGCGCGTTCACGATGGCAAATCCGCCTGTTTCCTTCGCCTGGCGGATACAGGATTCGACATCAGCAATTTCTCCCCGAACCAGAATGATATATTTTCCAGAGCATATCGTCCGGGCGAGCAGTTTTTCTATTTTTGTCATTTTCAATACGGCATCCTGAACTTCAAATCCTTTATACAGACTGGCGAGTTCAATGACGCCGATGGCGTTGGATGATTTCATGTCTGCCTCTGTATGACAATTTCACTTGCATTGATTTCTGTGATGGTTCCATTAACAGATGCATGGACCGGCACAGAAATGTCTCCGTCAGCCTCGGCGATGAGGTCGTTCTTTTGTACGTTTTGCCCTTTGGACACCACAGGTTTTGCCGGAGTGCCTATATGCTGTTTCAGGGGGATGCGTACTGTATCCGGTTCTATTTTCAGATCGTATAACGGACCTTCGTCCCGATAGCGAATCACATCCAGGCGCTGTTTCAATTTTTCTGTCGGCACTTTTCGGAAATCCATCATCGGATGGGATTTTACCGGCAGCCCTTCCCATTTAGGCATGTCCCGGCTCAGTTTTTTTTCAATCATGGCAGCACCCCTTGGATCCAGACCTTCAGGGCAGCTGTACATGGTACAGAGGTTGCATTCGCAGCAAAAAGTATTGCCCGGATGCGCATAAGACATTTTCCCGTATGAGAACATACGATTTCGCATGGCGATCTCCGGTCGAACAGGATAACCCAACAGATATCGCGGACAAAGTTCAGTGCAAAAGCTGCACTGGTCACATGATGCTTTGGCCATGCGGTCTGTCTGAGACGGTGTATCATATCTTTTGTACATTGTCACGCAGGCATGATCGCCGGGGAGCAGAATGAGCCCGCCGGTTGTTTTTGTAATCACGGTTTCCATGCTTGATTCCAGAACACCCATCATTAATCCGCCGGAGCGTATTTGCACATGCCGGGCAGTGATTTCAACCTGGGATAACACATCTTTCAAAGAGGTGCCCACAGGGATTTTTACAGTAACAGGATTTCTCACTTCGCCTGCGATGGTAAGAAATTTTTCGGTCACGGGTTCTTCATGTGCCATATTGTACAATGTCTCCACATTCTGGACCACGCAACCGACGCTGATTGGTAATTCTCCCGGCTGGATGATCCGGCCTGTCGTTAAATAAACCAGTGTGACTTCATCGCCGGCAGGATAAAAATCGTCGATGGGAACAATGTCCATCAATTGAGAAATTTTGTTTCTTATAAGGTCAATCAGCTTATGATGTTTCTTTTTGATACCGATAATACCCCGTTTGGCTCCGGTAATAGACAATGCTATCCGGAATCCCTCCATTACTGTATCTGTAAAATGTCGCAGCAGTTCTTTATCTTTATGCAGCAAAGGCTCACATTCGGCTGCATTCATGATTAAAAACTCGGGACTGGCCTTCAGTTTAATATGGGTGGGAAATCCGGCTCCGCCTGCGCCCACGATGCCTTTATTTTTAATGTCCTGAATGGTCATGGTTTTTTTATATTAACACTTGATATCCCGGTAATCAAGATGATCCACAATAGCGACAATGAGGGTTCGTATGGGGGCCAGATCGAGTTGAAACAGGTCTCTGGCCACACCGGGTGCACCTCCGCAAACGACTGTGTCTCCGATTCCGGCACCCACACAATCGACAGCCACCCATTCGTCACCTTTCTCAGTGCCATCCGGCAACACGGGCTGCACTATAAATACATGCCGGTTTTGATAGGCGTCATGCTTCTCGGTTGCTGTTACAGTTTTTGTTATTTTTGCAAGAAACATAGGGCTTAATCCACATAATCTACCAGTTCTACAATAGCTGCATTCACAGGAGCAATTCCTGAGTCAAATGCCTGGGCTGCGTCAGTGCTGGTTACATAGACAATTTTGTCTCCCACACCAGCCAGATTTTTTGGATCCGCAACGACAAGCGGGTGCCCGGTTTTCTGATTCCGGCCGGTCAGGGGTTGAGCTACAAAAAACCGGCACGATTTTAACTGAGGCACCTTATTGGTGGCCCAGACCTGTCCGATGATTTTTCCAAGTTTCATTCTGGTTTTTCCTGTTTTTTCTGCGTCGAAACAGCAGCCGGATTTCTGTCGATTGTAACCTCATCAATCACAGCCATGATCACAGCATCGATGGGTGCATCTTTGGTCAGATCTGTCATTCGGGCGGCCGAACCGTAGGTGAGAAGAACAAAGTCGCCTTCACCGGCCTGAACCGCGTCTACGGCCACATGATAGGATTGGAGCGGTTTTCCGTTGTGATCCACCTGTTTGCAGAGCAACAGTTTTTTTCCTGTGAGTTTAGGATCCTTTTGCGTGGAAACCACCGTACCAATGACTTTTGCGAAAATCATTTTTTCTCCAATATACGCTTGACTTTTTTTATGCAGACGAGAGCGGAATAGCAGAACAGCATTTTTTAACTCTCTCGTCCGTTTCTGACTTTACTGAATCCCTTTCACCTGAAGAATGTCCGGAGCTTTGTCAAAGGAATATAGAATAACGCGCTATTTCTTCCAGGTGGTTTTCAGTTCATCCACAGGTCTGGGAATCACGATTTCGGAAATCAAGTTTCCCACTGATGCGGCTGCAGTTCTTCCCGCTTCAATGGCTGACCGGACAGCAGCCACTTCGCCTTCAATGACAAAAGACACATACCCGTGCCCGATTTTGCGCCATTCGATCACGTTGACATTGGCTGCTTTGACGGCGGCGTCTGCGCCTTCAATAAGGCCAACAAATCCGTCGGTTTCAAGAACGCCAATTGATTTAATGGTTGGCATGTATGGTTCTCCTATTTTTTAATGCGATTAATGTTTGAAATACATTATTTGTCTCAGTTATTTTGAACCAGCATGAGAACACCCCTCTTCCTCGGCTGACGCCGAGGATCTCCCCCCGGCTTAAAGCATACCGGGGCAAGCCTCAAGGGGAGAATATTATGTGAATCTGAATGAGCCAACATTCATAATCCTTCTGATCCGGGTAAAGTGTCTGGGGCGGGTGATGCCTTCTCCGGTGGGTGAAGCGATCGTATACGAAAGTATGCCCTCGCCATCTTTCCCGCCGTCTCCCTGATAAGTACCGCCGTTTATGACAAAAATCGCGCAATTCGATCGCTTTGCAAAATCGGTGGCCCGGTTCATATCCTTTGTAAACATGCTTGCCGTGTGATGATACCCATGTTCCGCTTCAAGGGCCCATTGAACGCCCTGTTCGTAGCTGCTGACTTTTACTACGGGAATAAACGGCATCATCTGCTCTTCCCGGACAAAAATATGGTCCTTGCGCGTTTCTCCGAACAGCAGGCTCACATCATCCGAAACGTTCAGCCCGATTGACTTGGCGAGAACACTTGCATTTCTTCCGACCAGGTCACGGCTGACAATATGCAGATATTTTTTCTTTTCAAAAGCCTTTTCTGCGAGTTGCTCAATCTGATTTGTATTGAGCTGAACGTTTTTCTGATTTTTCATGGCCTGCATAAAACCTGAAAACACGCTTTCAATAACAAATATCTCTTTTTCAGCGGTGCAGAGGATGTTGTTGTCAAAGCCGGCGCTCAGTGTGATCCGCTCGGCAGCATACTCAAGATCGGCGGATTCATCAATAATCACCGGCGGATTGCCCGGCCCTGCAGCGATCACCTTTTTTTGAGTTTTCATGGCCGCCCGGACGACCGCAGGTCCGCCTGTGATAGACAGCAATGCCACTTTATCGTGATGAAACACCTCATTGACTTTATCCAGACTGGGATCTTTGATTGAGCAAACCAGATTTTCCGGTGCACCGGCTTCTGTCAGCACCGCATTCATTTTTTTCACTGTATAATTTGATACATTTTTTGCAGATGGGTGCGGACAAAAGATGACCGAATTTCCGGCAGCAAGCATCATAATAGCGTTATTGATCATGGTTTCGCTTGGATGCGTACTGGGTGTGATGGCGCCGATGATTCCATAGGGTGCGTATTCTTCCAAAGCGAGACCATTCTTGCCGGACCACGCTGTGGTCTCCAGATTTTCAATGCCGGGGGTTTCTGTCGCAGCGACCTGATGCTTGAGCAGTTTGTCCTGATAGCGGCCCATCCCGGTTTCTTCAAAAACCATTCGGGAGAGTTCTTCCTGTCTTTCAAGACCCATTTTCCGAATGGCGTCAATGAATATTTTTCTGTCCTGCAGTCCAAATTTTTGATATGCCTCAAAAGCCTTTTCTGCCGCGTCGATTGCGTCGCTGACATTTTCGAACACACCCTCTTGATTCCCGGTATCAGGATTGAAACAGGATGGATCGATTCCTGGCTGAGGCGCCATGTTTTCAACCACACGGCGAACGATGGTGCTGATCTGTTCTTCAGTGAAGTCCACTGGACAGTTCTCCTACGCTTTTTTCTCTTTGGGTTGAATTTCTTTAAAGACCGGAATCAGTTTTTGAGAAGGTCTCGGAATGACTGTCTGGCTGAGCACCTGGCCGATTTGCGAGGCTGATGCCACACCCGCTTCCACTGCAGCCTTGACCGCCGCGACATCACCTCTTACAATAATATTGGCCTTGCCGCCTCCGGCAATCAGATAATCAGCCAGCTTCACATTGGCCGCTTTGACAGCTGCGTCGGCTGCCTCAATGGCCGTGGCCAGTCCCATGGTTTCTATAACTCCCAGTGCGTCCTGCATGATTCCTCCTTCACGACTATTTTTTAATTCCGAGCATTTGAAAGACATCCTCATGAGCCGACGGGATCACATTGGAACATATCAGCTCGCCGACTTTGGCGGCTGCTTCTGATCCGGCTTCGACTGAGGATTTTACGGCCCCGACCTCACCACGTACAACAGCGGTGACCAAACCGCTTCCGATCTGGTGCTTTCCAACGAGATCCACATTGGCCGTTTTTATCATTGCATCTATCGCAATGATATTACCGGTATTGGACCGGGTTTCAACAAATCCTAATGCAACACCTGGCATGGCTGCCTCCAATCAGTTGATTGTTATTTTTATTCTCTTTTCCCTTAATAATTCTCTTGCTTTGGGCGTAATGACAGTTCCTTCGGGGATGACGACTTCTCCTGTTAATTCATGTAGTCTTTGAATATGATTTTCAGTCAGGATCGGTGTTTTGTATTTGGACATATCCGGTTTTTCGATCCGCGTCTGATGAATACTGTTTTGGTTTTGTGATGCAAGGGTTCCGTCTTTTACCAAAATGGTTATATTCTGGCGGCTGAGTTCCCGGATGACTTCACGGGTTATTTTCCGAATTAATTCTTCAATCGCTATCTGCATTGATTTTCCGGAAAATAATTAAACAATAACTTTGAATACAATACCTTAGCAAAGTATATATTCTGCGGTACATAAAATGTGTTTTTGTCTATCGCATTCATTGTCTGTCCAGCTTATCTTTTAAACCAGTCTCTTTTTTTGCCTGATACAGTCTCCACGATGCCCACAATCGAATTGTCTGTGCTGGTTCCTTTTGTTTTGGATGTCATCCTGGCGGATGACGATGAACATACCAGTACAATATCATCCAACCGGGCATTCACAGTATCTGTGCTGGTTATTGTTTTACCGGTGGGCTTCAGTTTTTCATCCAATTGATCGACAATGAGAAGGCGGAGGCCCTCCAGTTTGCCTTCCTTGCGCGTTGAAACAACCTGACCGATGACTTTTGCGAATTGCATGGTACCCTCTTACATTTTGCCCAGAAATTCCGCCTGCATGCCACAAATTGTGCCGGTTGCATTGGCCTCATCCGTATCCAGATGCAGCTGCAGTTTCCATGAATCATTGATGCGTATCCGAATGTTTTCATAAACTGTCGGTTTATCTCCATGGAGACGCACGCGGCATAAATCCCCGTCTTTTACGCCCAGTTTTTCTGCGTCGCTGCCGGGCATATGAATGTGCCGGCTGGCAATGATAGCGCAATGCGGAAGATACACAGATCCGGCAGGGCCCACCAGGGTGAGCGGTGCTGCCCCATCGAGATTGCCCGAATCATTCACCGGCGGATTGATGCCCAGGACAATGGCATCTGTTTTGGCCAGTTCGACCTGATCATACTGGCGTATAGGACCGAGGATTCGTACGCTTTGAATTGCACGCATTTTTGCGCCGACAATGGTAACCGTTTGTTTTGCAGCAAAATCATTGGGCTGATACAATTGACGATATTTATCGAGAACTGATCCTTCCCCGAACAGGTTATCCAGGGTCTGCTGTGTTATATGGATATGACGATTGGAAACTCCCAGCGGAACCATCGGATTGAAAGAAGCCGACGCCGGTGTTTGATCTTTTTTAAGGGTTCGGACAATTTCTTCAACGACCGTTTCAACAAAACGGGAGTCCATGCCCGAAGCATTCTGATCGGGGAAGCGGGCGGCGCATGCACCGCATTCCTGACAGTAGGAGGCAAGACCTTTCTGGTTTACCATTTTAAAATCCTGTGGTCTTATGTTTCTAATAAATATTCTGCGACTTGTTCATCTGTAATAAGGACATTGAAGTATCTGCCCAGCAGTCCTGCATGAATCACTGTCTTTTTATCCATTCCTCCGGCTACTGCGATTGCGTGTGAAACATTTTTCAGATCATTTAATTCAATCGCGACTGTCCGGGCATCCAGTTCCGGCCAGCAAAGATTGCCCTCATTTGAAATCATACGGGAACATATATCACCGACTGCTCCCAGTTGATTGAGATACTGTACTTCTTCCGGATTAAAATATTCCGCCTGAATCATCAGTGAATCCGGTTTGAATACACCCATTGAACAAAGAATAATATCCGCCTGTCTGGCAAGATCCATGCTTTCCCTGATTTTTTTATCTGAAATCATGGCTTGTTTCACTTGTGCACTATCCACAATGGCCGGCAGCAGCAGAAGATATGACCGTGCACTGTAATTTTCACTGATACGCTGTGTAATTTCACCTGCATGGGGATCGAACTCGCCATGGGTAATGCCGCCGACGATTTGAATGACTTTCATATTTTTTACCGGCCTGGGCGTCAGGTGATTCACAACCTGACACATGGTCGTACCCCAGGAAACCCCAAGAATACAATCGTCAAAAATCAGTTCATTCAGATAACGGGCCGCGGCCCAGCCGAGCCTTTTTTTGGTCTTTTGTTCTGATTGGATATCTGCAGGTACAACGATTACTTTTTTTAAATGATATTTTTCTTTAAGATTCTGCTCGAGACGGCTTCCTTGACGGGTCGGGTCAATAATTTCAATCCGGACAATTCCCTGATCACGTGCCTGCTGAAGCAGACGGGAGATACTGGGTCTTGAGGTTCCCAGCCTGTCGGCAATTTGCTGCTGGCTCATCTGATGATCATAATAAAGACGGGCCGTTTCAACAAGGAGTGATGTGTTATTAACCGAATTCATGTTTTGTACTTGAACAAATGTTCAATAATTATGAACGCATGTGCAGAATAATAAAAAAAAATGGATTTGTCAAGGAAAAAATGATTTTTTTTCTTGACATTTTAAAATAAAATATTATATTAATAATCGTTCCGATTACTGTTAATGAGGACTCATATGAATTCCGGCACATCATACAGGCAAAGCAGACAACGCAGACGGATCCTTCAGTTGCTGAAGGAAACTCATACGCATCCGACTGTGGACTGGATGTATCAACAATTGAAACCGGAATTTCCCAAATTGAGTCTAGGAACGATTTACCGCAATTTGTCCATTCTAACTGAACAGGGATTGGTGAATAAAATAAAATCCGGAAGCACATTTGACCGGTTTGAAGCGAATACCGGAACCCACTACCATTTCATCTGTGAATCATGTGGATGCATGCAGGATTTGGAAATGCCTGTTCGAAAAGACCTGAATGATGAGGCACGGCAGTTCACGAATTTTGATGTTCAAAAGCATCAGATTCATTTTTTTGGCCTGTGCTCTGATTGCAGAAGTAAGAAAACAGCGGATTAAATTTTTTTTTAATATTATTAATAATCGTTCCGATTATTACTAAAATTAAATAAACCGAAACAAAACAAAAAAGGAGGCTACCATGGCTAAGGTTGCAAAGGAAATGGTTGAGAAGGCCGGGATCGATGTGAATGAATTGCTGAAGCTGCTGGTCAATAATGCAGCGGCTGAACTCACCACATACTATTATTATACGATCCTTCGCGCCAATTTAATCGGTCTCGAGGGGGAGGGGATCAAGGAAATCGCTGAGGCCGCACGTATCGAGGACCGGAATCATTTTGAAGCCCTTGTCCCCCGTATTTATGAACTCGGCGGAAAATTGCCGGAGGATATGAAAGCGTTTCATGATTGTTCCGCTTGCCCCCCGGCTTCGCTGCCCAAAGATCCATCCGATGTTCAGGCTATTTTAAAAGTGCTGGTTGAAGCAGAGCGCTGTGCGGTCCGGGGTTATACCCACATTTGTAACATGACTGCAGGAAAGGATCACCGTACCTATGATTTGGCCCTGGCGATTTTGAATGAAGAAATCGAACATGAATCCTGGTTTTCCGAATTTTTAGGAGAGGGACCTTCCGGTCATTTTATGCGCAGGGGAGAGACATCTCCGTTCGTCCGGAAATTTTTAACCTAATCCCTTTGATGCAGAATGAATTGTCTGTATGACCTTTTGCTTATGTAATTATGTGGTACAAAAAGATTATTATTGCGTTTTTCTGTAAACCTGAACAAATTTCACTTATCACATCGTTATTGATGAAAGGAGCAGTCAAATGGAAGAAACAAAACTGAATATGCCGCTTCTGGGAGATGATTTCCCGGAAATTAAGGTACAAACCACGCACGGCCCGATGAACATTCCCGGAGATTTAAAGGGATCCTGGTTTGTATTGTTCAGCCATCCGGCGGACTTTACACCGGTCTGCACCACGGAATTTCATGGTTTTCAGCAGCGTTATGAAGAATTTGAGAAAATGAACTGCAAACTCATCGGGATGTCCGTGGATCAGGTGTTTTCGCACATCAAGTGGATTCAGTGGATCAAAGACAATCTTGATATGGAAATCAAATTTCCGGTTATTGCAGCCAATGATCAGATCGCTTTAAAACTCGGCATGCTGCATCCCGGAAAAGGCACCAATACCGTGCGTGCGGTTTTTGTAGGCGATCCGCAGGGCAAGGTCCGGCTGGTGCTCTATTATCCCCAGGAGATCGGCCGCAATATGGATGAAGTGGTACGTGCAGTGAAAGCGCTTCAGCTGTCCGATAAAAACGGCGTCGCTGTGCCTGCCAACTGGCCCAACAACGAGTTGATCCAGGATCATGTGATTATTCCGCCCGTGAAGACCGTGAAGGATGCGGAAGCGCGTGAAAAACAGGAGGGCTGTTATGACTGGTGGTTCTGTCATAAAGCATTATAATCATTCAGTGATATCAAAATTTTATTCGGATTGCGTCTTAATAATGAAGCAGACATGGATACTGAAATAATCTCTTTATTCTTCAATCCAAGCCATCCATCGCAATGATTGATTCAATTCTGTTACACATCCTTTGTTGAATGCGCGAAATGCCCGGCTCATCACCGGGCATTTCTGTTTGACTTTTTCATTTTTTTTTTCTACTCTTTGATCAAGTTATATGGATGAATGATGTTATGAAAATCCGACTAACAATTTTTCTTTTTTCCCTTTGCTCTCTTACTACCTGTCCGGTCCGGGCAGATACTGCCGATCCCCCCTTTCACAGAGGTGTCAATCTGTCCGGATGGTTTCAGTTTATCAGCAGCGCTTCGGAGATCCAATTCACACGGTTTGACAGGGAAGATTTTAAAAACATCCGGTCACTGGGTTGTGATCATATTCGCCTGCCTCTCGAGCTCTACAGTGTTGCCGGACCGGCACCGGAGCATGTTGTGGATCCGTTATTTTTCAAATTTCTGGATGAAGTGATCGGCTGGGCAGAAGACTTAGGGCTTCATCTTATTTTAGATAATCACAGTTTCGATCCGAGTGAGGCGACCAGTCAGGCTATTCTCGATCATCTGGTGCCGGTGTGGCTGCAGATTGCCGCGCGGTATGCTGGTCGATCCAGCCTGATCTACTATGAGCTGCTCAATGAACCGCATGGCATTCCTGACAGCCGGTGGAATGCTGTGCAGCAGGAGGTTATCCAGGCTATCCGGTCGGTTGATTCCACGCATACGCTTGTTGTGGGACCGGCCGGATGGAACAGTTATGATCATCTGAAGTTCATGCCGGTATATTCAGACACCAATCTGATTTATACATTTCACTTTTACGATCCTTATATATTTACCCATCAGGGAGCGACCTGGATGGAGCCTTCCGCAGAAAATCTGGCCGGTGTGCCTTATCCCTATGATGCGGATCGCATGCCCGGGCTTCCTGCAGAGTATGTCGGAACCTGGCTGGGATCCGAATATCAGGCCTATGAACAGAAGGGGACCGATGCTTACGTGGCCTCCCTTCTGGATATCGCGATTCATTTCGGCAGGGAACGGGAGGTTCCGCTCTGGTGCGGGGAATTTGGCGTGTATATACCCAACAGCCATACGGATGACCGGGCCCGCTGGCATGAAACCGTACGTTCTTATCTGGAGGCCCACAATATTGCCTGGTCTTTATGGGAGTACGCAGAAGGGTTTGGCATTTTCGAGCCTGGCTCCTATGGCCTTTTCGAATCGGATGTCAACCTGCCAATCATAGAGGCACTGGGGCTCAATTCACCCCCTCAGACCGGGTATCAGCTCCGGCCGGATTCCACATCATTTGCGATTTACGATGATTATGTGGCCAGGCATATCCTGCTGAATCCATGGCTGGGATCCGCTTCCGCTAATTTTTATCATACGGATAGTCCCGCATCCGGAGACTATTGCATTACCTGGGCAGATGCGAATCAATATGACAATCTCAGTTTCCGTTTTTCACCGGTTAAAGATTTTACCTGTCTGCTGAACGAATCATTTTGGCTCGAGATGCAAATCCGCGGGTCAATGGAAGCGGCGCGTATTGATCTCCGGTTTGTAGACACAGACACGGATGATCCGGATGATCATCCGTGGCGCATGCGGTATACAATCGATAACCGGATTTTAGACTGGGACGGTACCTGGCAGACCATCACAATCCCGCTGACCGATTTCAGGGAACATGGCGCCTGGGAGGATACCTGGTTCGATTCGAAAGGCGAGTTTGACTGGGCCCGGATTGAATTCTTTGAAATCGTGGCCGAGCATCATGACCTTCAGGGCATCGAGCTGGCATTCGATGAAATTCGGGTGACCGATGAATCCGGATCCACAGGAATCGAAGCTGAAAAATCTTCTCGTCCGAACAGTATTGTGCTGCATCCGGTATTTCCCAATCCGTTCAACCGGTGCTCCGTCATTTGCTATTGGCTTTCAACAGGAGACCGGATCCAATTAAAAATGTTTGATATTCGGGGAAGGGAAGTCTGCTCCTTGGTGGACGGTAATGCGGGGGCTGGCAGACACCGGATTTATTTTGATGCGGCGGATTTGCCTTCCGGTGTTTATCTGATCCGTTTGCAGGCGGATCAGCAGATAAAGGTTCAGCGCGTTCTGTTGTTAAAATAAAAGCATTTGTCATTCCCGCGAAAGCGGGAATCCAGTGAGATGTGAATGGTCAGATTTCTGCGAGAAAGATATCAGACAGGTCCACTTGATATTATCTTAACTGTCAAACTGACTGGAGAGTCAATGAAACCAGGTTATTATAAAAATTAGAGGATTTTTTTTAAATAAAATAAGTAAGGAAATAAAATGATGAATAAAAAACCGGCCGGCTTATTATTATTTTCCGGCTTATTCTTTTTTCACTGTGTTTCAGATGGCGACGCTGTCAAGTCCGTCCGGTTCTGTCCCATTCAGAAAGCATGGGCCGGAAATTCGGTCAATGCGGTGATTTTTCGCAGGAATTCTGTGGTTACCCATGACAGCATCCAATATACCGCCTTTTATGATGATAAAGGAAATGTCATTCTGGCAAAACGTATTCTGCCAGCCGGTCAATGGAAGATCCGGAGAACCCGATATCATGGTAATATCCGGGACGCGCACAACAGCATCAGTATTATGACCGACGGAGCAGGTTATCTGCATATGGCCTGGAATCATCATAACAGTCCACTGCAGTATTGCCGCAGCCTTTCACCGGGATCTTTGAATTTGTCCGATCCGCTTGCAATGACCGGAGAACTGGAAGATAAGGTGACGTATCCCGAATTTTACCGGCTGCCGGACGGTAATCTGGTTTTTCTGTACCGGGATGGAGCTTCGGGCCGGGGGAATTTAGTCTTAAATTATTACGACAGGTTCTCACGGACCTGGTGCCAGCGCCAGAAAAACCTGATCAGCGGAGAAGAAGAGCGAAGCGCCTACTGGCAGGCTGCCGTGGATGTCCGGGGTCATATCCACCTGTCCTGGGTATGGCGCGAGACCTGGGATGTTGCAAGCAACCATGATCTGTGTTATGCCAGATCGTCGGACGGCGGAATCACATGGAATAAATCAACCGGCGAAAGCTGTTCTTTACCCATCACAGTTATGTCGGCCGAGTATGCCTGGCGCATCCCTCAAAATCATGAATTAATCAACCAGACATCCATGTGTACAGACAGAGACGGGCATCCGGTTATCGCCACCTATTGGCGCGAGGGTGATTCCGAGGTGCCCCAGTACCATATCGTTTTTCATGACGGCCGGACATGGCGGATGTCGGAAGTCTCGCACCGGAAAACACCATTCAGTCTGAGCGGAGGCGGTACCAAACGGATTCCCATGTCACGTCCTCAGGTTGTGGCGACAGATCCGGGCGCGTGCCTGATCTTCAGGGATGCGGAACGGAACAACCGTATTTCCGCCGCTGTGTGCGGTGATTTAGGCAATCCTGAATGGCATATTCATGACTTAACAGATACATCGGTCGGCCAGTGGGAGCCCACATATGATACCGTTTTATGGGACCGGGAGCAGGTCCTCCATCTGTTTGTCCAATGTGTGAGTCAGCAAGACGCGGAAGGCGTGGATGCCAGGAGACCGGAGATGGCTGGTATTCTGGAGTGCGGCGGGGAGGGGAGGGGAAGAAGAGACAAGAGGTAAGAATCAAGACAAGCGTCAGGTGTCATGGTGCCATTGAGTCATAGAGTCCTCGGTTGAGAGACAGAAACGGAGCATGGGAGAGATGGAGAAACGGTGAGAGAAAGAAAAACAGAGACAAAGAGAACATGTTGACGGCTGGTTTAAAAAATCCAGATTTAAAATTCCAAATGACAAATTTCAAAATCCAAATGCCAAATCAATGACAAAATCCAAATTCAAAATGAAAAAACATTAGCAAATCTCAAATGGCAAA
>JAFGCO010000026.1 GCA_016932575.1 bacterium
AAAAAAACAGGATAAACCACGGAGTTCACAGAGGAGGCACAGAGAACACAAAGGATTAATAATATTCAAATTATATTTGTGACCTTTGTGGTTTCTTTGTTCTCTTTGTGGTTGTCTTTTATGCTTTTGATACAGCCCCCTACTGCCTTTGGCAGTGGATGTTTGATACCTGAAGCCTGCTGTCCGCGCAAAAAGCCTGGCCCGTGAGATGGTGAAGCCTATCTCAAGGTGTGAGGCCTCACCCCGCCGCCTGTATTGGACCATCCTCTTTGTCAAGAGGGGCCCTGAAAGTTGAGAGTGTTGCTTGGTAACAATGCGATTAACCTTTTAATCGTTCGCTGTATCCGGATTTTTACATGGAGGTTTTTCGAATGCCAGGAATCCCGATCCCCAAAAAAATAAATGTCATTCCGAGCGGAGCCGAGGAATCTGTGGTCTGCGCTGAGGTTCACGGCCGTCAATACGGTTATTGCGTCTATCTATAAATCTTGCAGATCACAGGTCTCTCTACGCCGGCTGGCGGATCGAGACAAAAGTTTTTTCGTTTGTCATTTCGAACGAAGCGAAGCGGAGAGAGAAATCTTAAAACATCCGGTTATCGCACAGACCGGATCATTTAAAATTTCTCTCCGCCAAAAAACAGCGGTTCCAAATGACATATTCTATTGTTCATTTCTTTGTTTGAACACAAACGGCGGACTGTGTGGACAAGATGAAAATGATTAATATTGGGTTCATGAGTCATTGTGTCTTTGTGTCATAACTGTTGAGAATCGAGAAAGAGAGTGTCGGAAAATAAGAAGAGAGAAGAACCGTCAGGTGCTGAATATTTATAGCGGCGAATGGTGGTATTAATACAGTACCGTCAGGCAAGAAATATTCTTTAAATCCCAGGGTGATTTAACCCCTGCTGATTCTGTCAGGTTTTTTTGTTTATCCATTTGTATACACCCTGTATGATTCTTCATAATTCGATTTTGGGTTTTCATCTGAATGCTGTCTTTTTTCAATAACGCCTAACGTCATTAATTTCATGGTATTAACCATCAGGCGCAATTTCGCTGTTTGTTTCGGCACAGGGTTTGAAAGGATGATCAAACGTATCGATACCAAATTGAAATTTCAGATCATCAAAATTATCACGGGAGGATGCCATGAAAATTAATCAATTAAGACTTTTTGGGCTGATATGCATTGGGCTGCTGATGGTGTCTAATGCATCGGGCAGAGATCATTTTCTTCTTCAGAAAATAAAAGCGCGGATCCAGTCACAGTCTGCCAGTCAGGATACTGTGATCCGGGACAGCCGGCATCCGGATCCGCAAGAAATCAAAACCCATAAAAATATCAAATCAAAAAGAGAAATAAAAACAATCCCGGGGCATCTGCGTCAAGCCGAAAAGGGATCTATCACCGGATATGTGTATGAGAAAAGCTATTCCGGTGTGGAATGTGAGACAGACAACTGGTATTGGGGATCCGATCCCCAGCTGACCGTGCCGAAACTGGGCGGATGTGTGGGCGATACTCTGTTGGTCCCAGTTCGTGTGACCCAACTGAACACGCCTGTGAACTCTCTCGAATTGACGTTGAGTCTGGGCAGCGCGCTGGTTTTCGACACAGTGGATATTTCTCAAAGCATGATTGGAGATGCCGGCTGGAGCATTGATGCCAATGTGACCGATCAGCAGGTGAGGATTGCTGCGGAAGGCGCTGAAGCGATCTCAATTGTGAGTGAATATGATTACGACAGCACTCAGGACACCCTGTTTTCTGTGAAAATCATTATCTCAGAGACGCCTTTTCAGTTTGTTCCCATCGAACTTTCCGATGTGATTTTCGACACGGGTGTTCAGGATGTCGAACTCGTCCATGGGGGGATCTATGTGTCACCGGACTCGGTGGTGATGATCCCTCCTCAGCATTATGTCACTGTGGATGCGTACAATGAATACGGCCGGTATGTCGGATACGGAGATCCTTCAGATTCAGATGATGGCGCCTATACCATTGATCATTTGCCGCCCGGAAGCTATTATCTTCTGGCGGATTCTTATGAATACGGGGATATGTATTATTCTCAGGCGTCCCATTGGCAGGACGCGCTCCTGGTTCAGGTGGCTTCGAATCAGACGACTTCCGGTATAAACTTTATTCTGGAGGATCAGGAATCCGCGGCCGGAACGGGCGTGATTGCCGGCACAGTGAAGAAAAGCAGCGGTGCTCCGGTAACGGACTGCCGTGTCTATGTTTATTATGGCGAAAATGATTTTGACTTCGCAGGAGCAGGCACTGTGGATTCGCAGGGCGTTTATGTCATTGAGGGTCTGCAAAGCGGTGAATACCGTGTACGAGTCCGGTATGACGGCTTGGAAAATTTGCTGGATTCCTGGTATTTGGATCGGGCATCCTATGAAGAGGCCACTCCGGTCCAGGTGACCGAGCCGGACACCACAAGGGACATTGATATTGTATTGAAGCCCGGATGCATCCTGTCCGGTCAGGTGCTGGATGCCCAGGGTCATCCAGCAGGAGAGGGATTTGAAGTGGATGCCTGCGTGGGTGAATATGATTATGTGAAATACACGGAGACGGATTCGGATGGCTCGTTTGAATTGATTGGCCTTCCGCCCGGCACCTATAAAATCAGGGTGGAAGATCCGTTTTATCGCGGATATCCGGATATCTGGTACGGAGACGCCGGCTGTTATCAGGATGCAGACGATGTGGTCGCGGAACTGAATCATCCTGTTGAGAATATTATTGTTCGATTCCGAGAGGGCGGAAGCATTTGCGGCACGGTTTACAGGCCGGATGGAACGCCTGTCGAAACCGTAAATGGGATGCTTGAAATTTATGACATCGACGAATCTTTTGTGGACTGTCTGCAGACCGATGATGACGGCGTGTATGAAATCATGGGGCTGGCTGCCGGCAGGTATAAGGTTTATTATGAATGCTGGTCCTATTATGAAAATATCACCGGTGCCTGGCACCAAAATGCCGGAGATTTTGATACGGCCCGGTGGATTGAGGTGAAATCAGGTGAGGCAACCACGGGTATTGATGTTCATCTGTGCTGGGGAGGTGCTGTCAGAGGCCGGGTATTCTGTCCTCCGGACTGTGATTTGTCGGATGGGAGCTGCGAGGTGATCGCTTACAATCAGAATGAAAGGCCGATGGGTTCGGTAAGACTGTTTGACAGTTATTATGAAATAACCGGATTGCGGCCCGGTGAATACAAGATGATGTTCAGCTATCATGGAGATGAAAATCTCTGTGATGTCTGGTATCCGGATGCCTGTGGATTTGAATATGGTGAGTTTGTTACTGTTAAAGCGAAAGAATATACCGGGTCTGTCAATTTTACGCTTGAACATGCCTGCCGGATTCAAGGGTATGTGAAGGATATGCAGGGTCAGCCTCTGTGTTTTGATGAACATCCCATGCTGAATATCACCGTTATCGATGCCAGCACAGGTCATTTTGTGGATGACTCTGAAGCCTCTTTTAACGGCGGGTATGATTTTCTTCTGCCCTCAGGGGAGTACAAGCTGTATTGCTGCAGTCACTATTTTAATCTGTATGAGTCCGATCAGGACAGCCTGTCCTTTTCGTTTTATTCGGATGGCGTCAGTCTGTCCGATTCCAATACGCGGGTGATTGCGGCTGAACCCAATGATATACTGAAACTGGATGACTGGGTGATTCAATGTGTGGGAGGCGGCATCTCGGGCACCTTGTTTGATCAGAAAACCGGATTGCCGATTAATGATTCCTTTTATGCGGTTGCGGCTGTGAATGAAGACAGTATGGCAGTCAAGCTGTCTGCCTATATTGCGCTGACCGGTCAGTACGCGTTGTATGGATTGCGGCCCGGAAAGTACTGCCTTGTGGCTTTAAAAGGGACCGATTTTTGGGGCGATGAAATAACGGCTCAATGGCATGAAGCGATCCGCGCCAGTTATGAAGATATGGACAGTGAATTTTACGTACCGGTTCCGGAAGGGGTCACGTGGATCAGTGTGGGTGATACCCTGGAGAAAGCCGTTGATATTTATTTTCTTGAAGCGGTTCCTGTGGGCATTCATGAAGAATCAGTGACGTGCCCTGAATCTTTCAGGCTGGAGCAGAATTATCCCAATCCCTTCAATCCGGTCACAAATATTCAATACACACTGCCAACCGCGGTACATGTCGAGGTCTTGATTTTCAATGCACTGGGCCAGCAGGTGGTGTCTCTGACCGATGAAAAACAGACAGCCGGTGTTCATTGGGTTCAGTGGGACGGCAGCGGATTTTCATCGGGCATGTATTTTTATCGCATTCAGGCGGGTGAATTTTGTGATACAAAGAAGTGCCTGCTGCTGAAATAGGTGATGCTTCGAATTCTTGTAAAGTCCCGGCAGGGGTTTGAAATTCTGCCGGGATTTTTTTTGTCATTTCGAACGAAGCGAAGCGGAGAGAGAAATCTTAAAACATCCGGTTATCGAACAGACCGGATCATTTAAGATTTCTCTCCGCCAAAAAACGGCGGATCGAAATGACTTATTTTATCGTTCATTTTTTTGACCCAAACTGAGGACCATGGGAACGAGTAAGTAAACACCCGGGGATCCGCCTCGCGGGGGCACCCGGGGTTTTAGCAGCTTCTCAGGAGTTTGGGAACGAGATAAAAGCACTGTCAGGTGCTGAATATTTATAGAAGCAGATATTCGTATTGATGAAGTGCCGTCAGGTACGTAATATTTTTTGGATCACTAAGCAATACATTGGACAATAGGTCAATGACGCAGAGCGTCATGAGGGTGGCGTTCCCACGGAAGACCGTGGGAACGAGAATAAATCCAGCCCCTGATTTTCACCACGAAAAAGGTGGACAAGCCCGATTCAAAATCCACATTCAGGTTGAGAACAGGTTATGGAATGGCACCTTCCCCCTGTCATTCCGGTGGTGTTTTACGCCGGAATCCATTCTTTATTTTGTTGTATAATTACTGAACTTTGGCAAATTTTGAGTTTGAACAATATTTTTTTTAGAAGGTAACCTTTTCAGATAAACATTTTTTAACAACCTGTTATGATTAAGTGAATGGATTTATTAATAGAAATACACTCCAGTAAATAAAAAGGTTACCTTCTGAA
>JAFGCO010000027.1 GCA_016932575.1 bacterium
GAACAAAAAATGGTTGATTCAAACACTTAAGTTTATTATTATGGGTGGTACACTTTCAAGTGCCCCCAACCGGTACATTTTCAAGTGACCTTTGACAATACTGGACTCGAACCAGTGACTTCCTTCTTGTCAGGTAGGCAGTTCATTCATTTCTTAATTGATATAAATAAGATAACTTTTTATGAATCCTGATTCATTATTTCTATTTGACCATTATTATTTGTATAAATTCTTTTAAAATGAATTTATTTTGTCACGCAATCGTGTACAAAATAGCCCGATTTCTCAATCGGGCTAAGTCTTTAAAAAACAAATGTCGGGGCAGCAGGATTTGAACCTGCGGCCCCCTGCTCCCAAAGCAGGTGCGCTAGCCGGACTGCGCTATGCCCCGAATTCAAATTTTGGACTAATAATATACACTATTCAGAACGAAAATCAAAGGTTTTTCTGATATTATCACTGACCAACAGATTATCCATATACGAATACTCATTTCTAATAAAAACAATGGAACACAGACTCAATAAATTACAAATAAATATCAAATACCAAATTTCAAACAAAAAAAGTTGTCTCCCCTTGATGCCTGCCCTGTGAAATAAGTTTAAACATCTCACGGGGCCTGTCTCCTTCTTTATTCTTTCTCTCCGTTTCTCCGAAGCTCCGTCTCTCCCATGCACCATTTCAGCTTCTCATCAAAAACGACCCAACAGACTCTACGACACAATGACTCTACGACCCGAGGAACCCAAAACACTCATACCCCATATATCTTCCTCACATAATCCCCCATCTCGCGAAACGCCCTGCCCCGGTGGCTGATTTTATTCTTTTCTTCAAGAGACATTTCGGCAAATGTTTTATCACACTGCGGCATGTAAAACAGCGGATCGTAACCGAATCCCTGATTTCCGCTTGGGGCGTCAAGAATCGTTCCTTCACATATGCCTTCGATACAATGTTCATGGTCCTGATCCACAAGACAGGCCACGCACCGAAACCGGGCTTTTCGGTTTTCTTTTGGAACACCGATTAAAAGCCGTATTAATTTGACATTATTATCCGAATAAGTCGCATTTTCACCGGCAAACCGGCTGGAAAAAACACCGGGTGCGCCCTCCAGGAAATCCACTTCCAAACCTGAATCATCTGCTATCGAGGGCAGACCAGTGGCTTTAAAAGCAGAACGCGCCTTTTTTAAAGCGTTGGCACGCAGCGAGTCACCATCCTCTATGACATCAGGAGCCTGCGGATACTTGTGGATACCCACAAGTTCCGCATGATCCAGCTGCATTAATTTTTCAATTTCGGTAATTTTATCTGAATTTCGGGTTGCCAATACGATTTGCTTCATGAAGTCAATCCGATGCGGGTAGCGACAGATTAACCCTGCAATTCTTTCTCATTGCACTTACACATCCCTACAAAACGCTGGTTAAAACGCCAGGCGCCTGTTTTCTCTGATTTTTCCGAAGAAACCAACATGACCGATTGTATTGATTCTCCGCACTTTGGACAATGTGATGTAAAATCCGTTGCTGATTTAGCCACTTTATCTGCAAAAGATTTAATCTTACCCATTCAATTCCTCCTTTAAGATTATTCAACTATTTCTCATCAACATTTATTAAATTGCATTGATAAAGCTCTATTCAGAAAAATTAAAAAAAGATTTCCAATAAAACGATCCATATCGATTTTATTCATTCAAATTTCTCTTTGCCAGGCGAAATCGTTCCAGTGTTAATTCAAAAAAGAGCAGCATGGTTAAGAGTCCGTTTTTTTCTCGTTCTTGAAATTGGCCAATACGTTTGCTTTCAATGCCAATACAGCCCCATGCGTCTTGATGCCCGAGTGGAACCGCCAGTAAAGAATGAAAACCATGTTTGGTATCTTCTCCTTCAAAATATCTGGGCCGCACATAGCTGCCCTTCTGCATATCCTCAACCACCAAAGGAGAATTTCGCTTAATTACCCATCCAATCAGACCTTCATCCAATGGAAACCGTGTTCCCCTGTCCAAATGATCAATCTGTCCGAATATCTGTCTGATTTCTCCCTCCTCCCGATCCTTATAACAAAGCACACAACGATCAAATGTAAACAATCGCAGAACAAATTGAACAAACACATTGAATGCCTGCATCTCATCTTCTGCTTTTCGAAGCTCCTGTTCCATTTCCAGTTGTGTTTGCCATAATGTTTCCTGAATTTCTTTTCTCCATGCACGGTGATACACGGACATGACCTGACAAATCACCTGACCACAATGGTTGAGAAGTTCAAGGTCATCTTCACTGAAATGTTCCTGTGCTTCGCTTCCCGCTGCCAGAACACCGGTTATCTTTTTATCAATCACCAATGGAACACCTGCAAAACTTCGGATTTCATGATCATCAATACCCGATAAGCAGGTGCCAATTGGCAGGTTATTTTCCCGAACAGATCCGTTTTGCTGAATCACATAATCCACCAGGCTGCCTTCCTGCACAAGAATCCTCGGATAAGAACCGCTGGATTCACTCTCCGCGATCTGAAGCTCAAGGGTTTCACCCTTACGCAGGTAAAGACCGACAGCCGAAGCCGCTGTGGCATTTCGGACAATCGAAATGAATGTTTGATAGAACCAATGAAATGCCTGCCCAAAACCTTTCCATGAAGGTTCACGCATATCTTCAAAAGGAGCATCTTTTTCCGGGATTTCCTGTTCAGGCTGAGTACGCTTCCGCTGAGGATTCGTAAAAAACATATTGAACCAGAAAAAATACAATATGAAAAAAACCGTGATAAATAATCCGGTTTTCAATCCGAATCCTGCCCATGTCTTGGCCGAAACCGGCATAAAAAATCCCACCAGAATCAGCAGAAGGACAAGCATATACATCCAAAGTGCCTGGTCTTTATTACCAGGAAATCTCAAACCAGCCACACTCCTTTCTACCCTCTCAATTGATTATAATTTAATAAATTTCAAAAGAATGTCAATAAAGAAGATTTATTTTTTTATCGGCATGCATCCAATCTCAACCACGCAAGACTTCACCACATCGTTACGACGAACATCAAACATGATCTGCTCTTTCGGGGACCTGGTTTTTATATGCTGGGCCAGTTCATTGGCATTTAAAATGCTTTGACCATCTATTGCAAGAATCGTGTCTCCCTTGCATATTGAAGCGCGATCGGCCGGGCTGTCCGGGATGACATTCACCACACGAACTCCCTGATTCTCTTTATGGGTTATATCAACGACACACAATCCGATCCAACCAGACTGATTATGAGCAAAGGCAAAAAAGCGTTGCATCACATGATCGATGGTTGTGATGGGGACACCCACCCCCACAGGATCCTGATACGATTCAATTTTCCGCCGGCCGGCCAGCATGCCAACCAATGCTCCTTCCCGGTTAAAAAGAGGACCGCCTGTATTGCCCGGCGGCACTGAGCCATGGAACAGAAAAAACCCGTTTTCCTGAAAATCGATAATGTGTCCAAGTGTTACTGAAGGAAAAACCCCCAATGAATTTCCCAGCAGGATGATACAATCTTGTGGCTTGATATCGCTGCAATGAGAAGAGGGAGGACAGTACGGAAGCGCATCATTGATTTTTAAAAGGGCCACTTGAGAAACGGGATCGCAATTCAAAACCCAGGCCGGTGTTTTACGACCATTAAAAAAAGTGACTTCAATACTGTCTCCGCCATGAATAACACTTTGCCTTGTTACAATCAGCCCCCCTTTGTCATCAATCCAGCCGGATCCGATACGACTCCAAATTTCATCATCTTGAAAAATAAATGTACGGATACTCACTGCTATGGAACGTGCTTTTTTCAAACGCTCGGCCATGAAACAGTTTTCTTCATTATTTTGCTGGATCGCCGATTGAGCGTAAATAATCGAAGCGATAAAAATTCCAACAAGAATTCCACCCATTCGATTCTGCTTTTTTTGACGATATCCGATCATTGTTAAAATCGCACTGGTTGATATAAATCTTGAATAGGAGTAAAAGATTCAGTATCAAATAATGAATCAACAACAGCAATGGGAGATGAATTGGATGGATATTGTACAGAAGGCGGATAAGAATCCAAATCATCAATGACATATTGAATACGACTTACATCGCCTTCATCTGTAATCGTTAAACCCGCTTCAGCAGTGATATCAGGCAAATATGGATGCGAAAACTGCCGATAAATGAAAAATGAAACGATCAGAATCAATGAGGCCATAACAATAGCAGGAATCCAAAGACGCGTTGGAGAAGGAGAAGACACACCGAATCCTCTTTTGTGCGCCAGTTCATGACGAATCCTTTCCCTCAGAACAATCTGAAAAGACGCTGGTGCTTTTACAGGTTTCATGTTATGCAATTCCTGCTTGAGGGAATGTATCCGATGATAAAATTCGGCGCACACCGCACATGATTGAAGATGCTGCTGTACTTCCTCCTTCACATCATCTTCTAACTCGCCATCCAGAAAATTGAAAATTTTATCTTTGAACCGTTCGCAAGGAATCATAGGCAAAACTCCAAAAAAGGACACTTTTCAATTGACTTCTATTCAATACAAATACACAGCTCATTCTTTTACGGTTCAATTCTCTTCCAAAAGATGTTTTAACTTTTTTTGTAATCTTAACCGGCCCCGATTAACCCTCGATTTCACGGTTCCAATGGGAATCCCCAGTATTTGACTGATTTCTTCATAAGAAAATTCTTGTACATCACGCAAAACAACCACTTCCTTGAATTTCACAGGCAATGCATCGATTTCCTTCTGAATAATCTGGCCGTGCATCTCACCGTCCACAATCCCCTCGGGAGTCTGTGTTTCTTCGTCTGGTAATTCAAAATCTTTATCATCAAATCCAATCTGACTTAAAGATAAAAGCCGGCGGCGGCGGCGACGGCGTAATTCGGTTTTTGCTAAATTACTTGCAATGGTATAAATCCATGTTGAAAATTTGGCAATATTTCTGTATAAATGTTTGTTTCGGTAAACCCTCAAGAATGTTTCCTGAACAACATCCTCTGCATCAATTCGATCACCCAGAAAATGATAAACAAAATTAATCAGTGGATCTTTATACCGCTCAACAATAATATTAAATGCTTTCTCATCACCCTGCTGAAAACGGGCGATCAGTTCCTCATCCGCGATCCTTTTATTGTTCGATGTATCTACCACAAAATACCTCTAAAAGTTCCCATGTTTTCCATATTCTTATTTTATAAAAAAATGATGTTTTCTTTGGGTCAGATCATAAACAACCAGTGTCATCGCCATTATGGGATCGAGCAGACCTGTTTTAACAGATTTATCCGCTTGATGCAGGGCTTCCAATGCATATTGAGCCTCATCCAGTGTAAATTTCTCTGCTTGTTGGGAAAAGAGTCTGAGAAAATAAGGTCGAAGTCCTAAATATTTCGCTGTCTGATCCTGAGAAATCTGTCGCTCTCTGCATAATTTCAAACGGATGAGTATCAATATACGGCGTGTTAAATCCATGATTAATCCAACAGGAGATTGTCTGGTATCCATCAAATGCGATAAAATTCTCAAAGCCTCGGTTGTATTACGCCGCGCAATGGCATCCGTGAATTCCCAGGTATTATATTCCCGCGACATACCCACCACGGCCAGGACATCATCCCGATTCAATTTTTGCTTTCCCCAGGCAAAAGTGATCAATTTTTCGAGTTCATGATGTAAATTCCATAAGGATGTGCCCACATGCTGCACCAATAATTTTGCAGCTTCTTCTTCGATTGCAATCTGGTTTTGCCGCATCCGGGATAAAATCCATTCAACAGCCTGATTATCATAAAGTGGTTTAAATTCAATCCACACACTATGCTCCGTCAGCGCGCTCCAGAATTTTTTACGGCGATCTGCCCCGTTTGATACAAGAATAAGGCAGGTAGATTCCAGAGGAGAGCAGACATAATTAAGCAACCGATTTCGGTCCGGCGTGGATAACTGCTGAATATCCTTGAAAATAACAACTCGCCTTTCAGCCATCATCGGAAACGAGGAAGCAATGGCAATCAGGGCTTCGACATCAGTACCAGAACCACTGAATGAATCATAATTAAAATCCCTGGTTGCTGGATCTAACGCGCAATTGATCAGAGATCGAATTAACCGATCAACAGGATACGGCTCTTCACCATAGAAAAAATAAACTGAAGCAATTTTACCTGCTTCAATCTCTTTCAGAATGGAGTGAAAATCATTTAACATAAAAGCAACGGCTTAATTAATTATTAACAAAATAAGGTAACCAAAATTTATATACTGTGCAATATAATATTATTAACCGCGGATATGTTTAATACGAATCGACCGCTTCAGGTATATTTTATTCTGACGTGAATCAATAGGATAATTGCCTGATTTCTGCTAAAAAAGAATCCATGCAACACCAGCCAGTATGAAAGTATAAAACGCAAACATCCATAATCGGCCGTGACGTATAATCCATACTAAAAGAGAAAGAAATAAATAACTGAATCCAAATGCAGAAAGAAAGGCCAGTATCAGGAAAAACCAGTTTGCCTGTATATAATGAATACTCGAAATATCTGACAGTTTAAATACAACCGCGCCCAAAACCGCCGGAATAAACAGCATAAAACTGTAGTAAGCCGCCTCTTCCCGCTTGATACCAAACAAGAGCATGACAGATATCGTGGTGCCTGAACGGGAAATGCCCGGAAGAATGGCCAGTGCCTGGAACAAACCAACGATAATGGCAAAATAAAAGGCTTTTTCAGATACGCGCCGGTTTTCTTTTGGTCCGAAGAACCGGACCGAAAGCAAAATCAGGGTCGTTACCAAAAAAGTTATCTGCAGTACTGAAGGAGACTCGAATCCGGATTCGATTGGATTTTTAAAAATAAGATACCCTGCGAAAGTGACAACAGATGAAATAATGATATAAATCAGAAACCGACTTTGTTGTTTATCAGGCTGCCGTTGCTTGATTTCGATGTAAGCTCCACCAAAGGTTTGCCTGATTTTTGAAAAATAAAAACAGCAAACGGCAACCAGGCTGCCCCCATGCATAAGAATATCATAAATCAGGGGAATCTCGCTATAATGTAAAAGGCCTTTAATAAAAAGCAGATGCCCCGAGGAAGAAATAGGTAGAAATTCTGTTGCCGCCTGAATAAATGAAAGCAGTAATCCCTGAAATAAATTCATAGCTTCACTTCATTTAAAATGACGCTGAAAAAAAATAAGGTTTCACAACAATCAATGCTATGAAACCTTTAAACTCATTTCAATTTATGAATGAATATATTTCAAACTCGGCGATAAAATCGTAAGAATAGATCCATGATCTGCAATTGATATTACCCGGCCCCTCAAGTGTTAATACTGGCATATTTGCGTCCGCCCCGATTCTCAAAATGAACCCGGCCGTTTACTTTTGCAAATAAAGTATAATCACTGCCCATGCCCACATTGCTGCCCGGATAAATTTTGGTACCGCGCTGACGGATAATGATGCTTCCAGCAGTGACTATCTGCCCGCCATATTTCTTGACACCCAGATACTGAGGATTGCTGTCTCGTCCGT
Source organism: bacterium (assembly GCA_016932575.1). Lineage (GTDB taxonomy): Bacteria > Zhuqueibacterota > QNDG01 > QNDG01 > JAFGCO01 > JAFGCO01. The sequence goes on from JAFGCO010000027.1 coordinate 7,601, forward strand.
TTTTACTGCTACCCACGCCTTTCTTATGGGCCATAACTTACGCCTCCTTTTTCTTCGCGGACCTGGAAGAAGTTGTTTTTTCTTTTCCGGACGCTGCTTTTTGCTTCGCGGTTGTTTTTTTGGCTGCGGTTGCTGTTGATTTTGCAGCCGGTTTCTTTGCAGCTGTCTTTGGGGGAGCTTTTTTCACCGGTGTCTTGGCATCTTTTTTCGCAGCTGTTGTTTTTGTCTTTACAGCGACTTTCTTTTCAGCAGGTTTCACGGCTGCCTTGCTTTCAGATTTACCCACGCTTATTCCATTAATCTTCAATTCGGTTAAATTCTGACGATGACCGCGCAAAACCTGGTAAGTTTTACGCCGCTTCTTTTTAAACACCAATACCTTATCATCTTTAAAATGAGATACGATTGTGGCTTTGACAACTGCATTCGCAATCACAGGGGTGCCGACATCAACTTTATCATTGTCCACAATCAGAAGAACACGTTCCAGATCAACCTGTTTACCGGCGTCCAGTTTCATTTTTGGGACACAAATCGTCGATGCTTTATCGACCTTGAACTGAATTCCGCCTATTTCCACAATGGCATACATACGAATGAAAAACCTCCTTCCACATCCGATCACAATAAAAGTTTTTTAAGATAATAAAATTGATGACTTAAGTCAAGCTTTAAAATCATTCTTTCTTCATATCGGACGATTCAATCAGAAAATCTTCATCCCTGATATCTGGATCCTTTACAATTTTAAGTGTGACAAAATATTTCCACATCAATCGCCTTGCCCGGCTGCGTATGCCTTCTTTCAGATAGGCTGCAAGTGCCGGAGTTACTCTCAGGATTAATCTTCGCTTCCCGGTTTCAGTTTTATATTTTTGTATGGCACGCTCAATCTGGGTAATGATCGTGCTCTTGGCAGGAATACGTCCCAGTCCATTGCATCGGGGGCAGACTTCACTGTACTGATAAAGTAAGCTTGGCCGGATGCGTTCACGCGTGAGTGAAACCAGTCCAAAATCATTCATTGGCAAAATATCAAAAGCCGCCCGGTCTTTTTGTAATTCGCGCCTAAGTTTGGCCACAACTTTTTTACGATGGCTGTCCTGGGAAAGATCAATAAAATCGATGACAACAATACCACCTATATCCCGCAGCCGCAGTTGTCTGGCTATTACCTGAGCAGCCTGAATATCGGTTTCCAAAGCGTGCAATTCATGATCTTTTTGACTGACAGAACGGCCGCTGTTGACATCAACCACAACCATGGCTTCAACCTGATCAAAAATCACATGGCCGCCACCTTTCATCCAGATTTTACGGGCCAGGCTCTTTTCTATCTCTTCTTCGATATTGTATGTATCAAAAATCGGCGTTTTGTCTTTGTAAAGATCAAACTTGGGCATGAGATTTGGTGCCACATCCTTTAAATACTTCCGGATTTCACCATACAATTTCCGGGAATCTACCAGCAGTCTGTCAATATCCGGAGAAAATAAATCCCGAATGATACTTGATGTCATACCCGCATCTTTATAAATAAGGCGCCCGGATTTTTCGATCATGGCCTTTTCTTCTATTCGCTTCCAGGTACGCAGCAGATACTCAAGATCCGTCCGGATTTCGTTCGCTGAATGCCCAACTGCAACCGTTCGAATAATCAAGCCAAATCCTTCAGGTTTTAAACTGACTGCCAGTCTTCTAAGACGGCTGCGCTCCCGGGCATTGCTGATCTTTCGGGAAACCCCGATTGTATTGTTATTGGGAACTAGCACAAGAAAACGTCCGGGCAGCGATATATCTGTTGTCAGTCGCGCACCCTTGGTTCGAATGGGTTCCTTCGTTACCTGAACAAGTATTTCCTGACCCGCCCGAACAGGGGCGCCTTTTTTCTTGGGTGGACGTTTCCGTCGGCCGCGGCGCTTGAATGGCTCTTCCTCCAAGGATACGGTTTCCGCAAGCCCGCTGAACTCGACTATCTGATCTCCAATATCGGCAAACGGTAAAAAACCGTTTAAATTCATACCGATATCAACAAATGCTGCACGAATGGCATCCACCACATTCTCGACCTTGCCTTTGTAAATATCACCGACCATCCGCTCATTCTCGGGACGCTCTACATACAGCTCGACCAGCTCCCTGTCTTCACAAATTGCAATCCTTGTTTCAGATGACGAATCGCTTATAATGATTTCTTTTAGCATATTATATAACCTCGAATGGTGTCTGAAGAACACCGTGCCTTTCAACAAATAAACCTGTCCTGTGAACATGATAACGTTCAATAGGGGAGATATAAGGGGGTTGAATAGCTTCCAGCACTTCTTCCACCCGCGCCGTGCCCTCGGGTGTGAATCGAATTTTTATATTAAATTCTCCCCTGTTCAATTCAATTTGCCGGATAAATGTTCGAATATCAACTGTTTTATGATTCCGCTCAATACGATAACTGTTGGAATGTAAAAATCCATGCACAGAATTTTCCAATTCCAGAAGCTCAAGATCATCATCAATCAAAATCCGGTAAATGGCAAGATTGATAATCTTGCTTAACGAATGTGCCTTGGTATCAATTTCCTGTGCCTGAGTCACATGAAATCCCTGAGGAAGATGCCGGTTCAGCATCTCTATAAAATGTCTGGGAAAATTATTCATGATCTCAACATCAAAGTACTCCGCAGCTCCCGTGTAACCCAAAGGCAGGGGCGGGCCTGTTGATATTCTGGGATGCATGTGAAATCCTTGCGACAACGCCACCGGAATATCCGCACGGCGAAATGCACGTGAAAAAACGCGCATGGTGTCCAGATGTGAAGTGAATCGCACTGCTTTGTTTTTTTCAAAAGAAAACCGGATCCGACGTTTAACCAGAGGAGAACGGATGATTCGAGAGGCGCGTCCCGGCAGGATGACGGATTTGTTCAATTTTTGGAGCTTTTTATTCACCGGTCGACAATCCATTTTCTCCTTCAGACCGCAGCCTGTACAGACAGTATAGCAATCGGGTGTTTTTTTTCCCTGAATTGCCCGATTATATTCTTCATATAAATAGGATTTTGCAACTCCCTTGACCAGATGATCCCAAGGCAGGGGCGTTTTTGGATCTATCGGCTGCGTCCAGAAAACCGGATCCAAACCGCTTTCTTTAAAGGCTTTCTCCCAAATGGAGGGCTGAAAATGATCCGTCCAGCTGTCGAATCGGGCACCTTGCTTCCATGCAGCATAAATCACGACTCCCAGGCGCCGGTCTCCCAGACCAAATACAGCTTCCAGTTGTGAAACGTACGGATCGCGCCAGCGCAATTTTACTTCCCGCCAGAAAATATTTTTTTTCAGGTATCGAATTTTTTCAGAAAGCTGTTCCTTTGAATCCTGACCGGACCACTGAAATGGAGTCTGAGGTTTCGGAGAAAAAGGTGAAATCGATACATGTATCTCTTTTCGACCATATTTTTTGGCATGCCGGACAACCCGCCCCACCAATTTAACAATACCCTGTATATCCTCTTGAGTCTCTGTCGGCAAACCTATCATGAAATAGAGTTTAATACGACGCCATTTCTTCTCAAAGGCGATATCAAGGGCACGCATCAAATCGTCTTCATCATTGTTTTTATTTATGATGTCCCGCAACCGTTGAGATCCTGCCTCCGGCGCCAGAGTCAATCCGCTTTTCCGAAAATGACTGGCTATGTCTGCCATCTCCTTTGTAAACGTTTCGGTTCGTAGAGAAGGAAACGAGATTGAAATCCCTTTCTCTGTAAACTGTCGGTGTAATTTTTGTAAAAGGTCGGTCAATTGGGGATAATCTGACGAGGAAAGAGAAACCAGAGCAATTTCATCGTAACCTGTATTGCGAATCACTTTTCGGGCGCGTTCCACCAAACGATCGACCGGGCGAATACGAACGGGCCGATAGATCATCCCTGCATTGCAAAATCGGCAGCCACGACCGCATCCCCGCATAATTTCCATGGAAAATCGGTCATGGGCCACTTCGATTAATGGGACAAGAGGAGCATCCGGGTAATTCTCTTCCGTCAGATCGGACTGAATATTAGCTTCTATGTTTATCGGTGCCCCTTCCCGAATGGTTTTCATCGATTCAAACCTGCCATCCTTATTATATTCGGGAACATAAAACGACGGCACATACACACCTTGCAGGTCTGCCAATGCATGTAACCGCTGCTTCCTGGACCACTGCTCCCGTTTGGCCTGCCGCATAATCCGGGCGATATCAATAATCACCGGCTCACCGTCACCCAGCACCAGTGCATCAAAAAAATCGGCGACAGGCTCCGGATTGTATGCCAATGGGCCGCCACCGATTACCAAAGGATCTTTTTCCGTCCGGTCTGCCGTCTTTACTGGAATTTCTGCCAACTCAAGCATATTCAAAATATTGGTATAATGCAATTCATATTGGAGTGTAATTCCCAAAACGTCGAATTGCCGGACAGGCCGTTTGGATTCCAATGTAAATAAAGGAATTTCATTTTCCCTTAATTTTTTTTCCATGTCCGGCCATGGAGCATAAACCCGCTCGGCCAAAAGCCAGGGAGGCTGGTTACAGAGATGATAAAGAATTTGCATACCCAAATGGGACATGCCGATTTCATAAACATCCGGAAATGCCAGAGCAAAGCGTACCGGGATATCCCGCCAGTCCTTTTGAATCATATGGAGCTCATGTCCCACGTAGCGGCCGGGTCTGGTCACCTTTGGCAGGATCGGTTCAATTAGTTTTTCTACGGATTCAATCATTATGGATTGAAAATCTCAAAAAAATCAACATTTCATCCGCTTCTATACATAAGTGTATCATTCGATATATTTCCACCGAAGATAGCTTCGATTAAACTATTCAAGATACAAAAAAACAATCATTTCTTCAAGCATTATTCAAAAATTAAAATTTACTGCATGCAATTGCCGGCGCATTATTAAACTGAACAGAAGGATGAATGATATAATGAATTAAATTTTCGCTTGAAAACATTAATACGATTTATTATATTTATTACGATTTTAGTTTAATTTTATTTTTATCGTAATTTGAAACTTTTTTCGTATAAAAAGGTATATTAAGTATGAACCATATTGAAAATTCAAAACTAAAGCAGCTCAACGCTACAGCAATGGAGCTCTTTCTGAAATTTGGTTTTAAGCGCGTCTCTGTTGAAGAAATTTGTCGGACAGCAGGTGTCAGCAAGATGACATTCTACAAATATTTTAAAAATAAAACTGACCTGTTAAAACAGATGCTCAACCAGATAGCCGACAATCAAATGAAGCAATATAACAATATCATGAGCAGTGATATTTCCTATTCAGAAAAAGTTAAAGAAATCATCCGAATGAAGCAGTTAACAGCTGAGATGATGGGCCAGGAGCTTTTCAATGACTTGTATAATAATGCACCTCCTGAAATATCAGAATACCTGCATAATATAGGGATCAGGCTTCTTTCAACTGTTCGCAATGATTTTATTCAGGCACAAAAAGAAGGTCATATTCGCTCAGATATTCATCCCGATTTTATTCTCTATTTCATGAATCATATGATCGATCTGGCATCCGATGAAAATCTGATTAAACTGTATGATTCACCGAAGGCGCTGATCAATGAAATGATCCGATTCTTTTTTTATGGAATCCTCACGGAAAAGGATACCATGTCCTCATGAAACGGCTGTTATGGATATTTTTGTTCATTTCAACGGGCTCCCTGTTCGGACAAACCGCCGACCTGACCGGACAAGCTTCTCTCTGGGGCGTATCCAACGATCAGACAACATCCCAAATCGGAATAAGATATATACCAGCACTGTCATTGGCGCAGAATCTCTCAAATAAATGGATCATTGATTCGGAAATCGCCTGGCAATGCGCTAAATGGTGGCAATTCGAAAATTGGAGATATCAATCCGAGGCCAAAAAATTGAAACCTTATCGTATGTGGCTGCGCATATCGACCGATCAATTCGAAGCCAGATTGGGATTACAGAAAATCAATTTTGGCTCTGCGCGGCTGATTCGTCCCCTCATGTGGTTTGATCGGCTGGACCCCAGGGATCCTTTGCAGTTGACCGACGGTGTAAATGCCATTTTAATGAAATATACATTTTTAAACAACGCCAATATATGGGCATGGGGATTGTACGGAAATGAGGATATCAAAGGATATGAAATCCTTCCGACCCAAAAAAACACCCTCGAATTCGGAGGACGGTTTCAATATCCGCTGCCATCCGGAGAAATTGCTTTAACAATGAATCAACGCCGCGTTAAAAATATCGAATCTTTGGAGCGACGTATTGCCTTCGACGGCCGGTGGGACATTGAAATCGGCATCTGGCTTGAACTCACACTGACTCATCTTGAATGGGATCGATTGCCATATCAATATCAGACAATGGGTACATTGGGGCTGGATTACACTTTCGGGATCGGTAACGGTTTCTACTGTCAGGCTGAGCATTTTACATTTCGGATTTCCGATAAATGGAGTGATCCCGGAACCACGCGAAAGTTGACCGCTTTATCTTTAAATTATCCGTTGGGATTGATAGACAATCTCATCACAATGATCTATTATGACTGGGATGAGCATGACCTGTACCGCTTCATCAACTGGCAGCGGACCTATGATTCCTGGCAAATTCATCTGATCGGTTTTTGGAATCCAGAGCAATTTCAACTCATTCAATTCCAAACCGGTCAATCATTATGGATGGGAAAAGGCATACAATGTATGGTGGTGTTTAATCACTGACAAAATGATGTATGCACTGAAAATAACAGGAATAAACAAAAAATTTTGAACAACAAATTGACTTGATGCGAAAATAACATAAATACTGAAATTTTTTTAATGATAATATGCATCTTGAATAGTTAACAAAACAGACAACAACCCTTTTCTGCGCGAGGTCATTATGGAAAACGGCAAACTCATCACCATACAAAACCTGGTAAAGCATTACCCCATGGGTAAAGGCCGGTTCACTGCACTGAAAGATATCAATCTCACCTTTGAAAAAGGGGAATTCAGCGGTGTGGTCGGTCCGAGCGGCTCAGGGAAAACCACGTTATTGAATATTATGGGATCCCTGGATGTGCCCTCAGAAGGCACAGTCCGTGTTCTGGGCAGTGAAATCGGCACGCTTTCACATAAAGCGGCTGCCCGTCTGAGAAACCACAATATTGGATTTATCTTCCAGACCTATAATCTGATGCCGGTATATAATGTATTTGAAAATGTTGAATTCCCGCTGCTCCTGCTGAAGATGCCTGTAAAAGAACGCAGACAGGCCGTGCTGGATGCCCTGGAATGGGTGGGTCTGTCTGATAAAGTCAAATCACGGCCCAAACAGCTCTCCGGAGGAGAATCCCAGCGTGTGTCTATTGCAAGGGCCATGGTAAAACGACCGCATATTGTCCTGGCGGACGAACCAACAGCCAATCTGGATGCAGATAATTCTCATCACATTCTTCAGACCATGGAAAAATTAAACCGGGATTTAAAAACCACATTCATATTTGCCACCCACGATGACAAGGTCATTCAATATTTAAAAAGAAAGATTTCACTGGCAGACGGAAAAGTGCAATCGGATGAAAAAAGCCCGGGGAACCGGAATCCGGAATCCGGACATGAGATTCAGTAATTTAACATGGAGAGATAAAAATGCTCGCAATAAAACTGGCTTTTAAAAATTTGATAGGCGCCGGGCTGAGAACCTGGCTGAATGCGTTTGTGCTCTCCATTGCCTATGTGGTCATTATCTGGCACAGCGGTATTCTGGAGGGCTGGAACCGGCAGGCCAGACGGGATATGATCGACTGGCAGATCGGAGGAGGCGAGGTCTGGCAGAAAAATTACGATCCCTATGATCCGTTCACCTTAACAGATGCACACGCGCCGGTTCCGGAAAAATTTCAGGAACAAATCAAGGCTGGAAAGCTGACACCGATTCTGGTAACGTCCGGCAGTTTCTATCCCGAAGGCCGCATTCAAAGCGTGCTGCTGAAAGGCATTGATCCGCAGCAATCGATTCTGAAATTACCAGCCGGCTCCCTTCAAAAAGATAACGAGGCAATTCCTGCCATGATCGGAACCCGTATGGCAAAAAACAACCGGCTCAAGGAAGGGGATTATGTGACCATTCGCTGGCGCGACGCGCTTGGAACATTTGATGCGGCTGAAATAAAAATCGCACGAATTTTTAAAACCAGTGTTCCCGCCGTTGACAATGGCCAGATCTGGCTTCCCCTGGATCAGCTGCAGAATATGCTTCAGATGCCCGGTGAGGCCACCTATTTGATTCTGGAACCCGGACAAAATCCCATCAAAATCAGTGGATGGCAGCATCAGGGATACGACGTGCTTCTGGCGGAAATGGATGAAATTATCCGCCGTAAATCCATCGGCGGCACCATTCTCTACACAATTATGCTTTTGCTTGCCATGCTGGCAATCTTTGACACACAGGTCTTTGCCATATTCAGGCGGCAGAAAGAAATCGGTACAGACATTGCCCTGGGCATGACCCGCGGTCAGGTGATCGGCCTGTTCACGGTAGAAGGCGCCGTGCATGGCATTCTTGCAGCAGTCATGGCGGCCATATACGGCATTCCGCTTTTGTCCATGCAGGCCGTACACGGAATGGCCATGCCCGAGGGTATGGACGATTACGGGCTGGCCGGCGCGGAGAGGATCTTTCCGGTCTACAGCACGGCGTTGATCATCGGAACAGTCATTCTTGTCATGATCACCACGACCATTGTCAGCTATCTGCCGTCTCTTAAGATTGCGAAAATGAAACCGACAGACGCTATACGGGGGAAATTACAATGATCCGATTTATCATCAAAGGACTGATCCGGGACCGGCATCGCAGCCTGTTCCCCATGATCACAGTCACCATGGGCGTGGCACTGACTGTGGTCGCCCATTGCTGGGTCAACGGTATAATAGGAGACTTTATCGATTACAACGCCCGCTATGCCACCGGCCATGCCAAAGTCGTGACCCGGGCATATGCTGAAAATCTGGATCAATCTCCCAATGACCTGGCTCTGCTCGATGTCGATCAGTGGATGGACACACTCAGCCATCGATATCCGGATTTGGACTGGGTGGCCCGGATTAAATTTGGAGGCATTCTTGATGCGCCGGACAGTCTTGGAGAAACCCGGGCTCAGGGGCCTGCTTTCGGCTTTGGTATTAATCTGCTTTCAAAAAACAGCCGGGAAATTGAACGAATGGGCATTCGTGACGGATTGATCCGGGGCCGGTTACCGCAAGATTCGGGTGAAGTCCTGATCAGTGAATCCTTCGCGAGACGGCTGGAGGTATCGCCGGGGGATACCGTTACCCTGCTTGGAGCAACCATGTACGGCGCCATGTCCGTGCATAATTTTCGTATTTCCGGAACCGTTACTTTTGGCGTCAAGCTTCTGGACCGTGGCGCGCTCATTGCAGATATTAAGGAAATCAGGAAAGCATTGGATATGGAAAACGCAGCCGGAGAGCTTCTCGGCATTGCCAAAGACCACCATTACGATGACGATCAAATGAATCAAATCAAATCCGATTTCAACCGGCATTTTTCTGAAAGCCAGGACGAATTTTCTCCGGTCATGCTCTCCCTGGCCGAACAAAATGACCTTGCCAGCATGCTTGAATATATACAAAGCATGGTCACAATTATGATATTTGTTTTTGTTCTGGCCATGTGCATTGTTTTGTGGAATGCCGGCCTGATCGGCGGACTGCGCCGCTATGGAGAAATTGGTGTGCGGCTGGCAATCGGAGAAAACAAGGGGCATCTTTATCGGGCTATGATTCTGGAGTCTGCATCCATTGGGTTTTTTGGCTCGATACTCGGGACAATAGCGGGTTTGGGCATCGCCTGGTATTTGCAGACGTATGGCATCAATATCGGAGATTTAATGGAAAATGCCACCATGATGATGCCCAACACATTTCGGGCCGGCATCACGCCGCCTGCCTATTTTATAGGCATCATTCCCGGCCTGATTGCAACCGTTCTGGGTACATCCCTGTCCGGTATCGGGATTTATCGCCGGCAGACCGCCTCACTGTTTAAGGAACTCGAAGCCTAAGTGAGGATAAATTCCAAATGACAAAATCCAAAATTAACTGCAAATAATTACCGAGGTTAATTTAATAAATCAGTCAATTTAAATAACCGATAAAATATTCTGTTTATCATCCGGATTTTGGAATTTATTTGAAATTTAGATTTTGATATTTGGAATTTTGAATTTATTTGTTATTTGTAATTTGTCATCTGAAATTTTTGTAATAGATCACAATCCTTGAAGGCTTAAAAACAATGAACTGAAATATCATTCATCCGTATTGGAGTCAATCATGAAGCATATCATCATTTATTTTCTCACAACATTGACATTATATGCCCAGTATCCTGACGGGAATGTCCTGCTCGAAAAAATCGACAGGAACATGATCAGCAGAAACAAAATTATCATTTCCAGAATGATCATTCACGGCCGCCGGGCGAGCAGGACCATCGAATCCAAATCATGGATTCAAGGCTCGGAAAAATCGTTCACCGAATATCTTTCACCGGCCCGGGAAAAGGGCACAAAAATGCTGAAGCTGGATGACGAGCTCTGGACCTACTCCCCCTCCGCTGACCGGTCCATCCGGATTTCCGGTCATATGCTTCGCCAGTCTGTCATGGGATCCGACCTGAGCTATGAAGATATGATGGAAGACCCGAAAATGCAAAATTTATACAGCGCCGGGGTCATTGGTGAAGACACACTCTTAAACCGCTCTTGCTGGATACTGGAACTGCAGGCTAAAGTGCCAGATGTGGCCTACCATTCCCGTAAAATCTGGGTGGACAAAACACGGTATAATATTTTAAAAGAAGAACGATTCGCAAAAAGCGGTAAACTGCTGAAGACCACAGATATTCTTGAAATCATGCAGGCGGATGACCGCTGGGTAGCCAAACGTATTATATTTAAAGATGCCTTGAAACAGGGCCGGGGTACGGAGTTTATTTTGGAATCGATTGAATTTGATGCCCATATTCCTGATTATATTTTTTCAAAGGCAGCATTAAGAAAGTAAATATATATCGGACAATACGTTTTGTTGTTTTTGAATATGTGCGAATTTGACTCATGAACAGGCCACCGCCTGCAAAACTGACCTAACCTGAAATCTGACATGAATGACAATGATTATTAAAATATTTCATTCTATCATGCCTTGATGTCCTTCTGACTCCGTGGCAAGCCTCGAGTTGTCCGCAATTTGAATTAGTATCGTTTTATTCTGCGCTTGCGAATCATCCATTTATTCTGTATAATATTATTTTTTAACGTAAAGGAATCTCAACTCTGCAAAAATACGGACAAACATGGTGGGGCCGGGCATGGCTCAATGCACTTTCGGATATTGATCACAGCAACCGGCTGCCCAGAGGTAAAGCGTACGCAAGGGCCGGAGCCGTAAAAAGCATACAAATTCAAGGCAACCGAATCAGCGCCCAAGTGCAGGGAAGGCGGCGTTTTCCATATCAGACAGACATTACCGTCCCGCCTTTCACAAAATCTCAAAAAACCATTCTCACCCGGAAAATCACGGCAAACACCCTGCTGCTTACCCGGCTTTTAAACCGGGAACTGCCGCCGGAATTGAACGACATTGCAAAGCAGAAAAGTATCCGGATTTTTCCTGAATCCTGGGATGATCTGGACATGTCCTGTAATTGTCCGGACTGGGCCGTACCATGCAAACACCTGGCGGCTGTCATCTATATAATCGCAAATGAGATTGATAAAGATCCCTTCCTGATTTTCGCATTGCACGACTATCCGCTGATACAGGCATTGGAAGACAAACAGCTGCTCGTAAATCAGGCCGCAAGACTCGATATCCCTAAAATGAAAGACCTGATCCACCCGGAACCGGTTTCGAACACATTTCCTGAAGTCTCTCTTTCGGATATCGACTATTCTAAAATATCCAATTTAAAAAGCAGGCTGCTGGCATTGTTGTCACCGCGTCCTCTGTTTTTTGAAAAGGATTTTAAAACCATTCTGAAAACCGTATATACGATCCTGTCCCGTTCGGTATCCGATCAAAAAATTCCTGTTCACGAATCCGTGGCATTTCCGAATGTGTTTTCGATTTCTGAAGTCATCATCCTCCTGGACGATCGGCTCGTTTTTAAGAGAATGGATTTGAGAAGTCCTGACGCATCCTTCTCTGCCAGCGATCCGGGCATTTTATTGCATCTTATTGAGAATGTTGAATCCAAACAGCGGGAATGGCTCTATCCGGTCATGGCCGGATTATATGAACTCAGGCTTTTTGTTATGCATTGTCTGACTATGGGGGCATTTATCCCGCAATTAATTGTGAATGATAATCACCAATATCGTATCCGGTGGATACCCGCCCTTCTCAATGACAGGATTCAATCGTTATTTGAGGCACTTGTATCCTCGATTCCGCAATCCGTCATTCAAATTGAAACATCGGCAGCGATACAATATCAGTCCCCCAGGGAACAGGCACTCAGTCTTTTTTCGCTGTTTACGGATGAATATATCCTTGCATCCAATCTGTACGAGGATCTTCGATGGCGCCATGCAGATTCAAAATCCTCACAAAAAATTCTCGATCTTTTTTTTGATGGAAGGGCCGTGTATTTCGAGGATTTTCAGGAAAGGGAAATACCACAGACCATTCAACAGTGGATTAATAAACTCTACATTACCCATCGGGCGTTCGTCCCGCTGATTAAAATTATTCCGGATAACGAAACATTCATCGTCGATCTTTTTATTGAGGACAAAGACCGGACCTGTCAACTGCCTCTGAAAATATTTTTAACGGATCCTGCTTATCAGGTATTTAAATATGAAATCCTCCGGGACCTCGATTTGCTGTCCGAACATTTTCCTCAGCTTGCCATCAGTATACAAACTCAGGGAAAGCAAAAAATCACATTTCATGCTCACGACTTTCCTCCGATTTTGATAGACGTTCTTCCGGTGATCCGTATGCTGGGAATTCGTATTTTAATGCCCAAATCTCTAAAAACCTTCATCCGTCCGAAGCTCTCAGTACAGCTAAGAACCAACAAGGATCAAATCAGCGGTTCCTCCATGGACCTGAACGAAGTGCTGGCATTCGACTGGAAAGTCGCACTGGGTGATGACCTGATCAGCTTTTCAGAATTTCGGGAAGCCGTGCAAAAATCCACAGGCCTTATCAAGATAAATGATCAATATGTGCTGATTGATCAGAAAGAAATCGAGCGGCTTCTCCGGCAAATGAAACATCCTCCGGAACTAGATTCTCAGCAGATGCTAAAAACCGCTTTGACCGAAATTTTTGAAGATGCCCATATCGGCTTAACTCCTGAAGTACGGGACTGGCTGAAAACGATTAGCGATTCTAAGCCGGTTCCAATACCGGAGGATCTGACTGCCACACTGCGTCCCTATCAAATACGCGGTTTCGAATGGATGATTAAGAATGCGTATCTGGGATTTGGCAGTCTGCTGGCCGATGATATGGGACTGGGAAAAACCATTCAGGTCTTAACAGCGCTGCTTCATGTTAAAAATCAGGGATTACTTAATGATCGGAAAGCCCTGATCGTGGTTCCCACGACTTTAATCACCAATTGGGTAAAAGAAATCCGGATGTTCACCCCGGGATTGTCTCCGTTTGTTTATCACGGGCAAAAACGTCAGTTCAAGCCCGGCGCCCACGACTGCGTCATTACCTCATATGGTATTTTACGAAATGAATTGAAAACGTTTGAAAAGGAGCACTGGTATATCCTGATATTGGATGAAGCGCAGAATATCAAGAATCCCGGTACTGCTCAGACCCGGGCAGCGAAAAAAATCAAGGCAGAAATAAAAATCGCCATGAGCGGCACACCGGTTGAAAACCGCCTGTCCGAATACTGGAGTATCCTCGATTTCACCAACAAGGGATATCTGGGATCACTCAAACGCTTTAATGACGAATTTGCCAGACCCATCCAGCTGGATCACAATCATGAAAAGATTGAAGTATTCAGAAAAATGACCAGCCCCTTTATTCTTCGACGCGTAAAGACGGACAAGAGCATTATTCATGATTTGCCTGAAAAAGTGGAAAACAATCTGTTCTGCAACCTGACCCGGGACCAGGCCGTGCTTTATCAAAGTACGGTCAATACCCTGATGGAACAGGTGGAGTCTCTTCAGGGCGTGGCCAGGCGCGGGCTGATTTTTAAACTGATGACAGCTTTGAAGCAGATCTGCAACCATCCTTTCAATTATCTTAAATCCGGAAGCCAGGATCCCGACCGGTCAGGCAAACTGTCGCTTCTCTGGAATTTGCTGGAAACCCTGGAGGAAAACCATGAAAAGGTGCTGATTTTCACCCAATACCGGGAAATGGGGAACCTTCTGGCCCGCTTGATCCGTGAGCGATACGGCACTGCACCTCTGTTCCTGCATGGGGGTACGCCCCGGAAAAAACGGGATCAAATGGTCGATCAATTTCAGACACAGCGTCATATCCGTACATTTATTCTTTCACTCAGGGCCGGAGGAACCGGCCTGAATCTGACAGCCGCTCAGAACGTCGTCCATTACGATCTCTGGTGGAATCCTGCTGTGGAAAATCAGGCCACAGACCGGGCTTACCGGATTGGCCAGACCAAAAATGTGATGGTATACCGGCTGCTGACAGAGGGCACCTTCGAGGAGCGCATTAACCAGATGCTGCAGGAGAAAAAATGGCTGGCAGAAACCACAGTAAACAGCGGCGAAACATGGATCGGCGACCTGTCAGACCGGGAACTGCGGGATTTGGTAATGCTGGAGTGAATTCAGAGCCGGATAGCGACCTGTCGATTCAGAAGGTAACCTTTTTATTTACTGGAATGCGCCATTATTAATAAACGGAATGTCCCAATTTAAGGTAGACATGGGAGACATACTGATAACGCCGCAGGATATTATGGGATGTCCTGCGGCGTTAATCATAGAAAATAGATTGAAAAAACGACTTTACATTTCATCATTTAATGTGTATGTTTTTGGCATATCATACACATTGAGAGATGATAAAATGCGTAAAAATGTTGTCATTGATGATGCACTCATGGAATATTGAGCCATACTTAAAACTGGATGTGATTCATGAATAAAATTCATAAAAACAACTACTCATAATCCTCCTGCCGCTTTCACCCTCTTCCCTTGAGGCCTGCCTGTTTACCCGCCTCTCTTTTTGACGGGCCGGTCCTTTTGAAGGGGGAGATCCAGCGAAGCTGGTGGAGGGGGTTCATCCCACTACCCGATAAAATCAGAAAAATAGTGTCACAAAGGAAAACCATATGATTAAAGAACGAATCATACGCTATCAAGGCAAGAAAATCACTGTGCTTTTTTCCGTGGACCGGTGCACGCATTATGCGGCCTGTCTGGAAGGGGCTCCCGAAGTATTTGATTCATCACAACGGCCCTGGGTGATGCCGGATGCCGCATCACCGGATAAAGTCGCCGAAGTCATCATCACCTGCCCCACCGGAGCCTTGCATTTCGAACGAAAAGACGGCGGCGCTCAGGAACCGGTGCCTGCGGAAAATACACTCATTGTCGAAACTCACGGACCGGTCTATTTTCTTGGTGATCTTGAAGTCAGAGACCAGTATGAAAAACTCCTGCTTAAAGATACGCGAATTGCCTTCTGCCGGTGCGGTATGTCAAAAGTGAAGCCCTTCTGTGACAATACCCATGCCCGTGTGGGATTTGAAGATGCCAAAGAAATAGCTCCTGATCATCCTTCCGTCCCGTCAAAAGAGATACCGAAAGGCAAAGTTACAGCTGTGCTGATGAAAGATGGTCCGATCAAATTAACCGGTCCGGTGACCATAAAGAATGGTCAAAAAGATATCATTTTTCAGGGAACCAAAGCCCTGCTTTGCCGGTGCGGCGCCTCAAAGCACATGCCGTTTTGTGACGGCAGCCACCGCAAATCGGATTTTGAATCCGAACTGGGCTGCGTGAAAATAATCTGAACTCACATGGACGTCCTGCTCAATACAAATACCATTTTGCTGCAGCATACCAGGAGCCAGTGGCTTCTGTTCGAAAACCCCCTTACAGTTATTCAGACAAACACCATAGAAGACATATTGCCTGCTCTCAGAGAAGTGGACAGCCGGGTCAATAAACATCAGGAATTCGCTGCCGGCTTCATCAGTTACGAAGCAGCCCCCGGTTTTGATCCGGCACTGAAAACCCACTCCCTCCCGGACTTTCCACTCATCTGGTTCGGGTTGTTTCAGAAGCCTCGTATTCTCAATTCGCTTCCCAAAGGAAAAACTCCCTGCCAGTTGGGGAACTGGCAGCCGGACACGAACCAGGCGTCTTATCAACATGCCTTCGACCACATTCAGTCCTGTCTGGCCGGCGGGGAATCCTATCAGGTCAATTACACGATTCGCATGAACGCCGCTTTTACAGGCTATCCTTTCGGCCTATTCAGACAGATGACAAAATCGCAGCAAGCCTTGTATGGTGCATACATTGATTTCGGGGAATATGCCATATGCTCGGCGTCTCCGGAACTTTTCTTTTCTTTGAACAACAACCGGCTCATTTCCCGTCCCATGAAAGGGACAACGCCGCGTGGCCGGTTTCTGTCTGAAGACCGATTCATTTCACAGAGGCTTCAGGACTCTCTAAAAAACCGTGCTGAAAATGTCATGATTGTGGATATGATGCGCAACGATATGGGACGCATCGCAATCCCAGGCTCGGTTCATGTGCCGCATCTGTTCGATGTGGAAAAATATCCCACAGTCTGGCAGATGACATCTACCGTGGAATCGCAGACAAAGGCGGACCTGCCGGATATTTTTCAGGCGCTCTTCCCTTGCGCATCCGTCACAGGCGCGCCGAAACCGCGCACCATGGAAATCATCCGGGAACTGGAACCAACTCCGAGAAAAATATATACCGGAGCCATCGGGATGATCGGCCCCGGCCGCCGGGCCCGCTTCAATGTGACGATACGAACCGTACTGGTAAACCAAAAAACCGGATCGGCCGAATATGGTGTGGGCGGTGGTGTGGTATGGGATTCCACTGCCAAAGAAGAATATCGGGAATGCCAGATAAAGGCACGTATCCTTACTGAAAAACGTCCTGATTTTCAACTGCTCGAAAGCCTGCTCTGGACGCCTGAAACCGGATACTATTTACTGGCCTATCATATACGCCGATTGACCGAATCTGCGGAATATTTTGATTATCCGTTGGATATTGAATCGTTACTGAAACATCTGAACACAAAGATCACCGATTATCCTCAGAAGCCTCTCAAAGTGCGTCTGCTGCTCAGTTCGGACGGGTCATTTGATATCAGCTTTAAACCGCCTAAACCTTCCCATTCTGTCACAGTCAACTGTGCAAAAACACCGGTGGATACAGACAATCCTTTTCTCTATCATAAAACCACGCTTCGGGATGTTTATAAACAGGCGCTTTCAGAAAAGGGAGAGGCGGATGATGTCATATTATGGAATAATCGGGATGAAATCACCGAATCTTCCTCATCCAATATCGTGATTCAATTCGGTGAAAAACGGCTGACACCGCCTGTTTCTTGCGGACTTCTGCCCGGCACCCGACGGGCGGAGCTGCTGGATCAGGGGGCAATCAAAGAATCCGTAATTCATAAATCGCAATTATACAAAGCAGACCGGATATTTCTCATCAACTCTGTGCGCCCCTGGCGCGAAGCCGTACTGACAGTCCAATCATAAATCCTGATTCAACAAATCCCCCTTGTCAGGGGGACTTGCGCTGATTGACCATGAAATAACTGAGCCGGCAAACAGCAGGAGATTTATCTTTATCCCCCTGATAAGGGGGACCCATGAAATGGAAGGGGGTTTGATCCCGTTATCAATTCCAGGAACCGCCTATTTGACAATAAAAAACACCTCGGGGAAATAACTCTTGTCATCATAGGAAGAATCAGATTCACGTATGGCAATTCTCATTCTTACGCCGGATTGAATACCAATGGCTGAATACGGAAGCGTGATTTCGACCTCTTTACCAGTAATATCCTTCTGGACTGAATTCAGAGTGCTGTTGATGTTTTTGGGCATCTTTTTATCCTGTTCGTATTGACACAGTTTATAGGATGAACAGAATCCCTCGATTTCATCTCCCAGTCCGCCCAGACAGGCCAGTCCTCCGTTTTTGTATTTGATACAGGCCACAAGGTCCACCTGATATTCAAATCCCTTCTTATCTTTTCCCCAGAAAGCAATGCCGCCGGTCGCATCGTTGTTATCCGTATTAAAGTGCATCTCAATGACCGGGCCCGCCAACTGATTCTTTAAATAATAGGCGACTTTCTTCTTCAATTCAGCAGTAATGCGGAGGTTCTCTCCGTCACTGGTGATCGACACCTTGACCACGTCTTTTCCGGGCTTTCCTTCATTTTTCTGAACATCTCCGACAGGATCGTCCAGCACAATTTGATGTCTTCCCGCGACGGTTTGAGAAAAAGCAACAGCAGCCATACAAATGCACAGCATCAATAACAACAGAAATCTATGCATGATTTTATCCTCTCCTTGGTTTTTGAATGTCCCTGCACACCATCCCGGGTTCGGGAATCAGCGGAATGAAATTCCTTAACCACATGATTTTGCAACCTTCAGACAAACTCCACGCTGAGTGATATTATATATTTTCATTTCTATGATGCAGGATAAATATCACCGTTCGTACGTGACTGCATCCGCAGTAAATCGCCAGGGGGGGCCAGCATCTGCATCCTGTCTCTCAATCTTCATATGGGTTTCATCTGTCAACTGTAATAATATCACAGACTGCCTGTACCATGTTGGAGAACAGTGATACCATATATGGTAATGATAGATGTGACCATCCGGTTTAACTTCATGGAACGGGCGATCTGCAAAACCCGTATCAGCAATGGTAAATGTGTAGCCACCCGTACCCAGGCCAGGAAGCCCGGTACCGATAGAAAAAATGGGTATCGCGGGATCCACATTATGATAAACCAATGCCATATGCGGATCCACCGGTGAAAACGGCTCGCCCGCCTTGAACCATATGCCCTGGGCTGTGCCCGGTATATCAAAATCAATTGTACCGCCCACCGGAGGAACGATTCGCACGACATTGGGTTCGCACAAGGTAAATCCGCAAATAGGAATCAGAATTTGACAGATTTCCTCGGTAAAGTAATCAAGAGGAGATGTGGCATAGGAGTACCAGTAATCATCAAAACGGTCGGTCGCGAATTCTATTTTACGTGTCTTGTCATACGTACCGAAATCCAGTCCGTTCTGGCCCGGATTGCCTCCCGCCATCCCCAGTGTATCCCCCGCGGATACCGGAATATTCACCCAGCTCAGACAGTGAATAAAACGATTTCCCAGAGAATTAAGCGTATCACATTCGGCTTGATCATCCGCTTCAAGGATTTCGAGAATATCATCATGCAAAGCGGACAGATGTCCGAATTGAACAATAAATTCCTCCTCATTTACCGACAGGGTCAATCCATAATCCACATAGCCTCCCTGATCAGTGGCCATAATTCTTGTAATCGTCATGTCCGCAGGGCAAAAAACCGGCACCTTTTTTGTGACGTCTGTTAATAAAAATCCTCCATGATCGCAGGGAAAAATTTTACCCGATGTCCATCCGATATTCGCGAAAAAGCAAAAATTGTCTTCATGCATGGGCAGCACAGATAAAAATCCTTGCTCGACTTCCACTCTGTGTGCCGCAACTTTCTCCGGTGATTGACAGGTAAGAAGAAAAAATATCACCATAATAAAGAAAATCCGGAATATGATATCCGGAATCCGATTGATTATAATCATCACTGATCTCTTCATTTTTTTACCGATCCTGTAAGTATCCGCCATTTTGATGCGACTGGATTTCAGATAGAATATGAACCGAAGGCAAAACACATATAATCAAATGAAATACACTTGGTCCTGTTTAACAATGCCAATATATTGAATTCAGGAAAGTGATTCAAGAAAAACCTTGCATCACAGATAAAAATTATCATACTTATAAGAGCATCAATAAATAAATCATTCAGGATTACCCCCTGATAAGAGGCATCCATTCCAGCCCGTCACGATTACTGCGGGAGGAGCAAAAAAATACGGGATGTCAAATGGAATCACCACAGGTTTCATCTCATTTTTTGTGTTTAATCATTGATCCCCAAAGGAGGGCTGATATGAAACTCTCCAAAAAAATACAGATACTTATCATTCATGGTCTGCTCTTTAACATATTGAATGCAACTCCCCCCCCCGTCTTCACCAACCTGCCCTCAACATCAGCCCAGCCGGAGGGTCTTCGAATCCGTATTAATCCGCCTGTTCAGCAACGATACACCGATGGCGCCCCGATTGTTCTTTACATGCCGGGCGGATTTCAGGGAGAAGGCCTGGATGAACGTGAAACGGGCCTCACCGAACAGGGATTCATCGAGATCCGGTTTAACCTTCCCGGGAATGGAGAAAACCGGGATCTCAGCGGCGGGGGGCCTTATGACTACCGGGGAGTCAGCAGCCTGATCGCTCTGCGGGATATTATTCAATTTGCAAACGGGTCGATCACAGACATAAACGGGAACACCCTGTCCGATCTGGTCAGCCCGGCCAGTCCCCAATCGGACAATGTCGGACTGATCGGCTGGTCCATGGGCGGCAGCACCAACATATGCGTCGCAGGACGCTGGGGTCATGTCTTCCAGCTTGCCTGGATCGTGAATTGGGAATCTCCTGTCGGCGATGGCATGCCCCAGGCCGAATGCGGCGCAAAACTGGAGGGCATTCTGCGTCCCAATACCATGGAATTAAATCCTGCCTATGATCCGGCCAATGGCAGCTGGGATCTGTCAACTCTGGCATATGACCCGCAGATTCAGATTCCGATACTGGAGAATACCAGGGAGCATGTCACCGGAGGTCTTTTTTTCGACATGAATCAGGATGCTCAGATGGATATGAGTATTGATTACATCCCTTATCCTCTGGTCTTCGAGATGTCCGACGGCCTTAAAGCTTATTATTCAGAGAGACTGCGTGAAAAAGCGAATCAAGAAACCCTTTTCCCCGCCACGCTGCCGCCCCATATACCGACGCCTGCAGAAAACCGGCAATTCTGGGCCATACGTAACGGTGCGTATTGGATCGATTCAACCATCATCAAGCTGCCTGGCCTGATGTTTATAATCGTTGCCAATGACACAGACCATGTACAGCGCGCTCCGGATCACCCCCACGTGGTCCTGCAATACGAAGGCTTCGTCAATGCCGGATGCCGTTTTGTCCGTTTGAATCCTGACCGGTCCTATGTGGAATCCCTCCTGGGTCATGAGAATCCGCGCGCTGCGGATAATCCCGCGTTTATGACCCTGGATCGGACAGACATGAAATCCGTGGTAGAGCCGGTAGATGCCAATAATCGTGATGATATCGGTTATTCACTGACAGCGGCAGCCGCGGCCTGCGAACTGGCGGACCGGACACAGTTCAGCGACCTGCGCGACCAAATTCATGAATTGATCACATGTGCAGAAGAATTGAATCCGCCGATTCCAAAGGCAATAAACCTGATGAATTACCCCAATCCATTCAACTCGCAGACAACTATTCTGTTTGAGCTCACTGAACCTGATGAGATAACTATGGATATCATCAACTTAAAAGGACAGACTGTTGAGAGAATAATACAGACCCGGATGCCTGAAGGAAAACATAAATTATCCTGGGAAGCATCAAAATATCCGACCGGTCTTTACATTTGTCGAATCATCAAAGAAAATCAATTACAATCCAGAAAATTAATATACATCAGATAATCTTTGTCTAAATTTAAACCCGTTCATTTTTTTCTTACTTTACTACCATTGATACTCAATGAAATGGGAAGAGGCTTAAAATTCCTTCTCTTTTGGTCTATCATATCATAATAAAAACTTCTCGTATTATTCTCCTTGCATTTTATTAATTTATAATTATTTTAAAGTAATCCGTAAAAGGTCGTTCAAACACACTTTAAATAATACAATAATAACCCAACTGTATATGGAAAATCCCAGTCTCCTGATTTTAGGCTCTGCCACTCTGGATGAAAATATCATCGACGGAAAACGATTCAGGAAAATCGGCGGTGTCCCTGTTTATGCCGGATTTACCTTTAAAAAATTGGGATATCCGCCTTCCATTATTTCGAATATCGCTGAAACAGAATTAAATATTCGTCAATTCTTTAAAAAACAGGAGATACCGGTACGGTCTGGTTTAACAGATAAAACAACCACTTTCATCAATGAATACAATCGGGATCAACGCACACAGCAGATGCCGTGCTGTGCAATGCCTGTCAGACCGGAGCAGATAACAGGCTCCTGGAAAAATATCACACATCTTCATCTCGGTCCGCTTCACCCCGATGATCTGGCTCCGGATATCTATTTGCTCGATCCCGGTTCAAGGCTTGTGACGCTGGACATTCAAGGACTGACCCGTTCGATAAAACAAAATCAGGTGATACAGGAAGTATCTCCTGCCATCAAAGATGCGTTAAATCAAGCCTGTATTATTAAAGCGGACGATTCAGAATTGAATTTAACATGTCAATATCTGAATTTATCCATCCGTAAGCTGATAAAACAATATCAAGTGAATGAGATCGTTGAAACCCTGGCGGATGCCGGAGGAAAGATTCATACAATTGAAAAAAGCATGACATTCTCTGCCCATCCAAAAAAGCAAATCAAAGACACCACAGGTGCAGGGGATGTCTTCTTTGCGGCCTATCTGTTTTCAAGGATCTACAAAAAAGAGCCCATATCTTCTGCATGCAGGTTTGCCGCTATGATAGCGGCCCGGCATATCGAGGGGAATTGGCTGCAAATCGGTCTGCTCAATACAGAATCATGAGGAACAATACGATGATTACCACCTATGACATCAGTAAAACCTTTTATGATTCCAAACGGGGAGAAATCCATGCGGTTTGTCCGACCAGTATTGCAATACGCAAGAGTGAAATCTTCGGATTATTGGGACCAAACGGCGCTGGCAAAACCACACTGTTGCGCATGCTATCCACAGTGCTGAGTCCTACAACCGGCACAGCGACAATCAACAGTCTGAATTTACTTAAAAATCAGGAGCAGATCAAAAAAAATATCGGCTTTCTTTCTGGGAATACCAGACTTTACGGACGGCTTTCTCCGAGGGAATTGTTGGACTACTTTGGCGCGCTTTATGAAATTTCACCTCAACAGATTAAAATCCGGACAACGAAAATTTTCGATATGCTCGATATGTGGGAATTTGTTGATCAACGCATCGAGAAACTTTCCACAGGACAAACCCAAAAAACCTCCGTCGCGCGAACCATTCTGCACGATCCTCCCATTTATATTTTGGACGAGCCAACCCTGGGTTTGGATATTCTTACAGGCCGCACCATTATTCAATTTATTCGGGATTCTGCGGCCCAGGGTAAAACCATTCTTTTTTCAACCCATTACATGGAAGAAGCTGAAATGCTTTGTGACAGGATCGCTCTGATGCATCAGGGAGAAATATTGGATATTGACACATTAGATAATTTAAAAATAAAGAAAAACAAATATCACCTAGCAGATGTTTTCATGGCCTTTATCAAGGAGGCACCATGAACTGGAACAAAGTCAATATAGTCTATTTGAAAGAAATCAAAGACACATTACGCGATAAACGTACCGTCATGATGATGATCCTGGTTCCTATTCTTCTTTATCCGTTGCTTTTTATGATTATGGGTCAGTTAATGACTGCAGGCACCAAAAAACTCGAGGCCCAAAAAAGCCGGATCGCATTGAATGATTCTCTTCCGGGCGTGCTGATCGATATGATCCGGGAAAATAAAGATTTTGATATCCAAAGTGTGGACAATCCGGTTGAAAGTTTGAAGGCGAAAGAAATTCAGGGTTTTCTGACAAAGAAAATAATTAACGACACGCTGCAGTATGTGGTTTATTATGACGGAGCACTTGACAAGTCGCGTCTCTGTGAGGACCGGTTAACCGGAATACTGAATCGGTATCTGAGGCAGGAACAGGAACAACTGCTTTTGCATAATAAAGTGGATACATCCGTATTGGAACCTTTTGAAATTCACTCGAAAAATATTGCGCCGCCAAGCCGCATGGGGGGCATGCTGCTGGGCAGTATGATTCCGCTTATTCTGATCGTCACGATGGTACTGGGCGCCATGTATCCTGCCATTGATCTGACAGCCGGCGAAAAGGAACGAGGCACGCTTGAAACCATTCTGACCATTCCCATTCAGCGGCTGGAGCTTTTGTTTGGTAAATTTTTAACAGTGACGACCACGGCATTTATCACCGGTCTTTTAAATCTCGCCTCTATGATACTGGTCTATACTTCAGGCATGGTGCAAATAGGCAAACTGAGTGAACTGATGGAATTTGGCATCACTCCCTACGGATTGCTTTGGCTGATCGTGTCCTTAATTCCTTTTGCTTTATTTATCAGCGCTGCAATCATTTCGGTCTGTCTGTTTGCACGCTCCTTTAAAGAAGCGCAAAATTTTGTCACACCGGTATATCTGCTGATCATGTTCCCATCCTTCATTGCATTTATGCCCGGCGTGGAACTGAACCGAACACTGGCCATGATTCCCGTTGTTAATATCAGCCTGCTTTTTCGGGAAATCTTTTTAAACAATTATCCCCTGGGACTCATTGCATTCACCTTTCTTGCCAATTCATTTGTCGCAATGCTGTTTATCATCATTGTCGTCAAACTCTTTCATGTAGAAAGCGTGCTCTTTGGTGAAAATCAGCCTTTCCAGCTTTCTTTGAAACGGTCACACATAAGACCTGCACCCTCTTTTCAGCCAAGCAGCGCTCTTTTAATTTTTGCACTGGTCATGCTCCTCCTGTTTTATATCGGTTATTTTGCCCAGATAAAATCAATCGTCTGGGGACTTGTGATTACTGAGTGGGCATTGATTTGCCTTCCTGTTATTTTGCTTATCTGGTTTTTCAAAGTGAACATAAAACAGACCCTGAATCTGAAAAAGGCAAATTGGACCGCATTCTTGGGAACGGTTTTCACGGGTATCGGTGCGTTAGGCGTTATGGTCTGGGTTTCCCGGCTACAGATGGAAATATTTCCGGAGTATCAGGAGCTGGTTGAATCGATGGAAAAAATCCTGAACATATCAACCACACCATTGCATCCTGCCATCGGCCTGTTCATTTTTGCGTTCAGTCCCGCGATTTGTGAAGAAATGCTCTTCCGCGGATTGCTCTTGTCCTCATTGAAAAAACATATGCCCGGGTGGATGGTCATCGTATTTGTAGGATTTCTGTTTGGTGTATTTCATGTGCATCTGTACCGGATTGTCCCCACCGCTCTGCTCGGTATACTGTTTACATATATTGTTTTTCGCACAGGATCCATCTGGCCCTCAATTCTGGCCCATTTTATCAATAATTCAGTCGTCTATCTGCTGGTTAATTCTCCCACGCTTGTTGAAAAAATCCCCTGGCTAATCGGAGAATCATGGCCCACATTAAAGGCCACTCTCATCATGATCACTTTAATGATATTCGGTATTGCTCTCATAGAAATGCGTGCAAAAAATCAAATAATGGATGATAAATAGAGGCTATCAACAAACATGATCTTAACAGGCATCTGAAAATAAGGCAAAAATTTAAACAAAAGGGAGGGATTTTCATGGATAAGGTCAAAGCCGATCCAAAATACCGCAAGCATGTACTCATCAAGGGCACAGTTTATCTGACTATTGCACTTGTACTCGTTTTATGGATTGTCCCGCAGGCAAGCGAACATCTGATGCAAACCAATCCCCCGAGAGCCTTTCTTTTTCTTGAGACAATCATTTTTCTGATTCTGCTGCTCATGATTTTAAGCTGGATCAATGTGCTGCGGGTGGGAATTCAAAGCATCAGGCAAAAACAGTATCCCCCCAAAGACGTACCGGTCTTTATCGACACGATTGTAATAACTGATAAAAAAGCCGTAACAAAAGGGAAACTGGTCATCGGCAGTGCTTTGCTTGCCATTGCGCTTTCTGTATGTCTTTGTGTAACTCTGGCTGTGACTGTATTCAGTATGTTTTAAATGAACATCAATGAAAAACCGTTTCTCATTCAATTCTGTCCTCCCTGTCAGCTGGACAGGGTTGAGCTGACGTACAAGCCGGATATAAATCAGCAACCGGACATAGGCACCCTGGCTCAGGCCAGGAAACAATGGAAACTGTACAATCAAAAAAGGAAATCTTCCGGCATTCCCCCGCTGAAAAATTCACTTTTGTTTCGGCCGGATTCTATAAGAAAAAACAAAGATAGAATCCGTGTTTACTGCGGTCTTACGTCTTATCTGGCCACTTCTTTTCTGTCCGCGCCCTGTAAAGGATGGCACGAAAAACATCTGGGTGCCGGATTGTCCATTGTCCCCGTGTGCGCAGACGGGCAAATTTTAATCGGCAGACGTTCCGGGATTGTATATCAGGGAAAGCATCGATTTCATGTTGCCGCAGGTCATGCTCATCCGAAAACAGATTTCAAAACCAAAAACGACACATTAACAAAAGCCGCTCTTCAGGAACTGGATGAAGAAATGGCCATTCAGGCTGCGGATATTCAAACAATCGAGTTTCTGGGTATCGGTCTCGACCTCACAACATCCAAAACCGAATTTCTTACGCGGGTAAATTTAGAAAATAACGCGGATGCCTATATGCATCGGTGGAGAAAAACAGCCTGTTTGTATGAATACCGGGAGTTTGATATGATCACAACACTGGACGCAGTTACCGGTAAAGATTCACTGGGATTTCATCAAAACAAATTTACCGTTGCCTGCCGGATAGCGCTGGAAGCACATTGGGAATGTAAATAACATGATTCATAAATCATTTATCAAATAGGCTCAATGGGATTGGATAAATTAACTCTATCGGCGCAGCAGGTTTTTCTTCTTTAACACCGAAGTTATCATTCCCGTCTGAAATACAGCCCGAATCCCTCTTTATTCTGCTTACTTCTGCAGTTTAAGCACATACCTGCGATGCTCCGGATACCGCTTCCACAGTTCCTGATTACAGGTTGCCAGCCCATCGCATTCCACACAGCTAAAATAACCTTTTTCCACGGCGCACTTGCGGACCGTGCAGGCTGAGACAATAAATCCCATGGGTTTGCCTATCGGTTTACATCCATAGCAATATAATTGATCTTCTGGTATTTTACTGCCGCCGTGATCTTTAGACCATGCTTCAGCCTTGTCTTTCAGAAACTGGTGATCTCCTTTTAATGAAGCGACCAGGATCGGACATGTTTTGCTGCATCTGTACGCGCAGAATGTCATATCCTTGGATACTTTATCAATATACATATCCATTTCACCTTCACCAGAAGTATTCTCATTTGTGCCTGCTCTTAGCAGTCCGGGGAACCGGGACAGCACACAGCAGGCCATAAGATCCCTGACAGATTGTTTTATAAATCCGCGACGATCCTGATCCATTGTGCCCTCCATCTCATCAATCGAGTTTTTTAATAACAAACGCCTGACATCATGCAAGCAGATGAAAATCCGCCCTCACACGCCGGCATATATGATCATCTTATCCGTTTTTGTCAATATGAAAACAAATAAACTTAATTCAATTTGGAATTTGTAATGCTGCCGCTTAGCTGAAAGCGAATCTCGATTTTTGTGCCATGATTGTGTTCAAACTGAATTTGGCCATCCAGCTGATCTTTTGCCAGAATGCGAACCAGCTTAAGCCCCAGTGAATTGGCCTTTTCCCATTCGAAATTTTCAGGCATGCCCTGTCCATTGTCCTGTATTATCAGGGAGACTTCCCGTGAATCATTCATGGTAAAATATATCGTCACTTTCGGTTCCTGATGACCGTCCGTAAAAGCATGCTTTAATGCATTCGAAACCAGTTCATTAATGATCAAACCACAGGGAACCGCACGGTCTATGCCCAGGGGGATATCATCTATATCCAATTCGAATGTCACCCGTCCATGCTGATGCTGATAACTGCGTTTGAGTCCATTCACCAGAGTATTGACGTAATCCTGCAAATCCAGATGTGAAATATCCGCGCTCTTGTACAGATTTTCATGAATCAGCGCCATGGAGCGGACACGGTCCTGGCTTTCTTTTAAAACAGAAACTGTGTCCGGATCTTTGATGGTTGAGGACTGCAAATTCAGCAGGCTGGAAATCACCTGCAGATTGTTTTTCACCCGGTGATGAATCTCTTTCAGCAGGATTTCTTTTTCTTCAAGGGACGCCTTGATCTTTTCCGCGGAAATCATCCGCTCTGTTATATCTCTTGAAATACCGATAATCGTCACCACATCACCGGATTCATCTTTCACAGGTACTTTGGTTGTGGAAACCCATGTCGGTTTTCCTTTGATACTGGAGATATTTTCAATTTTATTGATCAAAGGATTTCCTGTCTTGACGATTCTTTTCTCGTCTTCGTAGGTTTCTTCAGCAAAATCCAAAGGGAAAAAATCAAAGTTGGTTTTTCCCAGGGCCTCTTCCTGATCCGTTAATCCGAAAAGTGCCAGATGGGCCTTGTTATTTTGAATAAACCGCGAGTATCTGTCCTTGAAATAAATGAAATCGGGCATATTGTCCATCAGAGCTCTGAGCATACGATGTTCATTTTTTAAAGCTTGCTCTATTTTTACACGCCACATCCGGCTCAACAGCAAATAAACAATCAATACTGTCTGTACCAGTAAAACAATCAGTGCAAGGATCACAATATACGGGTGTTTCTCAAAAAACGAGACCGGGTGCCCAATGATCTGGCAATCCGGAGGGAGAAGACGCGCTGCAATATGAAATCGTTTCAACTGCCTGTCATCAAATTTATACACACACTGGCTCCCCTGATAAACAGGAATATTTTCAGGTGATTCACCAAACAAAATGCGTACTGCCATTTCAGCGGATACCCTTCCCTGTTCAGTACCCGATACCAGTTTGCCGCCAACAATACCGTACCCCAGATAAACCTCCGAAAATCCATAGACCGGCACTGTGGCATGTTCGGTAATCATGGGAAGCACTTCTTCATGCATGAAGGATTGCCCGTTTTTATCACGGAGAAACAGCTGATAAATCACCACTGATTCCTTGGGCAGATTTTTCAGTCGGGCCAGCAATGCATCCAGGCTGTATTCGCTGCCGTCCAGATACTGCACATTCATCCGGGTGAGCTGTTCAATTGCCACTCCCTCGCTTTGCCGCAGCACTTTCCCGGTCAGTGTAGCATCGCTGATGATGTAAAGAGTGTCAGCATTCGGATGCAGGCGTTCTATCAGACGGATGTTGTCTTCAACATCCGTCTTTTCGACAATCCCAGTATAGTTGGAATACCCTTCCAGCATGTGCGGATCGTACTGATTGAGTCCGCAGAAAACCACCGGTACATTGGTCCATTGATCTTTCTGAAGCCGCTGCATCAATCGAAATGCATGGTCATCGGCCACGATGATCAGATCAAAGGTATCCCGGTGATATTTTTCCAGCAAATAATTCTTGAATAACCGGATATATTGCGGATGATCGAAGTTTTTCGTATCCATATATTCCACCCGGATATCCACATAAGGAATGGCCTCATGCAGTTTTTGAAAAATTGTCCGGGTGACTTCATCTGATTGCTGATAACCGTAATGATAGGAATTCAACAGCAAAATCGTGGGTGAAAACACGCCATTTATGTGTTCGTTACCCGCAAGAACGCATGAATGGAAATAAAGGATGCATCCCATTATTGATAGAAAAAGGGCAAATCCATATTTTCGAATCTGCGGCATGTGTTATCTCACATTCAACGTGTCCGATAAAAACTCGACAGAACTTCGGCCTACCATAATCGCAAAATCTCCCGATGGTACTGACCGCTCCATGTTCATGTCAAAGGCTTCGAGTTTATCAGATGTTAAACGAAAATGGACGGTTTTGGTTTCCCCCGGATCAAGATGCACGCGTGTAAAATCTTTTAATTCTTTCACGGGCCGGGTGGGCAGGCTGATCAAATCATGAATGTAAAGCTGCACAATCTCATCACCCGCTTTGTCTCCGGTATTCGTCACCTTGACGGTCACCGCGGCAGGTTCATCCTGACCGATTACTTTCGGCGAGATTTCCAGATTTCTGTATTCGAACTGTGTATAGCTTAATCCAAAACCGAAAGGATACAGCGGTGAAGAATCGGACAGAATGTAGTGACGAAAATCACTGGGTTTTTTATTGTAATAACAGGGCAATTGCCCGACCGATCGTGGAAAAGTCACAGAAAGCTTGCCGCTCGGATTTACTCTCCCAAACAGCAGATTGGCCGCAGCTTGACCGGTTTCCTGCCCGAGGTACCAGCATTCAACAATCGCATCCGCATTTTCCTGAATGGCATTGATCGACAGCGGCCTTCCGTTGATGAGGAGCACCACCACCGGTTTGCCGGTTTTAAACAGGGCCTCTGCCAGGGCATTCTGGCGGCCTGGAAGATTCAGATTGTCCGTGTCTCCCAGATGATCCTCATTCCAGGCTTCACGGTTCAGAATTTCGTTTTCACCCAGAACCAGAATGACTGCGTCGCTCTTTTTTGCAGTCTTCACAGCCTGTTTGATCAGCTTTTTATCATTTTCAGGATCATTCAAAACCGGTTTTTCATTCAATCGCCAGTGGCAGTCTTCATTCAGGGTCAGTTTGCATCCCTCGGCGTAAACCACTTTGAATTTTCCTTTGGCAAAAGTCTGGATCCCCTGAAGTACAGACACGCCCCGCATGGGGACTGTGGAATAGCTGCCAAGATGAATATCCGCAGCATTGGGCCCGATCACGGCCAGGGTTTTAATTTTGGCAGAATCGAGCGGAAGCAATCCATCCCTGTTTTTCAGCAGTACCATGGCTTCGTGCGCTGCCCTCAGAGCCAGAACACGGTCACCTTCGCTTTTCAGGGCCCGCTCATAGGCATCGACATCAATATACGGATCGTCGAACAATCCGGCCAGGAATTTGACCCGAAGCACATTGCGCGCGGCTCGGGTAATCGTTGTTTCGTCGATATTTCCCTTGAGGTATTGATCGGCCAGTGCACGATAACATCCACGGCTGCCCAAATCATAATCGACTCCTGATCGGAGGGATAAAACACCGGATGCAGCAGAATCTTCAGCCGCCAGATGATCCCGATAAGTCACATCCAGACCTCCCCCGTCGCTCATCACATAACCGTCGAATCCCCATTCACTGCGAAGAATATCCAAAAGCAGTTTACGGTTCACATGATTGGGCACGCCGTCCCATTCATTGTATGAAGCCATAATGGACAGGGCATGGGCTTTTTTCACAGCCATTTCAAAAGGATAAAGATGGGTTTCCCGGAACAGGCGTTCCCCATAATTCACCGGGGCAATGTTTCGGCCGCCAAAGGGTTGTCCGTGACCCGCAAAATGTTTCAGTGTAACCGCAAGATGCGCATGATCCACGGGCAATGACCTGCCCTGAAGCCCGAACACGGCGGCAATCGCCATTCGTGATGCGAGATAGGGATCTTCACTGTAACACTCTTCGGTCCGTCCCCATCTGGGCTCCCGCGCAAGATCCAGAACCGGAGACAGCACCTGCCGGGTGCCGCGCAAACGGCCCTCCCTGGCCGCGACCGTAAAGACCGCTTCAACCAATGTGGTGTCAAAGGTGCATCCCAGGGCAATGGCCTGGGGGAAACTGGTGGCGCCCCGGGCGGTCAGCCCGTGAAGCGATTCATTGAACATGAAAACCGGAATACCCAGACGCGTATTTTCAATCATATATTTCTGAAGACCGTTGATGCACATGGCCTGCTGCCGCGGCGTTTTCCTGTAATACATGCCCCATGAAAAAAACGCTCCCAGGCCCCGGTGAATGATGGCCGTGTCCTGCGTGCTGATAAAATTTCCCTGGCCGTCAAAGGCAAGTGTGTCTCTTGAACCGAATGAAAAAAGCTGGCCGGCTTTTTCTTCAACGGTCATGCGATGAATCAAATCATCCAGACGCTGTTCCACCGGCACAGACGTGTCTTTGTATATGGGGATCCGGCCGGACAAAACCGGGCAGACCAGCATGCAAAGCATAATAATCCGATATGTCATGATCAAATCCTCTTGTAAATGGGGTTAAGATCAAGATGAATCTCATGTCAGAACTGGTAAGGTCAGGTCATCCATCCTGAGCGAATTGAATCGCACGCGATGCATCATCTTGCGGAAAAATAATATAATCCGAAAATTAACTGAATTAATGATGAAAGTCAAGATGGAAAAACGGGGTTTTTAGTAAAAAAAAGCACAAATTCCTGTTATTGATCGAAAGCGCATCAAAAAGTCAACGGAAGTTGGGTGTTGATTTTATGATCGATTGTTGTTATAATACATCAATTCTGTCTCCACTCATATTCGAAGACCTTTATTGCACTGTATGAAAATCTTATGGAGGACGAACTATGTACAGACTGATGAAATACAAAAAATGCATTGCTCCTTCAGGAACACGGTGCCGGTCGTAATCTATCAGCAGCTTCAAGATATCTGTTAAATCAGTCATTACTTGAATCTGTACAGAAAGGCAATGTGTTTAAAGTCAGCACTTGTTTGAAATTAGGAGCTTCTGCCAATGCAAAATCAAATCAGGGAAAGACTGCGTTGATGATGGCTGTTCAGAATGAGCATATTGAAACCGTAAAAATGTTAATTGATGAAAATGCCGGTATTCATGCAACAAACAACGTCCGTGAAACCCCATTGATGATCGCTTCAAAAAACGATACCACTGCAATTGTAAAATTACTGATCTCAAAAGGAGCTGATATCAATGCCAAAAACAATAACGGTCAGACGGCATTTATACTTGCCGTCCAGGCGGGTAAATTAGAGACAGCAAAATTATTGCTGGCACAAAGTGTCGATGTCAATGCGGGTGACAATATGAACACAACTCCCTTAATGGTTGCATCACAAGCAGGCAATACCGGGATTGCTGAATTACTGATTGCGCATCATGCAAATGTGAATATAAAAAACAACCGGAGAATGACTGCTTTGATGTTTGCATCTGAAAGGGCATACAATTCTGAGATTATCGAATTGTTGATTGCCCATGATGCCGATGTCAATGCCCGATCATATTATAAAGAAACCGCACTGTCACTCTCGAGCAGACATGGGAAAAATTATCTTGTTTTGAAGAAAGCCGGCGCCACAGAATTTTATCGTAAATCCTGGTTGCTTGGAATGTCTCTCGGAGGTGCTCCGGGGAATTACTCAGAAGCGTCGGCCGATAAATCAGTCAGTCAATCGAGCACAACAGCGGAATTCAGATTCGGAAGAATGATGAGCGACCAGCTGATGCTCTCGCTGGGAATGTACGGATGGATACCGGATGGGACAATCGACAACCAGAAAAGAGATTTGTCATTCACAACCTGCACATTTGAAGCAACTGCATTTCCGGGAAAAATGGGATCTCCATTAAACAATGTTTTTATCAGAGGAGGCTTATCAATAACCCAGGCAGATATTTACGATGAGGAAGGGATAGATATTGAAGAAAGTGAGTCCGGATTTGGATGGATGATTAAATAGAGCGGCAAAGAATTATTCAGGTATCAGATCCCGGAATGTACGTTTTTTTCACTTCACAAGAAGAAAACACGGGATGTGCGGTCCTGATTTGCCCGCCGGGCGGATACGGGAAACTGGCCTACAATATTGCAGGTTTTCAGTTTGCCAAATGGCTGAACACACTTGGTGTGAGTGCTTTTGTACTGATTTATCGATTACCCGCATCACCCGATCTGATTGAACGGGAAAAAGCCCCTCTTCAGGATGCACAAAGAGCCGTAAAAATGATCAGGTCGAATGCTCAGGCATGGCAAATAAATACTGCCAAAATTGGTGTCATGGGAACATCGGCCGGCGGACATCTGGCTTCAACCCTGGGAACCCATTTTGAAGATTATTCATCAATCGGTGATTCTTTAGACAATTATTCATTTGAACCTGATTTTATGATATTGATTTCGGCAGTGATCAATATGGACCGGTATGCCCATCAGGGCAGTGTGAACAACTTATTGGGAAGCAAACCAGCTCGCAAAATGAGGGCCCTTTATTCGAATGAACATCATGTCAGCAGTAAAACACCCCCGGCATTTATTGTTCATGCACAAAATGATCATGTGGTTCCCGTTATCAACAGTATCTTGTTTTACCAGGCAATGCTAAACAATAAAATTACCGGAAGCCTCCATATTTTTCCTGAGGGAGATCATTCGATTGCTTTGTGTAACAATCCGGGATCAACCAATTTATGGACAGTTTTATGCGAGGAATGGCTTTGTTATATGGGATTTACTGTGAAAAATGCGGACTGAATTTCAAACATGTTCCGGTGATCTCCCTGGATTGTTCAATCCGGGAGGATCATACCGGCATGAAATAGATGGGTTGAATTGTCTGAATATCAGACCGTATTTTATGCATAGGAGGTTGTATGAATCGAATATATATAACATTAATAATCGTATGGATTGTCATGACCGGATGTGCCGACAAATCCGCACTCCAGAAAAACCAATTGCAGGGTGCATGGCGCGTGACCGCAATGTGTTTAATCTCTGCGAATAAAGACACCATGAAAGTACCGATAAACGAAAGTTTATTCATATTTGGAGAAGGATATTACAGCATCGTATACGCTTTCGGTGATAAGAGTTCTCCGACCTATGCCGAGCGCTGGCACCCGAGTGACAGTGAAAAAGTTTCAAGATACAGTTCCCTGATTGTTAATACAGGTTCATATCATATAAATGGATCCCACCTTTATGCACGGCCCCTCTTTGCGCTTGCGCCGGAATTTGTTAAAGGCCAAGCGATTTTTTCATTCAGGTTTGTAAAGGAAACATTGGAGTTAATATGGGAAAAGAGCATTGCGTTCGATGGCCTTGAGTATCCATCGGCAGGCACGGTCACCCTGCTCAAACTTGTGCGGGTAAAATGAACAGTAGTAATTTTGATCATCCGGGGTATTTTACCTGTAACAAAAACCGGGCGGGTTTTATAATCGATAATACAGAAAAATCTGAGGCAGGGATTTCACAGAAAACCATCCTGGATTATCAAGTCAGGAATGATCAAAAATGATAAAGACATTGATTTTGAGTATCTTCGTTTTTATTTTATATAAAAATGAATTTCCAAATAATAACATAAGATGCCGGATATAAGCAAAATATGACTGAGAGGCATACAATGAAACAGATAAAAACAGCGATCTCTGCCATTCTGGGGCTTCAGCGTGTGCTGTGGAAACACCTGGGCTTCCGGTGGCCGGCCATGCTGATCCGGGCGTTCATGAATTCCGGAAAACTGCTGGATCAGACGCGATGGAAAAATGACCAATCGGAAGAGGCCGAATACCTGAGGCTGATTGCAGTCTTTGCCGCCCTTTATCTTGATCTTCTGATGAAATATCCGGAAGAGAAAGCCGGTAAAATTCAGCGGGAAATCATGGAAACCGCCGTATTGAATGATGACATGATCGTGAGCCGCCAGTGCGGCCTGCTGAACACAATAGATCCGTTCCGGCGTTTTCTGCAGTTTGACAAGCACCTCACTCAGGAAGGTTCGGGAAAATTCAACCGGCTGATATTTTACTCCAAAGAACCGCACGAAATCCATTATCTGCAGACCCGCTGCCTGTTTCATGATTTCTTTAATGAAGTGGGCCTGCCCGAATTGACCCGCCATTTCTGCAATATTGACCGGGTCATTTATCAGAAAATCTTTCCCGAATATCATTTCAACCGCAACGGGAACTGGGGCAATACACTGGGTTACGGAGCGCCGCATTGTGAATTTGTTTTTCTGCTGAAAGACCGGCCGGATATCGAGTTTGAAGAAGAGCCCGGAGAAGTCATGCTTCCCCTGGCAACCCATATGTAAGGGTTTTTTAACTTGAGTGAAATGTTACGGATATTTTATCTGGTTCACACAGGTTTTCAGAATTCTGAAAACCTGTTAAAAAAATTACTTCGGTTCCTGCTGAAATAGTTAATCTTCTCAGGCGTATCCATCTCCATACAATCTAAATTTTCACCGCATTGAATCCGACAAGAAAACTGATGCGCACGCCTTTCTTGCTCATGGCCAGTGACACATTCATGGGAAAATTCAAACGGCCGGACGTTTTTGTCACACCCAGTGCGATCACATAACCCACGCCTGCCAAAGAAATATTGGGACCCAGTCCAAACTCGGCCCCGCTGGCGGATCGTATGCCCACCAGCGTGCTGAAACTGGGCAGTAAAATTCCCTGCTCCATGCCACCGACCAAAAGCACAAATTCTGTCACGGCGGTCACGCCTCCTTCAACTGTAAAAAACCGGGTTTCCCATTGCCATCCAAACTGAGTGATGACCGGTCCGGCATCAAATTTATCTTTTAATTTAGCGGCCGCCTTACCGGTGAGAAGTGTTATGCCGATTCGGGGACCGACCATACTCTGATAAGGGATCGTATCCGCTGTTTTGGAAACCTGCAGTGAATCCTGTTGTGCAATCAACCCATGTGCGGACAATACCAGATACAAACAGCCCATCAATCCAACTGCCGCAGCGGTTTTGTTTTCTTTTCTTGTATGCATCATGTCCTCCTTTCCTGTTTCAATACATCCATGCGGCATTACTTCCGCCGTATTGTGTCAGTTGAACGATATCGGATCCATCCGAAGATATGAGAAACAGATTGGCATCCGCTACGCCGCGCGTGAATAATATGGACTGACCATCGGGAGACCAGACCGGCTGATAGTCATAATAACCGGATGTCAGCTGCTTTTGATTCGAACCATCTTCATGCATCACCCATAGATCATGGGCGTCCGTTCTGATATCCCAGCGTGTGTACACAATCTGAGAGCCGTCCGGGGACCAGGCCGGATCACCGAATATCTCGACAGGGGAATTATAATCAATGAGAGAACCGTCTGACATATAAATACGGACCCTATCGTAACCACAGCCCTGCATCAGGGGCACCCAGGTGGTATCCCGAAGTGATACCCGGTACAGGGCGCCCTGAGTGGTCGAATCGCACACGGTAACAATCAAATATTGACTGTCCGGGGACCAGGCAGGCGCCTCCTGCTCACAGCTTAATTTTGTGACAAACGGACGCCCGTCTATCCAGATTTCATGCATATGGAGGGGCCACCCTCCCCCATTGTACCAGTAAGCCAGTCGGCCGTCATTCGACCAGGCGGGGTAATTGTTGTGCGCATCGGGCGCATAGACCTGCTGGGATCGGCCGCTTTGGACATCCAGATGATAGAGCCGGTATAAACTGTCATCATAATCGAATTTCGAATAGGTGATCTGGGTGCCGTCAGGTTTCCATGCCAGTTCATGATAGGTATAGTGATCGGATGATTTCAGCAGACGCATCGCTTTTTGATCCGCATCGATGATAATCACACAGCTCTCGATATCCCCTCCACGATAAGCAATCTTTCCTGACAGCAGATCCCAGGGGATCGATGTCTCTTCTTTTCGAACAATATCCTCCGGTTCCAATCCGTTTTTTTGACATGCCACCAGACAGATAAGAATGACCAGACATGTGGTTGTGAAAACTTGTTTAACCATGGTATTGCCTCCATTCTTTTGTCTTGATATAACAACTCAAAGCACAACCTGACATTGAATTCCCAACGTCGATTGGAGATACTCTCTCATATCCTCTTTCAGCGGAATCTGATAAAAAATTCCCGGCCGGACTTTTCTATGGTTCAACTGTGCGCCAATTGCCAGAAAATTCAAAAATCTGTCCTCAAAATCATCAATCTCTTCAGAAAGGATGAACTGGCCATAGAGTTCACAGGAGAGAACAACAGGATTCAAATAGACATGACCGGACAATCCATAATGTATCAGGATTTCTGTGTCTGCATCTGATTCATTTTTTGAGGGGATCCACAAATGAGGCCCGAATTCCAAATGCATTTTCAGGGCTTCATTCACATGAGATATTATAGTAACATTACCATAAATTGTCAATGTATTTGGCGCGAATTGATAAAGCTCATGATAATTTGTAAACATGCTGTTAATATTCACCCCATATTCATCTTCATCAGCTGTCGGTAAATAGAGGCCAAAAGTACAATAAGATTGGGTGTCTATCCGTGTCTGCGCACCCAAAAACAAATCGCCAATATGATCATTTCCCCCGTATTTATTCCTGTATGTCCCATACGGTAACATGATGAGAAATGCAGCTTCTTCAGGCATGGGTATGGACACAAAAATCTGATAGACTCCGGATAAAATGGACAGATCATCACCATACCCTTTAAAATCCGGCCGAAAAAAACGAACACGAAAAGCAATCTTATTTTCAGGTGGCGGCTGCATCATCAGTGATTGTGCCATTGCTCTTGCAGAGATCAATCCAAAGCAGAGGATGATCATCAGTCTCTGAATAGGATTTGCTTTCATTTTGCCCTCCTTAAGGAATTTATGCGTATTCAAATT
This sequence comes from bacterium, assembly GCA_016932575.1. Lineage (GTDB taxonomy): Bacteria > Zhuqueibacterota > QNDG01 > QNDG01 > JAFGCO01 > JAFGCO01. The sequence goes on from JAFGCO010000027.1 coordinate 46,379, forward strand.
CTAATTCGGATAGATAAAACTCAGGGAAAGCCGGAACTTCACATGCCAGAACGCACCGAAAATATCATTTTCAAATCCCTCGCGCGTTTCTTCATCCCATAAAATCACACCCGGAAGGATCTCTCCGCCTAACTGAAAATATCGCGTCTGCATCAGGTTGATGCCCGCCCCTGCATAGATCTCCAGCCCGGACATGCTGTCTGACCGGATGGTCTCTCCATCAAACAGGATCGGATTCTTGTAGGACCAGAACATATACTGAAAACTTAAACCGCCGATAAAATACTGGCCCATAAATGTATAGTGGGGAGTCGTGTAATATCGGTACTCGCCTCCCAGCTGCAGCAGAAGCACCCCGTTTTTCAGGGAATGATGAAGATGCCCGGTTGTCTGAAGAGGCGCCCACATATATCCCGCATAACCCTGAATCCGGCTCCGTCGTGATATTTTCTCGCCATACGCGATATTAAAATGGTTGTACCCGTAAAAATCACTGCCGCTTAACAATCCGCTTCCTCCTGAAAAACTGAGCACCCTGCCGAAGTGCTGTTCGGATGAATCGGCAGACACGGCAGAGGCGTTGCCTACGGCCGCCGGAGAAGCGGACGGATCTTCTGTGACCGCAGATTCAATGACAGGCTCCTCTTTCACCCACACATAATGGGTTTCGACTTCACGATCTTCTTCATTTTCATCCGACGCTTTTTCCATGGCGTCACTCAGCTTACCCCGGCGCTTCACAGAAATGAATTGCGAACAGCATCCCTGGACAAGCAGACTGAAAACCATTGCGGACATCAAAATGAAAAAATGCTGTTTGATATGCCTTTTCATTGTCTTTTCCTTCCGGTGAATAATGATTATTTCAATCGACCCAGTTCGAGACTCACGGCCATGCCGATAAAGGATTCTTCAAAATTCAGATTGGCAAATAACAGAAAACCGAGCCCAAACCTTTCAGACAACGCATAGACAAAATGTGTCTCCACAGGAATACCGACTGTAAGAAACCTGTCTCTTTCATAGTGACTCGAAAACCAGCCGTCACTGTACAGATACTCGCCCCGGCGCACACCGCCGACCAAAGCCAATCCGCTCGAGAAACTGAGGCATGCTGTCCTTGATTTTTTACTCACGCCTCTCATCAAACCAATGTCCCATACGTTTTCCGAGGGATCGGGACCCAGGATATTCAACTCTTCATGTCTGGAATATCGTATTTTAAATATCCCGGTTTTCATGCTGCCGGCAGCTGAAACATAGGCGGACAGGCCGTGAGAAGACGCGCCTCCGGCCAGCGTAATAAACCGATAATCCGGGGCCGGTGATATCTTTCCGGCCTGGGCCCGGATCGGACAAATAGTCAGCATCATTGTGAGCGTGACCAACGGCATGATTAAAGATTTGGATTTCATTGCGGATCCCTCCTTGAATTTTTTTTAATCGGACACCCGCAATCCATTCAAACCCCGTGCCGAAATTCATATTGGGATGTTCAAACATCACTATTATATTAATTATACTGAACTTAATATATGTCAACATTGAAAGGATTCGGATGAAAATTTAAAAAAATATTTATGAAAGATGATACAGGGTGTATACAGATGGATAACAAAAAAAATCATGAGAAGATTTAAAAAATGTCATCCCCGAATGCTTCTGTCAGGGATCCGCCCTTCACCCCGTGGGATAAGCTTTACTATCTCACGGGGTGAACCTCCCAACTCTGGATTTCCGCTTTAAAAATTGAGGGAATGACAAAGAGGTGTTCCTCGTTCCCAAAGTCCTGAGACGCTGTTAAAACCCCGGGTGTTGAGCGAAGCGAGACCCCGGGTGTTTGAGAACGGTGCTTTTGTCTCCATTATTCCGATACTCTGTTTCTCCGTTTTTAACATATTTGACACAAAGACACAACGACTCGAGGACTCAATGACTAAACACTCGACACTTTCATATTGTTCACATACTCCTCAGTTTGTATGAGAATAAAAAAATAACCGAGAGAATAGGTCATTTCGATCCGCCGTTTTTTGGCGGAGAGAAATCTTGAATGATCCGGTCTGTGCGATAACCAGATGTTTTAAGATTTCTCTCTCCGCTTCGCTTCGTTCGAAATGACATATAAAAGTAGCAATCGTCTCAATTCTCCAGCCTGCGGAAATAGACCTGTGATCTGCAGTATCCATGGATAGACGCAATAACCGTATTTACGGCCGTGAATCTCTTTTTATGTCAATCGTGACAAAAAAGAGGATTGGGCGGGGTGGAAAACTGCTTTTTGCGCGGACAGTTGGCTTCAGGCAATCTCTTTAAGGATAAACGAATCCTTCATTCACAGCACAAACCTTAAGGGCTCCATGAGCATGCAAAAAGCAAAAGTTTCTTTGGGCACCTTTCTTTTAAAAGAAAGGTGCTGTTTTTTTTAGTGGGATCTTATTTAAATAGTTAAATACCCATTTAACAATTCTTCACCTAGTAAAACTCTTAATCAGACCACAACCAGAGGTTCTGGTTTTAGTCATAATAAAAAGTCCCGGCAGGTTTTTCAAAACCTGCCGGGATTTTACAAGGATTCGGAGCATCACCTATTTCAGCAGCAGGCACTTCTTTGTATCACAAAATTCGCCCGCCTGAATCCGGTAAAAATACAGGCCCGACGGAAAACCGCTGCCGTCCCACTGAATGTGATGAACTCCCGCCGTCTGTCTTTTATCAATCAGAGACGCCACCTGCTGGCCCAGCGCATTGAAAATCCGGATCTCGACATGCGCCGCGGTTGGCAGTGTATATTGAATATTTGTGACCGGATTGAACGGATTGGGATAATTCTGAACCAGCTTCCATGTACATGGGATAGTCACGCTTTTATGAGCAATGTCTGTCGGACTCTCAGGATAGATCTCGATGTTATCAATCCAGAAAGCATTCCTTTTTTTCACCTCCCGAGTATGGTAATAAAACCTGAACCACAGACCCTCATGACCTGCCCGTATGCTGGGTGTCAGATCGATCTGACGCTGATCCCAGGCCAGATTTCCGGTGACCGAATCAGCTTTTGTCCAATTCAGACTGTCCGTACTGATTTCAAAATAACAGATCTGTTTGTCTACAACACTAGCGGATCGGATCCAGTACTGTATTCTGGCCTCATCGACCAAGCTGAAATCCAGTTTTGGGTTAAAAATCAGAATTGCATCAGAATCTGCTTTGGCGGAGATAAATGCACAGTGAGGGCTGTACTCGTATCCGATAGGAGAATCCTCAATCCGCCATTCGCCTTCAATCGTCCAGAGAACAGGCTCGGATTCGAAATTCTCCACCAGGTTGGTGGCGGCAATCTGACTTTCCAGCTGATTGTTCAACAGATTATTGTCTTCCGGCAAATCAACAGAATACACTTTAAAATCATAATCAGCCGGACAATCCAATACCAGTGGATTAAATGAAACAGTCATTGATTTCTTAGATGCAAGAGTAAGATTGAAAGCAGTATCTGAATAGACCTGCACGCCCTCGAATTTAACCTGCAGAATAAGACCAAAACCAGCTTCCGTATTCTGCCCGATATTTTTTATTTGAATCGTCGGCCTAATTGGGCAAAGGATGGGCATACGTTTACCCGGTGATAACATGCTTTTCATAGCAATATCATGCGCCACTGGCTCAATCATGAGACTGAAGGAACATGAATCTTTGGGATGTGTTATATCGTTGACAGATACAACAATATTTCCAAAATAGGTGCCTGGTTCCAATAAATGGGTACGAACCTGAATGGGAATTTCAATCGAATCACCTGAAACAACAAAAGCATGATATTGTCCAAGTCCAAACCAGTCATTTCTTGCATACCAAGTAGTGCCTGAATGATTCATTCCATTCAATTCATCACCATGGTTCTCATATAAGATCTTTTCATTATCAATAACCTGAATTTCATCTATAAAAAAACCAACAAGATCAGGCTGAGTTATTGTGCTCCGATCCTTGTCAGACACAAATGAGAAACGAATTATCACGCTGTCAGATGCATATGCACTCAAATCAAATTCTGCGGGGATCCATCCATTACTGAATCCCATCCATCCCGGTATTGGTTGTTCAAGCAGATAGAACAAATAATAAAAACCCATAAGATTGGTACAGTCATAATATGGCATAGAGGGCTCAATAATCATAAAGTTTTTTCCACCATCATCCGATATCCAGACATTACAGCCATCTCGACCATCGAAGACTTGCCGTCCATCGAATGGATTATATATTCTAGGCAGCTCAGTGGCCCACTGTGCCATAAATTCCAGCCGGGGATTGACAGTACCTGACAGATTTAACATGGGCGTATCCAGATTCTCCCATAAATCATCAGGATACCCACCCAAATCCGGATCCCCACACCAGAGAGACATCCCATCATAAGACATAAAAGTGTCCGGATGGAATAAAACTTTATGACAAATATCAACAATTGTACATTCAAGAGCATTAAAACCCTTATTTCGTATTGTCAGTTGAAAATCTGTGGAATCACCTGCGGATAAAATCAGTGCTTCTTTTTCAATTGAAACAGAATAGTACGTTTTTTCAATCACATCGTTCCAAATACAGGTCGCATAAGATCCTAACCCGCAATCTCCCCATCTAATTCTAAAATATCCGTTATCGCCCCAAAGCGGTCCCCAGGAATTTTTACATATCCAGCTCTGTTCAGTATCGTCCCATCCAATGATTAAAATCGCATGATCACCCGCATATTCTCCCCAGACATGTTCATAGACCCCTTCTGTATAATAATCCCAATCGTAGTATGTTCGAAATGCAGCTGAAACAGGTGCACGAAAAACAGCCTGTTTTATGGCCCCAACATGGGGATCTCCGAGGGTGACCCAGCCCCATCCGGGAATGGTAACGGCTTCATTCTGCCAGTTCGCACAAGCATTTGCACATGACACGGTATCAACTGCATCATATGGCATACAATCTTCAGAAGGTACTCCGACGGTTTGATAAAACTCAAGAGCATCCCACATTTCCCCCCCATTACATGAACCTGCATTTCCACAGGAAAGTATAAACTGTTCTGATAGATCAATCATGGAATCCGGATTGGCATTAAATATTTTCCACCATGCCTCAATCTGAGCGATGGCTGCGAAATTCCAGCAATCACCGCATCCTTGAGATTTAACGGGAGTGATCCAGTTCCCGTTATTATCCCGCCAGTCAATTTTTTCAGGCAGATCCACCTGTTCGAAATGGGCCTGCGGTGCATTGGACACATCTTCCGGCTCAAGGATCGCCCCGCACAAGGCGCGCCGTTCTTCTTTTGAAAGCCGCGTCACCCAGTTCTCTCCGGCTGTCCATTGTGCCCCTTTAGCCTGAATGGCCCGACGGATTTCATCAATGTCTCGATTCGCTGAGAGCAACGGAATAGCCATCATGATGAAACATATGATGATGCAGGTGTGTCTGTTTCGTGGTTTCATTTTATTCGCCCTCCCTTTAGGATTCGCATTGCCATAGTCTGTGATTATTTGAAACAAGGCAATAGAATGTCATTTCGAACGGAGCGAAGCGGAGAGAGAAATCTTAAAACGTTCTGTTACTGTAACGTCTGGATTATTTAAGATTTCTCTCTGCCAAAAAACGGCGGGATCGAAATGACATATAAGTGTAGCTTCATCATAAATCTTCAATTTGCAATGTTTCAAAATGCCGGTTCTCTTTCATTAAGAATCGCCGATAGTTATTTTTTTATCACTGTTATTTAATTCCTGTGCAGCATTTTATTATAATGTGCTTACTCTATTCTTCCAATCGCTTTAACATTTCTTTTGCATTTTCATTATCCGGATTCAGCTGTAATGAGTGCTGATAATTTTTTATGGCTAAATCCTTTTCCCCGTTCTTCATAAAGGCTTCACCTAAACTGTCATACACATTCCATGACTCCGGATACAGTTTTACATTTAATTGAAAAACAGCTTTCGCTTCCTGAAATTTTCCCTGATTAAGAAGCTTATATCCTGAATCATTTAAATCATACTCTATATCTTCTTCCTCAGAAGGTTGATAAACCGCTGTTGAATATACCAGTTTCCAAGTGCCGTCGAATTTTTCAACAAATTTAACTTCTCTGCTTTCGGCAAGCTCTTCTCCGGTTTCCTGGTGGATTAATTTCTGATTGTAATAGACCCATGCCGCATTTCCGTATAATTGGACATGCCAGTCGGATCTTTTGATATCCATGATACGAGGTTCAGGATGTGTTTCATAAAACGATTTCCAAAAGGAACCCAATGAATCCCAACCCACAAACTCCATAGGAATCAAGTCGGTCGGGTACATGGCTAAAACATAATCTGTATGGGCCCATGTATCTGACCACCCCTTAAAATTTCTGTTGGCCCAATGGGTCGTTTCGCTGATGACCACTGATTTAATCGCTTCTATTTCAGCTGATGTGTCATCCTTTTGTTTTGCGGCAGAAAAAGAAACTGCACACAATAATCCGATTAGCACGATTCTTTTCAACATAACCATCTCCTTTATTAATCTTTTTAAATATATTCTCCCCTCACAGTATCTGCAGAGAGTCATCTCATGCACCTTGTGTTCAAACGCTTATTCACTCCACTATGAAACACAAAAGGTTCTCAAACCTCATTTCATCAGCACCATCCGAACCGCTTTCTGATAATCCCCTGCCAGTATCCGGCAGATATAAATTCCTGCGGCCACTGCGTTCTCCTGATCATTCAGTCCGTTCCATGTGACTGTATGATAACCAGCTTCAAAGTTGTCTGAAATAAGGTTCTTTACCTGCTGCCCCAATGTATTGTAAACAATCAGGCAAACCTGTTCATTTTTTGGTAATTCGAAATGAATCTTTGTGATTGGATTAAAGGGATTGGGGATATTTTGATTTAATTCAAAATTTTCCGGGATATCGGTAACTGTTTGATGATCCTCGATATTTGTAGTTCCATAATATGGTGATATTTCAGTTACACGGTGTGTTAATATCAGTGCCCCTGGTATGCCTGCTTCTTCAGTCCCCCAGAAAATATCACTCTCAAATGTGTATTCTTTCCCGGCTGGTACACCTAAAGAATGCAATTCTATAACCGTCATATCCTCATTTTCATTTAAATGATTTTCACGTACATGTGTAAATTGATGAGTTTTTACCTGTGCATCTATACCTATACTCTTCCACGTAAATCCTCCTTTCACAGAAAATTTAAAGCTCCAGTATCGTGACCTGTTTGCTTCAATACTTCGATAAGTACTTCTTCCCCATGCTTTCTCAAAGCTTGTTATCGCTGAGTTAAGTTCCTGTGTTAAAGTAGGAAAAGCATGCAAATAATCCAAAATTTCCGGATCCATATTCGATCCATAATAAGAGTAAACATTTCCTGGCGTATGTCTCATAAAGGGTTCCATAAAATTTTCCAGTGCAGATCGTGCAGTATTCCCATACATTAGTTCATATTCTTCTATATAAGTTTCCCATGGATCAAACTGTAATGTTGGATTTCTCGGAAGAAGAATATAAAACCACATTTCTTCATTATCCTCTCCTAAAACCGGTGTCCCGTCAAGATATTCAATACGATAGGGATATTGATAGTACCCGGAATTTAACCATAAAACTGAATTTGTTTTGTTATTTAATGTCCAACCGGTTGATTCAAAGTAACCCTTGCGAAATGATGATCTACTTTCAACCGTGTCAATATATACTTGTTCAAAGCCTTGCTTAAGCTTTGGCAACTTCTTTAATTTTTTTATACCTGTCAGTTTGCTTATATCCAGACTCGTTTCTATATTATATGAGTACCCAAATCCCGAGGAAGCTTGCACGGAACAAAGGGTATCGTGTGCTTCCGCATAAATAACTTTAATATATGTTCGTAACGAATCATCATTGATCCCCTTTTCACATGGAGGTGCTGTAATTATTGCCACAGGCTTTCCAACGCCCGGCAAGGAATTGACAGAATCAAATTTCGAAGTGAAAAAGCGGCACCAAAACGAATCATTGTTGATATCTGATGCAACAATGATAGGTTTTTCAAAACCATAATTTGTTGTAAAATTACTTGTCATAGGTTCCTGCATAATGAATTCGTCATTCTCTTTAATGTAATTTATAATATAGAGTGCCGGTCTATTTGTGACACAATACACCTGAAAATTTTCATCTCCGGCAGCATTCGCAATAGTCATTGAAACATCAAGCCCTGCATTTGATCGAACACTTGCTAATCTTTCTTTAGGATTTTGAATTCCATCCAGATCGAATGTGTAAATCCAATTAAATAATTTTTGATCACCATTTTGATTTGCGGACATAGCGAATACAATATCACAATAACCATTATAATCTATATCCATCATATCCACATCAAGTTTATATGGTCCGCTAGCTCCACTTAGGGACATTCTATGATCACTATCCAGTAAAGTATTATTCATTGGATTGTCGTTCCCCGCATATGACACCTGCTCCCATTGTTCCAGTTCAGAGTTATAATCCAATATCATCGCATAAAAATCTCTGTCACTCATGCTAAAGAAAATGACTATTTCAGATCTTCCATCATGATCAATATCTCCACAGGCCAAGTCTGCATTAGTAAATCCAAATGATGATTTGTTAAATATCAATTTCTCAACAGGCGTACCCGGAAAAACATTCCATTTATAACTATATACTTTAAGAGCTACCATGTCAATAACAACACCTATCAGTTCATCAATATTATCCCCATCCAGATCGGCAATTTCAAATGCATGAGAACCTGGAATTCCGAAAATCGCTTGAGAATTTTTTATTCCATAACATTGGTCGATTTCATCAACCTTGTTATTTTTCCAGTAACCCCACCATTTATCACCAGCTGCAATTAAAAGCTGCTGTAGATTTTGTGCCCTAGCTGCTGCAGAAAAACAACCTCCAAACATATATCTCAAATCTGATCCGGAGACTATAGTATTTAAGTTTGACATGGAGGATATGTCCAATTGATTATCATCATTTTCAATACGATAGAAATTCCCTGAATTATCTGTCTGTAATGTGCCCAATACAATACTTTGTTTTTCACTTAAAAGGACGGCAGTAGCACGCACATTTTGATGAGACGCAGCATCCATAGTTTCAAACAACGGGCTTGTCCAATATTCATATTCTTCTGTACCTTCGATCCATCGATGATCAATATACTGTAAAAATGGCGCATTTGACGATGTTCCGCTTCCAAATGCAATAAACAATTCCTGCTCCTCCAACTTAAAATCCGGAAGGGGACTGAAATTCTGATTATCCCCAGCCTTACAAAAAACAAAGGAGAAGAAAATACACAAGGTAACTAAAAAATGGTTTTGTGTAGTAATTGGTTTTAACAGTTTCGCGCTTTTCATGATTTGTTCCTCCCAATTTTTAGGTTCACCATCAAATTAGGAGGATGCATGTTAAAATTCTACCAGCATTGTTGCAAATGATGCGGTTATTGTTGCATATGGGGGATTTTAATATAAAAAGGGGGAAAAGTTCAGACCAAAGATGGGACTGATGAACGGACAACTATGATAGGAAGTGTAAATGGGCAGATAAGTTAAAGGATTCTCCTTGGTTTATTAAATTGACAAACTGTAAAGTGCAGACAGTCGACCATGGCAAATGTCAAATTCCAAAAACCAAATCTCAAATAAAACTCAATACCCAATGACCAAAATTCCAAACATAACATCGTACTGTTTGAAATTTGAATTTTGATATTTGGGATTTATTTGTTATTTAGGATTTGTTATTTGATATTTGATTTTTAATTATAACTTTACGTGCTTTGCGACTTAGCGGTGATTACTTGAGTTTTTTATTTTGAATTTGGAATTTCGAATTCTTGCCCCGTTAGATAAAAAAATCTGTAACAGTTAAATTTACTTTTTATGCAAAATAGAATTAATATTGCAATAATAAACTTCCATATATCTATCTAACAGGGTGAATTTCGAATTTAGACATTCGAATTTTGGATTTATGATTTTTTTGACATTTGGATTTTGACAATGATTTGGCATTTGGATTTTGGATTTTGGAATTTATTATAATTTGTTTAGGATTTCAATATTCGAATTTCGGATTTAGGATTCGTTTGTTTTTTGGAATTTGTTATTTGTAATTTATTTGGACTTTGTAATTTGGAATTTGTATTTTCACACCTTCATACTTAGACACTTTCGTACCTTCTTTAATCTTTAATCTTGATTTATTTATACTTCGACGGCACACAACCGAACTGCTCCTTAAAGCATTCACTGAAATACGCCGGGTTGCTGAATCCCACCTGATACGCTATCTCCGAAATGGTGCCGGTCTTCTTTTCAAGTAAAATCGCCGCCTGACGAAGACGAATAGAGGCGATGAATTCCGTGGTACTCATGTTCACAACCGCTCTCAGCTTGCGGTGAAGCTGGGACCGGCTCAGGCCGATTTCCTTGCCCAGACTGTCAGGACCGAAACGCTCGTCTTCCATGTTTTTCACAATGATTTCGGACGCACGCGTTAAAAACTGCTCATCCGCGGAGGTGATGGCCACCTCGGACAAAGGCATAAGAATGTTGTTCTTATACCGTTTGAACAATTTTTTCCGCTGCTCGATCAGGTTCCTGACCCGGACGCTCAGCTCTTTTTCATTGAACGGCTTCACCAGATAATCATCCGCCCCGGTTTCCAGACCCTGGATCTTGCTGTCAAAATCCGCGCGTGCAGTTAAGAGGATCACAGGAATATGACTCGTTTGAGGATCGGTTTTCAGTTTCTCACACAATTCAAAACCATCCATTTCCGGCATCATCACATCACTGATCACCAGATCGGGCATGTGTTCCAGGGCCAGTTCCAGACCCTCGCGGCCATTCTCCGCCTCTGTCAGATGATACTGTTTATCCAGAATCCCGGCCATGTAATGGCGCAGGTCCGCATTGTCTTCAACGATCAGTATGCTCGGTTTTTCTTTACCCTTCGCCTCTACGGATATTTGCTTTTCATTGTCAGGTATACTTTGTTCAGACAGCACTTCTTCAGCTTCCGGTCCGGTCAGGTCGGAATCTGGCACTTCTCTCAAAGGCAGAGTGACCGTAAACGTGGATCCCTTTCCCGGCATGCTTTCAACCGTGATGTTTCCCTGATGATGCTCCACCAGCTCCTTGGCTAAAGCAAGACCAATGCCTGTGCTCGCATCCCGGTGTTTCATGCTGTCATCCGCCTGATAAAACCGGTCGAAGATCCTGTCCAGATGTTCCGGGGGAATGCCGATGCCTGTGTCTTTCACGGATATTTCCACGGATCCATGTGCGTACAATTCTTCCCCGGAAACAGGCTGATGCCTCTCATCCGGTTCGATGGTTCGGATGTTCACCCAAACCGATCCACCTTCCGGCGTAAATTTCAAAGCATTGGACATGAGGTTATACAGTATATGCTCGAATTTCTCCCTATCCACAGCCATTTGAATGGACAATTGTTCCGATTTTATGTGAAGCGAAATGTGTTTCAGTTTGGCCTGCGACTCGAAGCTCTGCACAATGCGGTTCACAAAGGGCACCATATCCAGGCTGACCAGCTGTAAGCTCAGCTTGCCGGATTCGATTTTTGCCAGATCAAGTAACTGGTTTACCAGTTTTAAGAGCCGCTCGCCGTTCTTTTTAATGATCTTGAGATCCAGTTTTGCCTGATTCTTCCTGGCAGCTTTGATTAATTGATCCAGCGGCCCTAAAATCAACGTCAACGGTGTCCTGAACTCATGCGAGATATTGGCCAGGAACTGGGTTTTCATGTGATCCACTTCCTGCAGCTTGGCCGCTTCCGCCTGCTTCATCTGATAGGCATGCTGAAGTTTGAGCCTGCGCATCTGGTTCCGCCAGACCAGGACCACAGCACCGGCAATCATCAGAAAGTAAACACTGTATGCCAGAAACGTGCCGTACCAGGGTTTGTGAATAATCACCTGTAAAGACAGGCCCTCCCGGTTCCACACCCCGTCACTGCTGGCGGCCTGAATGCGCAGTACATATTTGCCCGGATTCAGATTCGTGTAATAAAACTCGCGCCGCGTGCCCGCATCCACCCAGTCCTTATCATAATTTTCCAGCATGTACCGGTACGTATTCTCCTCGGGCCGGCTGTAATGCAGGGCCGCACTCACAAACGTCAGATCATTCTGCCAGTGCGCAAGTTCGATTCTGTCCGAGATGCTGATATCCTGCTTTAACACAGAATCATTACCTGGAACGACGGATTCGTTGAACAGTTTAAAATCCGTGAGCACCACTTTGGGGGGATGGGGATTGTCGATGATTTCTCTGGGATTGAAAAACACAAGACCATCACTCAGTGTACATAAATAAATATAACCATCGCTTAACTGAGTCGCAGAATAATGATAAAAATTGGTAGGGAGCCCTTTTTTTTCAGTATAATTTCTAAACTGTTCTGTTTCAGGATCAAATCTAACCAAGCCTCCGGTTGTAGCCAGCCATAAATAACCGTCCTGATCCTCAATAATCCCCTGGACCTCATTTTTAATCAGTCCATCTTCTTTCTGATAAAACTTCACTTCACCAGTCTCAGGATTGTATTTTCCCAATCCATTGTAACCCGTACCCAACCAGATGTATCCCCTGCTGCAGCAATAGATCTCTCGAAGATTGATCCAGTCAACAGCCCGGCTGAATGTAGAATCATGTTTGTTGAATTTGCAAAGCCCGTTTTGCGTTCCCACCCAGATATTGCCTTCATAATCCTGATGTGTACACCAGACATAGTAATCGGTATGAATGGTTGTGCTGTCTGAAGGATCCCAATAAAACCGCCGGTTTTTTTGCCTACCTATATCAAACACATTAAGTCCACTGGCCGTACACCCAATCCAGAGACTTGTTGAATCATATTGATCCATGCACAGAATTTGATTGCTGGACAATGTGGACACATCCGAAGGATCATGCGTTAAATGTACAATACTCCCATTTTTATTAAGGCATACAGCCCCCCCAAAAAACGTTCCAAACCACAAATTACCAATATGATCAACCATAACGCATGAAACATCATCCGTATTCAGACTCCCTTTATTTTGAGGTAGTTGCACACATGAGAACTCATTTTTTTCTCTGTTATAAACATTTAAACCATTTTCTGTTGCCACATAAATACTGTTCGGATCGTAACTATTTTCAGCAATATCACGTGTATGATTATGAGACAATCCGCTGTTTCCGGACCAAATATGATGAAAACACTGCTTAAAAGGATCACACTTGTTCAAACCTCTTACTTGTGTTCCAATCCAGATGATACCTGAATGGTCTATAAGTAAAGAATTAAAATGCACCGCACGAAACGAATTTTCATCCTGCAGATTTTCACTGTAACGTTCTACTGTTCCTGTTTTAATATCAAGCAAATTGATATGCTTTTTCATATTCTCATCTTCAGCCAAAATCCATAAAGAACTGTCATGAGTTTCATGAACCGGTCTGAATTGTGCTGAATTGCTTAAACTTTTCGGTTCATCCGGATTATGTCTGAAATGGGTACTTTGCATTGTGTTCCTGTCAATCAAATCCAGTCCGTTTGGAATGGACACCCAGAGATTATTCCGTCTGTCTTCATACAGATAATAACAGGTATCACTAGAAATGCTGAACGGTTTTGAAGAATCATGTTTTAAATTTTCAAATCCATCTGTTTCAGGAACATAAAGGTTTAATCCGCCGCCTTCTGTACAAATCCAAATTTCATCATTTTTTGTCTTACTTATAAACAATACCTTATTATGACTAAGACCGATTTCATTATCTTTTTCAAATCGATAATTCACAAAAGTGTCTTTATCTCTGCAATATTTATATACACCATTATTAACTGTACCAATCCATACATTGGAAAGGCTGTCCTCAATCATGCAGGGATAACCCATTGTGCTGAATACAAATGGAAATAAGAACCACTGATTTCGTTCTGATACTGAGTCCTGGGCGCACATTTGAGGGTACTCATGGAATTCACATGTGATTGTATTGAAACGACATAGTTTAACAAGGTTAGATCTATACATATCAATGCACCAAAGCCACATTTCATTTTTCGAATCCAAATAAAAAGTAAAGAAATCCCATAGAACTGAATTGCTTGAATCCGGCTCTGAGAAATCAAACCGTTCCAGTTTTTCCGTTTGTCTGTTGAATTTAAATATCTCTGGAGTTAAACACAGAAACCATATATTACCAAATTCATCCTCCTGCATGCTGAAAATCCGAAATGAATCCAGTTGATAAACAGAATCTCGATATAATGGATAATGCTTAAATTCATAACCATCATATTGTATCAACGCTTTTGATGAAGAAAACCAGATAAAACCCAGATGATCCTGAAGCATTGGACCAATATCATTATCATTCAAATTATTTTCAGAAGTGATATGCTCAAACTTCACCCGTCTGGGCTGATTGAACAGGTTTTGGGCGGAACAAGACTCTGTCTGAATAAAAAGAAAAACCAATAAGGCAAGGAGTATGATGCATGATTTTTTATTAAAGCGATACGGAAACATCATTTTCCAAAATTCAAAAAAATTCCGTTTTGTGAATCCCGGCATATTATCATCCAATGTTCAGAATGAGAGGGATCCTGCCAAATAAGCAAACACGCAATCCGGTATCAAAATGAGAAATGGAGTTTCAATCGAAATTCCCCTGCTCATTATCCCGATGCAACATAAAGTAATGTTGAAACCGTTGGGTTGAAGGCTGTTCAACTTTACAAAAATTGAATCACAAAAGCAATAAAAAATATATAATTAATAAATTCAACAAATATCCATAAAAAGAACAAAATATCATCCCCTAATGCTTCTGCCGGGGATCGATTCTTTACTCTGTTGGATATTAATTAATTAACTTTGGCAAATTTGTAAAAAAGAAAAATCTTTCTTCCCCACACGCCTAA
>JAFGCO010000028.1 GCA_016932575.1 bacterium
ATGTATTCAGGAACATTGGGTACAGGCTCAATGCTATTGTGCATGGGCAGCATGATTTCAACCGTATCCCCCTTCTTCCATTTCCTGTCAATGCCGACATAAGAGGACGGAAGTGCAGAATATGATAGATCTTCCCCGTTTATCCGGATTTTCAAAGCGCCCTTGCTCACCCAGCCCGGATAACGGATCAGCAGGGTAAAAGGGGAAGCGCCTTCTGTTACTGTCAGTTTTGTTTTTTCCTCATAAGGAAATTTTGTTTCCTGTCTGATTTTTACCCCTTTGTCCTTCCAGTTGAGTTCAGAGGCAATAAAAAGGTTCAGGTACAGGGTATCGGTCGAATGGGTATAGATAAACTGATTGTATTTACCGTGGTTTTCCATGCCTGTGCCTACACAGCACCACATGGCCTCATTGGGAGCAGAATAAACCCTGTAATGCCGGGGACGGGCCGGCGTGAAATAGACATATCCGCCATGCTCGGGATGCTGGGCCGAAAGAATGTGATTAAACAGGGTTCGTTCATAATAATCGACATATTTTGCCGAAGGGTGTACCCTGAATAAATCTTCGGTCAGCTTGAGCATATTGTATGAATTGCAGGACTCAGGGCCGTCATTCACATGAATAAAATCAATACACGAGGTTACACTGGGGAAATGCTCCCTTCGACTGTTTCCACCAAAGGCCAGTGAACGATTGATCGTAACCGTTTCCCAGAAAAAACGGCCCGCTCTATCGTATTTCTCATCATGACTGAGTTCTGCAATTCTCTCAAAACCGGTAAATTTGGGTATCTGGGTATTGGCATGCTTGTTATCAAGGTTATCAATCCGTTCTGACAATGGATCAAGAAGCTGCCGGTGCGAGTACCGCTTTGCAGCTGTCAGGTATTTCACGTCACCGGTTATCTGATAGGCATCGGCAAACATTTCGTTTATACCGCCATGTTCCGTGTTAAGCATTCGCTGCATCTGGTCATCGGACAGGCCGGCTGTAAGGTCAATACCCCAGTCACAAAATTTAAGGAACATGGCTTTTGCTTCTTCACTGTCTCCATACAGCCAGGCGTCACGCAGTCCGGCAAACATTTTATGCAGGTTATAAAACGGGGCCCAGGAGGAAAAATAAATACTAAAATCGCCCTTTTTAAATGCCGACCATAATTTTTTACTGTTTGGAAAACCGCCGGCGTATCCAATGCCCCATCCGGAATTGTTAATCCCATTTGCCTCCTGGCATTCTTTCAGCTCTGAAATCATATATTCCATACGGTTTTTACATTCAGCGTTACCGGTAGCGGCATAATTCATTGCCATCGCGGACAGGTAATGGCCGCCCACATGGCCGTCAAGCCCTGCCCAGCTGGGATAGCATTCAGCTTTTTCGGATAATCCGGCTTCTTTGCGGTAAGGCGCCAGCAAACGATCGACATCGTACTTCAGGAGCACTTCGATGTTCAGGTCGCGGGCATGCCTGAACGGTCCCTCCAGCAGTTTCACATCTTCGAATGGAAATTGATCCGGGTACAGCTCATTTTGTGCATTCAAACCGAACCATCCAAAAACGAAACAGTTCATTGCATACAGGGTGATTAATATTTTTTTCATATTCTACTCCCGCTAAAGATGTATTTCAAAATACTGATTTCAATTCACTTATGTTGTATCCGCCTGTCTTCCGGCGGGCCGAAATAACTCGGCGGTAACGGGCGGTCACTTATCATCACTTTTTCCAAAACAATGCCGGGATCTACCATGCGAATTTTCAAAGTATGGGAACCGGCTGTTTTGATGGGGTGGAAAGATTTGAGAATACGCGCATTATCTTTGGTAAATCCGGACCACCAGTTTCTGCCAAGAAATGTCTCGGCCTCCCGATCCGCAAATATATCCAGTACCCGGGGTGTTGTATCATCAAAAAAGACCGCTATTCGCATTCCGCGATCCGGAACAAAATCCATAACCGGGCCCAGAATCAGGGTCACTTCAAATGAACCATCCTTTGGCAGATAGACCGGATATTCGAGCTGAGGCGCCGGTTGGGGCGGCAATACGCTTTTTGCAGTCACCGGAAAGATGGACATACCGTATTCTCCCCGCCCGTAATCAGGAATTTTCTCCCACTTGACGCCCCGGACTTCACTATTTTCAGCCGCATCCTGTACGGCAATGGATATAAGTCCCGCCAGACTGGCAAAACGTCCCCTGGCCTGACGGACCTGCTCTTTGGACGCCTTAATGGCTTTGACATGCACGATCACAGGCTCACGTTTTCCTGTGATTAAAATTTGGCCCGAGGATTCACCAACTGGCGCCTTTTCCCAGTCTATTTCTACCCAATAACGCTGGTCCAATCTCGATACCGTATCTTTGGTCAATATAATCCAGGGTTTGTCAGCGCTGATTTCAAACGAAATTGGCCGGGTGCCCTCGGCAAACACCTCCAGATAAGAACGTTGCTGCTGAAAAGAATCAAAAACGGGTAGCACCGCATCGCCCCAATGATCAGGCCAGGCACTGTCATCGCCTTCGATGGCCACGCCATAATTATCGTTGTTGCCTGGTAAAATTTCCGAAACCGCCGGCATGGAATTAACCCGGGGCGGCTGCCAGTTATATTGACCGAGATGTGTCTGATCCATTAAATGATTCCATTTCCCGCCCGCCAATTCCGTATTGTAATAATCGCTAAGCGCCTGGTCCTCTTTAAAAAGCGCCCGAACCCGGTCAGCTTCGGCATTGGCGCTCAACCGACCCTGCCGCGCATATAACAGATTGCGCCCGGCAGTGATCTGCATCTTCACAACAACAGCCGATGCTTTGGCCGGATGAAGCACCAGTTGATAGAAGGCATCTTTTTGCGTTTCGGGGATGATGTTGTATAAGGCTTCCGCGCTTGCAGCCACGTCTTGCCATGCTGCCTCGACACGCTCGGCTTCGCGAAAATGGATCGCACTGTAGGTGTAAGGTGTAATTAGTTCCGGCTTGCGCCATCCGTTGTATTTCGTATAACGGGAGACTATTTCTGCGATTTCCCTGGCGTGCTCCGGGCCGAATTCCCGTTCCGCCCAGCGCCGGGTGTATGGGAAAATATCCTCTTTTGTCATGATATCCGGATTCCAGGCCATGCGCAGGAAAAACTCGATTGGCAATTCCAGCGGTTTAAGATCACCCACATTCACAATCCATATTTGATTGGCGCCGTATTGATGGGCCAGATTCATCTGCTCCCAAATCTTCGGAAAGGGATTGGTATTGATCCACTGATAGGCAAAGGGCCCGCCATGCATATCGAGGTGATAATAAATTCCCGCGCCCCCTTTTCGATTGCGCTCCTCCGGTGTTGGCACCCTTCGGAGCATGCCATTATTATCATCTGTCCACAGCAGAGTCACATCATCGGGCACGTGCAGACCGGCTTCATAAAATTTCTTGACCTCAGTAAAAAGGGCCCAGAGCTGGGGCACATTGGCCGGATCGGTTTTCATCTCATCGGCGATAATCTCCCGTTGATCCGCCATAATGCTTTCCAGAAGCTGGATATCCGATTCGAGACTGCCTGTCGTAACCATTCCTTCATCGCCATCGCCGCGCATCCCGATGGTGATGAGATTTTCATACTTTTTATTTCGTGAAATCCCTTGCCTGAAAAAAACCTTCAGCGCTTCTTTATTTGTGGCATAATTCCACTGCCCGTTTCCGTATTGCTCCTTGCGCTTCGTCCACTCCTTGTGGGCCCGCATCATGGGCTCGTGATGCGAAGTACCCATGACAATACCGTATTCATCGGCCAAACGTGGATTCTCTGGATCGTCTTCATTGAAGGCTGTGTTCCACATGGCGGGCCACAGATAATTGGCGCGCAGACGCAATAATAGTTTAAAAACCCTGGTGTAGAATTTTGAATTCATACCCCCGAATTTTTCTTCCGTCCAGCGGCCCAGACACGGCCATTCATCATTCAGAAAAATCCCCCGGTATTTGACGGCGGGTTCGCCCGAAGCATATCGGCCCGGAACAAGGTAGGCTTCACTCCGTTTTTTAACCGGCACATCGGCCCACCGATACCAGGGCGACACACCAAGCTGCTCCGAAAGTTCGTAAATCCCGTAAATGGTGCCCCGTTTGTCACTCCCGGCAATCACCAATGCCTGCTTGATACCCGGTTTTGGATTGTCTATTGTGGTTATAACAAAACTTTCCCGTTTCCCCTTGAGACCGCGCGTATCAAGTTTTCCGGAATGGGCATACTCATCGATGAATGCACTCTGCCCCAAAGTACCGATGATCACCGGGTAGGCATTAACGACATCCTGATTGAAAATTTGCGGCCTTTTCCCGGTGACACGTTCGATATCGGTTTGAAGATCGCCAATGGCCCGCAGAACACCTTTGTAATCAAGGGAGTCGCACCAAAGCCCGGCTGTTTGATTTTTGGATACCAGAGGGAAGGCATGATTAATTTGCTTGCCGCGCACAATATTTTCAGCCAATCCCAGGCTCGGTCCTGCAAGAAGGCTTCCTGACTCCAAACCGACTGAAACAAGGCCAACCCAGAAAATCCATCGCGCAACTATTTTTTTATTGGTTCTGAGTGATTCACGTTCCTGTCTCCAAGAAATACTCATCGATTTTTCCTGCAATTCATGAATTAAATTTAATTGTCAAGTGTCATTTTGGCAACGTCTCCCATGTCGCCCATATTACCGATATATGGGCGGATAGAGAAACCAAAAACCGCTTTTTCTGTATTCAACAGGTATTTTTTCATGGGGCCGGGACCACAACTTCCGCCGCCCAGCCCGCAATGCTGCATATCGACAGTCAGGATTGTTTCCTTCCGACGTGTTAATTCGTAGGGATGATTGGCTTTCTCCAGGTCAAGCGGCGTATAATGCAACGCGCTGAAATCCATCAGACTGTCGGCTACAACCATCATTCCAACTCCGTTATGATTGCTTACGGTGAACCAGCGTACATTCGACCGGTTGCCGCAATCCTGTGTTCTCAAATAGGGCACGAACATATTATCGACCGTCGTCCGATAACGACCGATTGCAGCTGAACGCAGACGGTCGCGGTAATTTTCATGAGGCCCCGCCCCATAAAAAGTGACGGTTTCAAAGCCTTCAGGCATCTGCAACAGGAATCCCAATTTGGCCAGCGGATAGTTCAATTTATCCGGATCGAATTCCGTGGTCACATCAATAAATCCGTTTCCGTGAATTTTCCAGGTCGTATGCTGGCGAACGGTGTATCCTTTGGGCGCTTTTGAATCAATATTTGCTTCGATTACGACGGCATCGCCCTGTTTACGGACAGAGATTTTTTTCACTTCCGGTTTCATATCAAACAAGGCGGCGTTTCGCCATTTGGGACCATAGCCGCCCCCGAACATGTAATCGTTATCAACCGGAGCACGAAAAGTATTGAGCATCGGACCGGCAACACGGGCATCGGTCAGCCTGTCCCAGTAAATCATCTCTGTTTCGGGATGAACGCCATAAATAGCTTCAGGATCGGTTTGCAGCATGGTCATACCCAAATATTCAAGATCCGTAATGGTTCCGACCTTTCTGTTGAACTTTAAAGAAAATGTTTTTCCTGAAACCAGGATCCAATCCTCATTTTCAGCATAAGACAGCGAAGACAATGTTTGCGGATGAACTGGTTTGACAGTAGGAACGGCAAATGGCACCGCCAATTGTTCCCAGGCAACCACATGTCCCCTTGAAGCCCAGGGCGCATCCGTACGTAATTTAAAAATCATTTTAATAAAATATTCACCGCCTGCTTTTAGCTGCGGTTTGGTAAACGGGATATTGACTTCCGTTGATTTCCCGGGTTCAAGACCAAGCGGCGGCATGGTTCCGGCTTCGATCACGCTGCCATCACAGCTCAATTCCCAGTTCAGATCAAACTCATCAAGATTGATAAACCGATATTTGTTTTCTATACTCACCTGGCCGTTTAGAATATTTTTTGCCCTGATGCCAATGTACTGGTATACTTTTTTTACTTCTTCCATCTTGGGCGTGATGCTGCGATCGGGCGTTGTCAACCCGTTGACACAAAAGTTCCAGTCTGTCGGACGGTCTCCATAGTCACCGCCATAGGCGAAAAAGGTCTCTCCGGGTTTTCCGGGTACTTCTTTTTGAAGCCCCTGATCAACCCAATCCCAGATGCAGCCGCCAATCAGCCGCTTGTGTTTTTCAATCACATCCCAGTATTCCTGAAGGTTGCCCACCGCATTTCCCATGGCATGCGCATATTCACAGATAAAAAAAGGTTTGGGATCATCTTTGGCACCGGTTTCATCCAGAGATTCTACACTCGGGTACATGGTCGATTCAATATCAGCCGCTTCGTTGTAGCCCTGGTAATGGATGGGCCGGCTTGTATCTGCCTTCTGTATTGCTTTGCGACAAGCCTCAAAATTAACACCGGGGCCTGCTTCATTGCCCATTGACCAGATAATAACGGCAGGCTGATTTTTAAAGCAATGGACCATTGATATCACCCGGTCAACATGCGCTTTTTGCCAGCGGACATCTTTTGCCAGTGACTCCCTTCCATACCCCATACCATGCGATTCCAGATTGGCCTCGCTCACCATGTAAATACCGTAACGGTCGCATAATTTATAAAAATCGGGGTGATCCGGATAGTGACACGTGCGAACCGTATTCATATTGAATTGTTTGAACAGTTGGATGTCCCTCAACATGCTTTCATAAGTGATGGTCCGGCCATTTACCGGGTCAAGTTCATGCCGGTTGACACCTTTGAGCAATACGCTTTTCCCGTTTACCCAGAGCCGAGAATCTTTAATCTCAATCTTACGGAAACCAAAAGGAGTGGCCACAACTTCAAGAATTTCCCCGGATGCATTTTTCAGCACATACACCGCCTGGTATAAATGAGGGATTTCTGCCGACCATAAATCCGGATGGTCGACTTTTGTTTCGATCAACAGGTCAGATGCTTCCTGACCCACAACAGAAGCCGTAAGCTGTTTGATAAAAACAGGTTTTTCACCTTTGCAGGGCTGGGCATCCTTTAACAAATACCCTTCAACAGAAACAGCGCCTTTGTATCCTTTATTTGCAAACGAAAGGTGCGTTTTAAAAATTGCTGAAGAAAAATCATCATTCAAATCAGACTGGACAAAAAAATCGCGGATATGAAATTTGGGTGTCGCATACAAAAACACATCTCGATAAATACCGCTCAATCGCCAAAAGTCCTGGTCTTCCAAATAACTGCCATCGCTCCATTGATAGACCTCGACAGCCAGTGTGTTTTTACCCTTCTGAAGATACGGGGTAATGTTAAACTCAGCAGGGGTCATGCTTCCCTGGCTGTAACCTGCTT
Organism: bacterium; assembly: GCA_016932575.1. Lineage (GTDB taxonomy): Bacteria > Zhuqueibacterota > QNDG01 > QNDG01 > JAFGCO01 > JAFGCO01. Next base: position 7,374 of record JAFGCO010000028.1, read on the forward strand.
TTTTGCCGTTGACCCAAACATACATGGCTGACTGCACACCGGCAAAATGAATATAAACCTCCCGTTCATTCCAATCATCCGGAATAACAAAACTGCGCCGGTAAGAGCCCACCGGATTGGGGAATTCACTGTTTGTCCAGTTATCATAGGCCGGGGTCATCACATAGGGTGGATTTTTGACAAAGGGGTATGTCACGTTCGTATAAATGGGTTTCCCGTACCCTTTCATTTGCCAGTTTGATGGCACTTCGATATCATCCCAGTAACAGACATCAAAATCAATTTTGTAAAAATCGACAGGCCGTAAATCAGGAGACTTAACCCAGTTAAATTTCCAGGTTCCGTTTAAACACTGATAAAAAGGCGATTCGTTGGCGTCATCGGCCAGAGCCTGCTCAATGGCCGCATAAGGAATGTAATCGCAATGTGCCGCTTCCTTATGGATACCGATCACCTGCTCATTTTCCCAGTCGTGCTGCTGTGCAGATAATGCATGGATTGATAATAATAAAATAAAAATCGAAAGCAAAGATTGTTTGGTATTCATCGTTGTACCTGCCTGTTTTGTGTGAACGTATAAGTTCATATCAGGTTCTTTTTTTCTGATTATTGATTTCAACCTGAAGAACCGCCTGAAATTGAATATACCAGGAGAAAACGTTGTCTGAGCATTTGCCTATTGAATCGGTTGATAAATAAAATTCTTAAATGTAACTCGCCCTTCTCCTATGGAGCAAAGCCCGATTCGTAAACTCATGAAACCGCTCAGCACATTATGATGCATTGAGGAGACTTCAATGGAATTTTCAATTTTAAACCAGTTTTCGCCATCGGTGCTGTAATACATATCCACCGTATTTTTACTATTTTTCAGTTTTAAAAAGACATGTTGATCGATCACATCCTTTTCGGTAACGAATTGCCAGCCTCTGAGATTGGCCAGAATATTTATACTGTCCGCCAGAATCCCCGAGTTAAAATTATTATTGTAAAAAAGCAGCAATCCTCCGGTCGCCTTGCCCTCAATTTGCATCTCTACTTCTGCTGTATAAGAATGATCGGATGGAATACACAACAGAGGAGAGCAATTTCCTGTGGATTGACCTTTGCCTTTCACAACAAGGGAATTGCCGGATAAATGGAATCGAGACGAATCATACTCGCCGAAGAACTTCCAATGCGGTTTCAAAAATTCACCACCAAAATCATCACACAAAGTAAAATCTGTGGGAACTGTTTTAAGGTCTGGTCTTTTAATCGGCTGACCGGTTTTGACATGATCCGGTGTTTTGAACCAGCCGTCGGCTGTCCATTCAACTGGTTGCAGCAGTGTCTGCCGCCCCATATTATAAAAACCGTTTTCATATGCATGAAAAAGCATCCACCAATCGCCATTGGCATCCTCGAACAACGTGCCATGCCCTTTCGACCACCATCGTTCGGAAGGATCAAGGGTTCGTTCAATAGGATTATAAGGTGAATTTTCCCAGGGACCGAACGGTGTTTCAGATCGCGCAGAGACGATCATATGACCGGTGACAGGCCCGGCCGTGCCGCCTTCGGCAACAGTCAGATAATAGTAATCACCGTGTTTTACCAGTTTCGGCCCTTCCAGACAAAAACATTCTATCGTCCATTCACGGGGAACAGGCCAGCCATCGTATACGTGGATTGTTTCCCCAACAACCGACAAGCCATCATCCGACAAAGGCACATAGCCTCCATTGGCAGAATAAAGATAACGCTTGCTGTCGTCAGCCATCACATGACCAGGATCGATATTGTTAATCTTCAAATCGATGGGATCGCTCCAGGGGCCTTCAATAGAGTTGGCCCATACCACATAAATTCTATCATTGGCAGGAAAATAGATGTAGTATTTGCCATTGAATTTTACCAAATCGGGAGCCCAAACCGATCCCAGATATATATGCAGCGCGTTGGTAACCGCCGACCAGTTGATCAAATCCTTGGATTGCCAAATCGGTAAACCCGGATAATATTCGAACGATGAGGTAACAATATAATAGGTATCGCCATCACGAATGATGCTTGGATCAGGATAATCACCCGCTAAAATGGGATTTAAATAATAATCATCACCGATGTCTGCGAGATGTGTTTGATACTGGGCCTGCATAACTGCCGGCAAAAGAAAAATTAAAAATCCGATGATATTTTTTATCATTTGATTCCCCAAATTTTGTTCAACCTGCTCTGACAACATGCCAATCAGTTGGTTATAACATCCACTTCAGCATAGCCGATATTGTTGTTATTTTCTGTGTTACTCAAGGCCCGGAATTTAATATAACGGGCATTTTCAGGTAAAAACTGTTTCATTTGCCACAACGGATTATTCCTGATGTTGGGAAATTCGCCTTCACTGACGAGTTTCCAGGTTCTTTTGTCTTTTGAAACATAGAATTCATAATCTGTTATCATGCCGGGTCCCCACAACCCCATATCCGGATGATACTTGAAACCGGAAATGTTTAGCGATTGGCCCAAATCGATCACCAAATCAGCCGGCATTTTTTTGTCTTTATGCTGATGCCAGGCTGTTGAGGGATCTCCGTCAAAAATGGCATATGCCTCTTCATCATGTATCCCGACAATTTTCCAATCTTTTCGTGGCAAATCGAATTCTTCATGAGTTACCGGACTGCTTTTGCCGGAAGAAGGCTCGTATGCAATGGCGCTGATTTCCAATTTCCCTTCAGACTGAAAGGGGACACTGTATTTTTTTGATTCTTTGGATGGCTCTGTACCATCCAGCGTATAATAAATTTCCGATTCTGCATCAGCCGGAGTGATGTGAATTTCACCAGCCTGATCTCTGATAATGGTCGGTGGTGTTAAAATTTGCGGCGCATCATAAACGCCGATATTGGAAATCACCGGGCAGCTTTTGGAATCCGTGATGGTAAATCGAAGCTTTGCTGCTTCAACAGTCGGGAAACGCAGAATGCGTTTGTAACCGATAGTCGTTGCTGTCGCCAGTTCCTGCCAGGCACCGCCGGTAAAAGCTTCAATTTTAAATAATTTTACCCGCTGTCCCAGACGGATGTATTCCTGCACCAGAAACCGGTTAAACGTGGCCGGTCTGCCGAAATCAATGATCAACGAAGCGGTTGTGACACTGTCGCCGGTAGCCCAATAGGTATCTTTATTATTATCTATTGTACGGGATGCGTCAAACTTCTTTGTATTGCCGCGAATATTCGACGCTTCTGCTTTAGCCTTATCAGTCAGGTCAACTGCAAATGCCTCTTTCACCGCCTGTGCAAATTCGAGGGCCGCTTTTTCATCGTTGGGATGAATGAGACCATTCGGCATAATCGGAAAGTTGAGAAGTAAAGTGGCGTTCCGTCCAATAGAATTGTAGTATGTATCCATAAGTTTTGGCAATGTTTTTACCTTGGCATCTTCACCCGGATGGTAAAACCACTCCGGTCTGATGGATGTATTCACTTCGGCCGGCACCCAGGAATCGCCGTCTTCCAATCCGAAATGAAGCATGCCCCAGTCAACTTCACCAGTGCCATTCAGCAAACTCCAGTTGGTTATACCAACAAAGCCGGCTTCGGTGCCCACCCAGCGCAGATCAGCCCGGTCACCCCCGTCATTCCAGATGACAATATCGGGCTGCAATTCGCGGACGAGCTTGTATGTGTTTTTCCAGTCATAATACGTCGTGCGGTCGATTTTGCGATTTTCATTGGCACCGCCGTAATACCCTGTACCGCCGTTGGCGCCGTCGTACCACACTTCAAATATTTCACCATAATTGGTGAGCAGTTCTCTTAACTGATTTCTGAAATATGTGATGTATTCCGGCTTGCCGTAATCTGCATAATTTCTGTCCCAGGGAGACAGATAAATCCCCAGTTTCAGACCGTATTCTTTGCAGGCATCCGCCAGTTCGCGCACGACATCTCCTTTACCCTCTTTCCACGGTGCATTTTTTACCGAATACTCGGTATATTCAGAAGGCCACAGGCAAAAACCACAATGGTGCTTTGCAGTAAAAATGATCCCTTTCATACCGGCTTCTTTGCAGATGCGTGCCCATTGCCGGCAATCCAGCGCTGCCGGATTAAACAGGTTGACATCTTCATCACCATAGCCCCATGACTGATTCGTATAGGTATTCAATGAGAAATGAACAAAAGCATAATATTCCATTTCCTGCCAGCGCAACTGATTTTCAGTCGGCACCGGACCGCAAGCCTGTGGAGGGGCAACCCGATCACAACCAGTAAAAATCAATCCAATAATAAAAAAAAATGCAGTAAAAAATCGCGAGACCGCAGCGTGATTGATTTTTAAATTGTACATACGGGAATTCCTTTATATCTATTTATGGATTCTCAATCTCAAATGTGTTTTCAGGACAAGACTTCACTCCTGTAAAATTACTTGATTTCAATAAACTCGGGTGTGTCAGGGGCAATTGTGAAATTGTTACTGTATTCTATGTCATAGAGAACACTTCTGGATTCCCCTTTCCTTTGAATTTCTTTGGGTCCGCGGCTCATATTCAGATATAAAATATGATTTTGATCGATTTGTCTTGCCATAACACTATCCGGTACTGAGAGACCTTTGCTAATCGAATGTTCTTCCATAAGATCATCCAGGAGAGGACTGAGGACCTCGCCTCTTGCAGGAAGCCCCACATAGATCGCCTTTCCTTTTCCATACTGATTGGACGTTATAATAGGATAATCCTGATCCAGGCTGGTTATTGTTCCCACGATGTCAGCACCTTTGGGTTCAACAATATCGAACCGGGGAGATTCAGACTCGAGATTTCTTCCCTTGTAAGTCACCTGGACTTTTTGCCCCTCATATCCAATTCTGGAGATCTCGTTCATAATTTCAATTTCTTCATAGCTCCCCAACCGGATTCCAAAAACATCATTTAGCAAACCCGGACGAGTGGATGTAAAAACCTGGTTTGTGGTATCGACCATTGCCGAATAACCCGTCATAAGCACTGTGCCGCCCTTTTTCACATATTCACGAATTTTGCCTGCAGTTACCGGATCCATGACGGCAACTCCCGGGATGATCAGCAATTTGTATTTCAATTGGCTTCGGCTGATCTCGAGCATTCTGACATCCATATTGCGGTCATAAAACTGTTTAAAGCAGGTTCCAACCTGATTCTCATGAGATTCCGGATATGAATAACTGACAATCTGACTCGGGTATGAAAATGCCATCCCCACTTCGGCCTTGAGTTGGTAGGGAAAGTATTTTTCTATCTTTTTAAATTCTGTGGTGATTTGTTTGTATTCATCATATTTGCGATTCGGAACACCGTCCCAATCAATCAGGCCCTGCAAATACTGTTCTTCTCCGGCCCACATGCTTTGCCAGGTCCATCCGCAGACCATCTGGTTGCCGAACATCAGGGACGCATATGCCTGCTTTCTGCAGACATTGGGAACCGCGGTCATGGTCGTAAATTCATTGCACCAGAAGGGATGGGTGCTTTCATACTGAATGCGGACAATTCCGAAGGAGGCCCACAGAATGCCCGCGTTGTTCACCAGGGAGGTGCCTGCATAAAATCCTTCACCGCCGCGGGTCATTTTACCGGAATATGCGATGGGGGCATAATCGAAATATTTGAGATAACTGAAATACCAGGCATTGGTGTTGACCAGGGCATCAGGAGCATTGATGTTGACAATATCAATTACCTTAAAGAGTAATTGATTGATTTCATCGGAAACAAACCGTCTGAAATCCAGCATTCTTTCAGGTACATCGTTATAGTGAGTTCTTACAGGAAATCCAACTTCATCCCATTCGTTTATCTTTCTCGACCAGCGTTGTCCGGCCCATGCTTTGTTTAAATTTTCAACAGTACCATATTTATTCTTTAGCCAGGCAATGAATCTTTGCCTGGCCGTTTCAGAGTAGGATATACGACCATCACCCGATTCATTGTCTATCCCAAATGCCAGCAAGGCTGGATGATTTCCATAATGTTTTGTCATCTCATCCGTGAAACGCAAGGCGTATTTTTGATACATGGGGTCACCCACATCTTCCATGTAGCGGTGATTCGGATAGAGCACATCCCCTTTTTCATCCGTGATGCTGATTGACGGATATTTATGATGCAGCCAGAGCGGAGCGGGCCGGATGGCAATATCCAGAATCACATTGATGCCGGCTTCACTCATCATGTCCATGACCTGGTCGAACCAGTCAAAGTCGAATTTTCCTTCAGATGGTTCATAACTGTCCCAAGCTAAATGGCCCATACGGACGACATTGAATCCGGCATCTTTCATAAGCTGGATATCGGTTTTTATTTTCTCGATATTTTTATCATCGTGGGGATGATAGTTTGCTCCGACATATAACCCTTGGGCGTGAATCATAGAACAGAAAAAAACAAAATGAAAATTGGAACAAGCATTAATTTCATCATCATATAAATCAGCTTTTTTTAAGATGATCTCCTATAATACTGTCTTATTGGAATTCGAAAATATTTGATTGTCCGGAACCTCCAATAAGACACTTTTTTTATTTTGAATAAGTATACTTTAGCAGTATTTTTATAAACTCATAATCCGGTTCAAGTGATTTCAACTGTTCAGAATCAAAATGGTAAATGCC
>JAFGCO010000029.1 GCA_016932575.1 bacterium
TGCTCTTATGCTCTTGTGCTCTTATGCTCTTGTGCTCTTATGCTCTTATGCTCTTGTGCTCTTATGCTCTTGTGCTCTTATGCTCTTGTGCTCTTATGCTCTTGTGCTCTTGTGCTCTTGTGCTCTTGTGCTCTTGTGCTCTTGTGCTCTTGTGCTCTTGTGCTCTTGTGCTCTTGTGCTCTTATGCTCTTGTGCTCTTGTGCTCTTGTGCTCTTGTGCTCTTATGCTCTTGTGCTCTTGTGCTCTTGTGCTCTTATGCTCTTCAATACCTGGTATACTTTCAAAGGTCTTTTTGACATATTTTCGCGTATCAAAATCTTTCCTGAAAGGCGGTATTTTATATTTCCGTTCCAGAAAAAGCGGGATAAGCCGCGGATGTCCTTCAAAATGAATGCCAAAAAGTTCATGTATTTCGCGCTCATAGGGCTCTGCATTTTCAAAGATCGGAATGACTGAAAGAAACACCGGTTTTTCTCTGGGAATTCGTGTTTTCACAAGTATGTTGATTTTTTCATTTTCAGTATATGTTTTATTGTCTTTCATATAAGCAGAAAGTATGTATACAAGCTCGAATGCCTTCTCTTGGATCCAGTCCACACAAGAGATGATGCCCAGATGACTATAACCGTTATTTTTTAAAAAACTCAGGACAGCCAGAACTGCCTCTTTTCTTGATTGAATGACAATCCGGTTTTTTTCTGATACATCCACATCAATCTTATCAAAAACTGACACTAATTCTTTCTTTAACGAATGACTCATCCCTTTCCCCCGATCGAAAACAATGGCGGCCATTCCAACTTCCCCAGGGCCCTTTCCTGATTTTCCCGATACGCCTGATAATTTTTCCGGTAGCGTTTATATCCGTCAGCCATATCTTTGTCAATCAATGTCCAGAGATGGGTGACAGCCACAAAAATAGCTTCCGGTCTCGGCATACAGCCGGCGATCCAGCCGTCCACCGGGATGTATTTATCCAGATGTTTAATCGTATTGTATGAATCCCAATACATGCCTCCGTTGATGGGGCATGAACCGAATCCGACCGTAAATTTCGGCTCCGGCATTTGTTCATAAGTCCGAATAATGGCTCGCAGCGTTTTAACGGAGACATATCCGGTAATTAAAAAAAGATTTGCCTGCCGGGGTGTGGCCACAGGCAGCACACCGAAGCGTTCTGCATCCCATCGGGCTGTAATGGAGGGAGGGACTTCAATGATCCCGCATCCTGTACAAAAATAGACCGCATGAAGCGAATACTTATGCCCCATCTTCGCCGGTGTTTTCAGCCATTTGTTTAATTGATTCCGATCCATTCGACCTCACTTCTTTCGGATGATCAAAGCGACCTTAATAAAACGTAAATAGAGCTGAAAAAATCCGCTGATTCTATTCACAGTTTATGGTTCGCTTTTTAACCCGCACTCACTGATTTCATCACAATGACGACAATTAATCCGACCAGGGCCAGCAGTGTCGGCCATCGCCATAAATACTGCACCGCCTGCTCAATTCTCAATCGGGGCAAAGCCGCATTGATAAAAATCCCAAGCACAAAGACAACCAGCATCTTTATAAAAAAGAACAGCGGGTTTCCGGCACCCCCTAAAAAAAGATTGACAAAGAGGGCAATGCCGATAAAAAGATTCAACGCGTGCTGTATCGTGGCCAGGGCCAGGTAGGGACCTCCATATTCCACCATCGGACCAGATGAAATTTCCTGAGGTGCCTGGACAACTTCAAACGGCCGGATTCCCAGAATCGCCGGCATAATTGAAATATAGCCGATCCCCGACAATACAAGCGGAGAAGACAATAAAGCCCACCCTGCGTATTGCTGCCTAAAGACGATTTCAACAATTGAAATGGTCTCATAATGCGTCATCAGAGCAAGCAGGATCAGAAGCAGGGGGACTTCATAACCCAGTGCCAGAATCAGTTGTCGGGAAATACCGATACTGGTATTCGGATTGGCCGCTTCTCCGCCGCTCAATGCCAGTCCCAAAGGAGCCAGAAGCAGCATGTAGAGAATCACCAGCATACCACCTGAATCACTGAGCGGATGAATTCTTCCAACCGGAATAAATAAAATGACAACAATAGAACCTGCCAAAGACAAGATGAGCCCCAGATTGAATAAATGGCCATGGGTCACGCTCTTTTGACTGAACAGCCGGATGATATCGATGATTGGCTGAGTCCACGGCGGACCATACCGCCAATGGATTCGGGCCATCATTTTTCTGGATAATCCTAAAAAGAATATGCCAATAATCAAAGCCAGTATTGGCGATAAAATCATCGCGATTATCTGCATTACCACAGGCTCCATTTCAATTGCATGAAGATCAAAACAGCCAAAAACAGCACGATATACGTAACATAATGGCCCACATAACCGGTATAAGTCTTTCTAACAATATTGCACAGTGTCTGTGTCCATCCTGCCAGTTTGAAATAAAAAATATCCATAAAATCCTTCAGATAGGGCTTGATCATCCTGTAAAAGGGATTGTAAAAATCCACAGTGTAATGATACTTACCTTCGGGAATGGACGCACCGGCAGCATATGTATTTTCCTGAGAAGCAGAAACGGATTTGGGGCCTGTTTTTAAAATGAGCCATATAATCACACAACCGGTCAGAATAGCAGCAAAGAGATTGATTGTGTTTAATGATCCGGTTTCCGAAACGATTCCCCACAAAGTCACATTCAATGATTTAAAACCAAATGACGCAATAATCGAATTGATCACTTTTAATGGCAAACCAGGAAGAATGCCAAATAAAAGAATAGTCAAAGACAAAATAACAATGGGGATCTGCATATTGACAGGAGATTTCTTAATATCCTTATATTTTTCGGGAAGCTGTCCTAAAAACAGGTTGTGTAAAAATTTATAAACAGACAGAATGGTTCCCCAGGTCCCGATTAAAGCCGTAAAGGCCAAAAATGGCGAACCATTTAAAATCAATGTCTTATAGATCAGCCACTTGGATACAAATCCATTTGTCAAAGGCAGCCCAATCAGGCCTGAAATTCCAAAAAGAGCGCCAATAAAGGCGATTGGCATTTTCTTGATTAAACCGCCCATTGAGTTTAAATCACGCTCTCCTCCGGTGCGATACTGAACAGCTGCTACACTCATAAAAAGAAGGACGATATAAATGGCATGATTCAATGTGTGAAATATGCCTCCAGCCAAACCGAGATTTGTTCCATAGGCAATACCCAGCACCATGTAACCGCCCTGTCCGATCCCATGCCATGCCAAAAGTTTTTTTGCGTCATTCTGTAACATGGCAATAAAGGTTGGTATAACAATGGTTACGGCTCCTAACCAGGCGAGGATATAATTAAACTTCAACAGTCCGTAACCCATATTCAATGTCTGCACGGATCCGATAATAACATACATAATCATAAGAAAACCATAGACACCCATTCGGGTAAGCATGCCCGAAAGAACCGCCGTAAATGGGGAGGGCGCTTCTGCATAAGCATCCGGCAGCCAAGTGTGAAGCGGCATAATGGCATTTTTAATGGCAAAAGCAGTGCCGAAAACAATCAATAAAAATAACAGGTATCCTGGAGAAGCAGAAGAAACCAGATTTGAAAGCATATAGATATTCACAGTTTGATAAACTGCATAGAGGGACAGCATCCCGATCAGCATGGCCATGGATCCGATAATCGAAAAAACAATATATTTCATCCCTGCTGCCAGGGCGCTTCCCCGGTTATAACTGATTAACAGGAATGTGGACCAGCTCATCATTTCCCAGAAAATAAAAAATGAAACCAGATCGCCCGAGAAAACAATACCCAGCATTGAAGCATTGATCAGGAGCATCATCAGATAATAAAAATCGGTTCTTTCCCTGTCCCTCATATAGCTTAATGAGAAAATAACCGACAGGGCACCTAATGTGGAAACTGCCATGGCAAAAAACCAGGAAAGCGGACTTATTCTCAGAGTGAGTTCCAGTCCCATAAAATGATAATAAGAGGTTACTGCTCCAATTTTACCGTATAAACCGGCAATCATGGCCACCAGGATCACTGAAACAAATACAGCAAATCCATCTCTCAATCCGGATGATATTTTACCCAACAGATAGGTCAATAGTGAGCCACCAAAAGCGGCAGCCAGTAAAAGTTCCAAACTCATCCCAGCACACTCCTGATATAGTCAATTTGGTTGAGCAGCTCTGATGCAGCAGAGTCTAAAATCCCCAGCACAAATTTTGGATAAATCCCGATGATAATGATGACTGCTGTAAAAAGAAACATGGGGATTAATGCGGCAATCGGGGCCTCATTTCTTTCAGAATCTCCGTTTCCTTTTTTAAAGTAAATCACCTGAACTATCCTGAAAAAATAGGCACCTTCAATGACTGTTCCCATTAAAACAAGACCGGTCAGTATAGTAAACAAAACCGTCCCTTTGGCCAGAGCCGATTGGATAATCAAAAATTTACTGGGAAATCCGATAAACGGGGGCAGGCCTACGATTGAAAATGCACCAATGGTAAAAGCCACGCAAGTCAGCGGCATACGCTTTCCCATACCCTCGAATGAAGCGGTTTTCATAGAGCCGCTTCTGATAATCATATATCCGGCTGCCATAAAGAGCAGGCCCTTCCCCAAAGTATGGCTGATCATCTGAAACAGCCCGCCGGCCACAGCATGTGAAGTGGCGATGGCAAATGCAAATACCATTAATCCAATCTGGCCGATACTTGAATAGGCAAGCATTCTCTTGATGTTATTCTGACTGAAGGCACACATCTCACCGATGAGCAGGGTCAATACGCCTAAAAATACAAAAAACATGATGAAATCCGAAATTCCAAATATCGTAAACAGAATACGAATGACTGCATAAAGCCCCACTTCGATGGCAATACCGGAAAGAATGGCGCTGATCGATGAGGGGGCTGAAGAGTGAGCATCCGGAAGCCAGGCATTGAGTGGAAACAAAGCTGCCTCAACGCCTAAACCGGTAATCATCAGAGCCATGGGAATAAATACAGTCACAGGATCGGCCGATGATATCTGCCGGGCGAGATCCGCCATGTTCAGGGTGCCGAAAAGACCATATAACAAACCGATACCGATTAAAAGCAGGCTTGACCCTATCGCGCCCTGGATTAAATATTTTACCGCAGATTCAATACCGCTTTTATTGCCAAAATAGCCTACCAGGGTATACGAGGATATGCAGAGAATTTCAAAGAAAACAAAAAGATTGAATATATCACCAGTCAACACAACACCCATGGCTCCGGTTAAAAGCAGCAGATAAAGAATATGATACCTGACTTCCGGTCCTTCTTTGATATACACCACTGCATAAATGGAAACCATTAATCCGGCAAACGCAATTAATGCCGAGAAAAGAATCCCAACCGGACCCGCAACCAGATTAATGCCGAAAGGCGGTACAAATCCTCCGATCTGAATAATAATCGGCTTATCCAATACATCCGGAATGTTTGATAATGCTCCGACAAGGACAAATGAATAAACAAAAACCGGAACCCATTTTACAATCTTTTTGGAAATCATTCCCAACAGGGGGATTCCGAATGCAAATCCCAGGGGCACAACAATGAAAAGGACAGGATTGATCCCGTTTAAAAATAAGCCAAAATCATTCATTTTCGAAAATCCTTTTTCCCATACGGTATAACGACCATCTGGATCAATGGTTCTAGCCGGATTACCATCTTTGCTCCCTGATTTGTCGCAGATCAAGCGTTCCGTAATGCTGGTAGAGCCGAACAGCCAAAGAAAGAGCCAGTGCCAAAACCGCAACGCCGATAACAATCGCAGTCAGTACCAGCGCCTGAGGAACGGGATCTACCATGCTTTTGCCTTCAATCGAAGCATTTGAAAAAATAGGAGCTGTTCCTTTGCTTATATAACCTACAGAAACCAGAAACAGATTGACTCCCGTCTCAAGAATACTCAAACCGAGAATCACCTTGATCAAATTTCGCTTCACCAGCATGATAAATAATCCGATGAATATCAGACCGAAGGCCCCTATATAATAGGTATAATTCTGCATAAAATGGATCACACCCTGAATATCCATTTTCATCTCCTGTTATCAAATCTTTATTCACTGTCTTCTATCAGGTGATCGATCACACCGGCCAGTTCGGACCCCACTTTAAAACCAATGGCGATATACAGGATTGGAATAACGCCTGCACTGAACAGTGTATTCAGCTCACCCTTTGGTAAAAAGTTTGAAAGGAAGTATCGTCCGCCGACTGCCAGACCTGCCAGTCCGATCCCGATAAAAATCAGTCCGCCTAACGATTCGACTGCTTTACTGCCAGTTTCACTAATCCGTCTCCCCCGGCATCCCAGATACACAAGAACAAAGGCCGAAGCAACGATAGCTCCCCCCTGGAAACCACCCCCCGGAGTCAAATGACCATGAATAAAAATATACGCGCCAAAAAGCAGGATCAACGGGAACAGAAACCGACAGCCAGTATACAGCACCAGGCTTGCTGATTCTATTTCCCGTTTCTTTTTCTTTCGATTTGTGCTTAAAACGGCACCCAAACCAATCGCTGCCACAAAGAGAACCGTTATTTCGCCAAGCGTATCAAATCCCCGGTAATTGAGCACCACTGAAGTGACAATGTTCGCAGCGCCGGTTTCTTCCCTTCCCTGATCAATATATCGCTGTCCGACCCGGGTTTCTGAAGAACCAAAAGGTATCTCTTGCAGCACTGTAATCATACCCCAGGCGATGACAACCAACAGAAAAATACTGATAATGCTTCTCATTCCTCAAACCTCTCGGTTCGTCTGATTGCAACGATGAAAACCGCTGTGATCAATGCCGCTCCTATTGATGCCTCTGCCATGGCCACATCCGGAGCCTGCAGAAAATAAAACAGGATGGATGCGATCAGGCTGACCATACAGGCAGCAATCACTGCACTCATCAGATCTTTAAAAATAAGGGCGGCAACAGCCGCTACAAGCATCAATAATACGAATAGGGATACGACAATGATCATCATGTTTTCCTGTCCTTCTTAAAATCTTTGGTCTGATCCACCACGGTTTTATGACAAAGAGGAACCCCAATTTTATTGGATGCTCTGGCAATGGCATGGCTGGAGATGGGATTGGTAGCCATGACAAACAGAGCAATGAGACATGCCTTCCAAAACCATGAGGGCTCCAAAATTCCAATACCGAGAATCGCCAGAAAGGCGCCCAATGTCGTACATTTGGTACCTGCCTGAATCCTATTATAGACATCGGGCAATCTCAGCACACCCAAATTCCCTAAAAATAAAAACAGAACGCCTATTCCTGTAATAATTGTTCCGAATCCATTCATTTAAATGCCCTTTTCTAAAAATCTGGCGATTGCAACCAATCCGACAAAAGCCAACAGGGAATACACCAAAGCAACATCCAGATACACATATCGCTTAAACACGAAACCGAGAAAAACCAGTAAAGCGACAACCGTTGTGGTAATCGTATCTACTGCCACAGCACGATCTGAAGCCGTCGGTCCCTTCAGCATACGCAACAGGCAAAGAAAAATACCTGCGCCTATGAAAGCCAAATAAATAAAAATAATTGTCCCGCTCATGCAGACCTCATTGGATACCTTTTAAAGACACCTTTCAGCAAAATTGGTTTTATCCTTCATACTTCTGAAGATTGAATTTGGATCTGACTACTCGGCAAATATCACCCTCAGATATTTTTCAAATCTTTCGCCGATCATTTTTGTGGTTTCATCAGTTTTCTGTGACTGGACATTGATCCAGTGAATAAGGAGTGTATCCCCCAGGATGTCCAGGGTAAATGTACCAGGCGTTAAGGTAATCGAATTTGCCAGAATCATCTTTGCTATATCCTGCTTCAATCCTGTCTTGATTAAAACAATACCCGGCTTGATGGGCATTTTTGGGTGAATCACCCGATAGGCCACATCAATATTGGCAACGACTATTTCCTTGAAAAGCATGATCATATAGATAATAATAAATACCAGCCGCTTTATGCTGAGCGGGGGAAATCCCAATGCAAGATAATTTTTATGCAAAACAAGAGACAGGGCAAAACTGATGAAAACACCGATGCTGAGTTCCTGCCATTGGAAGCTGGAGGTTAGTGCAAGCCATGAGATGAACAGAATAAAAAACAGATAGGCAAAACTTCTCATGCGATGGATTGTTTTATATTTTACTTCCGGCATCGAATCATGCCCTTTCTTCAAAAATTATCTTTTCTTTACAAGATCTTCCCTCGAGGAATAATAGATCAGTCGGGCCATTTCTGTACTTAAATCAACACATGTGACTTTAATATTATCCGGCATTGCCAGTTGACATGGGGCAAAAGACAAAATGGCATTGACACCCGCATCTGCCAGCCGGCGGGCAATGGTGGGTGATACAGTTTCAGGTACTGCTAGTATACTCAATTGAATATTTTCGGATTTTACTCTTTTTTCAAGATTACCCATGTCTTCAATGGTGACATCACCAATTTTCCGCCCGATTTTATTCGGTTGGTTATCAAATGCCATGGTAATCTTAAACCCCTCCAATTCAAAATTTTTATATAAAAGTAATGCCTTTCCAATGTTCCCCACACCAATCAGGGCCACTTTTTTTGCAGGCTTCAAGCTGAGTATATTTTGTATTTCTTCCTTAAGCGCCTGAACATCATAACCAACGCCGCGTTTGCCAAAATAACCAAAATAGGAAAAATCTTTCCGTATCATCGCAGGATTGACATGGCAGACCTCTGCAAGTCTGGAAGAAGAAACCGTATCGGTCCCTTGTTTTGACAAACAAACCAGCGCCCTAATATAAGGGAAAAGGCGGCCGATGGTTTCATTTGGAATAGATTTCATGATAATCTTGTGATAGTGATTACATTCACAATATAATACAAACTTTTTTTCCCGATTGCAAGATTTTTTTTATTTCGGTTGATTTTTTTCATCGACCCGCACGATTTTTTCTTTGAATGTTCGGGTTTCTCCATTGCTGACCAGTGCATATGAAATCACACACAGCTTGTCTCCGATTTCACCCAACCGGGCGGCCGGTCCGTATAATGCCATCATACCGGAATTTTCTTTTTCTTCAATGATATACGTTTCGAACCGTTCTCCGTTGTTGAAATTCAGGACCTGGACCTTCTCTCCGGGAATCATATCGCTCAATATAAGAAGCGAACGGTCGATCCCGATGCTGCCGGAGTAATTCAATTCTTTTTTTGTCAGAACGGCATTCATTATTTTTGATTTTAAAACATGTCGAAACATGCCGCTTCTTTCCTTTCCATTTTTTTTAATCATTCCATAAAGCATGGCCTGCCATAAAAACAGCGGTTGCCAGTGTGGTATAGGCAAACCAGCGCTTCAAATGCACGGGTTTGATTTTCAAAGAAATATGACCACCCAATAATCCGGCTGCAACCGCCGTGACGATGAAGGGAATCAACCATATTGAATCAAAATCACCGGCCAGCGCATGACCGCCAAAACCCATCATGGCCGTGAAAGCCACCATCGCCGAAGAAGTGCCCACGGCAATGCGCATGGGGACGCCGCAGAGTAAAACCATGATCGGAATTTTGAAACTTCCGCCCGAAATGCCGGTCATACCCGCAAAAAAACCAACACCTGCGGTCAATGGGATCGTAAGCCAGAGATTGACCTGATATTGTGATCCCCCAAAGGAACGCGTCCAGAATCCGATTTGTTTTTTCTGCTTCGGTTTTTTCACTCGGATGGGTCTGATCATAAACACCACAGCAATGGTCAGAAGTAGAGCAAAAACGATTTTTAAACAGCCGTCATTGAACCGGTGGGCATAGAATCCTCCCGCAAATGCCATGATATCGGTCGGCGGATCGATCATCAGCGCCAGTTTCCAATCTATTGTCCTGTGTTGATGAAATATACACATGGCTGCTAAAGAAACAATCATTAAAATGAACTGGGCGTGGGCGGCGGCCATGGACATGGAAAAACCCGCGGCAACAAGCAGGGGGACATAAAAATTGCCGCCTCCCCTGCCCAGCATACTCATCAAGGAACCCAGTAAAAATACTGAAAAACAAACGATGATTATATTTAAGGTCATAAATCAAATAACATTGCTGAAATTCTCATGTCCCATTCGATGTAAATCGAGTCATATTATCTTGACTGGACAAGATTAAAATGTTTCCTTGGAATACCGACAACCAGACGATTACCATCGAGATTGGCATACTTCCTTGAATCCATGCATCCGAAAGAGACGGCCATTTTCTCTTCTAAAAGCGTTTTCACAGCAATTTCTCCGCAAATGGAGAGCATGCTGCTTAGAGATACTGTGACGCTCTGTCCGGTTTTGTTTCGATAAAGACCGATCAGCCCCATCACCTCTTTCGGCATCAGACTCGCTGCAATCATATCGGGTTCACCTTCCGTGTTCAATCCGATGTATTCAAAGTCACCGGAGAAACGGGGCAGCCCGGCAAGCAATGTTTTCAACATTTCATCGGATAGTCCGCTTTTTTCACCGCAATGTTTCAGAAATGCCGTATCATCCTGCCACCCAAACACGTACTGCGCGCCGGGACAGTCGATGCTCTTCCTGTCCAGAATCACTGGATGCCTGATTGCCTTGAAGACCGCCTCGCAAAAGCGGACATTACAAAGCCTTTTTACTTGACGAAAATCGGGATTTTCGCGATAAAACTTGATTTTGATCCATTGACCCCTGAATTGGCTGGAAAAGGTATGATGGATATGATTCATGACCGGCCCCTTTTTTTCAGCACATTTTACCGGAAGCGTCAAAAGCTGCTTTCACAATGGGATACATAGTAGGCGCCGCCGTGACAAAAGGATGTGTTGCCATCTGCAGAGTTTCCAGTTCTGTATAGGAGACCCGCTGCTGAATCGCCATTCCGATTATATTAATCAATTCCCCGCAGCACATTCCCCCGGCCACCTGACCTCCAAGAATAATACCGGACTTCTTAGAAAAGATCAGTTTCATATGAATTTTATGTGCCCTTGGCAGAGTCGCCGGATGTTTGTCGATGGCTTCCGCAGCACCTATGATAATTTCAAAATTTTCCTTTTGTGCGGTCGTTTCGGTCAGACCAGCGGAGCCCATGACCAGGCCATCCACATAGGTGGAATATATCGCAATGGTCCCCTTGTTTTCCCGGACAACTTTCAATTTGTAAAGATTGGCACCTGCGATGCGTGCCTCTGCAGTTGCTGTGGATGCAAGCATCACCGGAGCGTCTTTTCGTGTATAAAAATCCCGTTTGCCTGCACAGTCGCCAACGGCAAAAATGTCGGGATCAACCGTACGCATGTATTCATCCACCCAGATACCTTTTCCTTTTCCGATGTCCAGACCCGCTGAGACTGCAAGGCTGGTGTTTGGTACTGCACCCACACCAAGAATGATACTGTCTGCGGGAATGACTTCGCCGGAAGAAAGCCGGACTTTTTCAACCGTACCATTTCCGATAATTTCTTCTACCCGCGTGCCTGTCGCCACTCTGATTTTCTTTGAATTTAATTTTTCTTCAGCTAATTTAGAAAATTCGGGATCAAAAGAATTTGCCAGTAAATGATCAAGCATCTCGACCAGGGTGACCTTCATGCCGGAGATCTGAGAAATTTCATCAGCAAACTCCACACCGATAAATCCACCTCCGATCACCACGACATGCTTGCCCTTTTTTACATTGTCAATCGCAGGAATCAGATAATCCATGTCTTTGTGAACCGGATAAACGCCTTTTTTATCCATACCGGCAATGGGCGGTATATAAGGAACGGATCCGACAGCAAGAATCAGTTTATCATATCCGATCTCGGAATTATCCTTCAAAGTGACTTGTTTTTTTTGCCGGTTGATGGATCGCGCTTCACCGGAAATCACAACTGCACCAATCTTTTCCAAAGGCGCAATCCCCATTTTATTTTCTTCCGGATGATTCAGACTGGAAAACATATAGGGAATACCGCAGGGAACGCATCCGTTTTCAATGCTCCTCACAACCGCAATGGTTTTGTCAGGATAATATCTGTTCGCAGTGACTGCGCTGACCAGTCCTGCAGGACCGCCGCCGATAATCAGAATATCGAATGTCTTGTTCATTGGTTCTCCTGTTGATGAGTTTTGATTGATTTAATAACGACAAAAGATCCTTGTCCATATCCCGGAAGGACCGGCTCAACATGATTGATTCGATCCAGGGATTTGAAAAGAGTTTGCAGTATTTCATGAGAATGAAATCCGCTATCGGATAATAAATGAAGCGCCTCATCGACTGAATAAAATGTGGCTTCCCTATAAAACCGGCTTTGTGTACGATTTCGCTCATAACGCCGACCCAACGGACTTCGCTTATCGACAAATCCTAAAATGAGGGGTGATTTTGGCCGCAATATCCTGTGAATTTCTCTGAACGCCTCAACTGCACTATCAACAAAGCAAATAGCAGTCACCATTAGCGCAAAATCGAATCTGCTTTCACGAATGGGTAAAGATTCAGCAATACCGCGTATCATGTTAATCCGATACTGTTTCGCCAGTTGGCACATTTTGGGACTGGGTTCCACGCCATATGTGATATTTAATGGACCGGCAAACCGGCCGGATCCAGCGCCGATTTCGATACCGGCGCCATATTCAGGCATCATTTTTCTTATTGCCTGAAGTTCCGATTGATAGACAAACGGATGTCGGTCAAACCAGGTTTCGTAATCTTCGGTGTAATCTTCAAAGGCTTGAATGCGCGGCATAAAGCAGTTCTACTTTAAATGGGTCTGTTGGTATTGACGGATCAAACGCTCCACCTCGCTCATACGAAATCCGTACCGCTTTCGCAGATGTCCTATTTGGATATTGGATGAAACAGACGCATCGATGTTTAATCCGGATAGTATTTCCGCCGTCGGTATCCCATAATTGGCTGAAATATGAGCCAAAGTCATTTTTCCCCGGACTTGGATCGGGTAATCCAATTCGTCGGTATTGTGCGCTGCCCGGGCTGTCTGAAAATAACGGCCTTTTCTTTCTCCCGAATCATCCACTTTCTGATCCCCTGAAACATGATGGTGGCCGTGCGATCCGTCTTTCAAGTCCCGGATTTCAATCTTGATCAAAAACGAGAAGATAAATAAAAACAGGCTTACAATAGAAAATGCGAATAAAATCGGTATCCGCCATTTCTTCGAACCGACAAGTCGCCGAAACAGGCATTGAATGGATTTCCAGTGCAAAACGATATGCAGAACCAGAAGCCCCAGCATGACAATCCCGAGAATTAGATGAATGGTCCCCCACTCATGCCGGTCCAGGCCCAGAAAATACAGGTCCACAGAGCGTCCGAACTTTGCAATGCGATCCTTACCGGGTATCAGCACATATTTCATCAGAAAACCAAGACCGGATATCGCAGCCAGGAAAATAAACATCAACGCGTCAATGACAAAGTTGATTTTCCCTTTCATCCTATCTCCGGCTCATAGGCTGGCCGCAATTCGGGCAGGTCATTTTCGAGCAGGGCATTCCCTGCTGATGGTCTGCTTGAACGCCGCATGCCAAACATACACATTGTCCTCCCGGTCCGGCGCCCTCCCAGCTTCCTCTGCCTCCGCCTCTGCCACCTCGGCCCCTTCCGGTTCCCGGACCCTGGCCCGTCGGACCCGTACCATCTCCTCGCGGCATCTTAATGCCCTCCTTTTATTCCAAAGTGAGATTCTACCGTAGGATTGTCAGTTGCCTGTAATTCACCCTTTTTATATTTTTCCACCACTTCTTTCACGGTTCCCGATGCACCGCTTACGATTGTAATCCCGGCTGCTGTCAATGTCCGGAACGCATTTGGTCCTGCATTCCCGGTGAGCACCGCTTCCACACCCTTCTCTGCCATCAACTGTCCTGACTGCACACCCGCACCTCCCATACTCTGGGCCTGATTGTTTTGAATGGCGTCAAACTTCATGGAATCCGTCTCAACGATAAGAAACCAGGCACATCGCCCGAACCTTGGATCCACCTGGGAATCCAGAGTATTGCCCTGGGACGTGACACATATTTTCATATTCATATCCTTTCTTGATCCGTTTCTTCATGATCGCAGGCTGTTTTATCCAAACCATATCCCTTGCCCTGTCCCGGCAGGCACAAGGATTCGCCGCCTTTGAGTGTACCATTTATTAACTGGGAAATTATTTCATCGATTTTTCCGGAAATCCCCAAAATAGGCTGAATATTGTATTGCTGAAACAGTTCCAAAGCACGTCCGCCCATACCGCCCGCAATGATATGTTCCACATCCATCTCACTCAAAAACTGCGGCAGATATCCTGGATGGTGACCGGGATTCTTGATTTCATCGCTCTGAATCACTTTGCCATCTGTGATTTCCACAATCGTAAATATCGGACACCGGCCGAAATGGGCAGACACATGACCACTATCAGTGGATATGGCTATTTTCATGTACGGCTCCTTTAACTTGATGTCATTCATCCGCATTTCGGATGAATGACAGTTATCCTTTTTATAAAAATTGGAATAAAATCTGTCACTCCGTCAAAAAAAGTCGGACGAGCTGATATTCATTATAAACGGATCGGATTTTTTTATGAATTTTCATCAGGGATAAGCTGCCTGATTAAATGGCAGCTTATCCCTGAATGATACCAAAAATCACTTTGATTCCGAGCTTATTTTGCTTCTTTTTCGATTTCAGTGATTCTCTGGTTGATCTGTCCGAGCGCGTTTTCAAGGCTTTTTGCCTGATTCTTCAGCGCTTCGACTTCCTGCTGTGGCGTGGGCTCAACTCCGTAAGGCATAACCGCCGGCGGAGCGTATCCGTATCCATACCCGTATTGAGGATAATATCCGCGTCCGCCTCTGAAGCCAAGTCCAAGCCCGCGTCCATAGCCAAACCCTGCTCCGCGACCTCGAATTGGATTTGCAAATCCCGGAACAGAATACCCGGCGCAATAACCCGCAGCACGTCCTGTCATCGGCCCCATTCCTGCAGGACCGGTTCCGTCTCCTCTTGGCATATTAAACACCTCCTTCATTTAGTTTGTAAATAAAATTTTTCAATAATCAATCATTTTCTGCTCTGCATGCTGGCATTCATTGCACAATCCATAAAAATGAATCGTATGATGCATAATTTTAAAGTGGTGCTTTTTTGACAATGCCTTTTCAGTCTTTTTCATTAACTCCACCTCTTCCTGCATAAAATCATTATAATCGATAATGGATTTGCATCGCATACAGACCAGATGATGATGATGGCCTTTTGACAGCGGATTCCTGTTCAATTCATATCGTGCTTTTCCGTCTCCAAAGTCAAATCTCTGCACAACACCAATCTGCGTAAATAAATCCAGGGACCGGTATACTGTCGTCAATCCGATCGAGGGATTAACAGCCAATGCTTTCACATAAACATCCTCCGCGCTTAAATGCTTATCTGTATTTCGAAGTATGCTCATCACCAATTCACGCGGATTGGTTAATCTGAATCCTGCATCATTGAGCCGGTTCTCCCACCATGGTCCACACATTCTATTTCGCATTCTCTTTCCCATACATTAATAAATCTATCACGATCGTTAGATACTCGCTGTTATTGATAATGAAAATCATTTTCAATATAATAAAGAATCCGGGGAAAATCAAGTAAATAACACATTTCGCCTGTTTTTCGATTGACTTTGCCTTCGTGTTTTTGTAAAATCGAATACAATTATATGGAGGGAGAAAAATGATGAAAAAATTCATTCATTTCGTTCCGATTCTCATGTTCATCTGCTGTGCGGCTCACCACAGCCTTCAACCAGCTGGAAAAGGCAACTGGACCGCCAATATCAGTGTCGGCGGCCCTGTCATTGCTGTTTTCGGCACACACATGCCGATCCCCTATCTGACAGCCGGCACCACTTATGGATTTCGAGACCGTATCAATCTTAACGGTAATCTGCACCTTCTGCCTCTGGCCTATCAGATCGCAGGACTGGATATCGGAGCAGTCTGGTTCCCTCTGAAACAAAAAGGGTGGAGACCGATACTGGGGCTCCAGCCCAGATTGATGGGCTTGGCCAGTCTGAAAGACAATGTTTCTGAGCGTTTTCGCTTTTATCCCATCTTCACACCATCGGCAGCCTGGCGGATAAAAAACGGATTATTTTATACAGGCATGGACTGGACTTTTCCGCTGAATGCTCCGGATTTCAATGAAGATGCACCCGCCACGCTGATCTCCCCTTTTTGCGGATACCGCTGGTCTCTGAGAAATAAATTTCATTTATATACTGAAATCAAATGGCAGGGAGCCAACCTGCCGTCTGACAAACTGGCTGTAGACTACTGGCCGATAGGCGGTCACGGTGCATTTTCCACGTTGATATCCATTGAAAGGGGGTTTTAACATGAGATATACAAATGTGATTTTTTGTCTCGCCTCCCTCTTTCTGGCATGTGAACTGGACCCGTTCCTTTTCGACTCCAAATCATCGGATCATTATGAACTGCCGGGCAACACAATTCCCATGGAATTGATCCAGAAAGTCAGTTTTGAAAGTGCTGGAAATATGCTTTACGGCATCTGGGTGGCCTCCAATGGCAGGCGTCCGGGACTGACGCTGCTATATTGTCATGGCAATAAAAACGGTATTGATGAATACTGGGACCGGGTGCAGTTTCTGCATGAGATCGGTTTTAATCTTTTTATTTTTGACTATCGGGGTTATGGAAAATCAGAAGGAGAATCCTCGGAAAAAGGATTGCATGAAGACGGAACGGCAGCATTGAACTACATCCGTAATCATAATCAGGTCACGGCGGATTCGTTGATTCTTTATGGATATTCCCTGGGCAATGTGGTTTCCATTTATCTCGCAGCTGAACAGATCGATCCGCTCTGTCTTTTTGCTGAAAGCCCCTTTGCCTCTTCCGCATCCCTGGCCCAGGGCAGCAGCGGGCTG
Source organism: bacterium (assembly GCA_016932575.1). Classification (GTDB taxonomy): domain Bacteria; phylum Zhuqueibacterota; class QNDG01; order QNDG01; family JAFGCO01; genus JAFGCO01. The sequence continues at coordinate 17,044 of JAFGCO010000029.1, forward strand.
GCTTTGCCGCACAGATGGCTGACAAAAGGAACATACGACAATTCTGAACGGGTTAAAAATATCCGGACCTCCTTCTGTCTGTTTCACGGAGAGTCGGATGATTTTGTACGCTGGAAAGACAATGGGCGTGTCGTCTGGGAAAACGCACCGGAACCTAAAATCCTTTACTTAATCAAGGAAGCCAATCATAAGGATATTCCGCAAACTCTGGGAATCAGCGAATATCAGGATATCATCAGCGAACACATTGCATCAGCGATACATAATTGAACAAAATGTCGTTCTGAAGCCTGTAATAAGTAGATCAGGGTTCATGCAGCCCTTCGAATCGTCAAACTGTAAAAGGAATTTTTCCGATTGATGTTTAAAAATATTTTTCAATATCAAATTCAGCCATATTCTGATTAAGGAGGATAATATCACACACATTGATCAGCGGCGTTGGTCTCAGGTGGCGAAAATATGCCTTTTTGCAGTACTTTTTCTTTATATTGGATTGTGGCTTCTCTCTCCGCAGGAGTTTGTGGGCTCTGATCCGTGGGAATACTCCCTGCGTGCCTTTAAAATCGCAGAGTCTGCTGATTTCAGAGGTCATCGTTTTTTTGATCACCGGCTTTCCCTTACCGTTCCTACTGCAGTGGCATACAAACTTTTTGGCGTAAATATATACACAACAAATCTGTTACCACTGATTTCATCACTCCTGATTATTATCACTGTCTGGCTGGCATTGCCGGACGGAAAGGGCCGAATGATCGGCACGATTTTCTGCCTGACATCGGTCCCGCTTTTTAAATCTTCGGTTGAACTTCGGCCCGATATTATTGCCGGGGCATTCATGGCATTATCATTTTACCTGCTGCTCTTGAGGAACCGAATCACCCGCCACAAACGCGGAATAACTGCAATTTGTCTTCCAATCGTCTCAGTCACTCTTCTTTTTATCGCCTTTCTGGCAAAACTGAGTGCCTATTGGATTGCACCGCTCTGGGTATGGGCTTTTATCAACGATCTCAAATCGGACAGGAAAGCCGTATTGCTCCGTTGTTTCTATGGCCCCGCTCTCATCACGGGAATCTGTCTTGCCTCAGGATATCTTTTATTCTGTAAACTCATATGGAATGATCCATTTGCACGACTGAAAGCGGTTCAAGCCCTGACGGGTGTTCATCTCTGGTCCTGGGACAAAGCGTCTTCGCTGGCTATTCTGAAGCGGCTGACGATTTCTCCGGTTGGCCTCCTTGTCAGACAATATGGCGTTCCCATCATTGTTCTGGCCTTTCTGGCGCCACTCGTTGCATCAAAACCAGTGATGCCGTGGGCATTATACGCACTATCATGCCTGTTCTTTTTCTGGTTTGGCTCAACGAGTTACACACGCTATGAACCCATGCCTCTTCTGGATCGAATGACTCTTCCCGTCCTTCCTGCATTCATTATTTTGGCTGCCCATCTGACCTCCCGGTTCTCTGTCACGTCCGGTCGTCCGGCATGGATAAATTCAACAATTCCCGTTCTCCTGGTTATCGCGGTAAACGGCTTTTCATTTGCGCAGCATCTGAAAACCTGGAAAGGAAAAGATCTGCCGGAAGCCGAAGCAATATCCATTGTTCAGCAGGAGACGGAAAAAAACCCGGAAAAGCAGTTCCTCCTGATCTGCTCAGATCTCAGAAGCCCGGAGTCACTTGCATTTTACTTCGGCTATCGTTATCCTGAAAACCTGCGCGTATTATCATTCGGGGAACTGACGCAGGCATTCGACCAGACCAGTTATGTATTTGTATTTATTAACAGAAACTGCTCAAGATTTCTTGAGGAGGCATACGGAAAACGTCACTTTGATACTGAGATTGATGCGCTTTCTCTTCCAATTGTGTTTTCATCAGGCAGTATTGTATTGTTTCGGACCGATGATAAAAAGAATATCGCACGATTGATCGATTCTGCCTTGCAGGCACAGAAAAAATAACTGAAAAAAAAAGAGGTGTCATTGTGAAATATGTGAAAGATAAAATCATAGTGATTATCATTGGCATTCTTGCCGCACTCATATCCTGTCAAAGAAAAAATATTGCCCCTGACATAATAACAGAAAAAAAACAGATAGAAAAAGCAATCCGCAGCAGTATTGGCTGGGCAAAAAACAAAGACCTTGATTTGTTGTATCATGTGATCGCAAATGACACAAATTATATCGAAGTCGATCCGAATGACAGGATTGTGAAAGGGTTTCAGGAGTTTAAAAAAGCCGAAGATTTCTGGATGAGCCATGATTTTAAGGCGATTCGGTATGACATACGGGATTTGAAAATAAATATCTCGAGATCGGCCGGTGTGGCCTGGTTTTTTTGTATGCTTGATGATATTAATGAGTGGAAAGGTCAGCCTGCCAATTGGGAAAATACCCGATGGACGGGCGTGCTGGAGAAAAGAGATGGCAATTGGGTAATTGTTCAGATGCATTTTTCATTTCCCGGCAATTAAAAAAAACAAATGAGAAGAACGGCTTAAATCAGGGATTCAGCCATCACAATGCATTTTCTTTCAATCCGGGGTCAAAATTTTATCAGCCATGAGAAAACTGTTCAATTAAAAGGTGCTGGACTCGGCAACTGGCTTAACCTCGAGCATTTTCTTTTTGGCTGGCCCGGCACGGATTCACAAATCAGGCAGGCGATTCAGGAAACCTACGGGGAAGAAAAATATACCCTGTTCTGGGACAGGTACTACTCAGTTTATGTTCAGGAAGCAGACATACGCTATGTTCATCAGTGCGGCATGAACCATGTCCGGATACCGGTTAACTACAGGCTCTTTTTCACGGACAGCTTCGAAAAATCAATCGCGATAAGAGAAATAGACAGAGTTCTATCCTATTGTAAAAAATATGGGATTTGGGGTATTATCGATCTGCATGCCGTACCCGGCGGTCAGAATCCCGACTGGCACAGCGATAATCACTCGGGCAAGGATCATTTCTGGCATGACCGCAGGGCCATGGATCTTGTAGTGAAACTCTGGGGACGCATTGCTGGCTATTACCGGAACAACCCTGTGGTAGGTGGCTATGATCTGATAAATGAGCCCTGTTTTTTTTCCAAAGCATCTGAAACAGCCATGCTCAGTTTTTTCCGTAAGTGCACGGCCGCCATCCGTTCAAAGGATACGAATCACATTATTTTCTATGAAGGAAATACTTACAGCCGGGATTTTTCCATGTTTTCAGAAAACCTGGACGATCATTCGTCGTACACATTCCATTTGTATCCCTTTCTGCAAATACCCGGGGAATTACATTCGGATCACATCCATGACAAATTAATCGAAAGCCTGTATCGTGATGTCACCTACGAGCACCTGATTCAGAAGCTGAAAAAGCCGCTGTGGTGCGGTGAAACAGGCCATCCGCTGCATCTTTCCGGAAGCCGTCACATTTTAGAGGCGTTTTTATTGATCCTCGAAGATAAACAGATAGGGTGGGCCCTGTGGCCGTTAAAAGATTCCGGAGCCATGGCCATCACTTATGCAAAAAAAGAGTCTGCCTGGAACAGACTGTGCAGGCAGTTGTCGGAAGACTGGATTTTCTGGAGTATTTTTACCCAGGACAGCATTCTCTCTGCAGAAAAAGAAAAGGATAAATATGCCTATTACAAATGGCTCGCGAAAGAATCAACGAAAGCCTGGGAAATAGTACGCAACAATCTTTCCAAATGTCCCTTCGATCGATTGCTGGAAGCGCTGGAAGATTTCAAATTTGAAAATTGTATAAAAACGGAATTCTGATCTGCATTTCATCATAAGGGGTAAATTGACCTCTTATTCAAAAAACACCAGCCCCTCATTGAATACCTGGTCAGCATATGTCTCTAAATTCAGCACAGAATCAGGATTGTTATAATCCACGATTCGCCGGTTCAATGATAAAAATGTCATTATTTCTCCGGTTCCTTCCGGCTGATTCACCGTAGTGACTTCCAGTTCATCCCTTCGCTGCGAAATCACCACGCCATGACTGTCGATGATGCCTTTGATAATAAACGGCTCCATATCCGAGATGCAATGCTCCACTTCTGTGTACAGGCCCTCATTTTTTCCAAAGCCATCTTTCCAGTTCTGATATTCTCCCACATGAAACCGCCTGGACAAATTCAACGGATCTCCGAGAAGACCCGCCGGCCGATAAATGGTGTAATCCGTATTGGTTTTCAATCGCCTGGGAAATACGGGCAGCTGACTGTAAAATATCGTGGGAGGCGCTGTGGTGTCAGGAACCGCGTTCCTTTTGAAAAAGGCCTTATAGGTTTCATTGATATTACTGTATTGATACAAAACCCATTGATCATCCATAGACAAAACAACCTGTCCCGTATCTGTAAACGTCATCACCGGTGGAAAAATATGATTTGAGGCAGTACTGACATTAATCAATCGGTTTTGATATTGGGCATAATGGATCACAAGACCATGATAATAAGTTGTATCATTTGACTGATCCTTTGTATGAAACGTGACACTGAATATTTCAACACCACGAATATCTAAAGAATCTTTACTCCCGGAATACCATGCACAGGCATGCACGCATGTCTTATTCAGCGGGATATGAATCTCAATGAACTCTTTTTCCGGTCCCGTGGTATTTTTATCACACTGAAAAAAACACAGAACAATGATAAGCCCCATAATCATATGAAATGTTTTCATCATGAGCTCCCCATAAGTGAATGTGTTTGTCGTCTTCTGATTGTTTGTAAGTATACACAAAATATGAATCAAAATCAAGGCCCTGGATTACGCAAGAGCCCGTATAAACATACTTGATTTTTAGGACACATTTAACTAAGTTAAACATTATTATTCTGCTCTTTGACCTGAACTCAGAAAACATCAGCTGAAAAGCAGTTCATTCGGAGGAACAGCATCATTACGCCCGATTCATCAAATCAATCCGCCGATAAAATCTGATGTCTTTTATTAAAACAAATTTGCCTCTTTTTACAGGAGAGACAACCATGAAAAAAATATGGATGCATCTGTTTACTGGACTTTTCACAGGAATCACAACATCTTGCCTTTTTGCTCAGATGGATGATTTGCATGGAGATGCGAAAGAAATTCGACGAGGATTGCATGACGGCAATCAGTTTCATGTCACGTTTTACAATGACGGCACATTCGGTCAGATTGACAGTGAAACGGATATTGCCGGCGAATGGCCTGCCGGCATGGGGCATCTGTATTTATTCGACGGCAACCCGTTTGTGGGTTCTGAAGTTATGGATAACGAAGGCGTATGGCGGCACATTGTCAGTACCGTTCGCAGTGTCAGTATTCAGTTTGCTACAGGCGACCAGGGCCCTTCAGGAGAGTGGTGGACCTTTCTGCCGCTGCCCGGATTTGCCAATCAAAACATGGATCTTGTGGCCATGTCGCATATTCCCGCCTCCTGGCCCTTTTTCTGGCCGGATAAATGCGGGGATGTGACAGATCCCTGCTGGTATAATTCCTGGAACGGTTACTTTGGCAAAAATCAGTTTAACGCGGACCAGGAAAGCTTTTTTGTCGCCGATGATTACAATAACCGGGAGTTCAACTTTTATCCCGATACTACTGATTTTTACCGGGGCGGTCTGGGGATACGCATGAGTGTCCGCGGATTTCAATGGTCACTTCCATCAATTGAGGATGTGCTCTTCACAGTGTTCGATCTTGAAAATATCGGGACCTATGATCATTATAAAATGGTATTCGGGTATAAAGTCGGCAACACCATGGGAAGTACAACTGAAAATTACGAAAGTGAAGCGGATGATCGAGGATTTTATGATACAGATGAAGACCTGGTCTATTTATTTGACAATAATGACACAGGAGCCGGCGGCTGGAGCCCGGTGGGATACTTCGGCAGTGCGTTTCTCGAATCACCCGGAAATCCAGTTGACGGCATTGACAATGACAATGACGGGAAGGATGGTACGGGAATTGTCATAAAAGAGGATATGTTTCAGCCGCGAGAGCTTCAGGCAGGTGATGCCATCGTTCTTATTGATTATTCAAGCTATGAACGCATGATTTATACAATGAATTCTGATCCGATTTTAATTAACTTTCAAAATCGGCTATATGAATTTTCTCCGGGTGATGTGATAGAAGAAATTCCGAATAATAGAATGGATGATAATCTCAACGGCCTGATTGACGAAAACAACGGAGAGGTTACCGGTGAGGGAGAGAATCAGGTGATGACTTATTTGTATACAGGACTCAAATGCATTGATTATTATACAGGAGAAGGCCGATACAATCCACTGATTGATGAACGGCGGGATGACAGCATAGACAATGATGGAGACTGGGATGCATTGTTGGACGATGTGGGTGCGGACGGTATGGCCCATACAGGAGATACAGGAGAACACGACGGTCGGCCCACACCGGGAGAGCCCAATTTTGACAAAACCGATGTGCATGAATCCGACCAGATCGGGCTGACCAGTTTCAATCTGTATCACTGGGAAATGATTCCGCATGATGATGATGAAATTGTGTGGGACAATCTCAAACCAGGATATTTTAATGCCAATCTTCAGAATGATAATATTGAATTGTTTTTCGGCTCCGGATATTTTTCAATGAAACCCGATCAGACAGAACGCATATCCATGGCGCTGATGTGCGGTGTGTCTCTGAGTGATCTGATGGACAATAAAACCGCAGCCACCTCTGCGCTTCATCATAATTACCGGCTTCCCAAAAAACCCGAAGTCCCGGTACTCATGGCTGTGGCGCATGATCATAAGGTCACACTCAACTGGAGCGATGTGGCCGAAGTCACCAAAGATCCGGTCACCGGATACGACTTTGAAGGATACCGGATATACCGATCAGCAGAATCATCTTTTTTCGGCGATCCGGTTATCCAGTTCGATCTGAACAATGAATATGCAGGATATTCCCAGATCCCGGAAAACGGCTCCTATTTTTATCTTGGTGCAAACACGGGGCTTCAGCACAGCTGGGTTGATACCAATATTGAATACGGGATTAAATATTACTATATCGTCACTTCCTATGATCATGGCAATCCTGATATGGGAATTGCTCCTGCTGAATGTTCGAAAAACGTATATACCGATGCATCGGGTCAGGTGTTTGTGGGTCAGAACGGTGCCGTGGTCATACCTGTGGAGCCCTCCGCACCAAATTACAGCATGTCTGTCCGGCCAATCAGCGGTGTGACGGATGGAACCGTATCTGCGGACATTGTGGATCCGGCCGCCATGAAAAAAGGGCATACCTATCATATCACTTTTGAAGATTCACTGGACCGATTTAATCTTTTCACAAAAAATTTTACATTAACCGATCTGACAGCCGGAGAAATCCTGATCAACAGATATTCTTTGCTCGATCAAATCACATATAGCCATGTACTCCAGGGATTCCGGCTATCTCTGAGAAACGCCGGTAACGGGATCCTTGAACTGAATCCGGATTCATCCGGCTGGAACAATCCGGGGATTATGCCTTACAATTTCAGACGTCCCGGCCTGGTACGCGATCCCTATCAACCCACGGCCGCCGACTTTCAGATCATTTTCGATGAAGTGGGTATGGACACGTCTGTTTCCTTTTACAGAATGCACGAAGAACTGCCTGCCGTCCCTGTAAACTTTACAGTCATTAACCTCTCAACCGGAGTAAAAGTGAAATTTGCCTTCAGAGAGCGTGATCTCATTGATGAATGGGAAGCCGGGGAATTTACGGGATACAAGGCAGGCAGACAGAATAGATCTGACGAGATTATTTTTCTGACATCCGATTCACTCATCGCAAGCTGGCAGGTATCCTATATAAGAAGCGTGTCAGATACACTACAGGCCGGCCCGGGAGATATTCTGACCCTGAAGCTGACCAAACCGTTTCTGTCGCAGGATGTATTTGAATGGACCATCCCGAACGAACAAACGGTCTCAGTCAATACGGATGACAAAGCGATACCGGACCATTTCTCTCTTTCCCAGAATTATCCGAATCCCTTTAATCCCGTAACCACCATTAAATACGACCTTGCCAGAATCACCCGGGTCACCTTAAAAATATTCAATTGTATGGGTCAGGAAGTCGGCACACTGGTTAAAACGGTTCAGCCTGCTGGAACCTATCAGGTGTCCTGGAATGCATCGAAAGTCTCTTCCGGTGTGTATTTCTATCAGATTCAGGCAGACACATACTCTGAGCGAAGAAAAATGCTGGTCATTAAATAACAGGTGAATATCATGGAAAAAATTGTGTGCTTTGGTTTGGGCATCATGCTGTTCATTGGTTTGACAGAATGTTCTAAAAGTCCGAGTGGACCGGACGGACCTGCCAAACCGAATTTGCTCGCGCCGGCAATGGATACAACACTGACGGATATCACGCTCGTATTTGACTGGAGTGATATGAAAAACGCCGTCATATACGAGCTGATGGTGGATAACAATGCCGATTTTAAAAGCCCGGAGCTTCTGTCAGACACACTCACCCAGTCATCCTGTCGTATAACAGCGCCCTTACCTGACAACTGTTATTATTGGCGGGTGCGAGGTATTGATGATCATGAAAATCCGGGTCAGTGGTCAGAGATCCGTTCTTTTTATGTCGATATTATGATTTTCATTGAGGGCGGTACTTTTCAAATGGGTGATACGGACGGCAGTGGAGATACGGATGAACTTCCTGTTCACTTTGTCAGCGTTCAGTCTTATGAAATGCTGAAGTATGAAGTCACCCAGGAATTATGGCAAAGTGTCGTGGGCAATTATCCCTCAAGTTTCACCGGCAATCTGAACAGACCCGTGGAACAGGTATCCTGGCTGAATGCGGTTGAATTCTGCAATATGCTCAGCCGGAAGCATCAATTCACCCCATGTTATATGATTCAGGAGAATAATGTCAATTGCGACTTTGATGCGGATGGATACAGACTGCCTACTGAAGCAGAATGGGAATACGCAGCAAGAGGAGGGACTCAGAATATCGAAAATCTCTACAGCGGAAGCAGCCAGATCGGTGCTGTGTCCTGGTATGCAGCCAATTCAGACAGCAAAACCCATGAGACGGGTCTGAAAATGCCCAATGAGCTTGGCCTTTTCGATATGAGCGGGAATGTTTGCGAATGGTGCTGGGACTGGTATAGCGAATATGGAAGCACTGCCCTGACAGATCCCGCAGGTCCGCTTTCCGGTGTGTATCGCGTTCTTCGTGGCGGAAGCTGGTTTTTCAGCGAAAGGGGCTGCCGATGCGCGAGCCGCTTCAGAAATGCGCCGGATGTCGGGTTAAGCCATGTTGGATTCCGGATTGTGCGTTCTCACTGAGATCACTATTTGTAAAAAGATAATTGATCCGAACTCTGCAGATTATCTTTGCAGCAATTCCGGCCGATAAATCCTTTTACTTCAAGACATTTTCAGGCCATGTTAAACCTGGCCAATCATCCGTACGAAAAGGAGAAGCAGGCAATCCGGCCTTGTTGTACAGATTGCATTCCGGATTATCTGCCCAGGCATACCGTACAGCAACGGGATTTTCTACCGATGGGGTAGATACCACGACCTCATCTCCCTCGATCACAGCATCCGCCCATTCAAATTTTTGATCGGCTCCGGCAATAGCAAATCCTTTTAGCGGCCCTCCGCTCTTCGCGGTGAGTCCACCATTGACATGATCGAATAATATCCGGATCCGCCTGCCTTCCCGGCGCATGGACCGATAAACCGGACCGGAATCAACCACATCCAGATCATAGGCTTTGGCCAGGGCAATTAAAGCGAGCCGTTTTCCCACATCCTGTTTGTTCCGGGGATGGATATCTTCGGCCACACCGATATCAATGGTTACTGCCATACCTGTTGATTGACAACTTAACGCCATCAACTGTGCTTCGCGCAATTCCGCCCATTCAGAATTTACGGGTTCCTGATTCCTGGCCAGATAATTTGCCAGCTGAACATAAAGAAAAGGAAAATCCTGTTTCCAGTGAGACCGCCAGTCTTTTATCAGGGTTGGAAAAAGGGTGCGGTACTGAAATGCCCGGTCTGTATTTGACTCTCCCTGATACCAGATCACACCGCGCATACCAAAAGGAATCACAGGATGAACCATGGCATTAAATAACACAGTGGGGAGATTTTCCTGACCGGTCATTTCCCGGGGAACAGGCGGAAGCCGATCTTCAGGCACACCAATTTTGTAAAGCCATTCTCCTGACAATGTAAAACGATCACCGTGTTCACTGATCAATGCCATCTGATCATCAGATCCCCAAAAACCACCACCGCCATGATGATCAATCACCCTGACCACAATGATATTGATGCCCGGCTGGATGGTACCTTCCGGAAGTTTATATTCCCGATTCTGATTATAGATGTCCATACCCCCTACGCGGACACCGTTCACCCATGTCTGATCAATGTCATCGATCGGTCCTAAGGAAAGGTCCCAATGATACGTATTGACGGAATCCGGAATATCGACCGCTTTTCGATACCAGATAATACCATCATAATTCCCGATCCCGCTTTCTTCCCATAATCCGGGCAGTTTTGCCGTTTGCCAATCATCCGCCATTAAATGAGGATCTGCCCATTTCGGCTGACCATCTGACAATCCCTGATCAAGCGCTTTTATGGTTTCGATCCAATCTTGTTGGGCTTGCTGATACAATTGTTGTTGTTCCAGATAGGAGAACGGGATTTTTGTACTGTCTTCCATGCTTTCAACATCTTCGGCAAATTCAGAGAAAGGAACCAACCCGGCCTTACTGATCCAGGCTTCGGCCACGGTCCCCCCCCAGGCCGCCTGAATCAGACCAATGGGAATTTCAATCCGCTGATGAATATCTCTTCCGAAAAAGTAGGCAACCGCCGAAAAGTTGGACACTGTCTTTGGAGAGCAGATCTGCCATCCCTGTGTCACGATATCATTCAGGGGCCGGCTTGAAACATTGTGCTCGATTTGCAAAAACCGAATCCTGGAAAAATGTGCGGATTCAATTTCCTGCTCGGCATCATTGGATTGTGACACCGGCCACTCCATATTGGATTGACCGGAACAGATCCATACATCTCCAATATACACATCCGAGAAACGAATGACATTTTTCCCAAATATCACCATCTCATAGGGACCGCCTGGTTTCATTGCCGGCATTTCAAGAAACCAGGTTCCGTCGTCATTGGCATGGGTTATCTGTTTCTGATAATCCAGCCGGACAGTAACTCTGCATCCCGGCTCTGCCGTACCCCATACGGGTATGGGCTTCTTTTGCTGAAGCACCATATGATCACCGAAAATATCCGGAACCGTCACTTGCCCGGTCTTTCCGGCTTCATCAAAAACCCCGAATTGCACAACGGAACAATGTGTTGAAAGAATGCAGGCAGTGATAAATGCAAAGAATAGGAGCCTTTCCCCCATAACGTCTCCTTCCTGTCAAAATATACATCATGAAACAGCGATGCATACCCCCTTGTGATCATTACTTTGATTTCAAATAAACAATTATTTTATCAATGAGTGGCTAAAATTATTACCGAAGCTTTAAAAAAATAGAAAGCCTGCCTCTCGGGGCAGGCCTATTATTAAAAATATAGTAAGTAATTATAAAGTCTGTAAATAATCATTCGCACGAGCCACGTATTCGCTGTCGGGATAATCTGTCACCAGTTCACTGAAATATTCTTTGGCCTTGGTATAATTCCCCAGCTCTAACTGACAAATACCGTTCATCAGAAGCGCATCATCATATTTACTTGAAAGTGTATATTCAAGTACCGAACTGAATGCAGCAGCAGCATTGGCATAGTCTCCTTCGGCATGATGGCTTTCCCCAATCCAGTACTGGCAATTACTAGCCAGAGGATGGTTCTTGTTCATATAAAGCAACTGCTGAAACAGCCGAATCGCCTGCTTATGAAGACCGCTGTTGTAGCTGGCCAGAGCATTTTGATAAATCGTCATAAAATCCTGGGCATCCTCCTGTGGTGCATCCTCTGAAATGACATTGGTATAATTCACAAATTCACTCGCGACAAAACCACTCACAGCGGCGATTGCCCGCTCATTGGCAATCACCCTCAATTCAAGATCCTCCAGTTGTTTCTGTTTGGTTTCAATCCGGTCCAGTAACGTTTCGACTTTATATAAGAAACGCGCAAAGTCATTATTCGCTGCAGGCGGTTCCGGTTTTGCCTCTTCAATAATGACAACCTCATTCTCTTCATCGGGGAGTAAAAAGTCCACTGCAACATTTTCCTCCACCTGATTACGATGCATTGAAAAAGAAACGCCCGTTTCAAGAACCCAATATTGTGATTTAACATCACCCGTTGAAAATAAAGCATACCGATAATCTGCATTCATGGTAATTGAAAAGTTATAATAGGATTTATAAATAAATCCTGAACCCACCATGAATCCGTAATCGGTAAATGTGGTTTCGATTTCACGACGATCTGGCAGCTTATCAGTACGGGTCACCTGCGCACCCATTAATCCTGTGTAAACAAACGGGCTCATTTTGGCGTTTTTTAAAAATAAAAAGTTGGTCCTGAGATTAATATTCGGCAGCATGACTGATTGGGCTCTTTCCGCACGAAAGATATCATCTGTCACAGTCGCCAATCCGGTACTGAAATCAAGAAGAATTCGCGGGGAAAGTTGATATCGGAAAAAGAGAGACAAACCCGGCCCCATACCGGAACCCGGTATTTGACTGGCATCCTGCCTTGTACCGACAAATTGCCCGCCCATTTCATCCGGTTGAAACGGATGAAATCCGGCATCGCCAGAGGCGGCAAAAACGAGTTTCGCCGATATAAGTGTCAAAGCCATGATGCGTTTCATAATGTGACCCCTTTACTGGTAAAACAGCAATCCGATTCTGATGACAATAAACTGACGACCGTCATGTTCCGAAGCCAGAAAAACATATCGATAGTCTGCATTGATATGAATCGAATACAGGTAATTGGGCTGAATTTCAAGTCCGCCCCCTAAGAGACCGCACATCTGTAAAAATCGCTCGCTGATATGTGTACGACTCGTTTTTGTTTTCACCTTATCGAAAGCGGCAAAGCCGTTAATCCCACCATAAAAGCTGGGATGCCAGGTGCGGCTTTGGCTTAAATATGTACCATAACAAATCTCCAGGGAGGGGAATACTGTTGTCTGATATTGCTTCATTTTAAATACATCGTCTGTAATCGTGAAAAATCCGGATCCGATACTTAAAAATGTATTGGAAGGATTCCTGTATTTTAAATAAAAATAAAATCCCGAACCGATTCCGGACTTTCCTATCGGATAATCATCATGATGGGTCATTACAAGGCTGATTCCCAATCCTTCAGGATTGACCAGGTTGAATGCCTGACCCGGGGAGGAAAAAAAGAGGCATACAAAAACGATCATCAGCCAGGGATTTGAAATGGGGTTGTTGAGAATCGTCCGGTGAAGACGAAATTCCTGGCCATCCGCGTATCGAATTCTGTTTAATTTCAAAATATTTGTCATAATTGCAATAAATATTAACTAATTTAAAAATAATTATTTATCAAGTGATTTAACATATGATAAATCACTCCCTAAACACCTGTGCATAATAAAAGCATTGAACATTTATGCAAATATTATACCAGAAAAAGAATAATGCAAGATAATAAATAACAAGAGATTAGATTAACTATATTTAGTTGATATAGAGATAAACTTACCATATATAGGCAATATTTTCCTGCGTTCGTTTGACCGATGCAGCAACAATTGCCATAATGCTGAAAACGAACGGTGTAAAATGAAAAAAATTATCTCATTTTGAAAGATTATTCCGCCTTTTAATGTAAAACAAAAAAAATCAATGAACGGTTGTGCGGGCAGATACAGGCAAGAGACACGCTTATAATCCGAAAAATGGAATTTTCATACATGCCTTTCTGTATTATTCTGGCAATTAAAGAAAAGAAGCATTCTTATCCCATAATCACCTCAACCTGATGCAGGCTTCCCGCTTTATAAACAGGAAGAATGTTTCCATCATGAGGCTTTCCATCGATAGTGACCGTTTTAATTCCCTTCTGAATACCCGATGGATTTTTTATCGTGATATTATAGGTTGCGCCGCGAAAAATACGCTGAACATGAAACTCTTTCCAACTACCCGGAATACATGGATTAATCTGCAAACCATCGTAATTAGGTTTAATGCCAAGTATATACTGCGTGATTGCAACATAGGTCCAGGCGGCAGTCCCAGTCAGCCAGGAATTTTTCGCTTCACCCGGTTTGAATGCATCCTTACCCGCGATCATCTGAGAGTAAACATACGGCTCTGTTTTATGCAAATCACTTATTTCTTCAAGGAAAGAGGGAGCAATTCTGGACCAGTAATCAAATGCCTGATTACCATTACCAATTATTGTCTCTGCAATCATGATCCAGGGATTGTTGTGACAAAAAATTCCGGCATTTTCTTTGTAACCTTCCGGGTAGGAAGAAATTTCTCCGTATTTCACTATGTACTTCGTAAACGCGGGATTATTCAGAACAATACCATATTCACAGGCAAGATATTTGTTAACGGATTCCAATGCAGCCTTCGCCCGTCCATCTTCAACACCACATCCGGCCATGATACAAAATCCCTGAGGCTCGATAAATATCTTCCCTTCTTCACATTCATCGCTTCCGACTTTTTCACCAAAATAATCATAAGCCCTGATAAACCATTGACCATCCCAGGCATGTTCATCGACGGCTTCTCTCATGGCTCTGATATGTTTTTGATACTCTCCGGCCAGATCTTTTTTCCCCAGAATCTTGCAGAGATTGATAAATTCCTGGCCGTATAAAATAAACATGGCTGCGATAAAAACAGATTCCGCTACACCGCCCTCTTTATTTTCAGTTGTTTGAAAAGATTCACCCGGGATCGTTGAAAAACAATTTAAATTCAGACAGTCATTCCAATCAGCACGGCCGATCAAAGGCAGTCCAAGTGGCCCCAGATTATTGACAACATGCATAAACGATCGTCGAAGGTGCTCGAACAGCGTGTCTTTATGGGCCTCATTATTATCAAAGGGGACCTGCTCTTCGAGGATAGAAAGATCTCCGGTTTCCTTGATGTAGTCAGTCGTAGAAAGAATCAGCCAAAGAGGATCATCATTAAAATTACCACCGACATCGGCATTACCGCGTTTGGTCAGGGGCTGATACTGATGCCAGGCACCCCCGTCGGGAAGCTGGGTAGCGGCGATATCAAGAATACGCTCCCTCGCCCGTTCAGGTACCTGATGAACAAAACCGATTAAATCCTGATTAGAATCTCTGAAACCCATGCCCCGGCCAATCCCAGACTCAAAATATGAAGCTGATCGTGAAAAATTAAATGTGATCATGCACTGATATGCATTCCAGATATTCACCATTCGATCAATGCGGGAATCGTGGGTTTTGACCTGATATTTCCCCAGCAGATTATCCCAGAAAGATTTTAACTCATGAAATGCCTTCTCAACATCTTGAACTTTTTGAAATTTTGCCATTACCGCTTCGGCCGGTTTTTTATTAATAACCTGATGCGAAACAAATTTCTGATCGACAGGATTTTCAGCGTACCCAAGAATAAAAATCAGATCACGGTTTTCACCTGGCGCAAGTTCAATATCGAGGCAATGCGACGCGATTGGATGCCAGCCATGAGCGACTGAGTTGCCGGCTTTTCCCTTCATCACTGCGTCCGGTCCGTCAAAGCCGTTGTAAAGCCCAATAAATGTTTCTCGATCCGTGTCAAAACCCGAAATAGGCGTATTCACCGAATAATAGGCATAATGATTCCTTCGCTCGCGGTATTCGGTTTTATGATAAATCGTGGAATCAATAATTTCCACCTGTCCGGTGGACAAATTGCGTTGGAAATTGGTCTGGTCATCCCAGGCGTCCCACAGACACCACTCAATGAACGAAAATAATGTGAATTTTCTGGATCGATCGGTGTGGTTTGTTAACTTGACCTTTTGAACTTCTCCCCAGGTGTCTAAGGGGACCATAAATAATATTTCAGCTTCAAGACCATTCCGCTGGCCATTGATGATGGTGTATCCGAGACCATGACGGCATGAATATCGGTCTAATTCAGCTTTGACCGGTTTCCAGCCAGGAGACCATACATCTCCTCCCTCATTAATATAAAAGTATTTACCCCCGTCATCCATCGGAACATTATTATAACGAAATCGGGTAATCCGCCGTAAACGGGCATCTTTATAAAAACTGTACCCGCCGGCAGTATTTGAAATAATTGAAAAAAAATCCTGATTGCCTAAAAAATTTATCCATGGCCATGGAGTTTGTGGCGAAGTAATTACATATTCCCGGTTTTCATCATCAAAGTGACCAAATTTCATTGAGTGTCTCCTCTATTTACTGCACGGCACCTTCAATATAAAATCATATTATTGAATAAATAATGATCGGTTTTATAATGGATCTCGCTATAAGCGAAATCGAAAAATCAGAAACTGAGGGAAAAGACATGGTACACAGCATAAATATTTAAAAAAATCAGTGACCAACGCCAGTGGTGAACCAACCTCTATCCTGATCATCGATTTGTATAGATCAAAATTAATTCAGCGGTTAATATAGCAAAACACAGTTCGAAATGCAAGCGCAATCGTTTGCGGAAACAGAAAATAAAAAAAAATACAAATACCAATCCGGCGAACCTTGAAAAATTGATGTGACAATAAAATAATTGTATCGCATACTCCGCTTATAACGAAGCACCTGAATTTCTTTTTAAACAATGATTCCGCCAATCGAACCTGGCTGTCAGAAAACAAGCTTTCCGAAAACAAACGGGCGTGAAAAAACAGAATCTGCCAAAACAGATGAGTTCATTTTAAGCTTTCACCAATAATTGTTAATAATTTCTCAAAAGTATATGGCTTTTGTAAATATGGAAATCCCTTATCTTTAATCATTTTCCATTGAGACTTTTGATCTGTATAACCACTGGTCATCAATACTTTCATTTTAGGATTTTTCTTTAACAGATTTTCCACAAGTTTAATCCCATTTGTATTGGGCAAAACCACATCACTGAATATCAATTGAAAATCACCCCTCTCCTTCTCAAAAACATCCATGGCTTCCTGGTCATCCATGGCTACAAAAACCTGATATCCGCCCTTTTCCAGGGCTCTCTTGGCAAAATGCCTGACACTGGCTTCGTCTTCAATCACCAGAATACGCTCACCTTCCCCTTTTCGAATATTTAAAGGCAAATCCAAACTTTCTTTTCGGGTATGTGCTGTAGATGAGAGAGGCAGGTATACATTAAAAATGGATCCCTTTCCTTTTTCACTCTTCACCTCAATCCAGCCTTTATGCTGCTGAATAATCCCATAAACAACCGAAAGTCCGAGACCGCTTCCTTTGCCAAATTCTTTTGTACTGTAAAATGGCTCAAATATATGTTCAATGACTTTCTGATCCATTCCGCTGCCTGTATCTGCCACAGAAAAAAAAACAAACTGATCCGGATACGCATTGCTGATGTTCTTTACATCCGGTTGATTCAATTGTATTTTTTCCGTTCGAATCGTTACTTTTCCGCCCTCCAGCATGGCATCTCTTGCATTGACCACCAAATTCATAATCATTTGTTCGATAGATGTCTGATCTGCAAACACGATCAGTATTTCCGGAGTAAGGTCATAACGAACTTCAATATCTTCCCCAATAATCCGATGAAGCAGACCCAGCAGGTTTTCAATTGTTTTATTAAGATCGATATAATTAAATTCCATGGGCTGGCGACGGCTGAACAGTAACAATTGCCGGGTTAAATTCATTGCCCGCTCTGTACAAATCTGAATCTCCTTTATATCATGATACAACTGCGTATCCTTATCGATCTGGTCAAACGACATATCGGCATATCCACGAATGGCGGTCAGTAAATTATTAAAATCATGGGCCACACCACCTGTCAGCCGACCAATCGCTTCCATTTTCTGAGACTGAATAAGCTGTTCTTCAATCCTTTTTTTATCTTCCTCGGCCTGTTTCTTTTTTCGATGCATCTCGACTTCACGTAATTCGCGTTCGATAGCCGGAATCAATCTTGTAAGACTGTCTTTCATGATATAATCATGCGCGCCAGCTTTCATGGCAGTCACTGCGGTTTCTTCCCCAATTGCTCCGGAAACAATAATAAAAGGAACATCCAAATGACGTTCCTTAATAATCTGCAAGGCATCCGGAGCGCTGAATCGCGGCATAAGATAATCAGCAATGATGACTTCCCAGGTTTCTTTATCCAGAGCAGCAATCATGGCATCACGCGTATACACACGCTTATATTCAGGGCTATATCCGCCCTGTTGCAGAGCATGCACCAGCAGCAATGCATCATCCTCTGAATCTTCGACAATCAACACACGCAATGGTTTACGACTCATCATGAACTCCTGACTTTTGGCGGTGCATTGTTTAACAAAGTAAAATAAAATGCTGCGCCTCGATCAATTTCAACTTCCGCCCAGATCCTCCATTTATGTCTGTGGGCTATTATTTTTACTGTGGCCAGCCCGATTCCGGTTCCTTTATAGTCCGGATGCTGACACCGAAAAACTTCAACCAAATTGAGGGAATAATTATTTGCGTTTTCAATAACGGTTCTTTCATTCAAAGTCCCCGAAAAT
The DNA here is from genome assembly GCA_016932575.1 of bacterium. Classification (GTDB taxonomy): domain Bacteria; phylum Zhuqueibacterota; class QNDG01; order QNDG01; family JAFGCO01; genus JAFGCO01. Next base: position 35,799 of record JAFGCO010000029.1, read on the forward strand.
CAAGATGAATTTGTTCGGCTGTCATTTTTCTTTGAGGGGAACGTAAAAAAGAATGTAGCGCCTTTTTCAATCTGAGCTTCTGCCCAAATTTCACCCCCATGCCTTTGAACAATCCGTTTGACTGTAGCCAGGCCAATTCCCGTACCTTGAAAATCAAGATGCTGACGCTGAAACACATCAAACAGCCTGTCCGTATATTGCATATCGAAACCAATACCATTGTCTCTAATATAATAAATTGTTTTATTCCCTTGTTTCTTACAGCCGAATTCAATTTTCGCTTTGGCTGTTGTTGAGGTAAATTTCCAGGCGTTATCAATTAAATTATTCAACATCACACGCAGCAGTGTGGCATCACCGAAGATGATCATACCCGGCATCACCTTGAACGCCACGGATCGATCCGGTGCAACATTCTTGTATTCATTGAAAATGGACTTTGACATTTTGCTTATATTCACATCTTTTAAATTCATCTCACTCCGAATCAAACGTGACAGCTTCAACAAACCATCGATCAAACGTCCCATCTGCTGACTGGCATGCTGAATTCGTTTCAGATAATCTTTCCCTGTATCATCCAGCTTGTTTATATAATCATCCAGCAGTGCTTGACTGAACCCGTTCATACTCCGAAGCGGTGCACGAAGATCGTGCGATACAGAATAGGCAAAGGCTTCCAGTTCACGATTGGCAGTTAAAAGATCCGCCGTTCGCTCTTCGACTTTACGTTCCAAATCTTCATTCAGGGCTCGTATTTCTTTCTGTGCCCTTTTCAGCTTTGCAAGCTGGTTCTGTGCCTTTTTCTCTGCACATCTGCGCTCATTCACCTGTATCTGAAGCTGATCATTGACTGCCTGCAATTGTTTGTTCTGCCGTGTGAAATGATGCGTCCTGATCCGAAAAACGACCGCCCCTGCAAGCAGTATGGTCATAATCACCAGCAGACGAAACCACAGGGTTTGTATAAACGGGGGTGTCACAATAATTCGGAGCGATGCGCCTTTCATGTTCCAGATGCCATGATTATTTGATCCGCGTATTTTTAAAGTGTAGGTTCCCGGATCCAGGTTTGTAAAAGTAACAGACCGCTTCTTTTCGATGTCATGCCAATCGTGATCAAAACCTTCCAGAAAATAGGCATATTGATTGTCCTCGCTTGACAGAAAATTTAAAGCGGCAAACTCAAACGTCAGCACCGACTGATCATATGCCAGCGTAATCTCATTGGTTTCTGAAATTGGTTTCTGAAGAACAGATCCGTTTTTATCAGGCCAAACCGGCCGGTTATTGATAAAAAAGTTGCTGAACACCACTGGCGGAATAAATGTATTGCTTTTCACTTCATCCGGAAAAAATGAAGTGACTCCCCGAATCCCTCCAAAAAAAAGTTCGCCTGAAGGATCTGCAAAATACGCATTATAATTGAACTGATTGCATTGCAATCCGTCATCAGAATCATAATTTTTAAACCGTTCGGTTGCCGGATCAAACCGGGAGAGTCCCTGATTGGTGCTCAGCCACAGGTTCCCTTTCAGATCCTCCAAAATTCCATAGATTGTATTATTCGCCAATCCGTCATTCTCATTATAGGCCACAAACGTACCGGAGTCACGATCCATCAAATTCAAGCCGCCTCCAAGTGTTCCTATCCAGAATCGGCCCCGGTTATCTTCAAATATCGATTGAATAAATGAATTGCTCAAACTTGTTGAATCCCGCGGATTATGCACATATTGAACAAATGATTCGGATTCGGGATCGAAACGGTTTAATCCACAAAATGTGCCGATCCAAATCACACCGGTCCGATCTTCATATATGACTTTACAATCAAAATGACTGAGGCTGGTTGAATCACCTTCATTAAAGTGATACTGGTCAAAACGATCATCAGACCGCCTTAAAACACTCACACCAATATGGGTTGCACACCACAAATCACCATTTCGATCTTCCACAATTGAGTAAATATCATTATTGGAAATACTGCCTGGATCACTCGGATTGTGACAATAATATCTGAACCCCCCCTCGGCCGGATTATAATAATTCAATCCGCCGTTAAACGTACCAAACCATAAAATGCCATGTTTATCTTTAAGAATCACTTTAATATTGTTGGAATGGATGCTATAAGGATTTTCGGGATCATACATAAAATAGGTGTACTGCCCTGTTTGATGACCAAGCAAATTAATGCCCCCGGTTTCGGTACCAAACCACAGGTCGCCTTCATTATGCCGATAGATTGCATAAACAACCGGGCTGTTTAAAAAACGGGAATCATTTGAGAGGAAGCTGTAATGATGAAAAGCAGCCTTATAGGGACTGTAATGATTCACGCCTCCCCTTGTGCCAATCCACACATCTCCAATTTCATCTTGAAAAATACACTGAACCGACTGGTGATTTAAACTGTACTGCCCTTCAGTGCCGGGTTTATGTAAAGTCATATCTTCCAGATTTTTGTCAATGATATAAAGCCCCTGTCGGCTACCTATCCACATATTCCCGTCAGTATCTTCAAAGAAAGCACGTACTGTATAAATAAGTTCTCCAGTCGGACCTCTCAAATGCCGGAGATGTCCGTTCTCAGGATTATATATATATAATCCTCTCATATTGGTCCCTACCCATAATCTTCCCTGTTTATCTTCGGTAATTGAATACACACTGAGACCATCAGGCTTGAATTTTGAGAAAGCCCGAATGTGTTTAATTTTACCCGTTTGCATATTCATGCAATCCACGCCGGCTCCAAGAATACCAATCCATAACTGATTCTGCGAATCAATATGGAGTGCCTGAATCTCATTTCCTGCAATTGAGGACACATTTGTGGAATCATGAAAATAGTGTTGAAAACATTGGGTATCGAAATCATAAAAATTCAGTCCGTTTCGCGTTGCGATCCAGAGTCCCTGATCAGATTTAACAACTTGATTGATATTATTGCAAGTCAGACCGCATGAATCATCCGGATGATACTGATAGTGAATAAATGAATCCTTTTCAGGATTATAGATATTTAATCCACCCGCATCTGTGCCGATCCAAATGCGATTCAGATGGTCTTCCTGAATATCACGGATCAGGTTATAACTGAGACTGCCTGAATTTTCATTGTCATGCTGATAAACAGTAAATTCGTATCCGTTATAACGATTTAATCCATCATTCGTCCCAAACCATAAATATCCCCGGCTATCTTTAAAAATCACATTCACTTTGCTGTGTGACAATCCATTATCAATGGTCAGATGATCAAACCGCAAATGCACCGGCTTTGTATTGCCCATCGAATGGATGAACAGAAACAAGATAATTTGATAAACAGGATATGACCTTCTTTTCAGGGACATAAAAAATACCTGCTTTCTTGTTCACTGACAAAATATTTTTTTTAACCAATATAATGATCAAGTTCCTGTTTAATGTCCTTTAGGTACTTCATTCAGCAAGGCCCAATATAAAGCCAGCTGCTCCACAGCCTGCTGAAACTGAATAAAATCGACTGGTTTTCGTACATAGCTGTTTGCACCCAGCTTGTAACTTTCGATAAGGTCCCGCTCCTCGTCTGAAGACGTTAAAATCACCACAGGCAGCCACTTTGTTCGCTCGTCTGCACGAATGCGCCTCAGTACTTCAAGCCCGTTTACCTTAGGCAATTTAATATCGAGCATAACGATCACAGGCATGACATTCAAATCGCGTTTTGCATACTCGCCTTCACCAAAAAGATAATCCAGTGCTTCCGAACCGTCACGGACCACTATCACATCATTAAGAATGTGATGCTTTTTCAATGTCCGGATTGTCAGTTCCTCATCATCGGGATTGTCTTCAACCAATAAAATACTTTTATTGTCCGCCATCATTCTCCTCCATTTTGATTAATGCGTTTTTTTAGTATTTAGGGTAAAATAAAAGCTTGCTCCCTTTCCTACCTTCCCTTCTGCCCAGACACGCCCCCCATGCCTCTGTACAATCCGTTTTACAGTGGCCAGTCCGATACCTGTGCCTTCATAATCTTCATGGTGCCTCTGAAATACATCGAACAGATGGCTTGCATAACTCATGTCAAAGCCAATACCGTTATCTCGAAAATAATAGACTGTCTGTCCATTCTTTTCGTCGCATCCAAAAATAATTTTTGCGTCTGATACCTTTGATGTAAATTTCCATGCATTGTCAATCAAATTCGTCAGAAGCACTCTGATCAGCGATGGATCACTTTCGGTCATCATACCTTCCTGAATTTCCAGCTTCATGGATCGATCTGGCATGATTTGCCGATACTCTTCTGCAATGGATCGCGCCATATCGCTGATATTCACTGATCGGACATGCATTTCATTCCGGGCAAGACGGGACAATTTCAGCAAACCATCAATGAGATGACTCATGCGCTGACTGGCATTGCTGATACGCTGTAAATAATCAATCCCCCTTTCATCCAGTTTTTTCTGATAGTCATCAATCAGGACCTGGCTGAAGCCGTCCATGCTTCTGAGGGGTGTTCGAAGATCATGTGAGACAGAATAACTGAATGACTCCAGATCTTCATTGGATTGTTTTAACGCTTCGGCATACTTTTGGATAGACATTTTTTGCTGTTCCAGTTCTTGATTGGCGACTTGTAAATCCTTGGTCCGCTCAGTCACCTGATGTTCCAGGGTTTTTCCCTGTTTTTTAATCTGAAAAAATCTATATTCAAAAATACCGAATATCACTGCCGCTAAAAAAATTATCATCAATATCCGAAACCACCAGCACTGCCAAAACGGCGGTTGAATAATAATACAGACCGAAGCACCTGTTTCGTTCCAAACTCCGTCATTGTTAGTTCCCTTCACATAAAAGGTATATTTCCCCGGATTGATATTGGTATACGCCGCGCTTCGTCTGTTCCCGACATAACGCCATGACGCATCAAATCCCTCCAGCTTATACGCATACTGATTCTTTTCAGGCATTGTAAAATCTACGACAGCAAAATCAAATGAAAAACTCGATTGCTGGTAAGACAAATGTACTTCCCTGGTTTCTGAAATATGGCTTTGAAGCGGAGAATTCTCCATGCCAACCAGCATGGGTTTGTTAAATATATAAAAATTTGTGATCAGTATTTGCGGCGGTGTTGTATTCTTTGACAATTTTTCAGGATAAACACAGTTAAATCCCTTTGTTGTCCCCAGATAGACAATCCCGTTTCCCGCAGTAAATGCACTCTTTCGATTGAATTCATTGCTTTGAAAGCCGTCTGCCTTGGTAAAAATCTGGCTTTCCTCTGTTCTGGTGTTAAAACGGGCCACCCCCCTGTTGGTTGTCACCCAGAGTATGCCTGTTTTATCAAATGTCAATCCGACAATTCGATTGTCCGGCAAACCATCTTCCATGTAATAACGTTTGAAAACTCTGGCTTGTGTGTCAAATCGATTCAATCCGATTTCTGTGCCGATCCAGAGCGTCGTATCATTCTCAAAGACAAGCGTGTGCGCCGAATTATCACTGATCGTTTTCGGGTCACCCGGATTATGGGATAATGATACAAATCGCCCCTTTTCCGGTTTAAATATACAAAATCCTGAAGCAGTGCCTATATACAGGCTCCCATCGGATCCTTCTTTGATATCATGAATCAGGTTATGGACCAATCCGCTGTTGTTTGTGTTGTACGATGTAAATGCTTGAGTTCTGCGATTAAAATGAATCAATCCCGTTCCAAAACTGCCAAGCCATAAATCGCCATGAATAGACTTCAATATACATTTAATATGGTCTTCCTGTATACCGCTGTTCAGGGTTGTAAACGATTGAAATCGTCCGGTCTTTTGATTCAATCGACACAAGCCTCCGGCCCATGTACCCACCCATATCTGATGGTGGGAATCTTCAATAATATCTAAAACAGCGTCACTCGTTAAATTCGTTGTCTTTGAAGAATAATGATAAAACCGGTTGTTTTCTTGGTCAAAACGATTCAACCCCCCGCCATCTGTTCCTATCCATAGTTGACCCCGATGATCTTCCATAAAATCAGTGACCACATTATGACTGAGACTTCTGGATGCACCCGGAATATGTTGATAATGTAAAATCGCTTCACTGTTTTTCAGGGAACGGTTGATTCCCCCCGAAAAAGTCCCAATCCACAAATTGTCTCTGTTATCCTGATAGATAGCATGAATAGATTCATTGTTCAGGCTGTTGGGGACATAATCATCATGACGGTAATGCCAAAAATTGTCATGAACGGAATCATACAGGCTGAGACCGCCGTTTTCTGTGCCAATCCACAAATGATTGCCCCCATCCACAAATAAGGTGAGAATATTATCGACTGTCAGACTATGCTCATCGCCCGGATCATGCATATAATGATCGATGATAAACATATCCGATGCATTCAGGCCGATTCGGAATAATCCGCGATTGCTGGCAAGCCAGATCCTGCCATCCATATCTTCGACGATATAATATATAAGGACATTTGATAAAAGACCGCTTCCTTCATACTGAAGGTTGACGGATTGAAATGTTGTATCATCATTGAACAGATACAGTCCGGTTTCAGTACTGACCCACATATTGTTTCTGCTGTCTATATACACGTATTTCACATTGTTATCACGGAGGCTTTGCGGATCATTCGGATGATGTGTATATCTCGTCAGTGTATTCTGTTGATAATGAAAGCACAGCAGACCGATATCCGTACCCAGCCAGAGATTGCCCAGCGTGTCTTCTGCGATCGAACACAGATTAAAATTGATGCCATACAGGGGTGATGCATGATCGTACATGGGATTTATGAAATGATCTTTTCCCCAGTCATATAAGCTTATGCCTCGTGCAGTGCCGATCCACAGATTATTATGCCGATCCTCATATAAGCAATAAACAAGATTATGCAACAGACTCGTCTGATCGCCCACAATATTTTGAAATATTTTAAAATCCATTCCGTCATACAGATTCAGACCATAATACGTACCAATCCACATCAGCCCCTTATGATCCTGAATCATGGATGTTATTGACGATGAAGACAATCCTTCATCCGGCGTGATATGCTTGAATTGTAATTGTATCGGCTGACTTTCGATATTCAGCACGAATATAAAAAAGAACATAACTCGTGTGACGAAACGAAGCAAAATTCTTGTTTTTCTAAATAGATAATTCATAACATTACTGATCATTGAGAATACACGCATTTAATTTCAATCACCGGCCAGGCTATATGGATCATCTTTTCTTACCTTTCAGAAGGAATGATTTTCATATAACATTCTACTTTCTTTTTAAGGCCAGTGCCAGTTTGGACAAATCTTCAATTAAAAAGCCCACTTCGCTTGAACTGGCCTTGATCGTTCTCACAATTTCCTGATTTTTCTGGTTGACAGAAGCCACATTATCCATGGCATGCTGTACCTGATAGGAAAACTCCTGCATTTGATTGACCTTATCAGCAATAGAATGCAAACGTTCCATTTCTTCTTCCACAGCTGTATAAATTTGATCGAGGGTTACCCTGCCTTCACCGGCGATCCTGGCCGACTCTTTAACATCATCCAGCCCCTGTTTGATCACCTTTTCAATTTTAGATAAATCCGATTGCAATTCGGATATGGACTTTGAAATATCCACGGTTGATTTTGATGTGGTCCTGGCAAGATCACGGATTTCCTGGGCCACTACCATAAATCCTTTTCCAAAATCGCCGGCTTTTGTGGCCTCTATCAATGCATTCAGGGCAAGAACATTCACCCGCGAAGCAACATCATCAATGAACAGGATAATTTCATCAATATGCGCGGAATATTGCATCATGCTTTTCATAATATCCCAGCTGGCGTAGACGTTTTTTTCTATATTTTCCATATAATCAAGTGTCGCCTGTATGGACTGGGTTCCCGATGCAACGGCCTGAACGGTTTTCTCAGCGGCAACACTGCTTTTTTTGGTTTCATAGGTTACATTGCGAATGGTGGAAAGAAACGACTCGACGATTGATTTTGTTTTATCGATGAAATTCGTTTGAGACATCGATCCGTCTTTCATATCATTCATAGCCCTGTCCACCTGCATAAAAACCTGGCTCACCAGACTCGAATGAAATACCACGGTCTTTCCTGTCTCTGAAAGTTTTTCATAAGAAGCTTCAACCTGCTTTTTCTGCTGTTCCACTTCGATGGTGCGTTCCCGTACCTCCATCTCCAGTTTTCTTCGATGGGTGTGATGGCTTCTAACCCGCCATTTATATAACATAAAAAGGATAAGGCCGATCAGCAGTGCAACACATAAACGGAACCACCATGTTTCCCAGAAGGGGGGTTCAATGATAATATCCACAGATACCCCTGTTTCATTCCAAACGCCATCATTGTTGGACGCCATAACGATAAATGAATACTCTCCGGGATCGAGATTCGTATAGGTGGCGGAGCGTTTTGTTCCGACATAATTCCAGTCGTCGAAATCGGATCCGGCCAGACGATAAGCGTACTGATTCTTTTCAGGAAAAATGTAGTTCAAAGCGGCAAATTCAAAAGAAATCACATTTTGTTTATATGACAACCGGATATGCTTGACTTCACTGATATGGGCATTTAATGGAGAATTATCCCCTATAGGAACCGGTCTGTTGAAAATCTGAAAATCAGTAAAAACAATGGGCGGCACATACGTGTTGTGAGTTAATTCTGATGGATGGAATACATTAAATCCGTTAACCCCTCCAAAATAAATATCTCCATGACTGCTTTTAAAATGGCTGCATTGATAAAATTCATTTCCCTGCAGACCATCCGAGATATCATAGTTTTTAAATTCCCCGGTTTTTGGATCATACCGGGAGATCCCCTTATTCGTACTGAGCCAGAGATTTCCATGATCATCCTCACGAAGCCCTTTGATTGCATCATTGGGCAAGCCGTCTTTGATATAAAATCGGGTGAATGTTTCTGTATCCCGATGGAACCGGTTTAATCCACCGGTCGTGCCAACCCATAATGTTGAATCACTGGCTTCGAGAATGGTCAATACCCAGCCCTTGCTGATACTGGTGGTATCTTCTTCATCATGCCGGAAGGTCACAATACTCCGAGTTTCAGGATCGAGACAGTTGAGCCCCAGATCCCCGCCAATCCAAAGCTTTCCAAATGCATCCTCGATGACCACCCGAATGTGGTCGTCCGTAAGCTGGCTGTTCTGAATCGTAAAATTGATAAATCGGTTATTATCAAATTCAAGGCAGCTTACACCACCCCAGAAGGCACCGATCCACAATCGGCCCTTCCTGTCTTCGATGATACTGAAAACATTATTGCTGCTTAATCCGCTGTTTTCACGTGTATATTGCCTAGACCGTCCGGTTTTACGGTCAAACAAGTTCAAACCACCGGCCCAGGTACCTATCCAGCATCGGCCACGGCTGTCTTCGAATATCGAAAGCACCGAATTGCTGCTTAACTGACTGTTCCGGGTATCATAATGATTAAATGTTCCGTCTTCTTCATCAAAAATATTCAGTCCTCCGCCATCTGTTCCAATCCATAAATCACCTTGAGAATCTTCAAAAAAGGATGTCACAGAATTGTGGCTCAGACTTTGATCGTTCCCGGGATTATGTTGATAGTGCCTGAATCCTCCGCCAAACTGCGGCAGCAGATTGATACCTCCGGCAAAGGTCCCTATCCAGAAGTTGCCTGTCCGGTCCTCGTAAATCGACCAGATAGAATTGTGGCTGAGACTTTTCTTATCAAACACGTCGGATGTGTAATGCTGAAAAGCACCCGTCTCTTTATTAAAAACGTTTAGTCCCTCATTTTCAGTTCCGATCCATAAACGATTCTGCTGATCCTCCCGGATGGTAAATACAGCATTACCGCATAAACTGTTTGCATTCCAGGTATTATGACGGTAACGGGATTGTTTAAAATTGCCCAGCGAATCGATGCGAACCCGAATAAGTCCATCGCCGTGCGTACAGATCCAGATATCTCCGTCCTGGTCCTCCAGCACACTTCGGATGATAAAATCACCAAACCGTTTAAACCTGACGAATTGCTGGTTATTGACACGGTATAAATCCACATGACCGTGCCATGAGCCAATCCAGACATAATCTCTGCTGTCACAATAAACTGTATATAGATCGTTGCTGCTAAGGCTGTTTGGATCATCCGGTATTTGTTTAAACCGAACAAATCGGTCTTTTTCTCGATCATACCGGTTCAGGCCACCGCCATTGGTACCGATCCATAAATCTCCTTTTTTATCTTCGCTGATTGACATGACCTGATTGTGACTTAAGCTGCTGTCATTATCGGCGTCATGCCTGTAATGCCGGAATGTATTGGCAGTGCTGTGAAAGAGATCCAGACCGCTCTCGGTTCCTACCCACAAATTTTTCTGGCTGTCTTCAAACAGCGCGTAAATGGAATTGCTGCTGATGCTGTTTGAATCGCTGGGATGGTGCCGGTAAACAGTAAACTGATATCCATCATACCGATTCAAACCATCCTGTGTACCGAACCACATGAATCCATTGTGGTCCTGCAGGATACAAGTGATGGTGGATTGGGATAGCCCGCGTTCCGTCGTAAGATGCTCAAACTGAAGATGGTTGTTCTTTGGATAAAGAAGCAACGAAAATGAAAATTCGACAAACAGTACAAGAAACCAGTGAAATCTTACCATATACCGCATCCTTTTTTCCCTGTTGAATTAAATCATCCGGCCGTATGTACGTATCGTATTGAAACAATCGGCATTTAAGCAAATATCTTTAATATGCTGCCAAAATCGTTCCTAATTTTCATTGAAATCAAGGCATTATATCCATTTTCAGGAAAGAAAAGATCGATAAGAATAATTAAGTATAAAATTTAAAAAAGAATGCCTTTTATATGAAAAGAACAATCTGTTTAAAAAGAAAAAAGTCTGGCACATCAGAATGTTCAGACGGCGCTGTTTCATTTTTTGCCGTACCTGTTGCAAATTGAAAAAACAGGTCTTGACAAGTATGTCAAATTTATCAGATATGGACTATAAGGTAAAAAAAGCAATCTCTCCAATACAAATGAAAAGATTGCTTTTAATAACAATCGACTGTGGTGCCAAGTTTGCGTTTATTTACAACATTGCCGAACAGATCGCAAGCCCTCATATATCATTGAAAACAGCATTCTTAAAAAAACAATAACTTTTGGCGACGCCTCTGTTCATGCGAATTTAATCCATTCAGGTACCCTCGCCGCCGTTACTGACAGCCAGTTCAACAGGTTTATAGCCTCCCAGTTTTCGAAACCAGAAAATCAGAATCAGAAAACTCACTGCCATAATCAAAGGAACAATGGCCACCACAGTCATGGCATATCGTTTTGACTGGTTGACCACAGTTTCCACAAGGGTCTGTTCTTTTTTATCCAGGGTTTGCACTTCTTCTGGATCGACAGCCCTGTAGTGCCCGTAAATGGACTGTTTCTCCTGGGTAACGACCTGTTTATAGACCACACTGTTTTTATTCATCAACTGATGGTCGGTATGCTTATCCTGAATTAATCCCAAAAGCGGTGCGCCCAGAATTCCGACGCCCAGCATGCCGATACCGCTGATGGAATTCAGGGTAACCGCACCTCCTTTCGGAAACCGCTCAGCCACAATTCCCAGCATGGTCGGCCAGAAAAAAGTCTGCCCTATGGCATACACTGTAGCAGCCAGAATAATCCAAGCGCCATGAGCGTTACTGATAAAAACCAGGCCGATGGCTGCGGCCAGAGAGCTGGAGGCCATCAATCCCAGAGGCCCGATACGTTTCACAACGGGACCCACATTAAACCGCAGAACCATCATGACAAGAGAAGAATACACCAGTACCCAGCCGCCGCTGAGTGAAAAATTTGATCGCATAACCGGATTCATCAGCTCTTTGATCCATGTATCTGTTCCCAATTCCGTGGTTGCCAGGGGAAGCATGAGCAGAACCAGTACGATGAACAATCCGCGTCCGAATGACCGGATATAAACGCCAAGTGGAATTATGGCTATGCATGTGATCAGCAGGGCTGTTCCGAGCATGAGGCTGTCAGACCAGCCGCTGAAAAGACTGCTGATATTTGCCAGGATATTCATGATTTCGCGTGTAAACAGAAGAATCACAATGGCAAATCCGATGATTCCCATCTCTTTGAGCATGTCTTTAAAAGAAACACCCGCCTTCACCCGCTCGCTCACAGGGAACCTGGACCGGATTAACATGGCACCATAGATCAGTGCCGGTATAAGAATCATACCGAATGTCCAGCGCCAACTCAGGCCATTTGTAAAATACCGGCCAATGATGCCGCCTTCGCTCATGGCCAGAGAAATGAGCGATCCAAGCAAAATACCGCCCGCCCATCCGGCATGAAGAATGTTGAGCCATTTGGTTTTGGCCTGGGTGAAGAGGGAGGCCACAGCCGGATTAATAACCGCTTCAACGGTTCCGTTGCCGACTGCAACAATGAGATTGCCAAAAAACAGCCACCAAAAACTGGGGCCGATCAGGATCATGATTGTGGCGATGATATGGCAGGCGAAGGCAAAAAAGAGACCGGTTTTATATCCGATCCTGTCAATAATCAGACTGAATCCGATAATGCCAAGCGCGAAAGGCCACATGCCCGCTCCCATCAGCCAGCCCTTTTCAGTTTCACTGAGATCGAACTCGAATCCGATCGCCCCGATTATTTGGGCCCGAACAGCAAAGAAAAATGCTGTTGTCACCAAAGAAATAAAACACATCCAGAACAGCCAGCGGTTTTTTTTAAGCACTGCATTCTCAGCTTGTTGTTCATCAGTCATATGTACCCTCCTCTATGGTTGTTACCTTTATCTTTTTCAGTCTATTCTGAGAAATATCAACATCTTTCTGACCCTTTTTATATAAGACAGCCTCGGCATGAAATAATCAATTCATTCATCAAAATACACTATCGTCAAGTGAATCACTATTGTACAATCCTCATTCCGGCATGGATCGGAATATTTAAGAAGTTAACTTCCGCCAGCAGGAAGCCGGACATTTTATTGTAAATCGTCATGGTTTTATTTTATGAATCCAATCCTAATATTTTTCGATTTAAATCCGGATGACTTTCCCCGCCGGCAAAATCATCAAATGCAACATTCGTGGCCTCGATGATGTGAGACTCAATGAACGGTGCGCCTTCTCTTGCGCCCTGCTCCGGACTTTTTATGCAGCATTCCCATTCCAGAACCGCCCATCCCGTATAACCGGCTTCGGTTAACAGTGTAAATACGCGTTTGAAATCCACTTGACCGTCACCGGGAGAACGGAACCGCCCGGCCCGATGCGCCCAGTCCTGATAACCGCCGTAAACACCGACGCGGCCATTCGGTCTGAATTCCGCATCTTTTACATGAAAAGCAGTGATGCGCTCACCGTATAGCTGAATAAAATGACAATAATCAAGCTGTTGTAAAACGAAATGGCTGGGATCGTAATTAATGCAGGCGCCCGGATGGTCTTTGACGGCATCAAGAAACATCTCAAAGGTCGCTCCGTCATGAATATCCGAGCCCGGATGCAATTCATAGGCAATGGTCTGACCGAGATCCCGGGCAAGATCCAGTACAGGTTTCCACCGCTTGGCCAGTTCCTGGAAAGCTTCCTTAACCAGTCCGGGCGGACGCTGCGGCCATGGATATATCATATGCCAGGCAAACCCGCCCGACATGACGGGAATGGTTTTTAATCCGAGATTAGCAGATGCCTGAATCGTCTTGCATAACTGATCCCCTGCCCAGTCAATAATTTCCGAATCATTCAGGTTGGAAGGATAAAATGCAGAGAATGCCGTTTTATATACATGATTCATGGCCAATACCTGCCCCTGCAAATGAGCGGCCAGTTCCGTTGGCTGAAGACCCTGTTCCTGAAGCTGATCCTTGAGCTCATTACAGTACGATTGACTCGAAGAAGCCTGATCCAGATTAAAAACCCGCGCATCCCAAGTGGGTATTTGAACACCTTTGTACCCCAGCTCTGAAACCCATTTACCGATATTCCGAAGCGAATTAAAAGGGGCTTCATCTCTTAAAAACTGCGCCAGAAAAACAGCGGGTCCCATTATCTTTCTCATGGCAATCTCCGTTATATATTGAGTATTAAAAGAGTTAATAAATTTTCAATAAGAATTTATCGGAATATAAATAATTTTAATTCAAGTGGCAAATAAATAAATGTCATAATTCATATGACGGGCCCTATCTTATTAAACCGGCGTATTAAAATTATTTTTGCTGTTCCTGCAATTTTACGGTAATCCGGATGAGGCGATTAAGGGGCAGGTACTGTCCGCTGTTTGTTGCAGGGGGACGAGATATTGATAATTTTTAAAAATCCGGCAACTTGGTCCGGCTGAATTAACGGGAGTCTGTTTTAAGAATTTCCACCAGTTCAAAGCCTTCGAGCAATCCGTAGGATTTTATGGAATCCGTCCCGCTTATGTATTTCTGATCATATTTCTCATACTTGGGGAATATATTTTTCAGGGATCCGTAAACGGCCACTTCCACATCGTTCAAACCATCCCGAATATATTCAGTGACATCCAGTGAATACGGCGGCCAGGCAATAATGCCCGCCGGCAAATCATTAATCCGCACAGCCGAGACTGTTCCCTGCCACGAACCTAATTGTATTTTATACCGGGAGGAAGATCTTTGAATTGAATAGGATTGAATATAAGAGACAGCATCAGAATAAAAAGGCATGCCCTGTTTGCTCCAGCTTCCAAAACCCAGTACCCGTGGCGGGACAATTCTCCAGCCGGATTCGTTTGGTATAAGAGAAAAATCTCCATAAAGATACGCTGGAAGAACAGACGGATTTTCGTTAACAGGTATCAATGAAATGGTATTTCTTTCTGGTTGTATATGCGTTCCGATGTTATAAACACCAAATCCACGGTCCAGCAGCCAGGCGTCCCGCAGCTGTTCAGCCAGCCTGTCATTTACGTACACATTCCATGCATTCGGTATCTGAATGACAATCATCATTGAAAGCGGATTGACCTTTTTATGAATCGATACAGGAAATTGAATTTGAAGTAAATGATCCGGGCACAGCGTTCCCGCGTCGCCAATCGAACAGTTCTGATATTGTTTGTCATCAGAAAAAAGGTTGCATCGGTTTAACACAATACTGTTTAAATAGCCGGGTGTAAAGATTGTCTTCCCTTTTTTCAGAATTACCTTTTCTGTGCCTGTCTGTTTTTCGTCTGTGATATGAATGCCAAAGGTATCACGGGCTGCGCTGAAAACAAGCAGGCTCTCAAACGGCAACAGATTAAAATCAAATGCCGACAGCATACCGCGGACCGTAAATGGATACCTGGTCATTATGCCCTGCAAGGCATTCAACCGATATACCGCTTCACCCGGGATCTGCACATGCCCCCTCACACAATTACTGGAAGAATTATTGACCAGAAATAACAGCTGACCATCTGACAGGCTCCTGCGTTGATGATAAAATTGATGTCCGGCAGTGTTATGCAAAACGATTCTGAAATCAGGGGGATTCACTTCTTTCAGAAAATCCGGATCCCCGGGATCCTGAATATGGATCCATTCCGAAGGATATTTATCCGGCCATGTCTGAAAAACAGTTGATGATTTTCCTTCGATGGCGACAGGGGGTGTAAAATAGATAACTTTTCCTCCGGATCGTAAATAATTCTCAATCAGGTTGACCGTGGATGACCGGAGATTTTGCATTCCCGGCGGCAGGATCACGCATGAATATGCCGCCGATCCTATCTTCATCTCACCGTGTTTTGCCGAGCCGAATTTCTCAAGAACTGTGGATGTTGCCAGATCAAACTCCACCTGGCCATGCGTTAATAATTCGAAAAAGGATTGGAATGTCATCTGATCTTCATCGGATGGCGAATCTGCTGAAAGTGCTGTTTCCTCAATTTCTGAATAATGAAAAACCAGCACGTTCCTGATCGGATCACCGGATGATAAAACCAGGGAAAGCCGTGAAAAATAGGATACGATCGATGGAAAGAGGTCCCACCAGGGGGCATGATAGGAAAATGAGGGTGCTTCATATATTTTCGATCCGAGAATTGAGTACAGGCTCTGACCGAAGCAGATCCCTTCGAATCCACAGACAAAAGCCCGGTCGCCGATGTCTTTCATCGTGAGAAAGGACAGACCTGGGTCGGTGTTCAGAAACAATGCTGCAATTGCCTGTGTTTTTCTACATTGATGGAAGGTACTGATTTTGTCCTTCAATAACACATTTCCTGTGAAGGAAGTGTTGATTGTGTAACAATCAGGCAGGGCTGACCACTTTTGCCGAGACAGATCGAGAATCGTATTCAATGGGGGTAAATTATCATTTATCCAAATTTTCAATCCCAGACTATCTGCCTGAACTTTGGCATAGCATAGCAAATCCCGCCACTCATCTGCAGACAGTTCAGGTAATATTTTTTCTTCCGGATAAATAATCACACCGCCGAGATTTTTGTCCTTAAATTCACTGAGTTGAAAATCTATCTCTTCCGGAGTCACCGGAACATTCCAGATCCATCGGGTCAAAGGACGGCAGGCTTGCGGCGGATTATTAAAATGATTTTGAAGGCCCCGGAATGACATCAGCCTTTTTGAAGCGGAGGGTGTCCTGGTGCATGTTACAAACACGCAGACGGCACTCCATATAATAAGAAAGATGAATATATTGAAATTTAAAAATCGCTTTCGAATTTTTAACGAAATCAATTGAAACAAGCCCCTCTTCCTCATGCAAACAGGAATATAAGATCAAAAACATGTAAAAAAAGAATTCACGTATGATGCTGAATTATCATTCGATTCGGTCGATGATTTGATAATAAATATTTTCAACATCCGATGTGGAAGCAAGAATCTGCCAGCTTTTCTTCCTTGCGAGGCGTGCCAGTTTTGGTCCGGGATGCACAGCTACAGGCACTTTTACTCGGGATAACAAGTGGCGATCATGCCAGTGGTCGGCCATGGCAATTGTATGCTTCCAGGATTGTTTGTGTGCCTCCAGCCATTCCTCAATATAATGAACTTTTGCCATGCCTCGCGGATGTTGTCGATGCACACCTCCGCTGTATCGATCATTTTCAACGACTGGTTCAGCACAAATAATATCATGAATATTTAAATGAGCCATCAAAGGTTTCGCAAGTGAGCGGGGGGTTCCGCTGAGAAGCACAATGCGGACATCCTGCCTTCGCAATAATTCCAAAAGCTGGATGCTTTCAGTGATCAACGCCGGCTGTATATAGCGTTCCCAGCATGTTTCAATCCAATGATTGACTTCTCTCTCGGATTTTCCTTGCAGATAGACCAGTTTCCATTCATACCATTTGGTAAATGGATTTTTTAAAATATGGTATATACTGCTCTGAATAATCCGAAAATAGCTGAGCAATCCTTCATGCCGCATAAAATAAAGAAGCCACCGCTCCAGACTTCGCAATACAAGCGTGCCGTCAATATCGGCAAACAGAATTGATGAATTCATGATTCAGGACGCTTTCTCTCCGACCTTGCTGTCCAGCTCATGAATCAATGCGGTGCCTTCGATAATCACAGGAAGACCGCGTATCAAGCAAACAACAGCTGTTGTGATCGCCACCCAGAATCCAATGTTCAGGGCAATCTCCACCCAATTTTGCGGAAATATGCCCACTTTTCGAAAGGCTGATGCCAGCAGCAGCAGACTGAATGAGATTGCTTTGAGAACAGCATAACCACTTCTCATGATCGGTGAACCGGTCAGAAATTTTCCAAGACCTGTCCGCATCATGCTTTTTTGACCAAATGCTGTGTAACCATAACGCAATACGTACCCTCGAATGGTATCTGTAAAAATACCCCGTGATATCACCACAACTGGAATCCACACTGGAACCAATCTGATATCTGCTAAACAGATCCAAAGCACGACTTCAACAATTCGGTCACCCGCTATATCCAGAAGGCTGCCGAGAATTGTCTTTTCGTCCAGTTTACGTGCCAGATATCCATCCAGCCAATCCATAATAATGATAAGAATTGACAATCCGGAAGCCAATAAACGCATCCAAAACTGCTTATCGTAAATCAAAACCACCAAAATAAAAAGGAGCCCGATACGCAATAATGTAATTCTGTTGGGCCAGGTTAATAATTTAAATCTCATACAAGCATCCTAAAAATAAAAAAAATGGTTTAAAAAAGTTCGACCGGTTTCCAAGGTAAAATTTACATCCCATGAATATTCTGCTTTTTATATCCGGCAGGAAGTTGCATTAAATCGGCGGGTGCTTTCCCTTCCTTGAATTCAAGCAGCTCCATTGTCGTTTTCATCGTCTGACCCATTACCTGATTCGTTGAGATATTCATAACCTGAACACCTTTGATCTTCTCCATTTCACTTTGCATCTGCGACACAGCTTGCTGCATGCCGGGCATTGCCGATAACATGCCGGCGCTGAATTTCTTATACAGGTCGGCATCGACCTTCAATGCTTCTGTCGCCCATATTTCCATCCGAAACTGTCCCATCGCCATATTCACGGTCATGATGTATTTTCTGCAGGGCCATTGATGAATCGTTTTTTTCTCAGAGGTTGGTTCCACAGACACTTCCATCTTCATCATGGTCTTCATCATGTTTTGGAACTGAGCAGCTTCCGTTTCATCTTCCTGATCTGGCATCCCGGGAAACATCTCCTTTCCCACTTGCATCTCAGAATAGGTTTTTTTCTGATGATCCAGCATGATCATAACATTTTTCTTCAAATCATAGATCATGCTCTGCTCCTGATTGTCACTTCGGAATCCATTGTCAGTCAGCCATATTTCTTCAATCATATCTTTCGCAGGCTGAGATTGCCCCATCATCTGAAACGCATCCGTATGACGTTTCTGTTTCATATAAACACCGGCATAAACCGCATGTGAAAATACGATTAATATAACCGCCATGATTTGATAAGTCCTCTTCATAATTAACCTCCTGTGCAATTAAATTATGTTGATGAATTTGACCACAAACTGACCAAAAATGATGCAGAAAATATACAGATAAATACAAATATCACGGCAGGCAATGCAACTTGTTCATTAAAATGCTTCAATGCAATAACACTGCCTAATCCTGCATTCTGCATACCTATTTCAATAGACAGGGCTCTCCTTCGGAGTATTTCAAATCCGGCCAATTTCCCGACCAAGTATCCCAATCCCAAACCCGAAAGATTTAATAAAAGCACGCCGGCGAGGATAAATCCATCGATTTTTAAAATAAAATTTCTATTCAGAGCAATAACCAGACTGCATATAAATGCGATGAAAAGCGTGGAAATAGCAGGAAAAACTTTTACAACGGGTTCCACTTTATCATGAAATATCCACTTCACAAAAAATCCGATAATGAGCGGAACAAGCACCATATAGGCCACGCTGATCATCATATTCCAAAAAGGAATTTTTAGTAATTCGCTGGCCAGTGTGAGTGTAAGCAAAGGCGTCAGCAAAGGAGACAGAAGGGTCGAAACAGTGGTCAGAGATACGGAATAGGCCACATCGGCTCCGGCAAGATAGCTAAGCACATTGCTCGCCATGGCGCCGGGTGCGGAACCGGCCAGAATCAAACCCAATGAAAATTCCCTGGAAAATGATAAGCACTTTGACAGAAGCCATGCCGAAAAGGGCATAATTGTAAACTGGGCCAGCACACCGATCAGCACAGCTTTATAGTGACGAAAAATATGAATGAAATCCGCAGGTTTGAGTATCATTCCAATACCAAACATGGTGATGGCAAAAAACAGTTCCATATATTTTTTGAGGTGCAGAAACAAATGTGGAAAATAATATGCCGACACTCCCGCCAAAATCACCCAAACAATAAACAATTTATTGAAAATCGTGATGAATCGATTCAAATGCTGCTCCGGAATGAAGTCAGTTGCCGAAAGAACCTTTCATTTTTTAAGTATCCAAGTATACTAAACAATTTATAAAATTCCAAGAAAAAAGCCGTTCTCACGGTTGAGATCGGCTTTATTAAAATTGAAAAAACAGAAGAAGAAAACTCTGCTGCCGGTGAATCGCCTCCGTTACTCTGAATCATGCATAAACGGAATACAATTCGACTCTCCATCTGCATGATAAGCAATGACATTGGTAATAATCACACACTTGACTTTTCCCTGATCGCCACAAAACGGAGAATACTCATTGGTAGGAAATTTTGACCGTATTAACTGATAAGGCAGACCGGCCTGAATTGTTTCAAAACAGGCGCATGATCCGTCCTCTTGCTGAAGCAATTGATCGGTTCTGAAGTGCAGATTATGCTCCCTTTCGAACGGCGGACCTTCCAAAATAACCCTGCCGAAAATTTCGAGTGCTTCCGCTTCAAAATTATTTGCCCGAATTTTAAAAGTCAGCAGGTTGACTTTTTTTGTTGCCAATCCGGATAAGGTGGTTTCCGTGGTGATATAATCTGTGTTCACATGCTGAATTTGGACAGATTCGGATTCAGTAGACATGTTTTCGGGATTTGAAGGAAATTGCTCACACTGGCTGATACAAAATAAAACAAAAATACCTAAGAAAAAATGTCCCGCGATACGGGATAAGTGCGAAATTCTTTTCATTTTACGCATCGTTCTTCTTCCTCTGATTGGTCCCAAAAGGCGTTGTAAATTGTATCATTTTGATACAATTTACAAAATATTTTTCCCGAAAGCAAAGTTAATTTTAAGATTTTAAAAAACAAAACAAAAAATTGTTAAAAATTTGTAATACAAAAAATCCCTGCCTTTCCAAGCAGGGATTTCTTATGCGGAGCCGACGGGGCTCGAATCCGCAACCTTCCCGACTTGTCGGGACGCTCTCGATCCACATCCTCATGATTCAGTCAACCACAATTACCTGAGGCGGCGGGGTGAAGCCTCACCCCGTGAGATAGGCTTCACCATCTCACGGGTCAGGCTTTTTGCGCGGACAGCAGGCTTCAGGTGATCTTTTTGAGGAATAACTAATCCTTCAGTCACAGAACAAACCTTAAGACACCATGAGCATGCAAAAAGCAAAAGTTTCTTTGCCTACTTTCTTTCGAAAGAAAGTAGGAATTCTTCTCTTTAACAATGACTAAAATGTGTGAACCATTGATCGGACCACCAACTGAGCTTGTGATTTTAGCCGAAAATATAAAATCCCTGCCTTTCCAAGCAGGGATTTCTTATGCGGAGCCGACGGGGCTCGAACCCGCAACCTCCGGCGTGACAGGCCGGCGCTCTAACCAAGTTGAACTACGGCTCCTGAGAAAATGTCGAGCAAAAGTATACTAAAATTTTATCTGAAAGTCAACAAAATTTTTGGATCATATCTGTTTATTGGCAATCCTAACCAAAATCACAGCCTTTAAATTAATTGATAAAAAAACTGATAAAAGTTCCGCCCTCTTTAAGACACAGGGATGTATCCGCATAAACAGTCTCAGCACCAGATTCATTCATTAATTTTAAAAAGAAAAATGCTTCATTATCCTTTGCAATTTCAATATCTTCAAATTGCCAGTTATAGATATTAAATCCATCTTCCTGATGCGGACTGACCAAAGGATAAGACTGCACGTTCCCGTTGTACTGCATTTCAACCCGGCCGGAATATTCGATTGTATTCCCTGTATACATTGAAACCTCACCGAAAATATCAGCAAATTTTTCAGATTCTGCTGGATTGTCACAATGAATGAATACAAAAAGCAAAAACAGCAACAGCAATTTAAAATGTTTCATTTTAACTCCTTATAAATAGTATATGTCAACATGATGAGCGATATTCATTCATTACGTAATTTATTTTATTATGTTACGCAATTGCGCACAAAATAGTTCCTCAATGCCGAGTGGCTAAGTTCATTAAAAACAAGTGTTGGCGATACTGGACTCGAACCAGTGACTTTCCCGACATGTCGGGACGCTCTGAATCTGCATTCGCATGATTCAGTCAACTACCATCACCAGAGATTGTGGTTTTTAATAATTATCTTAAAAACTACAATGTTTCTAACATCAACTCTCCAGCTTATCTCTTTTTCACTTTAGGAGAGGATGGGAATCCTGCGTAAATATTTTGTGCTATAATAAAAAAACCGGTGCATAAGGTCACCGGCTTCTCAATCGTGGGCGATACTGGACTCGAACCAGTGACTTCCTGCTTGTAAGGCAGGCGCTCTGAACCAACTGAGCTAATCGCCCGAAAATAGACGCTCAATATTACTTCTTAAAATATAAACACACTATCCGTTAATTTCGCTGCCTTTCCCGTTTGTAAAACGGGACGCTCTGAACCCACTGAGCTAATCGCCCGAATCATTTACATGGAATCGGGCTTATCCTGTTTATTATATAAAATAGAAAGAGGGATCAGCACCACATAACCGAGAACCAGTAAAATCGGAGCGATCCACAAGGATAAAAAACTGTTGTAGGGTTTTTGAGCGAGTGCAAAGTAACCCGCAATGATCACCAGCAGACTGTAGCCGAACAATATGTAATTCATCTTTTTAAACGGCAGCAGTTTTTCCTTTTTAAAATTCCGCCTGCTTTTTTTAATTACTTTCGCCATATTTCCTCCGGGAAACGGCTAACAATATATGAAAGCCAACACTCATTGTCAAGATTTATTTATCTTGATCCAAATCGTTGTGAATAATTATTAGACGATTCAAACGGATATTCAGTTGTAATCGAATATTCATTATTCATATCAATTAACTGGCTTGAATCAATAAAATTTGCATGATGACCTCAACTTGATTTATTCATTTTTTTTATATATATTTTTCATTATAAATCAAAACTGCCTGACTGAAAGAGTTATCATAATATGAATCCATTACAGAGAATACAAGAATTTATCATTCGCTACTTTTATCACCCCCTGCAATTACACAGAACAATTAATTTCACCGATACCATTAAAAAGGTTCAATCCATTCTTGTCTATTGTCCGGAAGAACCCTTGATCAATGATATTCATCAGAATCTGAAAAAAATATTTCAAAACGCCAGCATCCATTACATCCTGCCTGTTGAACAGAGCAATGATATCCACAGAATCACAAAAGCCAAACACATCCATTATCTTTATAAAAACTCGATTTATAAATCAAGCAAATCAGATCCATGCAAAACACTATTAAAAAAGCCGATTGATCTTTTTATCGATCTGGATCGTGAACCAAACATATTGAATTTCTTTCTTTGCCGGATGCTTCAGCCCGTCATCTGTCTTTCTTATTATAAACCGTTCAGTAAATATTACTATAACTTTCAATACCGATCAAATACGTACAACCCGACACCTGAACGGTTTAAAAACATTTACAGGATATTGTCTTCATGGAAAGCCGGGGAACCAGGGACGTTAAGATGAAAACCGATTCCCTGGCTGTATCATAAGCAATTCCCGATGAATCTTATCCTTCAATGAAGAAGGTGTGATTTTATCGTTTAATCTCTATTTGACAATTCTTATAACTGAAAAACATTTTATCAGACCAATTCGCCGGGCTGGCGGTTTTCTCCGACAATAAAAAAGCCGCCAATGAAAATCAGGCGGCTTGATTTTTAAAATTAACAATAATGTCAATTCATGATGTAATATTCAGGATTTTTCAAATCCTCATTGACAATGACTTCATAATGAAGATGGGGGCCTGTTGTTGCGCCTGTTTCACCGACTTCTCCAATCGTATCCCAGCGTTTGACTCTCTGACCCGGTTTTACCAGAATCTGGTTTAAATGCGCGTACCTTGTCTGAAAACCATTGCCGTGATCAATGACCACCTCTTTTCCGTAACTCACATTCGGCTTGTATTTTCTTCTTACTTTAACGACCGTTCCCCCCGCAGATGCCAGCACTTTTGTACCGATACGACCGCTGATATCCACACCTTTGTGAATCTGAGGTTTATTTGTAATGGGATGGATGCGATAACCGAACCTTTCAGTAATTTTTCCATTAACAACCGGACAAATGGACGGTAAATGATCAAAGTAATCCTGCCGCTCCTGCAGTTTGAGTGCAATTTCTGTTAAATTGTTTTTTTCAAGCTGCAGAGATCTTTCCAATTTATCCAGATCAAGCCGGATTTCCATGGCTGTTTCACTGATTTCATCCGGATAATTCAGAAAATCCAATTCTGAATAATAAGAAGGTCCGCCCACACCTACCTGACGGATATCATTATCAATAGCTGAGAGGTTGGCGACAACACGGAGATCATCTCCTGTATCCTCCAATTGAGCGAGACGTTGATTGATATTCGATACTTTCTCTTTCATCGAGAGCAGTTCATGCTGCAATTTTTCCCGGTCATTTTCCAGAGCGGCAACTTTATAACTGTGAAAAAAAGTTGTGGTCGCGCCAATAATCACAGCGCCAATGGTCAGAAAGACAATAAAAAGAAGGGAAAAAATAAGGCATATTTGACTGAATGAGAAGTTGTACTGCGTGATATCAATCCCATTTCTGGATAGCCATAAAATACGAAATCGTTTTTTAAGCATCCTCTCTCCCCATATTACGCCTTGTGATGCAAGAATGGAACCCCATAATTCATAATTTGGTACGATTTAGAACAACATAATAAAATATTTTTTAAGAGTCAAGAAAAATATCTATTGATCATAAATTCACAGTAAAAAATGCAATTTCCATTCGATAATTCAATTTGCACTGAAATAAAAATACGATTAAATAATATTATTTTATCGGGATTAAATCAGAACCATCTTTTACCCGAGATAGCTTCTCAGCATGCGACTTCTTGAAGTATGCCTTAAACGCCGGATTGCTTTTTCCTTGATCTGACGAACCCGCTCACGGGTCAGACTGAACCTTTCGCCTATTTCTTCAAGAGTCAGAGGATGTTCCCGCCCCAACCCGAAATAAAGACGAATCACTTCCGCTTCCCGGTCAGATAAGGTTTTCAGTGCACGCTGCACCTCAATCTTTAAAGATTCATCTAAAAGATAATCATCCGGCGGCGGCTGCTGATCATCTTGAATAACATCTAAAAGACGATTATCATCCCCCTGATTAAAAGGTGCATCCAAAGATAAATGTTTACCTGAGATCTTGATCGTATCGGAAACCTCATAAGGCGTCATTTCCAGTTCTTCTGCAATTTCACTGGCGCTGGGTTCCCGTTCAAATTCCTGTTCGAGATTACTGAATGCCTTCCCGATTTTATTCAATGCACCAACCCGGTTTAAAGGCAACCGGACAACACGAGACTGTTCCGCCAATGCCTGGAGAATCGATTGACGGATCCACCATACAGCATAACTGATAAATTTGAATCCCCGGGTTTCATCAAACCGTTTGGCAGCTTTAATTAAACCCAGGTTGCCTTCATTGATGAGGTCTCCCAGAGACAATCCCTGATTTTGATATTGTTTGGCGACGCTGACCACAAAACGCAGATTGGCCTTGGTTAACTTTTCCAAAGCATCCTGATCGTCCTGTTTTATTTTTCTCGCCAGCTCAATTTCCTGATCCGGGGTTAACAGAGAGACTTCACCAATTTCCTGTAAATAACGATCGAGAGACTGGTTTGCACGATTTTTATTTCTTCTCGTCATTTGTGCGATCATCAACTCCTTGTTAAATAAATACCCACCATTATTTTACATAAACTTGACAGACACTGTTCCAAAAAAACACTTGACTTTTATTTCTCAATTCACAATATTCTCTTGCTATGACGCAAAAACAACTCATAAGTTACATTGTTATCATTTTTATTTTGATCCCTGTTCTCACGATGGGAAGTGCGTATATAAACAACTTTCATGCACGACGTGACAATGATAACCGAATCATCCTTGAATGGATCACTGAATCAGAAATAAATGTTGCCCGGTTTATTATTAAACGTAATGACCAGAAAATCGGATCTGTCCCTTCAAAATCGAGCAATTCAACAACCCAGCAGTTTTATCAGTTTATTGACAGCAATACTGAACTTCTGAAAAGCAGTGCATCTTCCTTAAATTACAGTCTGACCATTGTAGACGTAAATGGCCATTCAGAAGATTATCCAGTGATTGCCTCCATTTCAGGTAACTCCGGCATCAGGCACACGTGGGGCAGTCTGAAAGCGTTGTTTCGCTAATCCTGCCTGTTCTTTCAACGAATAACCCAATTTGATCAAATATCTTTTCTTTTTCCCGACCAAGCGTGACTGCATGTTTCTTTATTTTTAATACGATACTTTGTTTAACCTCTGAGCACACTGCATTGGATATCTGATTCATATGTGACAATGGCACCTCCGGATCAGATTCAGAATGAATCAGAAGCAGCGGACAGCTGACTCTTGGCAATCGCTGCCGCGCCGTTTTTAATAATTCAAGAAACATATCCACTGCCGGCAATGGATACCATCGGTAACCCAATTCCGGATGATGTGGTTTTTTCAGTGAATGCCATTTTGGCCAGTATCTGAAAAACCGTTTGACAATTGCATATCCTGGCTTTTGAAAATAAGAACCATCGATGGGTGAAGCAATACTAACACAGCCCTGAACAGACATTTCAGAAGCCAGATAAAGCGCAATTGTGCCTCCCATGGACAGTCCGATAATAAAAACAATATCACAATGATTCTGCACCTTCCGGACAGCATTCCGTCCGGCATCAATCCACTCCTTATATGAAATACCAATCAAATCTTTCGGTCGTGTGCCATGTCCGGGCAGACAGGGAGCATAGACTGTAATATCCCGTGAATAAAGTGATTTTCCTAAACCACGCACGGCAAACGGAGTGCCCGTAAAGCCGTGGATTAATACACACCCGATATGTCCTGCCTGATAGAAAAACGGTGCCCTTAAATCTGAAGAATTCATCAATGCTTGCATTAGAATCGACCCAATGATAAAAGATCGGGCCATAAAAGTTTAGATCTAAAAAACGTATAAAAGGGTAAGATAGTTATAACAATAACGAAGCCTTTGTCTTAAAATATAAACTTGCCTTATTTAAAAGTAAAATTCAGAATGATACATGTAATTGTATTGTATAACGATTCAAAAAATATAATGAATTTTTTTTTTGATTTCAAGTATTTTTTATTCTCATTTCAAAGTCCCTGTCTGTACATATTGTCAATCCCTTCCCGGTAACCGAGTAATGATGTTTTTAAAATGTGACTGGCCCGATCGATGCAAAATGACACATCCTTCGGACGCGGTGCGACCGGATGAATATCCAGCATGGATACCTTCCGGAGACGTCCTGAAGGGAAACCTGCTTTTTCAGACAGGTACAATCCGAATTGATACCGGTCAACACGATCAGCACCTCCCAGATGAATAATCCCGCAAAATTCGTGATTCGCCAGTTCAAGCAATGCCCCCGATAAATTATTTACCCAAACTGGCGAACGATACTGATCCATGTATAATGAAACCATACTTCCTTGACGGATTTTCTGCAGGATACGCTCAGAGAAGGAATTTCCTTTTCCAACAGGGCGGCCGTATATTAGAGCGACTCTGGCGACAACTGAAGATGACACTTCACTCAGCACCGCTTCTTCTCCTGCCAGCTTGGCTTTACCGTATTGATTCAGGGGATTTGCAGTATCCGACTCCTGATACCTGCCTCTCTGGCCGTCAAACACCATATCCGTAGACAGATAGATCATCCGGGCATCGATACCGGCGGCCTCGCGGGCAATAAGTTCTGTCGCACCTGCATTGATGCGGTAGGCCAAATCCGGATTTTCCTCACATGCATTGACATCGGTCCATGCAGCTGTATGAATAATCACACTGGGGCGGACAGAACGCACACACTGAACGATCGAATGTTCATCGATCATTGACAAACGATGCATAACCGCATGCTCACAAATAACTGGATGGGTATTATAGGTGCCATGAATATCCCAGATATTTCCTCCCTGTTGAATCAGATAACCGCCAACCAGACCGCTGGCTCCGGTGACCAGTAATCGCTTCATCATCCCGCACCTTTGATTGAATTCATCATTTTATAAAAAATATATGGATTTGAATTATCAGAATCAAACAAATTTCCGGGCAATTTACTTGACATTTCCATAGAATTCTCTTACTTTTAATAACGTTTCATTGGGGACAGGAGAACGAAATGGCTGTACAGACAGATACCGGTTTGCACCGGACTGAAAGATATTTTCGGATGATCTATTTTTGGATAGCCTATCTCGCCGCTCTTATTCTTGTATTTCAATATTATATCAATCCGCAGCTGATCTATCAGGCACAGGAACCTCCCTTTTTTACAGATTCCTCGTTTCTTCAGCAGCATTTAACCTATCCTGGCGGATTGGCTGATTATCTGGGTGCTTTTCTGACACAATGCTTTTACTATGACTGGATAGGATCCATCGTTCTGGCCGGTATTGTTCTGCTTGTCTGCCTTGTCACCTATGGACTGCTCCGAAAATGGGCCGTCTCTTTTCCATGGATATTACTTTGCTGCCTGCCGGGCGCGTTTTTACTGGCACTTCACATTCAATTTCAGCATCCGCTCAGTTCAACCCTGGCCTTATTACTCTGTTTGACGGGGGTATGGATTCAACAATATTTTCAAAACAAACCAACATGGCTGAATGTTCTGATATTTTTCATATTGGGCTCTGCAGTTTTCTATCTTGCAGGCGGACTGTTTCTTTTGTTTGCATTCATGACGATTATTGATACACTTGACAGCCGAAATCAGTACTCGCGCATGCTGCCATACGGTTTAATCACTCTGCTGGTTCCCTATATCGCTGCAAAATTCATCTTTATTATCAGTATCAACCAGGCATACGCCTATCTCATTCCCGGGGAGGCGTTGAATGAATATGCATGGGTCGGATATGCTCTTATGGCTTTGTATCCTGTATTATTGATTTCAGCTAAAATCTATTTTTCCAGACAGCGTGCATACGCCCCGGTTTTAAAAATTCTAATCCCCGTCATCCTTCTGGGGATCACGGGATCTGCTCTCTTTACGCGTGACAGGATACAAAGAACCCATTATCAGGTACTCAAACTGGCGAGACAAAAACAATGGTCGAAATTGCTCGACTTTGCCGGTCAGCTTCCATTCCAGACACCGATCTTTTCAGTCGAAATCAATCGTGCTCTGTACCACACTCCAGGAGACACCATTGCCCGCACCCGTCTTCTGGGAGAAACCATGTTTTCCTATTCCCAGCCGTTTGGTGCAAAGGGATTGCTAATATCGGACCAGACAAGAGTTCATTTCCCCAT
This sequence comes from bacterium, assembly GCA_016932575.1. GTDB lineage: Bacteria > Zhuqueibacterota > QNDG01 > QNDG01 > JAFGCO01 > JAFGCO01. The sequence goes on from JAFGCO010000029.1 coordinate 65,180, forward strand.
GGAAAAAAGCGACCTGACCCTGGATCTGGGATTTGTGAACGAATCCATTCACTGGGCTTCGGAGGCACTCTCTGCCCAGGGAGAAACACCCTATTCTCTGAAACGGCTGGCAACATTATACATGGTCAAAGGAGAATTCAAAATTGCGCAAATCTATATCAACCGTCTGAAACGAACGGTATTATATAAAAAATGGGCATATCAGGCAGAATCCAATATCACCTCAGATTATTACTTGCATCAGGATTCATGGATTCGGGAAATGCGTCAAAATCTCATGAAGACTGATCATATCGTCGAAAACGCCAATCCATGTTTGAGTCTTGAAAAAATTATCCGGAAAAATCCTGAAAATCGCATGGCCTATGACTATCTTCTGACATATGCCCTTTTATCCAAAAACATCCCTGCTTTTATCGAAACTATTGCCCGGGCGAATACTTACTATCCCATATTACTGCCAAAACATTATGAAGAAGCGATTCTTCTTTATATCTACGTTTTGAAAGGAAGCAAACTGGATCTCAAAGGGTTCAAGATACGAAAAACCTCGTATGAGCAGCGTTTCAAGACATTTCAATCAATATTCGAAAAAGCAGGCGGCAATCCGACAAATGCCAAACCTGCCATGTTTCAATTCTTGAAAGACAGTTACTGGTATTATTACCTTTATCAAGATACAGGGAATCAATAATGAAAACGCAGTTCACTGTTCTGCTTGCCTTTTTGGTGCTTTGCTGTATTCAATGCACCTCGGTTTATGAGACGGATCTGACAGAAGCGATTCATATTCCGGCATTCCCGAAAACCGACCCTGATTATCATGGTGCAGTATTGCCTCAAAATATTGCGCCTGTGAATTTCATGGTAGCCGAAGAGGGAAACGCCTTTCTGATCCGCATATCCGGAAAACACGGCTCTCCAATAAAAATCATTTCAAAGGACGGCAGGATTGATATCCCCATCAAATCGTGGAAACAGCTGGTTTCAGAAAATGCAGGGGATACCCTTCTTTTCGATGTATTTGTGAAGAAGGGGGATTATTGGAAACACTATCGTCCGATTATGACAATGATCAGCCCCGATTCCATTGATTCTTATCTCACTTACCGGCTGATCAATCCGGCATACAATCTTTGGGGTGAAATGGGCCTGTATCAAAGATGCCTGGAGAATTTTAAGGAATCCCCCATACTGATCAACCGGGCTGTTGACGGAAGCTGCATGAATTGTCATCACCCATGTGTACAAAAGCCTGAAAATGTCATGATGCATATCCGCGCCGGTCAGGCATCAGGCACTTTTGTCCTCCATGAAGGCCAACCCATGAAAGTAAATACGGCCACTGAATTCAATCGCGCCGGCGCATATGCGTCCTGGCACCCCGGCGGTGACCTGATCACCTTTTCTGTGAACAGTCTGATGATCTTTTTTCATGCCGTCGGCGAATGCCGGGACGTAGTAGACAACAAATCCGATTTAATTGTCTATGATATTCCGAAAAATCGTGTGACCACCTGTCCGCAAATATCTGCTCCGGAGCGCATGGAAACGTTTCCATGCTGGTCGCCTGACGGTAAATCTCTTTACTTTGCCAGTGCGCCGATAATCAGCCAGTATGTCATTGAAAAAAACGGAGAAGAAGACCTGGCCTATGATAAAATCTTTTATGATTTGAACCGTGTGTCATACGATCCGGAAACAGGAACATGGGGAGAGGTTGAAACGCTTTATTCAGGTGAGGAGCACGGACTCAGCGCTGTCATGCCCCGGGTGTCACCTGATGGACGTTTTTTATTATTCACGGTCTCTGATTACGGCAGCTTCCCGATTTATTTAAAAAGCGCTGATTTAATGCTGATGGACCTTGCTTCCGGCGCTGTCAGGTGTCTGGATATCAACAGTGATCAGACGGACAGCCATCATGCCTGGTCCAGTACCAGCCGCTGGGTCGTCTTTTCCAGCAAACGCCGGGACGGCCTTCTGGCCCGGCCCCATTTCTGTCATGTGGACAAATCAGGGAATTTTTCCAAACCATTTGTTTTACCCCAAAAAGATCCCGCGTTCTACGATCATTTCCTGAAAACGTACAACGTCCCTGAACTGGCACGTCTGCCGGTCCAGATCAGCCCGCAAAAAATCATCCGGGTAATGAATAATAATGCGAAACGCAAAAACGCTGATTTGGATCCGGTTGTTAAATCGCGGCTGCCCGATAAAGAAAAATCATCAAAAGATTACCAGACCGCCCCGGGTTAAACGGATTAAAACGGATCTTCATAAATCATAAGGAGCACAGCGAAGGAAACTGCATGAGTAAACAATATATTGAGCCATTCAACGGATTTACTTTATATACCTCGCATATAGGGAAAGAACAGCTTTTTATCACCGCATCAGTCAATGATGACACAAAAAATTGTCACTCGCTGTGCGAATCGATCTACCAGACCATTACCCAAAAAATTCAGAACACAGGGATGCAAATTGTCCTGGAACGCATGTTCGGCTGCCTGAATGAAGCCGGTCCCCTCATTCAGGCCAGGGCATCAGGTATTAAAAAATCAGGGGGTGTATTACACGAACCATTCACCTATATTCAGGGTCGCCCGATAGGAAACACCGGACTGGCCGGCATTCAGATGCGTGCCGTTCGTCCTTCCCTTCCGGAAAAAATTTGGCCGATCATACATGAAAACACCATTTACGGACATGGCTGGAAACGGAACGGCACGGTCTATCTGCTGCTTCAGGATATCCATGGCAGCCTACCTCATTCGAACAATACGCGAAAATCACAGGCCATTCACATGTTCGAAAAGGCTTCAGATATTTTAAAGGAACAGAATGCAACTTACCGCAATGTCGTTCGTACCTGGATTTATCTGTCGGATATCCTTGACTGGTATGGCATGTTTAATGACGCACGCAATGAGAAATATGAAGAATTCGGATTAATCCGCGATCCCCAAAAAGATCGGTCAGATGCGGAAAAAATTTATTTGCCTGCAAGCACAGGCATTCAGGGTGACAATCCATCCGGCGCCGCCGGAACCATGGATGTACTGGCCATTATTCAGGGCGAAGATGCCTGTTCCGAAATCGTTCCGATTACGGGGAAAAAACAAAACTCTGCGTTTCGATATGGATCTGCATTTTCCCGGGCCATGGCTGTCCGCGAAATCGACGCCACACAAATTCTCGTTTCAGGTACAGCTTCCATTGATGAAGACGGCAGGACAATGTTTCAGGGAGACACCCGTGCCCAGATATTAAAAACAATCGAAGTGGTTGACGCATTGATCAGCCAGGAAGGCGCCGCCTTAAAGGACATTTCGAAAGCCACGGTCTTTCTGAAAAACATCAATGATTACGAGGTTTATCTGAAAGCCATTGACGAATGTGGCTTGCCCGATTTTCCTGCTGTTGTGGTACAGGCAGACATTTGCCGAAGTGATTTGCTCTTTGAACTGGATGCCGTGGCTGCTTTGGATATTGGGTAAAATTTTAAAAATAAATTGATTTCTGTTCATTTCCAAGTTAGATTTACATTATCATTTCAATCAATTGTGACGGCACAGGATGACAATCACTGTTATTCTGGTGAAACTGCTGATTCGTCTGATAATATGAGGCAGAATGATCATTAAAGGAGGGAAAATATAATGCTGATGCATCCTGGAGACAAGCTGCATATTATCGCCCGCCGGCGTTTTGAAACAGATCTTCGGCGTCATTTCGTCGGTGAAGTTCAGACAGTCGAACAAAACGCGATCCGCGCAAAAGGATATGTTTTTATTTTTGATCATGCTTCGAATCATTTTATTAAAAAAGCCGAGCCCCATACTCGTATTTTTTCTCTGATCGATGCCGGTATTATTATCAATGTGCTTCCGAGTGAAACCAATATTGACGATGTCCATTATCAGTTGTCTGCTGAAAATCATATGGTCGTGACCGACGGCAATCTGTTTCATCTGGACATTCAAGAATTTTATTAATCGCATATTCTGAACCATCCGTTCGATAAATCCATCCAATATGTTATTCGGGACATTACTAACCTCAACAACAATTATCCTGTTTCTTTTTGTTGTCTTTTTATGGACAGAAAAAAGGGGCAATAAAGTCGGCAACCGGCTGTTTGCCGGTTTTCTGTTCGCGCATGTGCTTAGCAATACATTCTACATTCTTTTTCTCTTTGATCTGGAAGGGTGCGTGCCTTTTTTACGTTATTTTGGTTTTGCACCTGAATTTACATACGGCCCGTTTCTGTATTTATACATCATGATCACTACCTATCGAATCTCCGGGTTTCATCGTAAACATCTTTTTCATTTCATTCTGTTTATCCTGGCATTCATTTATATATTATTCCGGTTTCATCTCTGTCATGGCGACGAAACCATTCGGGCCATACGATCCGGATGGCGTCCATTGGATATACGGTTTTTTATTTATTTAATAACATTTCAATATATTATTTATGCAGTGCTGGCAATCATCCGGGTGCATCAATACCGTCAGGAACTGAATCGATACTATTCAGCTATCAACCGGATTCATTTCTCGTGGCTCTATTTCATTTCATACAGTTTTTTATTTCTCAGGATCATTGGATATATTCAACTGTTTGATTTTCATCTTTCGATTTCGGTTATACAAATTCTTTTTATTATCTATTTCCTGGCCTCTTTGGTGATGGCAATGGTTGTCATGTTTTGGGGCCTCAGGCATCCGCAGTTATTTGTCGGCTGGGAGGAAAAACAAAAATACAAACAATCCCCTGAATTTCAGGCAGACAAAGCCATGGTTCAGTCGAAGCTGATCACCTATATGGATTCTGAAAAACCATATTTAAATCCATTGTTAACACTGGAAGAACTTTCACGCAAGGCGGGTATTCCGGGCAGATATATCTCACAGGTGATTAATGGAGAACTCAATCAGAATTTCTTTGACTTTATCAACACATACAGGATTCGCGAAGCACAACGACTATTAAAGGAGAAAAAAACAGAAAAACGAACCGTTCTCGAAATTCTCTATGAGGCCGGATTCAACAGCAAATCTGTGTTTCATATCGCATTTAAAAAATACACAGGAATGACACCGACGGAATATATTCAAAAAAATGCCGACTAAAAGGATTTCCAAAATGTGACCTGCATACCGCCTTCCGGCAATCCGGCAAAATGAACATGCATGCGGCTCTGTACAGATTCTGAAGATTTTCTGGCAATACGCATTGCATCAATACCGCTCACCAGATGGTTCAATATCACACCTCCGATCATAAAAACACCTGCATTTTTAAACCGGTCGCTGTTCAGGCGCATACGTTCGAACCGGTGCATCGAGGCTTTTGAATCCCATGACCAGTCATATAATCCGTTTTCCGGATACATATCCTGCGGCCTGCGTTCCTGCAGCATGGCATCGTTATAAGCAATCAGATTCTCATAGGCTTCAATATCCACATAGAATTGATGATCTTTCCCCCGGGGATTCACACCCGCATGGGCAATTGCGTAAAGGGTATAATCATCTGCTTTCAAATCACTGTACCAGTTTAAAATAAAATAGGAAGACCAAAGGGCCAATTCTGTACCGAAAAACAGGGCGGCCATTTTTCTGTCACCCAAATAATATTCCCCGGCGCCCGGCATCAGAAACGAAAGCAGAAAAACCTTGCCCCGGGATACATGACGCCCGCGGATCATGGGTGTCTCGTCCTGCATTGAGTCAGCTTTGGCCAGCAGCGAAGGACGAAAAGACAGATCCTTTTTTGTTAATAAACAATTATTTTGCAGACAAATCTGACTTTGAACACCGCAGACGGTGCCCAACATGATAATGATCCACCAATGATAGAAACGCATAAACACTCCTGTACAGAAAAATATAAGATTTACCAGCCGATCCGCATTGAAAACGCGGGTTGTACAGAATCACGCGTCCGGATCAGTCCGATGTTCGGAGCCACCTGGATACGCCTGTTGTACTGGTTCACATGCCAGACAGCATCCAGTGCAGAGAGTACATGATTGGCCAGAATCACCATGGCGCACACTCCGGCTTTTTTATACATGGAATCCATATCATATTCCATGTCTTCATATTTTCCGCGAAGGGGGGTAATGATCGCATTGGTTGAATCTGAATCCATCCATCCTGCCCGAAACTGATCATATTTACCGATCATTTCATAATACTGCTGATCTTTAACCACATGGAGACCGTGACTGTAATCCTCTCTCTGCTTCTCGTAAGCCCGCAGTCCCTTCTCTGTATCCAGGTAATCCTGATAATTCTCTTTCGTGACATTGTTCAAATGTGTCCAGTCTTCTTCCAAAGAAGCCTCGTTTGCCATAGCCACCCAGTAATCTGCCTCAATCCAGTATTGATCGGCAAATGCCCGGTATTTTTGATCCCTCTTATCCCCTTTATCGGTATAATGCCGGTAACCGAGCCAGAGGGCCACTTCCGCTCCCAGAAAAACGACACCCTTAATCCATGATCCTGCATACATTTCACCGGTCCCCGGAACAGCAGCAGACATGATCAGGCCCAATCCCGGTTTTTTTAATGCGGCGGAGGGTTTCATGGATATTCCGGAATCGGCTGTTTCCTGCGATGTACCCCGCATGGCCATAAGCAATTCCACATCGCCAGTGGACCAGAGACCGGAGATATCATCACCTGTTTGTGCCATTGCAGCCAATGAAATGCATAAAATAAAAAGGATAAATCGCATATGCTCCTCCGTAGGTCTTATAAAAGATCATTCACAGTTTTCAAACACATTTTCAATTTTCTTTCTGTCTTTCCCGGCCCTTGTTTTTTTTAAAATAGAGACAAAAGTTACCTACCCGTCAACCGATGCCGGTTTGATCCCGCCAGATCCAGAAAATCGAACAGCATTGTAAAATAAAACCGCCACTCCCTGCCGTAACTGTTGTCGCGGATCTGAAATGAATCCAGACCGTAGGTCGCATCAACCGCCACTTTCATGGGAAATGAATAATAGGTCATGAATCCCAGGCGCAGCTGAACACCCACATCCCGTTTCCAGTCCAGCAGCTTAAGCTCGTCTTTGATCCACGCATCTCCGGCATCGCTGTATAAAGAAAGATAGACATCTCTCAGATGAAACATGGCAAGTCTGACATTCATGTTCCGTTTCAGCGGAAACAGATATGCCGCCCCGATATGTGCCAGTTTCCTTCCCTCCATGCTGTAAAACGGATACCCCTTCATGCCTTCCAGTCCGCCGGCGTAAAGATGATAAAACGGATCGACCCTGCGATCGATATGCCCGCCCCGTAATCTCAGGGCAATACTGTGCGATTTGCGCAATCCCGGTAAAAACTCATACCAGTCCAGATAGGTCTGAAAATAACGGTAATCCTTATAAACATCCACCGGCGTGCCGTATTGCGAGCTTGCGGCAGTGGAATCATAAAAACTCTGCATGGCTAAATCGAGCTGCAGGGTAAAATGCCGGCCCATGCGCGGCGCAATATGCGACTGCAGCGTTGGCGGAATGGCCCGGTGTTTCCATGCCACACTCGCAATCGTCCCCTTATGATAGGTGGATGCAAATTTGAAAAATACATTCTGATGCTTGACAATCCCTGATCCCGAGCTGCGATACCGGCTGTAATCCAGAGCGGTGCGGATGCGATCGGTTTCGTTCAGCGGATAATCAGCGCCCAGGGTGGCGCCAAACAAATTATAATGGGCATCATAGCTGATGTAGGTTTCATTCTCAGATGTCTGCCTGCGGACCCAGTATAACTCGAGAAAAAAAGTGGGGTCGTACTTCCGGTATTCGAACAGGCTGAAAAGATCGGTGTCGAATTGAGAATTGGCAGCCACTCCGCCAAAAAAAGAAAATTGATCCAGAAATTCGCTGTTGTATGTATAAAATCCGATTTTGGGTTTATTGGGAAAATCCATGGCAATGCGGGGTAAAAACATCAGTTTGCCGTAAACAGGCCGATACGGTTTTACCGGATAGTCCGGTGCTTTTGTGTCATCATAACCGGCAATATCCCAGGAACGGCTGTCCGGCGGCGGATCCAGCGCTGCATACGGGGATTGATAGAAAGCCAGTTCAGGATCGACAGGTTCAAGGGAGTCCAGAAACGCCAGTTTGAAGCCATCGGCATCAAACCGGCTGAACACACACTGCCCTCTTTTGTTCACCGATGGAAGAAAAGCGCCGCCGATGACATTGGTTAACAGCGTATCTTCAAGGGTCGTCAGATTTCTGCAATAGAGATTAAAGATACCGCTCCGATCCGAAGCATAGTACAGAACCCTGCCCTCCGGATCCGGCCAGGCATCCCGCTCATCAAATTCGGTTTGAATCGGAAAAGTTAAATTTTGTCCGCTTGAATCGATCATGGCGATATCCCGGCCCAGATTTTTCTCATTCATTGAGAATACAATCCGGCCGTCCGGCATCCAGCGGGGCAGATGAATGGATTCTCCCTGGTGAAATCGTGTGATCTGCCGGAAATCGCCGCCTGCCGGACTCACAAGTGCAAGATTGGAACAGCCGTCCTGTTCCACAACACAGACAATGGACCCATCCGGACTCCAGTCCGGTTGCCGGGCCCGCTTTGAACGGGTAATCTGCCGTTCCTGCTCGGATTCCAGATTGTAAATAAATAAATCGAAGTACTGGCATTTTTTGGAATTCAGATCATGTTTGGCGTAAATCAGCTGTTTACTGTCCGACGACCAGGAAACGGAGCTGGTGACTCCGCTCATGATCTTTGTACGCCGGCCGGTTTTCATATCGGCCACCCACAGGCTGCGCTGTGTCAGGTAGTCCCGCCCGCGGTTCGACAGATAGGCGATTTTCCAGCCATCCGGACTCCAGGCCGCATAGAAATTCGCTATTCCTTTTTGATCCATCAGCCAGCCGCGCTGCCGGTTTTCACGGATTGTCCTGGTATTTTTTGAATAATTCGTATTAAGCCAGGACATCCATTCATTGTACAGCTCCCGGTCCGATTTTCCCAGCACCTCTTCGGCTGCTTTGGAAAAATTGATTCGTAACTTTTTATGCATCGCACGGGTGACGTCCCGCAAACCGGATTCTCCGTAATTCGAAGCCAGATATTTCGTGAATCCATACCCCTGGTTATACACCCGTTCATTGCCTAGTGAATTTTTTCCGAAATATCCCATATCATTTAAATCGTGCGCTTTTCCAGCCAGAACCGCAGTACGGAGCAGCATGTCACGATGGGTATCCCAGGTTTCATAATCCAATCCGGCCCGCTGATATTGAGCGAGTCCCTCTGCAAACCACATGGGCGCAATGGTTCCCGGATAGGGAATCGAAACAAGGGTATTGGGATAACCGTGAATGACATCCTTCCGTTTTTCCTTTTCATAACCCAGCCATTGAAAATAAAACACGGGAATCTGACGGGAAAATTTTCTGGCCGCCCCCAGAGAGATCATATGACTGAATTCATGGGTGATGGTATTCCGAAGCCAGCTGTGCGTACCCCGGAAAGGAAAATCCAGAACCGCGGGCGCCCAGAACTCGATTTTGTTGTCATAATAAAACGCGGCGCCGTTGGCATAATCATTATAATCCTTGATCACGAAATGAATTTTGGTATCCGGATCATATTGATAAAGCGTGGTAATCGGATCATAAATCTCCTCCCCGATCTTTGCCACCAGAGCAGCCGTTCGATCCGTACCTCTGTGAAAATGAACAAAGAAATGTTCGGTTTCGATGGTTTTCCAGATCAGTTCGGAATGATTGAACACATCCACCTGTCCGAAACCAGGGACATTGCATACAATGAGGAATATGGAACAGAGGACAAATAATTTTCGTACTCGATGCATGACGCAACCTTTCAGCAACAACTGAATTCTGTTCTTCAAATCTGATCCCCGTTTATAAGGCTAACATCTGAACTTTAGTTTTCTGGTTTCTGGTTCCTGGCTGCTGGTTTCTGATTTCTTGATTCTTATTTCTGATTTCTTTATTCTTGTTTCTTGCTTCCTGATTCTTGTTTCTTGCTTCTTGATTCTTGTTTCTTGAGTCTTGATTCTTGAGTCTTGTTTCTTGTGACTCTATGACTCTACAACGCATCCTAAAAATCGCAGACGGCTGACCGCGGATCCTTGGAAAATCACAAATAATAAATTCCAAACACACTTTTCTTTGTTTGCGATTTTAGTCATTGGAATTTGGAATTTATTTGTCATTTGGATTTTGTTATTTGGAATTTTTTCACCACCAATTCACAGGTTTTCTTTGTCTTTTATCTGTGTTCTTCTTCCCACTCCGTCTCTATGACCCAATGACTCAACGACTCAAGGACCTACTTCACCACCCCAATCTTAAACGTTGTCTCCTCTGTGCCAGACTCTCCTTCTGCCCGGATATGACAAATATACACTCCGCTGGCCACACCGGATAAATCCCACCGTACCTCATTATCGGCCTGCGCCAGCCCGGGACCGGAGAATGCCTCGACTTTCTCGCCGGAAAGATCATAAATGGTAATTTTCACATCAGCGGATTTTTCAAGGCGGTACCGGATAACCGTAAAATTTTCTTCATTGGGATTTGGATAATTATAAGCCAGATTCCCGGGCATCCAGTTGGATGTATTGGGCTGTTCGGGAACAAACGCAGCAGGACAAAGTCCGGTGCGCCCCGGATCATGTGCGGCGTATCCCCAGGGAACATGGGCCCCGGAATACGGCGAGTCCATATCCCAGACATAAAGCATGCCTTCTGAGCTGACCGCCAAAATTTCAAGATCACCGTCCAGATCCACATCATCGACAGAGACCAGGGAGGGATTCCCTGTGGACAGGGTAAAATCTGTCAGCAGGTTACCCTGGCCGGTAAATACTTCGATATTGCCCTCACTGTCGGGAACGATCAATTCCGGCTGATCATCACCGTTGATATCCGCAATCAAAGGGGGATCAGACGTCCGGTCCCTTTCCAGATATGGCGCAGGAAAGCCGTTCGCGATCACCCCCCGATAATGAAAAGCGACAATCTGCCCGCTGTCGGTTGCATGCATGGCTTCCGGAAATCCGTCCTGGTCAATATCTGCAATTGACATCGGCAGATAACCGGATATCAGAGCCTCACCGGAATCAAGGGATTCAATTTTTTCTGTTTCTGAATTCCAGAGAAAGCAGCCATTTTGAGCACGAAACCAGATAAATTCCCCGAATCCTTCGATATAACAAGCGGAAGGCAAAGCATCGGTATTTTCCATCAGTTCATAATGCTGCTCAACCTCACCCTGAGGACCCAGAAAATAGACATCTCCGGATCCATCCTGGCTGGTGACCACCCATCCCCGGTTACCGGGCCGCTGACAAAGTCCGACAAGCGTTAATGGTTTCAATTGCGAGGATGCCAGCAGTTCAAGACCGGACGAAAACAGACGAAAATATCCCTGATAAGAAACAACGGCCAGCCGCTGTCCGGAAACATCAAGCGCCATGTTTGATGGCTGATCTTCGCTGTTAAAGGCAATGAACCCCTTCCGATCTGCAATGCCGTCGCTGTCCGAATCCAGGCCGTGAAAAATATGGATGCCTGTCTCTCCATTCTTATCACCGGCAACAAAAAGTTCATCAATACCATCCTGATCCCAGTCTCCCAGGACATCGATCTTCCGGCTGCGTGCCAAACCCAGAGGAAGCACCGGGGCAGGATATCGAACGGTTTGTCCGGAAATCGCCGTATACTCACCCTCCTGACCGGTTTCAAAAAAGAGCGAACCGTCATGATGCCAGGCATAAATGTAATCGTAACTGCCCACAACAATAATTTCACGATCCCCGTCCCCGTCGAGATCTCCCACTATCGGTGGAAGGGTCGTATCATGATTTGGAAAACGCTGCGGAAATCCTGCCTGAAATAAATCTGTCGTCACCGAAAATGTCATAAGCGTGTCAGACTCTGAAAAATCATAAAATACAATATGCGTATTGCCACCGCTGTTGGACCGGGTGTTTGGGTGAGTATCCGGTCCGAATCTTACGGTTTGGGAATGATTGGCCTGTTTGTGAACGGTATTACCCGCAAACCAGCAGTCATGCAGCACACCGCCTTCTGATCCGCCGCCGCCGCTCAAAAATCCATAGGATTCACCAATATCCTGAGCGCCGTCCGCCTCTTCCAGGTCAACACCTTTTCTCTCAGGATCCGCATTGATACGATTATTTTCCAGATTTTCAAGAATCACAGATTCGTCGATATGCCAGATTAAAAGACCCGAACCGGGCAGCCCGTAATCGTATTCATCAATCGAAACAATCACACCGATGGATTCTTCCGGTTTAAAAAATCCTGTAGAGGGAAATTCGATCTGCTTTCCGGTATGATCCCTGCCATAGGTTACACTGTCAAAATTTGCATCATACCGGCGATTTTCTATCAGGTAATATTCATGGTCATTGACAGGAACTTTATAGATTCTCCTGGAGTCCTTGGCTGCGGAACAGGCCGCCACCAGATTGCTGTCACTGCTGACCTCAATGGGTGTTTCCCAACCCATCAGAACTTTGGAAAATGCACAGGGTTCACAGGGAATCATTCCATTGTAATTGCCCGAGCCCTGATCCATCATTCCCCACCGCCCGACTCCGGACCGGCCGGATTCCGTATCCCACAGTGCCGGCAGTCCCAGCTGAAAACCAAACATCAATGTCATGGTGCCCAGCAACCCGAACTCGAATCCCTCCTGGTTTTGTGTCTCCGGAAGAAGAATGACTTCCCTCACAAAAAAGCTGCCCTTCTGAACGGGAATGCCTGTCTGAAGGCTGTCTCCCAGCGCAGCCACGAGATCGCTCTGAGTTAAAAAAGCCGAAGGGATATCTTTGGGAGTCGGATCATATCCCAGTTCAATATCGCGTCCGACGCCGGCATGAAAAATGACGAACACATCATAATCAGAAAAAGGAGCGCCTGCAGAATCCGCCGCCTGAACAGCGTCCCGGAACAATTCGGCCAATCCCAGATCCGTCCGTTCCTCCGTGGTTCCCGGATTGTAGTATCCCATTTCATGAGAAAGCGTGATCACTGCGGGAAACACATCGCATTCAAACCTGACTTTATTCTGCGATACTGTATGATAATAATGAGACAATGCATTTAGCTGATTGCCAAAATAGGCGCGATCATGAGGCGGCGCATTAAATACCGGCTCCTCTGGGGATTCTGTCATGAATCTGCCGGTTCCTGTGGTCATGGCATCTTTATCTGATTGAAACTGCACCATCAAAGCCAGCACGTTTAAGGGATCCAGCCGGGGCCGACGCGAATCCCCTACCGGACGATACCAGCGGCTGCCGTCCCACTGTAACTGTGCTTCTGAAACAAGATTCTGATGTGACACGGAGTAATTTTTCATTTGCAGAGCAGGGACTTCGCGGCAAAAAACCATGGCAAATCCACTCAGTATAAAAATCAGCACAGACTGACCTGGTCTTATCATGATTGACTCCATCTTAAAGAATACGGGGCTGTATCAAAAAAGAAATCATTGATCCCCGACACCGAAGGAAGGGGCCCGCAGAAAGCATGACTTGTTAACGCAGTCCCAGTAATGGGCGAACGATTTATTCTATGGTGCTTTCTGCGCCTGTTTTTCTTTTTTGATACAGCCCCGTATCATTTTATGCAATGAACAATTCCGGCAATACGTCTATTTTAAAATGCTGCGGTCAGCGAAAAACGCATGGTATCTGAAAGCGGATGTCCTTCCTCTGCTGCGATATAAGCAAAATCAAACTGAAACATGTTGTAACGCAAACCTGCGCCAAACGACGGATATTTGACCTGCCCGTCCTCATCATAATAATAGCCCGCACGCATGGCAATCATATTGTTATAGATATATTCAACGCCTACCGAGCTGTCCATTTCCTTCAGCTGTTCACGAAAAGAACCGTCACCCCAGGAGGTAAAAATAGCTTTGTAAAACGGATCCGATATGGATTCATATTTCTGGCTTTCCCAATTGGTTTTATCATCCTCACCGTATTTTTCAATATCCTCATCCTGCAATTCAATATATTTCTCGTGCGATATTTTTTTCCCTTCAACATCCGTACCGGATGCTCCCTGCCATAATTTGCGAATCAATTGTTTATTGGTGTCAATCGTAAACAAAAGTTTGTTAAATTCATCATCGATGAGCTTATATGAAAAACCCATTTTCAGATTTGTAGGCAGCGGATCCGCCTGGCTCTTATTGATATAGGTAATCTTCGGGCCCATATTTGAGAGATTGGCCCCGAATGTCAGCCCCTTTATATAGGGGATTCTCTGAAGTACACCAAGATCCACAGCAAAGGCGGTTCCTGTTCCGTTTCCTTTCTGCGCACCGACCTTGACCCAGTCGGGTGCCAGCATACTTCGGATGAACCGCATAGAAACACCCAAACCCGTATTCTTTCCGACGAGTGTCCCGTAGCTCAGAGTCACGGCCATTTCATAGCTGTTGAACCGGCCGAGTTCATCTCCCCCCTCGCTGGTCCAGACATTCTCGCCCAGATTCAGGAAAGTGATGTTACCGCCCAATGAGCCGCCTAATGACTCCATATACATACGGCCGCCGACAAAATCATAATACATATCCGAAACAAGCTGCGGAAGCCAGTTGGCATGCATAATCGTTACCTCATTGCCTTTGGTATAAGCCAGGCCGGCCGGATTCCAGAAGCTGGCGGTTGCATCATCAGACATGGCAACAAAAGCTTCCCCCATGCCTGCAGCACGGGCACCCGGAGAGATCATTAAAAACAAGACTCCGCCTTCGCTCACTGCCCATGCCGGAGATACAGTCATCAGAATAACGGCTGTCATCAACAGAATAGCCAGATACTTTTTCATGTTCAAGTCCTCCTTAATACTGTAGACAAAAAAAAACCGAATCTCCGGGGTCTGTGACATAACCATGTCACTTACCGACCCCAATTCGGTCTGGTATGAAATTCGTTAACTGCTCGATGGACAATTCTTCCGCCGATGATTTGTTGTCTTCTTTTTTATCCACCAGACCATTAACGAATTTCTATAGGCATCTCCGTAATTAAACAACTTAACGCAGAAAAAATATATAAAATCGCATGTATAATGTCAAGATATTTTTTTATTATCCGTTTCATTCCGGTTACCATATAAAAAACGCCCTGCTTTCAATTCGGTTCCCCGAACAATTGATATTATTTTATATTGCGAACCATTTAAAAAAACCTTATCTTTATTTTCATATGAAAAAGCGAAAAAAGAAAAAATTTCAGCATCGGATCGAAGTAACGGCCCTCAAATCTGTCATGTTCTGGATATGGATCCTGCCTTTGCATACCCTTCATCAGTTGGCTGACTGCATGGGTTGGTTTGTATTCTCGGTCCTGCGTATAAGATACCGGGTCGTCATGGCCAATCTGGCACACGCGTTTCCTGAAAAAAGCGAACGGGAAAGAAAACGCATTGCTCTGCGCTGTTATCAAAACTTCGCAAAAACGACATTTGAATTTATCCGTTTTCCTGTCACAAAACGCAAGGATGTGTTCAGCCACTGTGAGATTCACGGACTGGAACATCTGGACAGCGCCCTCAAAAGAGGAAAAGGCGCACTCGTTATATCCGGTCATTTTGGAAACTGGGAACTCATCGGAGCCGTACTGGCACACCTGAACTATCCGATTTCACTGCTTGTGGGCAAGCAGCGCAACAGGATTGCCGATAATATCATCAACCGGCACCGCATGAGCATGGGCGTGGACATCATTAAAATGGGTATCAGTGTCCGAAACGCGATCAAGGCCCTTCGCAATAACCGATTCGTGGCTTTTCTGTCGGACCAGAATGCCCGGAAGCAGGGAGTATTTGTGGATTTCTTTGGCAAAAAGGCATCCACGCCTCCCGGGGCAGCCGCTTTTTCCCTGAAAACAGGCGCCCCGATCCTGTTCTTCTTTTTCATCCGTCTGCCCAGGGGAAGATATAAACTGACTTTTCATCCGTTTATATTCGACCATCTCGAGGGTCTCGCGCCGGATCATCTTGTGGAAGTCACGCAGGCCTATACAAAGTTACTGGAAGATACCATTCGCCTTTATCCGGATCAGTATTTCTGGATGCACCGACGATGGAAGAAGAGGCCGCCTGAAGAAAAATTGAAGAATAGACAGACAACAAAAAACTAAAATCAGATCAATCTGAACAAACAGAAAATAAACAGAATCATTTTTATATCCAATTTAAGGTCAGTAATAAATGAAAAGAATTATCACCTATGGCACCTATGATCTGTTTCATTACGGGCATTTACGGCTGCTTGAACGGGCAAAAAATATGGGAGATTACCTGATTGTCGCGGTTTCAACCGATACATTCAATGCTGTCAAGGGCAAGAAATGCGCGTATCCCTATCAGCAGCGTGCCGAAATCGTCAAAGCCATCCGCTATGTGGATGAGGTCATTCCCGAAGAATGCTGGGAACAGAAACGGGACGATATTATCCGGCTTAAGGTGGATGCTCTGGTCATGGGTGATGACTGGGAGGGAAAATTCGATGATCTGAAGGACATATGCGAAGTCATTTATCTTCCGAGAACCTCCGACATTTCGACCACATCGATCAAACTGGATGTAAAAAACAATCATTAATTGTATTATTAACCGGTTATGAAAATTCTTTTTTATATTGCCAAAGTCTATTCCATTCCGATTATTGATCCAATCATGGATGCGCTCAGGCCCGGGAGACATCCGTTCGCCCTGTTTATCTCAAAAAAGGTGGCCAAAAAGCTGCCCGGGTCCTGGAAATCCCTCACGGTTTTTGAGGATATCAAAGCCGCCATCCTGTTTCAGCCGGATTTTGTGATTGTCCCCGGAAATTTTGTCGATTTCAGGCTCCCGGGCAGAAAGGTGCAGATTTTTCACGGCCTGGGTATAGAAAAAAAATCCCATTACAAGATTCGTCATTTTTTCGATCTGTATTGCACATCCGGACCGGTGGTTACTGAACAGTTTCAAAAACTAAAGAAAAAATACGGATATTTTCTGGTCAGGGAGACCGGATGGCCCAAAGTGGACTATATCCTGAATTATCCGGCCGCCGGTCTGAAACAAAAATACGGGATTCCGGAATCCAGAAACGTTATTCTGTATGCTCCGACTTTCAGCAAAAAGATGCAGTCGGCCACCGATCTGCTGACTGTAATTCAGGGCATGATCCGTGGCAATGAAATCTGGCTGATAAAATTTCATGAATTGATGAATAAGGACCTGGTCGAAGACTTCGTCAATCATAAGCCGGATTCGATTCGTCTGATTTCTGATTATGACATCACCCCATATCTGCATATGTCTGATGTGTTAATCTCAGATACCTCTTCGGTGGTTTACGAGTTTATGATACTGGATAAACCGGTCATCACCTACCGTACCATCAGCCGGTTCGATAAAGGCATCAATATTCACACACCGGATGAATTAAGACAAAGTATCGACCGCTGTCTGGAACAGCCGGACGCTTTTCATGCCAAAAGGCACGCCCATCTGAAGGAAGTCAATCCCGGCCTGGACGGCCGGATCAGTGAGAGGCTTATCACAATGCTGGAAAACCTGAGGCCCTCCGACTGGCCAGAAAAAAGAAAGCCCTGCAACGGATTCCGCAAGATGCAGATATTGTATCATCAGAAATTTAAAAAGGGATATCTGAGGTAAACGGCCCGGATAATCCGTATGGAAAACATATATGATTCGTGTTTTGTTTGATTTAAAAAAGAAGTATTACTTCAATTCCCTCTATCCCGTGTACCGGGCCATGGAAAAAGATCCTGATTACGATATCAAATTTTATGTCGGCAAGGATCAGCGCCGTGTACTGGGTCTTTTTATGGTTTCAGAAAGAGACCGGATTGCCGGCAATCTTGAGCAGCAGGGATATGCTGTCACGGACGATCCCGGCGGATTTGATCTGGTCATCTGCGGTGATGCGCTGTATAAACCCGAACGGTACGGAGACGTCGTCCGGGTGCATCTGGATCATGGCGTCGGCATCAAGACGCTGCGCATCCGCAATATTGTGCGCCAGCCGGATTATCACTATCATGTTTTTCTGGAAGGTCAGTACTGGTATGATTATATCAAAAGCCTGGGATGGGATGACAAAGCAAGCTTTTATATTACAGGCATACCCAAGCTTGATCCTTTCTTCTGGGAAAATTTCTATGACAAAGCATCTCTCATTGAGGCGTGCGGCCTGAATCCGGATAAAAAAACTGTGCTTTTTGCTCCTTCTTATAAACCCAGCTGTATCCGCTTCATTCAGGACAAAATTCTGGATCTCATTCCCGGATACAATGTCGTTGTCAAGCTGCATCCCTACAGCTGGGGCGGCAAATACGCGCCCCACGGCCAGCATCGCTATTACGAGAGGCTGGCAAAGAAAAATCCCAATGTCTTTCTGATTCCCAAAGAGGATATCGACATTTATCCCTATCTCAATCTGGCGGATACCCTGATCAGCGACACCTCCAGTGTGATCAACGAATTTCTGGCGCTGGGAAAACACGGCATCATCTATGTGCTGCCCATGTCCAAGATGAAACACTCCGACGGCATGGATTCGGTATCTATCGATCCGGCCGAGTGGCTGAAAGGGGCTTTCCTCCATATGTTTCGGCCGGAAGATCTCGTACCCGCCGTGGAAAGCGCGCTTAATCCGGCGCCTGAAATGAAACAGAAATTGAAGACGTACCGGGATTACTTTTTTACGGGTCTGGACGGCGAGGCGGCCCTCCGTGTGAAAGCAAAAATTGACGAACTGATGAAAGGCAAGTGAACCCATGCCGGGCGTTAAAAATCTGGTCGGAAAATACGATCGAATTGCACGGAAAATGATGAAAAAAATCACCCGGGTGTTTGAAGACGCCGGAATCCCATACATTCTGGAAGCCGGAACACTGCTGGGCGTGGTTCGCGAGAACCGTCTGCTTCCCTGGGACAATGATGTGGATATCACGGTGACCCGCCAGTATGAACAGCAGGTGCTTTCCGTTCTGGCGAAGTTTCGCCGGATGGGATATAAGGTGCGGGTGAAACGATATACGCGCGATTTGAAATATTTTCAGAAGGATGAGCTGCGAATCATTAAAATCAAGCATTTTTCGCTTCCCTTCTTTCAAAGCGATGTGTGTGTGGATATCTTCCTGAAAAAGCGTATTAAAGATGACTATTTCTGGACCGTGGGCGTTCACAAACCCGTACTGAAAAGTATCCCCGGACATTTCTATGAAAACCTGACAACCCTGATGTTTGACGGTAAAGCGTATTCGGTACCCGAGGATTACAAGGGATACCTGACCGAACATTACGGAAACTGGCGGGTGCCGGTCAAGAAATGGAACTTCAAATTTGACGATAAAAGTGTGGTAGAAAAGTTATACGACGAAGACGAAGACAAGAATAAAGAAACAGGAATCAAGAAATAAGAAGCAAGGGGAAATAGGGGATATAAGGGATATAGAGGAAATGTTGAGTCTTTGAGTCGTAGAGTAGTTGTTTAAAAGAGCATGGGTGAGACGGAGAAGAACACAGATAAAAGACAAAGGGAACCTGAGGATTGGTGGTGAAAAAATTCCAAATGACAAATAAATTCCAAATTCCAATTACCAAAATCGCAAACAAAGAAAAGTCTGTTTGGAATTTGTCATTTGTGATTTGATATTTGCCATTTGGATTTTGTCATTGATTTGCCATTTGGATTTTGGAATTTGTCATTTATTTGTATTTTGGTATTTATTATTTGTGATTTTCCAATGGTCCGCGGTCAGCCCTATATGGGCTTCCTGATAATTCAGGGGATATTACCGCAGGATTTGAGGCTTTGAAACTGTGAATCAGAACATGACATGAAAGAAAGTGCTTATGAAACCCGTATATTACTACGCCAACAATATTTACCAGTTTTCATACGCCCTGCCGGTCTATGACCGGATCGGCGGCATTTTTGTCGTGCGCGACAAACGCCGGTATTTTCATTTCAAGCGGTATTTTCACAATCTGGCCCGGTTTGATGAAAAAACCTGGCTCCATACACCCGGGGTGATCATCCGGTCCAGGGAGCAGCTGGCTTCGCTGGACGGGGTGATTTTCTTTTTGTCAAACAGCATCATCCCGGACCACGATTACGAAGGCAGCCCTACGATATTCCATGAACACGGGACCAGTGACAAACGGTACGGGGGCAAGTCGTTTGAGGAAGCCCGGCGAAAACTGAGCAAATATGATTATATTTTCCTCTCGGGCCCCAAAAATCTGAAACGGCTCGAAGAGGTGGGCCTCTATTTTTCAAAAGAAAAACTGGTGCCCGTCGGGGGCCTGCGTTTTGATGATTATCTGAACGGCCGCTTCTCAAAAGAAAAAGAAATCAAACGGCTGAAGATCAGGGATTCTTCACGAAAAAATATTCTTTATGCACCCACATGGCGGTTCGGAGAAGGCACCATTAAAAGATACGGCCTCTATTTTGCCGAAGAAATCACAAAAAAATACAATCTGATCATCCGGCCCCATTACCATGACCAGAAGTACAGTTATTTTCTGAAGCTGAAGGCCCGGCTCAAAGGATTCAGGCATGTGTATTTCTCAAATGCCTCCAATATCATCAAGCATGACAGTTTCAATGACTTTGTGCTGGCCGATCTGATGATCAGCGACCGTTCATCCGTGATCTATGAGTATCTGATCTTTCAACGGCCGATGATTATTGTGAAAAGCGGCTTTTCAAACGTCCACAAAATGCCGAAGAATATGGACATTATGCAGAACGTGGATATTTTTGATGAATCCGTTCCCATTCTTGAGATGATCGATGAAAACCTGGCCATACCGAAATATACGGACGTCTATAAAAACATGGTAAGTGCCAGCTTTTATCTGGAAGGCAGCGCCGTCGACCGGGCAGTTGAATTTATCCGGAATTTAAAAAATAAAGGATCTCAATGAACAGATTCGAAGATGCAGTAAAAAGGATCACCATCAATCCCATCCTCAGGAACCTGGGCAAAATTGTGGAAAAGCGGAATTTTTCAGACGAGCCGGTTTTTGTGACGGCCTCTCCCCGCTCCGGCACCACTTTGCTGCTGGCCATCATCGGCGCCATCCCCAATATTTTTGCGGTTCCCGAACAAACCTATGCCTTCGACCGCTGGAAAAAGGTGCGAAACAGGCCCTATCAATACTATCCCTACCGGATCGACCGGCTGTACCGATATTTTCTCTTTTACGGATTTGACAAAAACGCGACGCGCTGGTGCGAAAAAACCCCCCGTCATGTGGAGCATATCGAGAAAATTGTGGATTTTTACGGCGGCAAAGTCAAACTGATTCATCTGATCCGGGACGGTCGCGATGTCGTGGTTTCCAAACATCCAAAACACCGCCCGAATGAATACTGGGTCTCTCCGAATCGCTGGCTGAAAAGCGTCAGATATGCCTGGGGGTTGCGGGACAAACCCTATCTGTATACGGTGTTTTATGAAGATCTGGTCAGGGATTACAGGCCTTATCTCAAAGAAATCTGCGAGTTTATCGGCGAGCCCTATACAAAAGGCCTGGAAAACTGGATGGAAAAAACCAATGTGCAGAAAAGCAAGCACTGGGGTCACAAGGTCAAGCCGGTCAGCACCAGCGCCATTGGCAAATGGAAAAAACCGGAGCATAAACAGCGCATCGAAGAATTCATGAACAACGAAGAATGTGTGGAAATGATGAAGGTGCTGGGATACATCAAGTAAATGTTTATTTGATATAATCATATTGGAACCATCATAAATTACAAATATCAAATGACAAATATCAAACAATATCCAAATCACAAATTCCAAACATACTTATCTTTGTTTGTGATCTTTGTCATAATAATTTGAAATATATTCATTATTTATCATTTGGATTTTGTCATTGATTTGTCATTTGGATTTTGGAATTTGTCATTTATTTGGAATTTGGTATTTGGGATTTGGAATTTATAACTCAGGATTGATAACATAAATTTAGTCATGATAATTCACTTTCGAATAAAATAAGAGGATCGATATGAGCCCCCTGCCCGCTGTGATATTAGCTGCCGGAAAAGGAACCCGTCTGGGAAAGCTGAGCGACAACCAGCCCAAGCCCATGACAGAGGTCAACGGGACGCCGATGTTTTCGAATCTGATGGAGTCGCTCGTTCAAAGCGGTATTGAAAAAATTGTCATTGTCACCGGTTATATGAACACCGTTCTGGAAGAGGCTGCGCGTGCGTTTGATTCCCGTACGGAAATCGTGACGGTTTACAATGAGATCTATGCCACCACCAACAATATTTATTCACTCTGGCTGGCAAAAAAATATTTGCAGGATGGATTTTTTCTGTTCGAGGCGGATATATTCTTTGAAAATGAAATATTAAAAAACCTGATTCAGTCGCCTCAGGACAATGTCATGCTTATAGGAAAGCACAATGACCGCATGGACGGCACGGTCGTGGACCTGGATGCGTCGGATCAGGTACAGCAGATGTATTTAAAGCGCCATCAGCAGGATGATTTCGATTATTCGGATAAATACAAAACCGTCAATTTCTATAAAATCGGCCCCGCCTTTGCCCGTGAATTTTTCATCCGAAAGATGGACGAGCATATTGAAAACGAAGACTGGAACTCTTATTATGAGCTGATCATCAAGGAAGCCCTGGACAGGGGCTATCCGTTTTACGGCCTCAAAACCGGGAACCTGAAATGGTGGGAAATCGACACCCCCGAAGACCTGAACATCTGCGAAGACATGTTTAAAGCATAAAAACATACCGGATTTTTCATCCAGATGCGCTGTGGGTTGCTGGTTTCTGGTTACTGGCTGCTTGTTTCTTGTTTTTATGACCCAACGACCCTACGACTCAACAGATCCTACAACGCACCCCAAAGACCACAGACGGCTGACCGCGGACCGTTGGAAAATCACAAATAACAAATACCAAATATCAAACAATATCCAAATCATAAATAACAAATTTCAAATACACTTATCTTTGTTTGTGATTTAAGTCATTGGAATATGCAATTGACTTATCATTTGAAATTTGGATTTTGTCATTGATTTGACATTTGGATTTTGAAATTTGTCATTTTTTTGTATTTTGGGATTTGTCATTTGGTATTTGTTATTTGGAATTTTTTCACCACCCATCCGTAAGTTCTCTTTGTCTTTGATTTTCTTTTCTCTCCGTTTCTCCCCGACGCCGTTTCAGCCTCTCAACCAACGGCTCAACAACTCAACATTTCCTCTATTTCCCGTATATCCCTTATATCCCCTATTTCCTTTGATTCCTATTTCTTGATTCTTGACCCTTTCTCTCCTTGCTTCTTTCCCCCGCATTTCCTATCTTGAACCCAACAACCTTAAGACCCCATGATCCTGCGACACTATGACTCAACGACTCAATGACTCTAAGACCCTACGACACAAGGACACGACGACCCCAAGAACACCGCAAGAAAACTCCCGGACCGGTGTTCAATACTTAGAAACATCAGAAACTTCCACAAAACAGGAGGCTAAAAACATGAAAGCACAATTCACCTTATGGACTATCCTGACGGCTCTGATCCTGTGCGGAACCTTTATCTTCGCAGAAGACAGCACCACCGTGACTGCAATTTCAGACTCGTCAGAGGGCCTGGATTTACAGGCTGTGAGCGAACTGTTCAAGGAATCAGAAAGTCTGGAAGCTTTTGAAAAATCACTCAACGATCCTGAAGTGGGCATCAACAACCTGGATCTGGATGAAAACGGAGAAGTCGATTATATCCGTGTACTTGAAGAAGTCAACGAGGATGCGCACATCATCATTCTTCAGGCATCGCTCGGAGAGGATGAATACCAGGATGTGGCCGTCATTGAAGTTGAAAAAGACGGAGATGACTATACTATGCAGGTGGTCGGCAATGAAGATATTTACGGGCCCGACTACTATATTATGCCTTCGGTTGTGCACGTCAAAACCTGGCCCATCATCGCCTTTATCACACGGCCGGGATACAAACCCTACCGGTCCGTATACAGGTTCGGTGTTTATCCCAAATGGTGGAAGCCGTTTCATCCGGTGGCCCGTGCAGCATACCGGAACCGGCTGGTTGTTTACCACAAACGGGCAGGATTCAGAATCACCCGGACCGGCCGGGTGCGTGTGACCACACGGGTTAAATACAGACCCGCATCATCCGTGCTTGTAAAGCGTAAAGTGGTGCGTACGCCCCACGGCACCAGGGTGATCACCACCAAAAAAAAGGTCAAGCATCATCCGGCAAAGAAAAAGCCGAGAAGATAATAACTTTTGCTTGACACATTATGAAAATCATATTATATTTAAGCTCACGATTTTTAAAAGTGGCGCTTTAGCTCAGTTGGTAGAGCAACGGACTGAAAATCCGTGTGTCCCCAGTTCAATTCTGGGAGGCGCCACCACGAAAAAACCCTGCTTCTTGCAGGGTTTTTTCGTTGTTGCCTGAGCAGATGGAGCAATTCCTGCGAGCCACGGTTTTTTAAGGCGAGCAGTCCCGCTTCTCTTTATGCAAAGCGCCTACAATAAATTGAAGCGGGATGGGTGGCCGGAACAAGAACTAACATTCCTGAAATCGTGTGGCATGTGGACTTGTCCCATGCCAACGTAATTCTACAGGATCAATGTAAGAATACAAATAATACTAACATCAAATTACTTCATTAGAAACGGTACATCAAGTGTATCGAGTATTGGCCCCACCTTTATTTGCCTCGCCCAAGCTGAAGACCACGGCCAATCTTCTAATAAAACACACACTTCTGTGTCATTCAAATAATCAGTTCTATGATAGCAGGAA
>JAFGCO010000007.1 GCA_016932575.1 bacterium
GATTGCTTATGTCTTTGAATATATTCTTTTAGCGCAATTGTGACAGCCGCCTTTTTTGTTTTATGACGACCCACTGTTTTTGCTTCTTCGATAAGTGAATCATCAATTGCCAAATTTGTCGCCATTTTTAATCTCCTTGAAATATTGTGTAATAAGTTACACAATTAAATGTGTTAAATCAAGAAAAAAAACCCGCATTCTGGCCACACCCGAAAATTCCGGATCCGCAAATAAGCAGAAACACCCGGAGAAAAGCATCTGCATTTGCTGGAATAATTAATGGGGAATATGAAGCGATTAACCGGGTACAGACCTTGCGAAGGTCAGAGACCTTCGCAAGGTCATCTATGCATTATGACTCGGATAAAGAGTGTATATGTTTAATTGAATAAGGACTTATGTAGATGTATGATGAATGATATCGATAATACCAGCTAAAGAAACCACAATTTTTCAAATCTCAATCTGCGCATAGAAATTATCACGCAGTTGCAGAACCTTCCCTTTTCTCAAAGCCTGCCCTTCGGGCTTTGATCCGGGAGGGAATCCGCTCATCCACCTGGATCCCGGCCTGAAAATCGCCGGGATGACAAAAATTCAGTAACTTCATCAATCCTTCAACAATCCCCCTGAATCCCCCTTTGAAAAAGAGGGACTTTCCGGCTTTCAGCGGTGTTCACTTTTCGGCAACCGGAACATCAGAATAAATTTCACTGTCCAGTAAACGGTCAATCCCAAAAACAAGAACAAAGCAATCAAAAACCTGGATTCATCCAGGCGGACGGGGGGATTCAGGTTGGCATGCATGGTTAAATGACCGATAAAGCCAAAAAAGAGAAACAGATAAATCCCGTACTCATACATCCCGTTCGAAATTTTCTGCCGGGTGATGTCTCTGTTTTCCTCACGCAGCCAATACTCACGATTGGGCAGGCTGATCCACTTCTGCGGCGTTTTAAAAATAAGCACGGACGAATAGTAAAACATCAGAAACAAAAACAGATAAAGCCCCTGCATGACGACAAAGTTGGCGTCCTTGCTCATCCATCCGTTGGGCCGGCCGCCCTTTCCAAAATGTGTGGCGATTTTTTCAGGCAGTAATTGCCAAGCGAACACATTCATGAGTGTGACAATCAGAAAAATAAGAATGAAGGTGGATTTCATAAAATGTCCCCGTTTTAATCAATACACTTTCTCGATGATTTTTTTTGATTCAAATTTAAGAAATAACTATAAAGAACTCGCGAAAAAGGTGCTAAGTTCAAAAAGATAATTTTCATATAATTATTTATTTGCGTTCTCTGTGTTACTTTATGGTCTCTAATTTTTATTATAATTCGGCCCTTTGCGTTATCACTTCCTTCGAACCTCTACATACAAATCAATACTGGGATTCCTGGCCCTGCTTCTTTCATCATGCAGCTCAAAATCACACCCGCCAGAGACATAACCGGATTTGGGCAGCCATAGAGTAAACACATACCGTTTCATACGACCGATTTCGAAACCCCATAAAAAGGGCAGCCTGGCCCGAATCGTAAAAATGGCATAGGAACTCCCTGATGGAATCTCAATCCCCTGCAATCCTTCAGGAACCGAATTTAAACTCGTGACAACATCACCCATAATATATTCCCAGCTTCTCGTGGACTCATCAAAGTCTCGGCTGTATGCCACAAAAGACCAGGGATCTTTGAGATTGGGAATCTCATGATTCTTTTTAAAACTGGCGTATGTTTTTCCCAATCGTGATGCGTCTTTATAGATCTTCTTCATATCCGTCTTAACACCCAGTCCGATAAAGAAAATGGGAGATTCAAGAGTGACAATCTTTGGTTCCGCATGATTGATTTTATTGAATGACAAGGGCATACTCATACTCCCAATCCCAGACACAAGATGATTTAAAAATGATCGAAATTGTGACATTTTTTTATTTGATCAGCAACATCCTGATCATTTCCGATTGACTCTCTGTATCGAATCGGCAGAGATAGGTACCGCTAGCAAGATCACCGGCATCAAATGGCAAGGACCGGAATCCCGCCGGTTGAATACCGTTTACTAAAGTCCTGACACATCTTCCAGATATATCCAACACTCTAATCCGGACATATTCACTTTTTGAGATAAAATACGTAACCTGTGTTTCCGGATTGAACGGATTTGGATGATTCGGGTACAATGCACAATCCACGGGAACAAAAAAATGCATCCCCTGAACATCTGCACTTGCGACTGATGTGGCATAATTCACGATATCCTGATCCGCAAAAACAGCATACCACATTTTATACAAATGATCCATCTTGATCACAGACACCGCATGCGCATCATTGAAACAGGCACCGTGATTGCCGCTCCCGCTTATCTTCTGCCAGTGAACGCCATCAGAGGATACTGCGTAACCCAGCCCTTCACAAACAGGGCCATATCCATAATACCACATTTCAAATCCATCGGCCGTGGGTAATACGGCGGGCCAGGCCGTTGAGAGCATATCGAAATCATCAGATCCGCCATATTCCAGCACAGCGCCGTTCGGGCCATCACCAAACACTTTTGTCCAATGGATACCGTCTGGAGAAGTGGCATAGGCAATCTGATAAGTATTGGTCGCAATATGGATTTGTGAATGCCACATATGATAGACACCATCCTTTTTCAAAACGCAGGGTGTGGGCAGCCCCCATTCCAGCGACAATCCGGCCATGGCCAGATCGTACACACTGCCCAGATGGCCGGGACCGAATACTCGAGTCCAGTTTGCACCATCTGTAGACCATGCCAGTCCAATGTTGTTTTGGGTTGTGTTAATATTAAATCCCCAATACCACATTTTGAAGGTGTCCTGATCCATCATTACCCACCCGTGACCCGCATGAAACTGATCAAACCGGTTTTCATCACCTGAAGGAGACAATACGGTAGGATCAACCAGGGTCCATTCAATACCGTCCTGGGAAGTGGCATAAGCCATGTGATTCTTCACCACTTCAACGGGCCCTGCCATTTCAGTGCGTCCGCTGGTATAAAACATATAATAGACAGATCCGTCGAAAACAACCGAAGGCCTGTGAGTAATGTCCGATCCTGAATCAAAGGATTCATCAATGACCGGATTATCAGAATAGTTGGTCCAATGGGTTTGTGCCATTAGTCCGTATCCTGCCATCAATATACAAACAGCTAAGGAAAATAACCAACGATCTCGCCTCATAATTCAATCCCCCCTGATATGTTATTCATAACCGATCTTTCGTGATATTCTGATGAATAAGCAATATTAATTAACACAATGGCAAATTGCAATAAAAAAAGCTGATGTAACATTTCGATCAGCTTCGATAATTTTTTTTAATTTTCATTATTTTCTTTTATAATGAAAACCAGTAATTGATCTTCATCAGGAATACATTATTCGGATAGATGCTGAACAACTTATGGATGTCACGTTTGAAATGAAATCTGCTGTTGGTCACGGACCGGCTGCGTCCGTGCGTCCACACCAGATACAGGGTTGATCCGGGGCGGTACTCCCAACGAAGCACCAGGTTGCTGTGAAACTCACGGAAATTGAAATCGGGATTCTCGATTTCATAGTCCTCATCCAGATCCATGTCTTCGTCTACATGAATGTCACCTGTTTCAGGATCGACACGGATTTGATCGTCATTTAAAGCGATATAGCGCTCTTTTAATTCAGAGGCTCTGGAATTTGTAATGCGCTTGAAATCTGAAAAATGGCCTGCGGAAACAAACGGCTGCCCGTAATACTGAAGGGAAAGATCCGGAGTGACGTAATAATTGAATCGCAGCGTGACCTGGAATGTTTTTTGATCGATATAACCGAGAATATATGGTTCTGTATCTGTCCGGCTTTCCACATCCACGTATTGCCAGGCATCCTGGTTGACTATATATTGTGGACTGACAGAGAAATCGAGATTATCGGAAGCGCGAACATAAACATCGCCCCACGCCGTCCAGTAATTCGATGTCTTATCGTTCACAAACCCATGGGTCAGCGCCAGACTGTATTGGTAGCGTTTCCGGGAATCGCTGTTTAAATGATAATGCAGGTAGGTGATTTCCGGCAGCCGCATGCCCGGGCCGCCCCGGAGCAGCCTTGTATCAACCCGATGAACCTCATGTTCGATAAAACCTTGAAGACTCCAGTAATTTTTAAATGTCCACCGCCCGAAGATTTCGGCCACTGAGCCTAGCCATTCTTGATTGAAATTCCAGTGATTGCTCTGCTGAACAGACCACTCATAACTGGCAAACCGTTTTGAGGGTTCATTCACCACATAAGCAATTTCTGTTTCCTGTTCGATGATATCTGTCTGACGCAGATATCCCAGATCATTCAGCTCCAGACCCGGCGACCGCCATTCCAGTTCTTCCTGAAACCGCCAGCGGCCATTGCCGCCCTTGCCGATTTCGAGTTCGCCCCCGAATCCTGACATGGACGTTAATGAAGAATCCACATGGACATGATCTGCGTCTTTCCGAAGAAAGTGATGAACGGATGATTCCTGCAGACGTATGATGGCATCTTCATGACCCCGGACATGACTGAAAACACCTTTTGCATTCACATAATACGTCCGGCTGCCCCATTGCAGCGTTCCATCGATGCCGCCGGTATAGGCTGCATTGGGCAAAAAATTCAGATAATCCACGTTGATCTGCCGATGAACCGCAGTGAATATTGCGCCAATGGAATGATTGCCATTGGCAAAGTCCTTCTGCAATCTTCCTACTGTATAGCTGGAGAGCGGTTCAGCCGTTTTTTCCTGAGTGCTTGAATCACTTTTGATTTTAATCCTTTCCCTTGCAGTGACACTGCTGAGAGCGCTCAATGACCAGCCGTACGCAGTCTTTCCGCTGATCTTGGCTGCGCTTAAAATTGTTGTGTTGTCCGGCGCATCTGAATATTCATCATCCCGCAGATCGGGCTCATACTGATGAATCCGGCCGATACGGCGGGAATAAAACAGGGGTTGTCCGGCCACATCAAAATCCAGAATTTGTCTGCCCTCCATAAAGAAGGGCCGCTTTTCTTCATAAAAGGTTTCAAATGATGTAAGATTGACCACGGAAGGATCGGCTTCCACCTGTCCGAAATCCGGATTCAATGTAAAATCCAGATTGAAATTTCCGGACAATCCGATCTTTCCATCCAGCCCCAAGCCCTGTCCCCATGTTTTACCGGTTTTGGCAAATGGATTTTCCGGATCCGGCTCGAAACGATTCACACTGCCCCTCAGATACGGCAGCAGTTCCACACGCCGCGGAACAGGGATATCCCGGATGCCTGTCAGCCGGCCGAAACGATGGACCCGGCCCTGGGAATCCAGGGGGATCAGCTGAAATTGCGATTCTTCCATATTCCGCTGAATCCAGCGCCAGACATGCAGTCCCCACACATGTTCCTCTTTTTCAGCAAAACGAAGCTGATTAAAAGGGATGCGCATTTCCGCTGTCCAGGCGGAATCAGTAATGGCTGTCTTGCCGTCCCAGACAGCATCCCAGTTCCGGTCAATATACCAGTTCGCACCGGTATCCATCTGAATTAAATCGATCTTGGTGCCGCCGGATGTTAAATTGAATTCATACCCGGTCCGGTGATCGTAATAACTGTCAAAGCAAAGGCCCGTGCAGTCACCGGCAAAATCATCCCTGCGGGCAATCCGGATATCCATCTGATCCGGCTTGCTGTCATAGGCACGCACAGCCACATACAAATAATGATCATCATACAGAATTTTAAATTCCGTTTTCTGGGAACCTGGTTTTCCTTCATCGGGCTGCTGCTGGGTGAAATCACCCAGCCACCCATTCCCGGACCAGCAGGCGTCACTCAAATGGCCGTCAATTTTTGGTGGATCGGCAATGAGGCGCTTCGCTTCATAGGTGCGTTTGGGAATATCTGCAGAAAAAATCAATGTGCTTAAAAATAAGCATAAATTCATAAACAGATTACTGAATTTCAATAATCCTCCACTATATATAACACATCCATACCGGTAACCGGTCACATAAATGAATTGGATTGGCGCCTTCGGCGGCTGTCTTGTCCGGCAAAATCCTTTGTCTTGTCTCTGGCCTTAAAACCCCCTACCAGCTTCGCTGGATCCCCCTTATCAGGGGGACATTATCCCTTTATCCCCGTTACATTTATTTTCACTAAAATCCGAATCCAGCTTATGCTACGACTTGATGACTCTATGACGCACCCTAAAGACTGCAATAAATACGTATACTTATAAATGGATAAATGAGCAGATGGGTTGATGTGGCCAATCCCTAATCCAACAAATATACACAGCAGATTTGTTCCTCAGGCGGCGGGGATGATGGGAACACATTTACCTATATACACATTTCTTTACTCTTGCGACTCTATGACCCAATGACTCAAAGACTCAAAATTTCCTCTATATCCCTTATATCCCCAATTTCCCTTCCATGGTCCTGCCCTCTCATCTCAGGGGTATCATTTTCAGCATAATCACATCATGCGAAGGGATTGTCGCGCTGAAGTGCTTTCGAGTCGTCCCGATATCCTTTTTCTGCCACAGATCCCGGATATGATAATCGCCTTTGAGAATCCATACATGCGACCAGTTGATGCGGAGATTCAAGTCATCGTCTCCCGTATTGAAAAAACAGACTGCCCAGGCGCCGTCCGAAAGCTCTTTGACCCAGATTTCCTTTCCGCGCTGCAGCATAAACTGAACCCCCTGTTTTCCCAGAAGATCCTGATCGACGGCAATGACCTCCTTATTGGTTAAAATGGTTTTAATATCATCCGTCATGCTGCGCACATCATTACCGGCCATGAGCGGTGCCGCAAGGATAGACCACAGGCTGAACATGGCCCGTGATTCAGCCAGAGAGAGTCCCGGGTTGCCCACCTCCAGCATGTCCGGATCGTTCCATCCGTCGGGCCCGGCATATTTTTCCAATCCGACCTGAGAAGCCAGGATATATTTCCATCCCATGGAATAGACTTCCTGGCAGTCATAACAATCTGTTACATCCCCAGTGGTGCGCCATAGATGTCCCACCTCCCTGCCCCACTCCCACGGCTTGTTATTGCCCCATTCGCACAGGCTGAAAACAACCGGGCGGCCTGCTGCATACAGAGCATCCCGCATGGTTTTGTAGGTTTCTTTGGCATCGGCTGTTCCGTGATCGCACCAGTCATACTTCAGATAATCCACGCCCCAGGATGCATAGATCCGTGCGTCCTGAAATTCATGACCGCGTCCCCCGGGATAACCGGAGCAGGTTGTACTGCCCGCACAATTATGAATACCGAATTTAAATCCCTTTTCATGCAGAAAATCACCAAGCGCTTTCATGCCGCCGGGAAACCGTTCCGGATCAGGTACCAGGTTGCCAAGGCTGTCCCGTTCCATCGATTCCCACCCATCATCGATGACAATATACCGGTATCCGGCGGCCTGCATGCCGCTTTCAATGAGGGCCTCGGCCATCTCTTTAATCAAGACTTCATCAATGCGCGTTTCAAATGTGTTCCAGCTGTTCCAGCCCATGGGCGGCGTGAGCGCAAGTCCTTCGAATTTCTGCGCCATAACTTGCAGAACCGGGACGATCAGTATAAAGAAAAGCCCTCTTCCTCTCACGGATTCCTCCCGCGAAATTGTGAATTATTCTGGATAAATAAGGTAATAAAATATGAATATGAATCAAAGTCATGAATTGTCATAAAGGATCCCCGGGCAATGGCACTTATTTTGCATATAATGCTTAAATTAAACACGGAAATAAACACGTAACCTATGAAAAATCAAGACCGTATCCCATATTTAAATAAACGATGTTTCCTGCTGAACATCTCCGGTATTTTAACAAAATGCACGGATGATATTGAACATTGAAATGGTCCATTAAAATAGATTGCAATATAATTATAAGAAAGGGTCATTGATGAAATCCAAGAATCCAATGATTGAGGAATATAAACATTCTGGAAAAAATTGCTTAAAATTCACTTTCTCGGGAGTTCTTAAAGAACGGGATGCCAAATCAGCCATTAAAATATGGAAAGATATATTTCATTTAAAATCCAATGAAAAATTTATTTTGATATGGGAATGCCTGAATATGAAAGGTTATGATTCTCAATCAAGAATTATATGGCAAAATGCACTCAAAGAGATGAAACCGCAGATTCATATTATCTGGCTGATCTCCACCACGAAACTGATCCGGGTCGGCGCTCAGATTATGTCTCTGTTTACCTCCATGAATATTAAAGCTGTCGAATCAGAAGATCAAATTGTCATTTAACTAAAAATTTTACTTTGAATTTTTCTCAATCCACCCATCCAGTAAATGGATAATCCGGTTCCCATATTCCGCTTTTTTCTCATCATGCGTCACCTGAATGATCGTCGTGCCTTCATCATTCAGTTTTTTCAGAAGATCCATGATTTCAAAACCCTGCCGGGAATTGAGATTCCCGGTGGGTTCATCCGCCAGAATGAGTTTGGGATTAATGATCAGTGCCCGGGCCACGGCCACCAGCTGCTGCTGCCCGCCTGAAAGCTGATTGGGGAAAAGATCCTTTTTCGCCACAATATTGAACCGGTCCAGCATATCCGCAACAAGACTTTTTCGCTCTGCCCCCTTGACTTTTTTATAGAGCAGCGGGGTTTCCAGATTTTCATACACCGTTAACTCATCGATCAGATGATATTGCTGAAATACGAACCCAATGTGATGCTGATGCAGCTTGATTTTATCCTTCTCCTTCATTTGATGGACTGGATGATCATAAAAATAATATTCTCCGCCGGACGCATCATCCAGCATGCCCAGGATATGCAGCAATGTGGACTTGCCCGCTCCGGAAGGCCCCATAATCGTAATAAACTCACCTTCCTCAATCTCAAGATCAATATTCCTTAAAACCCATGTCTTGATAAATTTATTTTTATAATACTTCTCAATATCTTTCATTTTAATCATAACTGCGCTCCTGTTTTTTCAGTAATTAATTTGTATGGATTTATTAATCTCACAACGATTTCATTTTTTAATCAAGTTTTTAAATGTTATTTTTAAACATGCTGATCTCCAATAATCGAAAAAAGAATAATGCAATACGCAGGGATCCTATAATGTCAAGATTAAGCCTACATATCGATTTTATTCGGCATTGATCTCATACCCGCTATATGTCATCTCATTCACAAGTTTAATAGCCAGCAGCCAGGTTGCTTTCGTTCGGTTAAGAACAGGGAGCCAGTATTTATCATTAATTTTAGCATATTCTATCAATTGCTTTCCGCCAGAACCATTGGAATTGTTATCCAGTTTTAAGGGTTCTCCTTCATATCGGATCAGGGTAAAATCTTTGGTATCAATCCAGAGCTTCCCTTTTAACAAGTTTTCCTTTTTATTTATCGGCTTGACCTTAAGCAGATAAGCGGATCGCCCGTTCAATGTCTTTTTTCCAATCAGGTGAATATGATAATCATCCGGGGACAGAGAGGACAGAAGAGACTCGGTAAACAGTGTGTGCGAAATGTGTTCGTCAAGTTTCATATTGACACCGCTGCATAAGTTTTCCTCTCGTTTTATCTCTATTTGTTCAATGATATCCGGACGTTTAAAATGAATTTGTTTTACAATAATCATCATTCCCATGACAGTGGACTTAAGCATCGTGGTTTGTTGCACTTTCAGGTTTTGAATAGAGTCATTAAAACTCCCTCTTGATTCTTCAATCCTATCCAGAATTTTTTCAATTGTGACTGATTTTTCGAATTGTCTGTCAGAAAATGGGATTGTCTTCTGGTTATCGGAAGCATGAATGGATACAAATCCTGAAAAAATTACCAATAACACTATGTTAAAAATCTTCATTTTTTATTCACCTGTTTTTTATTCTCTTTTACACCCCTTAAGTTGTATTCGGCAGCTTTTTTCACTTCAAAATAATTACCTGTTTTCAGCCGTACCTTGACCCATGTGCCATGCTCTCTGTACGAAGCAATCCTATTCATATCTCAAACTCTCGACAGGATTCGCTGTGGCCGCCCGAATGGTCTGCCAGCTTACAGTGAGCAATGCAATGATTAAAGCAGCACCTCCGGCCAGGATAAAGGGCCAGATGGTTAAATCAATCCGATACGCAAAATTCTGTAGCCATTTTTTCATGAAATAGTAAGCTATAGGCCAGGCAATAAAGTTTGCGATGATCACCCATTTTGAAAAATCCTTTGACAACATGAAAATAATACTGAACACAGAAGCCCCTAATACTTTTCGAATACCGATTTCACTGGTACGCTGCATTGAATTGAAGGATGCGAGACCCAGAAGGCCCAAACAGGAGATAAACACTGTCAATCCAGAAAAGTATTTTATAATCCTGCCTAATTTCTGTTCAGTACGATAATAATTATTAATATTGGTATCAAGAAAATGATATGAAAATGGACGGCCTGGCATATATTCATTGTATTTTTTCCCAATGTATTTCAAGGTGGTTTGAATATCTGCTGATCCCATTTTGATATTGATATAACAAGGCCCATGGTACAAACTATAAATAAATGGTGCAATTTTATTGTGTAGCGATTTGTTGTGAAAATCTTTAATCACCCCGACAATTGATCCTGTTTGGCCTTTATATGTGAATCGTTTTCCTACTGGATTCTTAATTTCAAGGGATTTTACTGCTGTTTCATTCATGACAAATTGAGGTAAATCAGATGTTAAATCACGAGAGAAGAAAGACCCTTCGACCATGGTTAATTTGAATGTGTGTAAATAATCATAATCAATGACATTATGGTGAAGCACAATTTCTGAATCAACAGTTCTGCCTTCCCAATCAACATCCGAAGACTGATCTGTTTCAGGGAAAAACGGAGCAAATGATTTCGAAACGCCTAATATGTTTGGATGATTCAATAATTCGCTTCTGATGCTTTCATAGTTGTTAGAAAATTTACCATAACCATAAAAATAAATAATATTTTTATGATCATATCCCAAATCTTTGTTTTTCATGAATGAGAGTTGGTGATAAATGGCTAAAGATGCAATGATCAGAAAAATGGTAATGGTAAATTGCATAATAACCAATATCTTTCGCAAATGGACATGACCTATTTTGCCGGATCGTGCAGATATCTGTATGACTGCCAGGGGGTGCATGGATGAAAGATACAGTGCCGGATAGCTGCCAGCTATGACCCCTGTTATAATTGCCAGCAGGACAAGTCCGCCCCATAGTTTAAAATTTACAGCGATATTCAATGATAACTGTTTTTCCGACAGATGATTAAACAAAGGCAGGAGCAGATCAGTAAAAACAAGTGCGATCAGTAATGCAATAATCGTTAATAAGAATGCCTCTCCCCAAAATTGTAAAATAATATTTGTTTTTTTCGCACCTATGACTTTACGAACACCCACTTCTTTGGCTCTTTGAGCTGAGCGGGCTGTTGAAAGATTCATGTAATTAAAACAGGCAATGAGTAAAACACAAACAGCAATCGAGAGAAATATAAAGACATATATAGCGTTCCCCTGCTTATAATTACATGCATCATCCTGGAAATCGGTGTACAGATGGATTTTTTTTAGTGGTTGAAGTTGGATTGTACTTTTTGATTGCGCATGGTATTCTTCAATAATTCCTGTTATTTTATTGTTTATTTTTTTGGCTGAGACTGCTTTTGAAAGCTGGATATATGTTTTAATAGGTCCTTGCTCCCAGCTCTGTAAATCCTGTATAAACCACTCCTTCATATTGACTACAGGAAAAATATAATCGAATTGGATGTGAGAGTTTTGTGGGATTTTAATGATCCCCGTCACCTCTAAATCTGTTTTATCTTTGGTTAATATTTTACCAATAGGATTTTCATCTCCAAAATATTTTTTTGCCATTTTTTCGGTGATAACAACTGAATATCGGTTTTCAAATACAGTTTTCGGATTACCGTGAACAAAAGGAAACGAAAAAAGTGTAAAAAAGGATGGATCTGCGGCCGCCCATCGATCATTTGAAAAAGATCTTTCACCATAACGAATAAGCCAACCGGAATATCCCCCCATATATCGGGTGAAATCAATGATCTCCGGATAACATTCTTTTAAAGCAGGCCCCAAAGCATTGGGAGCCTGGGCGGATCGAAGTATGCCACTGGATGACGGAGTTACAATGACAACTCTGTAAATGGTATCTGCGTTTTTATGAAATCGATCAAAACCGACCTCATCCGATACCCACAATAAGATCAGGATGGCACATGTCATTCCTATGGCAAATCCAAGTAAATTGATCACTGAAAAACTTTTATGTCGTAATAGATTCCGTAGAGCAATTTTTAAATAGTTATTAAACATGATTCCTCCAAATTAGCCTGGGTCATGTGGTTTTTTCCGCCATGCTCCATGCGCTTCACTCTATATGCTATCCTACTCATACCGGAGTGATTCTGTGGGATTGGCCGTGGCCGCACGGATTGCCTGCCAGCCTGCAGTGAGTAATGCAATGACCAGTGCGAGTGCTCCCGCAAGAGCAAACATCCACCAGCTCATCTTAATGCGGTAGGGGAAATTTTGCAACCACCCACTGATAACAAAGTTCGCTATGGGCAGTGTAATGAGACTTGCTATCATGACTGAAAATATTGAATCTCTCGATAACAGCAGAAGAATATTTGGAACAGAAGCGCCCAGCGTTTTTCGGATTCCAATCTCTTTCGTGCGCTTCACGGCCATCAGCGCTGTCAATCCAAGAAGTCCTAATGAAGCCAATATGATAGCAAGCACGGCAAATGTTGTAACAATTTGTAACATTTGTTCTTCTTTTCTATAACTATTGCGATACATTTCTTCTACAAAATGATATTCAAAGGGAAAAGTCGGAAATACCTTGTTCCATTCCTGCTTTAAATAACCTAAACTGTTCTGAATATCATTTGAATGAACACGCGCCGTCACAAAATTTTTATTGCCCCAGTCCGGCTATTGTACGAAAATTAGTGGCTTGATTTTGTTTTGAAGGGAATTAAAGTGAATGTCTTGAATCACGCCCACAACCGTAAACAAATTGGATGCAAAGGCAAATCTGAAACGCTTACCGATCGGATTGTCCCATCCGAATTGTTTTGCGGCTGTCTCATTGATAATTGCAGTTCCGGTTTGATCTGTACGCATGGTTTTTGAAAAATTACGGCCCTTATCAAAAGGTATCTGATATGTGTTGAAAAAATCCTCACTCACATTTCTGGTAATGACCATCTCAATTCGATCGGACTTAGACCCCCCCTCAGGAATCACACTAAATTGATTTGGGAAGTATGATCCTGGTATATTCTCAGAAAAGGCCGCTGTAACAATTCCATGAGTTTGTCCCTGGTTGTTAATAAGCTCTGTAAAAAGATCTATTTTTTGTTCATTCGTTTTTTCAACAGGATGGGTGTTTGTGGAAATGGCAATCAAATTCTCGGATTGAAAACCTAAACTATGATTTTTCATAAAAAAAATCTGATACGTTACCGCAATGACACCGAATATAAGTGCAATCGTAATTCCCAATTGAATGGTAACCAGTAAATGACGCAGCTTGATAAAACCAAATATCTTGTTGCGTTCTTTTCTTAAGATGACAGCCGGTTTATCGGCTGAAAAAAGGAGGGCCGGATACAATCCATTCATCACACCCAGTGTTATTCCGAAAATAACGGTAAAAATTAAGAATCCAATGTCATTGAATTGACGAAGATTCAATGGTTGTTGAATATATTTATTAAAATATGGAAGTAAAAATTGCAGCAGTATATAACCCATAATCAATGCACAAAAGGTTGTAATAATAGATTCACCGAAAAATTGTTGAATGAGTTGCCATCGATTTGCTCCGGCTACTTTCCGAGCACCAATTTCTTTCTGGCGTTCTGCATGTTTTGCTATTGACATATTGATGAAATTGATACTTGCGATAGCCAGGATGGTACCTGCAATCAGGAAAAAAATGGATAATATAAACTTTGAAACAGCAGGGAAAGTATCACTGCGAATTTCAGTATTTGTATGAATATCTTTCAATGGTTGAAGGCCCAGTTCAATCCGGCCTTTTAAAAAGTCTGGCAGATATTTTTTCAAAAATACCGGGAATTGGGCATTCAATGTTTGAGGTGATAAATCGGAGGAAAATTCAACAAAAGTTTCAATCCCCATTGAATACCATTTTGCTTCCTCTCCTGGTAAAATGTAACGATATGCCAGATCATCACATATAAAAGCATCAAATTGAAAGCTGGAATTGGCAGGAATATCTTCCATGACTCCAGCGATAACAAGTTTAAGATTCTTATGTACTGTAACAGTTTTCCCGATTGGAGAAATATCACCAAAAAGTTTTTTTGTCAGACGTTTGGTAATAATTACGGAGTGAATATTTTGCGATAGCAATTTCTGTGATCCGACAATAAACGGGAAGTCAAACACATCGAAAAAATTGGGGGAGGCAAACAATATCTTTTCGCGAAAAGTATGTGCATCGACTTTTATTTCATCTTCTCTCATTGTAAGAATGCTGACAACGTTTTTCAGGTCTGAATAATCGTTTAATAACGCTTTTGGCAGAGCATGAGGTGTTGCTGAGTTTTTTACATTGCCGGATGATTCATTTTCAATTCTGTAAATGCGGTAAATATTTTCATGATTTTTGTGAAACCTGTCGAAACTCATTTCGTGTTTAACGTAAACGCTGATGAGTAAAAAGCAGGCAATGCCAATAGCCAAGCCGCCAATATTGATCATGGAATACATTTTCTGTCGCATCATTTTTCGGATGGCGATTTTCATATAATTTTTAAACATGATTCCTCCAAAATTCGCATGGCGCAGAGTCCTGAACGCTTAATTTTTGATGATTTAATTCTTTTTACTCTTTACTCCATGCCCTCTCATTCATACCGTAGCGCCTCCACCGGATTCGCCGTCGCTGCCCGAATCGCCTGCCAGCTGACTGTAATCAAAGCAATGACAAGCGCAATTGCTCCTGCCAGCAAGAATGTCCACCAGCCGATATTAATACGATAAGCAAAATTCTCAAGCCATTGATTCATGACATAATAAGTCACAGGCCAAGCGATAACATTTGAAAAGACAATCCACAATAAATAATTCTTTGAAATCAGAAAAATAATATCTAAAACAGATGCGCCTAAAACCTTATGTACACCAATATCTTTAAATTTTTGTTCAATGGTAAATGCTGTTAATCCATAAAGTCCGAGACATGCAATTAATATTGCCAAAAAAGAAAAAGTATTGAATAACGTCCCCATCCGCTGTTCAGCCTGATAACCGGCATTTAATTTCTCATCCAGAAAATAAAAGTCAAAAGGTTCGGCCGGAAAGATGTCTCGCCACATGTTTTCTATATAAGCCAGACTCTGACGAATTGAATTGCCTTGAAGCCGGATGGATATGATTCGATAAAACATGTTCTCTTCTTCCGGGTCCGGATCCGGAATTCTGATAATCATCGGTTCAATGACATGATGCAGAGTACTAAAATGAAAATCTTTCACAATCCCGATGATCTTTCCCGGGCGGCCGCTCCAAAAAGTGATATCTGTTCCAACCGGCGATTCGAGCCCCATTTCTTCGGCTGCTGCTTCATTGAGCAGATAGGAACTGGTTTGATCGCTCACAAATTGGTCTGAAAAAAACCGGCCGGATTTCATTTTGATTTTATACGATTCTGCAAAATCAAAATCCACATGCAATACCCAGGTTGTGAACTTCCCCTGTTTACCCATCCAATGCACACTCTCCGTCTTACCCAATCCACCGGCTTCTACGGATTGTGAACGGCAGACACTGAGTATGTTCGGATTTTCCAGAAGTTTATTTTTATATATATCATATTGACCGGATATGTCTCCTTTGACTTTCAGACAAACCATATTATCCTTATTATATCCCAGATTACTGTTTTGAATGTATTTCAGCTGATTGAATACAATAAGCGTACATACGATAATTATAATAGACATGGAAAACTGAAAAATGATCAATCCTCTCTGCAGCGAAAAACCCTCTTTATGGTGTTGAAATCTTCCCTTAATAACCTGAACGGGTTGAAATCCGGAGATAAAAAAAGCCGGATAAAGGCCGGAGACAACACTGGTTATAATTATTGTAAACAGAATTGTAAATAAGAATTGCAGACTTAAAAAATTCACAAAGAGCGATTTTCCTGACAGTTGATTAAGAACCGGAATAAGCAGTTCGACCATAAGCAGGGCGCAACCCAAAGCAATCAAAGTGATAATAAATGTTTCTCCAAAATACTGTTGGATCAAATGAGGCCGTTGTGCACCGACCACTTTTTGTATACCAATTTCTCTGGCCCGTTTGAGAGAAAGCGCATTATTAAGATTCATATAATTGATGCACGCAATCAGCAGGATGATGCCGCCAATCACACTGAATATGGTGACATACTTGATATCACCTGCGGCTGAAAAGAATGCGATATTGCCGGAACGAAGATGAATCTTGGTCAACGGATGAAGCACATAGCTGATACGATCCTCTCTGTAATGACGCCTTTTGCATTCCATAGCCTTTTTCTCAATTTCATGAATATCCGCATTCTCCTGTATGTGAATATAGGTATGCACATTCTGGTTGGACCAGGAGTCCCAGTATACACCGCCATAGGTTTCCACAAGATCAATCGAAGCCATCATCTCTCTCTTGAAACTGGAATTCCGGGGCAGATTCTCTAATATTCCCGTCACTTTCATGATTCTTTTCTGACCGAGAAGTGTCATTGTGATGGATTCCCCGATCGGATTGCCTTCTCCAAAATATTTCCGGCACATTCGTTCTGTCATGACAATGCAATTGGGATCCTGAAAAGCAGACCACGGATCCCCTTCTTTAAAATCAAAGGAAAAAATATTGAAGAATTGTGATTCAACCAGTGTGATGTT
Source organism: bacterium (assembly GCA_016932575.1). Lineage (GTDB taxonomy): Bacteria > Zhuqueibacterota > QNDG01 > QNDG01 > JAFGCO01 > JAFGCO01. The sequence goes on from JAFGCO010000007.1 coordinate 17,016, forward strand.
TTCTTCGAAACCTTTATTTTGATATTGAAAATAGGCTTTAAAAGATTCAGGAAGTTGTCCAACTGAAGTTGCTTCGATCACTTCCGGCAGATCGGCCTTAAGCGCAGGTGCCAGCATCTTGGTTGTCACTGCGCTTAATTTGTTATTGTCGTTTCGCAGGACAAGATAAATATTTTCGGCACGCTTGTGAAATCGGTCATAGGAAAGTTCATCCTGCACCCAAAGCATAATAAGAATGAAACAGGTCAGGCCGATGGCCAGGCCCAGGATGTTGATCGCTGTAAACTTTTTATGTTTAACTAAATTGCGAACTGCGATTTTCAAATAATTTTTCAACATCATTTTTTCTCTGAAAAAAGTTATACATGAAACTTTCCATTTAAATTCTCACTGACGATATGACCGTCAAAAAGATGCACAACACGATGGCCGTACTCGGCATAGGTCGGGGAGTGGGTTACCATAACAATGGTTGTTCCGGATTCATTCAGATCCAGGAGCATTTTCATTACTTCTTCGCCATGTGATGAATCCAGATTACCTGTGGGTTCATCTGCAAGAATGAGCTTGGGATTTCCAACCACTGCCCGGGCCACAGCCACACGTTGCTGCTGGCCGCCCGATAGCTGCTGGGGAAAATGGTTTCTCCGATGCATGATCTGCATTTGCTCCATCACTTCATTCACCCGTTTTTTCCGTTCGGAAGCGGACACTTTTTGATATAATAAGGGCAATTCGATGTTTTCAAAAACCGTCAGCTCATCAATCAGATTAAAACTTTGAAAAACAAATCCGATATTGTGTTTGCGTAGATTGGCCCGTTTCCGTTCTGAATACTTGGACACTTCATGATCCAGAAAATGGTACATCCCATCCGTAGGATTGTCCAGCAAACCAATCAGATTTAATAAAGTGGATTTGCCACACCCGGAAGGTCCCATAATGGAAACAAATTCACCTTCCTTAACCTCAAAATTGACGTTATTCAGGGCCGTGGTCTCCACTTCTTCCGTGGTATAAATCTTTTTTAAATTTTCTGTTTTAATCATGATACTGCTCCTGGTTTGTTCATCTTTATATTCATTCTATTCTTTGGCCTTGGTTCTTATTTCTTGGTTTTTGCTTCTTATTTTTTGTTTCTTCTTCCTACTTTCGACTCTATGACTCAATGACTTGACAACCCAAGGACTCAATCACTCAACATTTCCTCTATTTCCCTTATTTCCATTCTTTGACCTCTACTCCTTCAGCACAAGCTTATCCACGTCTCCATAACTGTCATAACTGGATGTGATCACCTTATCTCCGGATCTCAAACCCTCAAGCACCTCAAAAACCTGCGGATTCTGGCGTCCCAATCGAATCGGTCTTTTCTTAGCCAGATTTCCGGATTCATCCACGACATACGCCCATTGTCCGCCGGTTTTCTGATAGAATCCGCCTCGTGATAACAAGAGTGCCTCCTCAAGGTCTCCCAGTTCAAGACGGATATGACAGGTCTGTCCTCTCCGAATACCTTCCGGCTCATCTCCGATGAATTCCATATCCACCTCAAAACGGCCCTCCAGAACTTCAGGGAAAACCTTCTTGATTATCAGTTGAAACGTCTCACCGCTAAAATCGAATTCCCCGTACTGCTCCGAATTGATGCGGGCAATATAATGCTCATCGATGGCCACACGTACTTTAAAGCCGTCCAGTTGATCAATCTGACCGATACGCTCTCCTCGTGCGATAGACTCTCCCACTTCCGGGATAAGCGAGGTTAGCTGACCGGAGATCGGCGCCTGAATAGTAAGATGCTCCATATTCTTTTTCACCAGTTCGAGGCTGCCCTGCATGCGCTCCAGAGACCTCTCAAGATTATGAATTTGAATTTGCCGAAACAGAGAATCCTTTTCATGGGTTTCAAGCGTAAGCCCTCTTTTTTTCAGAAGATATTCATATTCATCTCTGATTTCTTCATATTCCTGGCGGGAGATCAATTGTTTTTCTATCAGAATTTTGGCTTGTTCATAAATGCGTTTCTGCTTTTTTATTTGAAAATTCAGCTCGGTCAATTGGGACTGCAGAGAGAGACGGTTTTGTTCCATGAGAAGCCGTGTGCTTCTCAGGTTATTGCTCTGCTCCGCAAGATCAGCTTCACGATAGAGAATATTGAGAAGTAAATCCGTATTTTCAAGTTTCAGGATTTTGTCTCCCGCCTTTACATCCGTGCCGGCTTCAAGGAATACGGATTCGACGCGTCCATGTTCCATGGCATCAAGGTACACGGTCTTAATGGGGATCACTGTACCGGTCACCGGAATGAATTCCTGAAAGGGCCCACGTGTAACCGTGGAAATGGTTATCCGTTCCTTCTTAACGTTTAATTTGGCGCTGTAATCTCCAAATAGAATATTCCCCAGAATGAGCAGAACAAATCCGGTTGAACATGCAACGATGACAATCCGCTTAAGAGGCCATTTCTTTTTTTGAATGATTCTGTCCATAATAATACACTTTCATTGAAAATGATCACTTTAATGATGAAACAGGCAACCTGTATGCCAAACCAATTTTTTCTCATGAGAAATCATTCCTTTACCTGAGACACGGAATGGAAACTTCAGCCGATCATAATGAAGTATCCGCTTCCGAACATTGACTGTACGATATCGTACACTTTTTTATTGACATTGATTACGAAATTTTACATATTAATTGAAAATCCGGAATCCGGATTTTCACAGGAATCGAGGCTTTAGCCGGATATAATAAGGAGCCAAAATGGGTTCGGTCCTCCCAAAAATTCTCATCATTGATGACGACACGGACGTCCTCACCGCCGCTAAACTGCTGCTCAAGCAAGTGCCATACGATGTAAAAACTGAGAAAGATCCGGAATTAATCCCTGCTGTTTTAAAAAATGATTCATACGATGTCATTCTGCTTGATATGAACTTCACCCGGGACGTAACCAGCGGATCTGAAGGATTTTACTGGCTTGAGGTCATATTAAAAATTGAGCCATCTGCTGTGGTACTGATGATGACTGCATTCGGAGATGTAGACACTGCCGTGAAAGCGATGAAAAACGGAGCAACAGATTTTATTCTGAAGCCCTGGCAAAATGAAAAATTGCTTGCTACAGTCGCCTCTGCTGTCAAGTTAAGCCTTTCCCAAATCAAGGTAAAAAGGCTGGAGGCCAGGCAGGCACAGCTTATTCGGGCCATGGACCATCCGTTTCATGAGATGATCGGTAAAAGCAAAAGTATCATGCATGTCTTTGAATCCATTCAGAAAGTCGCCAAAACCGACGCCAGCGTACTGATCCTGGGAGAAAATGGGACAGGCAAGGATCTGGTGGCACGGGCCATTCACCGCCACTCACAACGCGCAGAAAATGTATTCATCAGTGTGGATATGGGTGCAATTCCTGAATCTCTGTTCGAGAGCGAATTGTTCGGTCATATGAAAGGGGCCTTTACAGATGCAAAAACCGATCATGCCGGCAAGTTTGAGGCTGCCAATGAAGGTACGATATTTCTGGATGAAATCGGCAACCTGTCAATTCCCATGCAGGCAAAATTACTGCGGGTTCTGGAATCCCGTCAGGTAACACGAATTGGATCGAACAAACCAATTCCATTCGACATCCGGCTCATTTGTGCCACCAATCGCCCCATCCATGAAGCCACAGAAAAAGAGTTGTTCCGTCAGGATTTTCTCTATCGAATCAATACAGTAGAAATCCGCTTGCCCACGCTCCGGGAACGAACCGATGACATTCCGCTCCTTGTTCAATTCTTTGCAGAGCAATTTGCAAAAAAATATAATCGTGCTGTTCCTGTCATTGATAACAAGGCAATGGACAAGCTGCAATCCTATTCCTGGCCGGGCAATATACGCGAATTGCGTCATACGATCGAGCGTACAATAATTATGAATGAATCCGATCAGTTTAGCGCCCAGGATTTTGTACTTTCAGCAACTGAACCAGTCAGTGAAGAATTGATTTTAGAGAGTTATAATCTGGAAGACACCGAAAAGTTGCTGATCCAGAAAATACTTGCCAGGTATCAGGGCAACATTTCAAAGGCAGCCAATGCATTAGGGCTCACGCGAACTTCCCTCTATCGCCGAATGGAAAAGCATGGCTTATAATCGATTACGCTTTCATTACTGGGTCAGAATGAGTTTTATTCTTTTGACCACAGGCGTTATTGCAATTTGGATTCCGAAAACAGACCTTAGTATCACACCTTTATTTCTTGTGATCATCCTGGTCATTCAAATGGTATCATTACTTCACCGCTTGGAAAAACCTCAGAGAGATATGAACCGGTTTTTCGATGCGATTCGCTACTCGGATTTTTCCCAAACATTTTCGGACATGGGCACAGACAGATCGTTGACACCCATGAAAAAAGCATTTTCAAAAGTTATAGAAACCTTTCAGAAAACCCGGGAAGAAAAAGAAGCACATTACCGCTATCTTCAGACTGTAATTCAGCATGTGGGTGTTGGATTGCTGGTATTTCAATCGGATGGCCGGATTGATATGATCAACCAGGCATTACGAAAAATTCTTGGGATTTCAAATATCCGGCAACTTGAATCCTTACGTAAAATCGAGCCGTCATTTCCGGAAACACTGAAAAAAATTCAACCCGGTGAAAAAACGCATATTCGATTTCATCATCCGGAAACCAACGATTTGATCACGCTTTCTGTTTATACAACCCGTTTTATCATTCAAGGCGAAGCATATACTCTGGCTTCGGTTCAGAATATTCAAAGCGAATTAGAAGAAAAGGAACTCGAAGCCTGGCAAAATTTAATCCGGGTTTTAACCCATGAAATTATGAATTCCATCACCCCAATTGCCTCTCTGGCCTCTACGGCGAAAGGGATTCTTGAAAAATCATCATACGATAAGCGCCAGTCAATCCCGGTTGAAGATGTCAACCAGGCTGTGAAAACCATTGAAAGACGCAGCCAGGGTCTGCTCAATTTTGTGAATTCGTACAGGCAGCTCACCCGGCTTCCGAAACCTGACTTTCAGATTGTGCCCATTTCACCGTTGCTCGAACATATTCAAACACTAATGCAACCAAAATATCAGGAAAAGAAAGTCGTTTTAAAAACCGAAGTTCATCCGACTTCACTTGAAATTACAGCGGATCCCGTATTAATTGAGCAAGTTCTGATCAATTTGTTAAAAAATGCGCTGGATTGGTGCAGCAGGGAAAAAAGCGGCAAAGTCACTTTACTCGCTAAGATGGGACCAGGCGGCCACCCGATAATTCAGGTGATCGACAATGGCCCCGGGATTCAGAAGGAAGCACTCGAAAAAATATTTATCCCATTTTTCACAACCAAAAAAGAAGGCACAGGTATCGGACTCAGCCTGTGCCGGCAAATCATGCGACTGCATAGAGGATCCGTTACAGCCCAGTCCTCGCCAGACCAAAAAACAATATTCACTTTGAGATTTTAAAACAGGATTTCAGCCTGAAACCGCTTCTGTTTTTTCGCTTTCTCTGACTTCCAAAATACGAACACGTTTTATACGCCGGCCCACAACTTTTTCAACCACAAATTGATAATTGCCAAACTGAACAGTTTCTTTTTCTTTGGGAATCGCGCCCAGTTGACTGAAAATAAATCCGCCCAGGCTTTCAAAATCCTCTTCGGATGGAATGGCGACTCCCAGTTTTTCATTTAATATTTCAATATTTATCTTGGCATCCACAAGCCACTCATGAGATTTCATCTGCTTGATCAACGGCTTTTCCCGGTCATACTCATCACGAATTTCACCGACAATTTCTTCAATCACGTCTTCCATTGTCACCAGGCCTGCCGTCCCGCCATATTCATCCACCACAATAGCCATATGAATCCGTTCTTTTTGAAATTCACGAAGCAGTTCGTCAATCGGTTTGCTTTCCGGTACAAAATAAGGCTTGCGGACAAGGTCGCTTAAAGTCTGTTCTTTACTTTGATTCTTCGTGTAGGAAAGCAGATCTTTAACATAAAGAATACCGATAATATTATCAATCTTTTCCTCATACACAGGAATCCGTGAATGACCATATGCTTCGACCAGTTTAAGCACTTGATTCATCGGTATATTTTTCTCTACACTCACCATATCCATACGCGGAATCATAACTTCTTTGGCCATAGTTTCATGAAATTCAAAAATACTGTGAATCATTTCCCTTTCCGCTTTGTCCAGTGTTCCTTTATCTTCGCCCACTTCAATCAGTGTTTTTAATTCTTCTTCATTGACAAAGGGCACTTCTTTTTGAATCCCCAGCCATTTTGTCAGCAAGTGTGTCAAATGTTCGAATAAAAAGGACAATGGCAAAAATAATATAACACACCCGGAAAGAACGGGTGAAACCTTTTCAGCAAAAACAACAGGTTTTTTTACTGCAATGATTTTTGGTAAAATCTCGCTGAACAGTAAAATAACTGCAGTCACAACCACTACATCGATCACAAAAGACCACCGGGACCATGGCGTATTGACAAGCATACGATGTGTCCATATTGCTGCAACCGTTGCAGCGGCGACATTGACGATAGTATTTCCAATAAGAATAGAAACCAGCAGCCGGCGGGGATTTTTAAGAAGCGCCAATACACGTCTTGCTGAATACGAAGTATGCATGTTTTCTCTTAGCTTACGACGATCCGAAGCTTTTAATGAGAATAACGCCGTTTCTGATCCGGAAAAAAATGCTGAAGCGAAAAGAAGACCAATAAAAATTACAATAGATAACCATGATTCAGATTCCAAAACCGGTATTTCCTCCCTGTTACTTAGATGATTCGTGTTTGTTTTAAAAAAAATCGCATGTCAATACTATCAATAATTGCAACCTGCCTTGATTTTCTTAATCAATGTGCAAAAACTGTGCTTAAAATTGAATAAATTTGATTCTTTATCGATTTTTTTGTCTGCATATAATTCAGTATCCATAAAACCAGGAATACAGGATATTCAATATTTCATTAACCGAAATATCCGGTATATGAAATGACCTGTCAAATATGTTACCCATTCAAGTCGATCTGTGATAAATATGTATTTTCTTTTTCGTTCATAAGAGCCCGATCCTGATCCGTTTGATCGTCAAAACCCAGTAAATGGAGAATCCCATGAATCACCAATCTCGCCACTTCTTCCTTATAAGTAACCTGATACTTCAAAGCCTGCTGCTTAGCCCGTTCAAGACTGACGTAAACCTCCCCCCAGGCAGTTTCTTTCTCAGCGGGGAATTTATCATTATCCAGGAGAAATGAAATGACATCTGTGGATGTATTTTTTTTAAAATAGACACGATTTAACTGGGTGATAAACGCATCATCAACAAGTATGATCGAAACAGGATTTCCATGTTGACACCCTTCATCTTGAAGTATCCTTTCTCCCACTTCCCTGATCCATCGAAGTGACACATCCGCCTTTGTCTGAGCAGTGACTTCAATCAACATCATTGATCGGTTCGGCTTGATTCTATGAATTCTTTTGATTGTTGGACTTTTCCTCCCGATCGGGATACTCAATCCGTGTATGAAAAATGCCAGCCAATATTTTTAAAAAAGCTTCCTTAATCCGTTCCAGATCCCGTAAAGTGAGTGGCGATTCGTCCAGCTCGCCTTCCTTAAAACGTTCATCCACCAGATCTTCAACCACGCCTTTTAAACGGCTGTGAGTAGGATCCTTCAATGCACGTGCTGCTGCTTCGATAGAATCCGCCAGCATCACAATCGCGGCTTCTTTACTTTGCGGCTTGGGACCTGTATATTTATAATCATTCTCATTAACCTCATCCGAGCCTTTTTTTGCCAAAGCTTTTTGATAAAAAAAGGACATAAGTGTGGTTCCGTGATGCTGCACCATAATATCCTTGATTGATGATGGCAAACCATACTTGTCGGCCAATTCCAATCCTCGTTTTACATGGTTGCTTAATATCAGCGCGCTCATTCGCGGTGTTAATTTTTGATGAGGATTTTCATTGGCCAAAAGATTCTCAATAAAATATTCGGATTTTTCCAGTTTGCCGACATCATGATAATAGGATCCCACTCGAGCCAAGAGTGAGTTTGCACCTACTGCCCGGGCTGCGGCTTCGGCAAGATTCCCTACCTGGATTGAATGATGATATGTGCCAGTCGCCTCTACAGAAAGCTGTTTCATCAATTCATGATTTAAATTCGACAATTCCAGCAATCGAAAATCCGTAGTGATATCAAACATTTTTTCGAAAATAGCCAGTAACAGATATGTTAAAATGGGAGTGGCCGTTCCAATCATCACCGCAATTTCGATCTGATGTTTAAGCGCCCCCCCAGGAGCATATCTCATAAATCCCATCGCTGATAAAATAAAAATATTTGCAGCGATAATGTACAGAATAGCCTGAAGCAGCTGACTTCGATTCTGAAGCCGTTTGATTACAATAATTCCGATAACTCCCGTAAAAAAGGAAACCGCCATAATGTTGAAATCATTCCCCAGAATACTCCCGACAAACACGCTTAATATGGCAGCACCCACATACCCGATTTTTTCATCAAAAATCATGGCAAGCAGCATAGCACCAATGGCTGTTGTAATTGCAGGATCCGATATGTCTTCTTGTTGGCTGATCTTAGAAATAAAATATGTGCTCACTGACACCAATATAATAATCAGAGACAGCAGAAAAACCGGCTTGGATCTCTCAAGAATTAGTGGAGATTTAAGATGAACATATACGGCAAGTAAAAATAGAAAAGCGAGAACAAAACATACTTTACCCAAATATGGGAGTACCACTTTAATCCCGCCTTGTTGAATCCCCATTTCTGCCATTTTCATTGACAGTGAATACAGTTTTTTCCGGATTTCCGGAGTAATACGTTCATTTTTATCGACGATTTTTTCCTGCTCGATCACAAATCCGCGGCTGCGTGGTACACGGGAAACGGCTTCTTCAATACGTGCCTGATAGATGGTTTCATCTAAAATAAGATTGGGACGTAAGAAAAAACTGATAATATTATAACCCAATTGCGCCAAAACATTTTTTTGAGGAAACGAACGATCCATCCGTTGCATCACCCGCGTACGTGCTTCCGGTAAATCCAAAAAATTATCAAATGGATAAATCACTTCTTCCCGTTTTTCATTAATGATCAAATGCTGATCCGGCACACTCATCTGCGCTTTTTCTTGATTCAAAATACCAATAGCCAGCAGATCCCTGACCGTACGTTTTACTTGAGCTTCCAGCATGGACAATTCGTCATGTCCAATTCTCTTGCTTGGATCGAGTAATAACTCCCAGGTTTGCACTTCTATTCCGCTAAGATTAAATTCCTTTCTAAGAGAATCCTGAAGGCTTTTCTGTAATCGACTGTTTTTTTCAAGAACACCACGTATAAGCGAAATCTTATTAAAAAACTGTTGTAACAGATGAATCTGTGACTCTGCAAGTTCCTGGTCACGATTAAAAATGGGCTGCACACGTTTTCGTGTATCTTCACGGTCCAATTGGTATTCATCCTGAGTTTTTAAGATTTCAAAGCTGAATGGTGCAATGATACGTCTCGGGCTTATGCTCCCTTCTTTAAAATCAGCATACTGCATGGCACGTTGCGAAGGAAGCAATAAAACAAGCGTCGTAGTGAGTAAAGCCAGAATCACCAATCGGACCCATAACTGATCCCATAAAGAGGGCTGATGTTTGGTAAATTTCAGGCGGTCATTTTTTCTTATTCTTAAGACCATCTGTCTCAATCGACGTATTCGTTCCATAGATTATCCCTCATCCCGGGTGTCATCAAAATTTTCATAAGCTTGAATGATTTTCTTTACCAATCGATGCCGAACGACGTCCTGCTTGTCAAAATATACAAATCCAATGCCTTCAATATGCTGAAGTACATTCTGGATTTGTATCAAACCGGACTGGACACGATCAGGCAAATCAACTTGTGTGATATCTCCAGTCACAATCGCTTTTGAATGATTTCCTAACCGGGTTAAAAACATTTTCATTTGCAGGGCAGATGCATTCTGAGCTTCATCCAAGATCACGAATGCATCATTCAATGTACGTCCGCGCATATATCCCAATGGGACAATTTCAATAATTTTACGATCGACATATTTTTGCAGTTGATCCGCTGAAAGCATATCGAACAAAGCATCCGTCAGCGGCCTAAGATATGGATCCACCTTCTCCATCAAATCGCCTGGCAAAAAACCAAGACTTTCCCCGGCTTCTATGGCGGGTCGTGTCAATATGATGCGGGACATGTTTTTCTCCCGTAATTGGGCCAGTGCAAAAGCAACAGCGAGATAAGTTTTTCCTGTTCCGGCCGGGCCAATTGCAAATACAATATCATTCTTTGCCACAGAAGCGACATAGTCTTCCTGACCTTTCGTTCTGGGGCGAATGACACTATGTTTTGTATAAAGGATAATCGGAGGCTGAGTGTCCAGTTCCTTCGAGACATCGGCATCTCCGGCCCTGATCATATCAACAACGGTCTCAACATCTTTTTGTTCCAATTTACCATTTCTATTTAAGAGAAACAGCATTTCTGTAAAGGCATGCTTTAATGCATCAACTTCTGACGGCGGACCTGAAAATCGAATTTCATCGTGACGAATCACAATTTTGGCAGGAAAATATTTTTCCAAATATCGAAGATGTGAATCATGCCAGCCCAGCAATTGAAGCAGATCAACGCCTTTGATTGATATTCTTTGTTCTTCCATAGATAAAAAAAGCCCCCGGTATAGAATAATCCACTCACCGAGAGCTTTTAAATTAAATCAGATCTTCATATTGACTTTGTTCGCTGCAGGGCGAACGTGTCCACAAACAGAATTACTTTTGTGGAATAACCAGAACTTGATGTGGATAAATGAGGCTGGAATCATTAATAATATCTTTATTGGCCTCATAAAGTTCTGTCCATTTGGCCGGATCTCCAATCGCATTCTCTGCAATTTTTGACAGCCAATCGCCTTTCACGACAAGATATTCATTCTCTCCCACGCTACGCGCGATATTCAATACTTGCTCGGAATAGATAAGATCTGGATTTTTAATTTGGTCCTTGTTTACACAGTAGATACGAATCCACTGATACGGATCTCCGTAAATTTCGTCTTTCTTGGAAATTTTCCAGAGATAATCACCCTTCACAACCGTGTATTGATCATACATACCGGCGGGCATTTTATCTCGCAGACCCGCAATCTTGGCTTCCAAGGCAGCAATTTTTTCTTTCATTTCAGAAAGTATATAAATATTACTTTCCTTCATTTCAGCAATTTTTGCCTCAACCGCCTTGATTTCTCCTCTCTGCTGGAACAGCTCTTCCGGAGATAACGCGGCCAATCCATCCAGTTGGGCATCCAAATCATCCAACTCAGCACGGTACGCGTCCACACTGGCCTTATCTGTACCGATCAAAGCATAAACCGCTTCCCATTCAGCGTCAATTTCAGCTTGAATAGCGTCCACTTTCGCCTGCAATTCAGCGATTTCCGCTTTTAAAGATGCGGTTCTCTCTCCAGCACTCTCTTCTCTATTTTGCATCTCTGCCAACTGGGCCTTATACTCATCCATCTTGATCTTGCGTTCCTCCTGAGCGAAAAGACCTGTAGAGACGAGAAGCAGAGTTGCCACCAAAGAGAGTATCAAAATCTCTTTCACTTTCATACTAAGTCTCCTCCTTACTTAATCATATCTTTGGTTTGGCGCAGGTTCGTTATTCTTCAGCTGCTTCTTCTTCCACGGTTTCTTCGACAGCCTCAGCTTCTTCAGCCGCCTCTTCTTCCACGGCCTCAGCCTCTTCAATTACTTCTTCTTCAACAGCTTCGGCTTCTTCCACCACAGATTCACCAACTTCGGCCTGGATTCTTTCTTTTTCAGCTTTAACCTGCTTTAATTCTTCCTGCTTCTCAGCCAGTTTGGCTTCGAGCTCGGCTTTCTCTTGTTCCAGTTGGGCCACTTCATCTTCCGCTGCTTGAGCTGATGCTTCACTTTCGTCTAACGCCTGCAATTGATCTTCATTGGCGTAACGCGTACAGCCAGACAGCAAAAGAGAAAATGCCACGATGAAAGAGAACAGCCCCGCCGCAATTAATCTTGCTCCTTTTGCCATTCCCTGCACCTCCTTTTGCTTGTTTTTTCTAAAGCTTATTAACTATGAAAAAGTATAACAAATAATTCACACATTGTCAAGAAGAAAAATAGAGCCGTATCATAATCTATATAAACTCTTTACCGATGACCGCGCCGATGACCTGTTTGATTTTTTCAAATGAAAACGGTTTATATAAAATATCATTAAAATCAGCATTTGTCGAAGCCATTAAATGACGATACACTTCTCCGGCGGCCAAGCCAGTGATAATTAATATTTTTTGATCTGACCGGGCTTCGCGCATCTCTTGAGCAAGCTGGAATCCATCTCTTCCCGGCATATGTATATCGAGAATAGCAAGATCATATTTTTGCTGATAGAACCGGTCCATACCTGATTTCCAGGTATTACAGAGGTCAACCTCAAAACCCATCTTGCTCAGCATTCGGTCCATGAGACCTAAAATGCAGTCCTCATCATCAATCACAAGACATTTCAATTGATCCTCCATCGCGTCATGAAGGATAAATGATACCACGAATGAGATGTATTCAAATAAATATCAGTTAATCTCAGCGTTTGATTTTTTTATTTTGATACACTCTTATAATAATATTAAATATCATCTATTGGTTATTATCATTCAATTTTATTCCCAGCTCTTTTAACTGATGGCTGCTCACTTCTGATGGACAGCCATCCATTAAAGAAATGGCGCTGGTGGTCTTCGGAAATGCTATCACTTCACGAATCGATTCTTCATTCGCCAGCATCATGACAAGACGGTCGAATCCAAACGCAATTCCTCCATGAGGCGGCGCACCATAATCCAGTGCTTCAATCAGAAATCCGAATTTACGCTTGGCCTTATCTGCATCAATTCCCAGCAATTCTAATACCCTGGATTGCAGACCACTTTGATGGATACGTATGCTACCGCCTGCGATTTCCGAGCCATTCACTACAAGATCGTACGAACGGGCACGAATCTTGTCGGGATGGGTATCCATCAATGGCACATCCTCAGGTTTGGGGGATGTAAAGGGGTGATGCATTGCCACATATCGGTCCTCATCAGGATCCCATTCCAAAAGCGGGAAATCAGTCACCCAGAATGGAACAAATCGATCCGCATCATATAGCTGATAATGCTTCGCCAAATAATGGCGAAGAAAGCTGAGGGCATCACAGCACACATTTTCCTGATCGGCAACGATAAAAATATTGTCATGAATCCCGGCATTGAAAGCCTGAGTAATATCCTGGATATCGCTCTCAGACAGAAATTTTGCAATCGGAGAACAGATTCCCTCTTCTGTGACTTGAATCACGACCAATCCCCTGGCCCCAAAATCTTTTACCTGATCTGTCAATGTGTCTACCTGTTTCCGGGAAAGTCTGCCCTGGCCCTTCAAACAAATTCCACGGATTTTTCCGCCATCAGCCGCTGTCTCTTTGAAAACACGAAAATCTGTTTTTCCGGCACTATCTGTTATGTCTGTAATCTGAAGGTCAAACCTCAGATCGGGTCGATCTGATCCATATTTTGTCATAATTTCGGAATACGTAAATCTTGGAAAGGGTGTCTCCAACGAAATATCACGAATTTCTTTGAATATATATGCCATCAATTGTTCCATAATATGGATCACCTCGTCCTCTTCCACAAAGGACATTTCCACGTCAATCTGGGTAAACTCGGGTTGCCGATCCGCCCTTAGATCTTCATCACGGAAACATTTGACAATTTGAAAATACCGGTCATAACCAGCCACCATTAAGATCTGTTTGTAAAGCTGAGGTGACTGGGGAAGCGCGTAAAATTTTCCTTTGTGAATACGGCTGGGCACCAGATAATCCCTGGCACCTTCAGGTGTGCTTTTCATTAAAAATGGTGTTTCAATTTCAACAAATTGTTGATCTGTAAAAAACTGCCGGACACATTGGGCAGTCCTATGCCGTAAAAGCATGTTCTTCTGCATGGACGGGCGGCGCAAATCGAGGTATCGGTATTTCAGACGCGTTTCATCCATGGCATCGCAGGTATCCTTGACAGTCAGGGGTACGGGTCTGGATTCATTTAAAACCTGCAGATCCTGGACCATGATCTCAATTTCCCCAGTATTCAAATCATGATTAATCATACTGACCGGACGGGCAATAACCTCTCCCTGAATGGCAATGACGGTTTCCATACGCAACTGTTTGGCGGTTTCTAGACATTTTCCGGACTGATCGGGATCAAAAACAATCTGCGTTATTCCCCATCGATCCCGAAGATCAATAAAAATTAATCCGCCATGATCACGCTGGCTTGCGATCCAGCCGCAAAGGGCGATTTGCTTGCCAATATCGGCTTTCCCCAGTTCACCGCAAGTATGCGAACGCTTGATAAAACCGGATTCTTTCAGATACTGCTCCTTGTCTTTTTTAAAATAAACGACATCAATACTTCACTTGATCCATGAACGATATTCTGGGCTTTGCATCTGTGGATTATGTCAATTTTTTCAAATTTATACGCATACGATTAAGCAACTTATAAATATACAACGGCTTAAGATGAATTTCAACCTTTTATTCTAAATAAATTTTATCCATTATTGATCCGATTTCCTTATTTGACCTCATGAATATTCAGATATTAAAATATGATTAACTCTCTGAATTACAAGATATTATATATTTATATAAAACGCAATAATCAATTTGGCACAATTTTCTCTACAGATCACGTAATTTACAAACCAGGGAAAAACCCATGATACTAATCACAGATTATGGATAACTCTCCGGCAGATATTCTCTCCTAGACGGGCTGAGGGCTGATAATCCTTTGTATAATTGATCCCGCAAAATACACCATCGTAACGGCAGAAAGGGAATCAGATGATAACAAAACAACGAGTCAAAAGGAAATACCCCATTTTTTACATCAGTTTAATGCTGATGTCTGGACACCTGTTTTCTCTACCCGCTCAAATAACCGAAGATCTCATGGATATGACCCTTGAACAGATTCTCAACATGGAAGTGACCACTGTGTCTAAATCTGCGGAATTGATGTCTGACGCGCCCGGCGTTATATCGGTCCTGACCAAGGATGAGATCGAACGTTTTGGAGGCACCACACTGAAGGATATCCTGGAACGCATGCCGAGCCTGAGCGTCTCAACAATTTACATGACGGACCGCAGCACCATCGCTCCGCGTGGCGATCAGGTTCTCCCCTCGTCAGCCCACGTTCTTCTTTTGATCAACGGCCGTCCGGTTCGTGAAGCCCAGGAAGGCGGTATTAAAAGCGAAATGTACGAATCATTTCCGGTCAATATCATTGAAAAAATCGAGGTCATTCGCGGGCCGGGATCTGTTTTGTACGGATCAAACGCCTTTTCGGCCGTGATCAATGTAATCACCGAACCCGTGGAAGAAACCGTCTTTTCGGTCAAGGGAATGGCCGGACAATCCGGAGCCTACGGCGCTATGGCCAAAGCAAAAGTGAAACTGGGAGACCTGAGCATTGCTGCGGCAGGAAGACTGTTTAAAAAAGCGGAATGGGAAACCGACTGGCAATATGCCGTTCCCGATTCTGCCGCCGGTGACACCATAGTGACACACACCATCCCGAATGAAGGACCGGGCGCTTTTCTTGAGATGAAGTATAAAAACCTGCGATTCATGTCCTCCTACGCCCAATGGGAAACCGCCTATTTTATCGCGGATTACGCGTCTCGCTTCCCGTCTTATGGTCTTGCCACCTGGGACAAACTGTTTCTCGACCTGGGATATTCCCTCAAGGTCAGCGACATTTGGAACATGGATTTCAGCGTGACCGATATGCGTTCAACCTTTGAAACGCCCAGCTCCTGGCCGTATACGGCAAGAGACTCTTACGAAATGGTTGCCGAGTGGACAAATTTCATCACTCCGACGGATAAGCTGAATATCATTTTTGGCGGTCTGTACAACTATCTTGATGGAGAAGAAAACGTCCAGGGAATGGGGAACGTCAACCATGCCCACCGCTGGAGCTTCGGTGTCTATTCACAGCTGGATTATAAATTGCTGAAAAGCCTGAAGGTGATCGGCGGAGTTCAGGCCAACAAGGTTGAAAAGATCGATCTCGATATTGTTCCCAGAGGCGGGATCATCTGGCATCCGGTCGATTGCCTGGACGTGAAAGCGCTGTACAGCCAGGCCTTCAGAGCACCCAGTATCAATGAATTGGGATTGAAGCATGTTGCTATGATGGGAAATCCCAACCTGGTCCCTGAAAAAGTCAATACCATGGACATTGGGATAAATTATCAGGGTGATCAAATCCGTCTGGGCATTAATTTCTTCGACAGCAAGATGACGGATCTCATCATCCAGGACCGTTCCGGGAAATTTCCGGTTCCCACCTATGACAACATCGGTGAAGTGTCGATTCAGGGTATTGAGTTTGAAGGAAAATATTACCTGAGCAATCGATGGTTCCTCACGGGCTCTATGCTGTACCAGACCAGTGAGGACAAAGGGGGCAATGAAAATGTTACACCCATCGCGAACCTTGGCGCGAAAGCGGGAATCAGCTACAGGTCGGAATTGCTCACCGTCAGTCTGTTTAACAGCTATCAGGGAAACCTGGATGAAAAATATGAGACACAACTCAATCCAAGCCCGGGTGCCTACAACATGATGAATCTTTACTGCCGACTGAATATGAAACGGCTCCTGAATATGAACATGTCCCAGAGTTTCGCTCTCTTCCTGCAGGTCGACAATCTGCTCGATAAAGAGTTGTGGCTGCCGGACTGGGGTTTAACTCCCGGCAAGTCCATGCCGGTGAATCCCGGCAGGGCCCTTTACATCGGATTGGATGCATCATTATAGTATATATTTTTCGAATGGATCGTCTGATTCTGAATTCTCAAAATCAGACGATCCAACCTTCACTGACACAATTGGATACGACTAACTGCAGCCAAGGAGAGCCCCATCATGTGGTTTGACATCAAAAGAACATTGTGCATACTCCTGTTAATCTTCCTGATCGACTCCGGATTCACACAGACGAATGAGGCCCCGCCCGATGTCGCTGCGGCCATGCTGGTGAAAGCCATTGCGTTTGAATCAAATGTGTCGAACCAGGGAGAAGTGACCATATTTATACTGGATGCGCCGGAAGTGGCGGATGAATTAAAAAATGGGATCGGCAAACCGATTGGAAAATCCATATTAAAAAGCGTCGACTCAGGAAATACACTACCGGAAAACGCGCCCAGCATTCTGTATGTTGGCAATGAAACTCATCTGGACAGCGCGATTCAATATACACGGGAACACAAAATTCCCAGTGTCACAGGAAATCCGGATATGGTGAAAAAAGGCGTCTCTCTGGGATTCGGAATTGGTATCGATAATAAACCAAAAATATGGCTGAACCTTTCAACTTCGGTCAAGGAAAGCCTGGAGTGGAATCCGGCGATTTTAAAAATCGCCAGAACTGTTAAATAAATAACAGAGCGAAAAGAAAAAATTGAAATAACTGGAATGCTTCATATACCGAAAGTATAAACCTGCCGGAAGGTTACGCTTCCCTCGGTGGGATCAATGGGTTTAAAATCTTTCCACAATCGAATTCTGGCAAGAATACAGCGCTGAACCCGCGTGTTGTTTAAAGAGGAAGAAAGAATCTCAGCAGCCATGACATGGCCATCCGGGCTGACAGTAATTCGTACGGAAATTTTGCCCTTCAACTCGGGATCCCGTTTCAATTCCCGTTCATAGCAATATCGAATGGCCGGAACATGACCAAGCAGAACCTCGCGAATCGCATTTGGACTGCGGTAAGCGCTTTTACTGCCGCGGCCAATAACATCAGACGGGTTCTCCATCATGAGATCTCCCTGTCGTGACATTGAAGATACGGCCATATCAGACCTGTCGCTTACCAAATCATCAATTGTGGTCGGCCCTCCCGAACGCGATCCCCGTACACCTCCAAGATCAGAACCCGGACCTCCGGATCCCCCCAATCCCGATCCTCCTTGTGTTTGCAGCCCGTTGACTGATGACAGAATCTGATCCAGGTCATGATTACCTCCATAACCCTGACCCGATCCGCTGAGCACATTATCTACGGCATTACCCTCGGCAGCGCTTCCGCTCCCTGTGAGAAGCCCCAAGAGACCTTTTGTACTGACAGACCGTGATATGGCTTCACGGGATTGCCTTCTTGCTTCAGCGTTTGCCTGCCGGCTTTGACGCCGGATCTCTTCAGTCCCCGCAGAGTGTCTGTCCCCTGCCCGTTCCTGTACGCCGGGTTCTATATCTGCCATATCGGCACCCATTTCAGCATTCGTGCCCTCTCCCTCACTTTCTGCGACATCGACCTCTTCGACGACACCCACTTCAGTAGGGACAGAAATCGGTTCGGCAATTCGTTCTGCCTCCCGTTCCTCCTCTGCCATAATAAAATTGGCAAACTGTTCCTGAATTCTGGCAATTTCTGCTTTTGAATACTCTTCTACAGGCCGACGTGCCATAAAAATAATAAACACCGCTTCAAACAACAATGTCGTTGAAAAAAACCATATGAGATCCCAATTCGCATTTCTGAATAAAGGACGGCTAAATTCTTTATAGATATTACGTTGCAGTGACTGATGCACGTCGGTAATTATCCTTCTTTTTGATATACAACCAATCGCATATTCGGAAAATTCGACTGACCACAGGTTGCTAATACTTTAATTAACAGACGATAAGGCAGCTTCTTGTCTCCTTGAATAGTGACTTTTCCAGAAAATTTCGTACCATAAGCAGCCTCGAGCTTTCTTCCCTCTTCTGCATACCGTTGAAGCGCTGCCTGAAGGCTTGGAACAATGTAGCCATTGATCATAGCCAGATTGGATGTCTTTTCCACAGGTTTACCATTCACTAAAATCCAGTCATTCGATACTGTGACATCCAATCCGACTTCAGGCGGATTCTGAACATCGGAAACAGGCAGGGTTAAATCCTGTGAAGGATTGATCAACTGACCATGAGTTGAATACGTTTTCAATAAAAACACCAGCAGAATCGTGAACATATCCATCATGGATGTTAATTGCATCCGCACTATTCCGGAACCGGTCTTATGTTGTTTTCTTCGTGAAGGAATAAATGCCATGTTCTTTACTTTCTCATATTGTCTTTTAAAAAACGCCTGCGCTTAAAGACACATCAGGAAAGAGACTTTCAATTCGACCAGGAAGCCTGAGTGCACGTGAGGCATCCATGGTACTTACAATTGTTTGATAATCGACATTCGGCTCAGCCATTAATATAATATGGTTCGCGTCGGAAAATTGACTGACTGCCCGTTGCTTGATCTCATATAATTTCAGAGACAAAGCCCGATAATCATATGCACCATTGACAAGTGGAATGGTGGGCCCGCCCTCGGCAGATCCGCTCAGCACAGCCATTGAACTTGAAATAAAAAAACCTCGATCCGTGACTGTCACTGTTAAATCAAGTTTTTTTTGGCTTTCTATAGGCATTTGATTGAGCATTGTTCCGTCTGGTCCCGTAGCTGCCGGAGGAAGATTCAGTTCAATAACCCCCAGACGAACAAATTCAGCGGAAGTTAATAGCAGAGGAATTAACACCACCATCAGATTCATCATGGGCGCAATATTGGGAGGTTCAATCTCAAAAGACCGTCTTGCGCGTTTTGAAGGCCGGTAAGCCATGCGGCTATTCCTCTTCTGTGATCAGATTAACCAATTTCACCGTATGCTCATCTATTTCATCGATGATCTGGTTTGTTTTATTATGCAAAATGGTGTATAAAATAATCGAAGGAATGGCCACTGCCAGACCAAACAGAGTTGTATTCATGGCTACAGAAATTCCATGTGCCAGTAAACGCGATTTTTCAGCGACATCAATACCCGGCGCTGATACTGATCTGAATGCAATGATCAATCCAAAAATGGTCCCCATCAATCCGATAAGTGTGGCAACATTGCCAATCATATTTAAATAACCGGTACGGCTCTGAAGCTTGGGAATCACTTCGAGTGTTCCTTCATCTACTGCATTCTGCACACCCCGAAAAGTCGGCGTTTTCATTCTGCTGGCTTTAATCAATCCCAACAGAATAATTTGAGCCAGTGCCTTTTCGCGAAGAGAATTACATAACGCCATGGCCCGCTTGAAATCCTTGGCCTGGACATATTTTCGAACAAGTGCCATAAATTTAGGAGCATTGATGTTGGATTTTGTAAAAATAAATTGAAATCGCTCTATTGCGATTGCCAACATAATCGCAGCCAATATGGCCAGTACCCACATAAATACAGCGCCGCTCATGCCTGGACTGAAGCTATGCCAGAATTCAGACATTGAAAACCTCCATCAATAAAGTGAACATCAATCGTAAAATTTTATCATTCTTTGATTTTTCTTATGATAAAACTATTAACTTCCGTTTATCTAAATGTGCTGAAACAAGTTTGATCTGTCTGATACGCATACATTTGTCCCATAATGCAATATATTTAATATAGGATTAATTCCGTTGTCTTTCAACTGCTTTCTTAATACTTTTTACATCATCGACTTGTCCTAATACTTTATCCGGTTTCGGCAATGCTTCTACACCATTTTTCAATTCATTGTCAAAACTGCGTCCCAGTTCTACCTGTCCGATTTCGGGATCCACACGCCGTGGCAACACAATCACACCGGGTTTTTCAATCTGACCCTGAATTTCAATTTCATCCAATATGAGTTCGCCGTTTCCCTGAAATCCGGTTTGAGACGAATCCTGCGAAGCTGAAGTACTGTTTTCCTGTGCAAATACTGCTGCCATCAAAAACAGCCCCGCATATACAATAACGTACAACCGATTCATGACCATTCCCCTTTATAACGCTTTTGGTATATAGCGAACGGTTAGCCATCCGCGTACTGAATATACTTTCTGATTTTTATAAATAAATCCGATTTGATTCAATCCAGAATTTAAATAATCCACAATATCATATACACCGTTTTCTGCACGCTCAACTGCCATTGTGCCATTCACATAAATCCGGCAGGGGGATTCTGAGTGAACATGTATTTCAGCTTGAACCGGCACACCAGGTATCTGCATTGATTTGCGAAAAGCCAGCATACTGATTTGTTTGGCCGGCATAACCCAGATTTGATATACCGGTCTATTGGATGACCAAATTGAATCACGAACAGCCTTACCATGCGGATTCACTTCAACCGCTTTTTCATCAGTTTCATTACCCAGAACTGCCACAGGCTGAAAAGAGCATGTCCAGGTCGTGTCTGTCGCCAGATGCTTGATTGCCAGCTGAATTCCCCATTTTTTCGAATAGGTTTCAGGATCGATACGCAGAAGAGCCGCGGCCAACTGATTTCGTGTCTGCCGCTGATATTGAAAACCCGGTTCTGTTTCAAACGCTGTTTCCAAAACCGCAATCCGCTCAATATTAAGATAGTATTCAATATCTTCGAAAACCGTCAGCATATCCTCATACATAATTTCCTGAGTCGCTTCGAGAAAGGCATCGGCTCGGCGTTGATCGTGCTGGGATTTTTTAATGTCCTGAGCCAGGGAATCTGCGAGATTTAGAGCAAAACGATCCATCGCTTCCCGATGGGCAGATACGGGCAGCATATCCAATCCCATCTGTTCAGCCTGCTGCATCCCCTGTTTGCAGAATTGAACGGCAGCCAGGGCATAGGTCTTGGACAGTTCAATCAGATTGACCATATTATTGACCACTGTTTGATTCATCTTCTGCTTTTTTTCCAGGGAACGGTATCTGAAAACCGCCGCTTGCTTGTCGAAAGTATGCAGTGCATCAAAAGACAGCTGTTCATACTGCTCTCCAACAAGATTTAAATTGATCAGGATCTGCTTGTTGGAAGCTTGTGTCCAGCTGTTCGAAACAAACAGGCTGTCGGCAACTTGTAAATTTCTTTGATGAGCAGCTATAACCTGTTTAGTCAGTGGTTGAATGGCCTGAATCAGCAACTGACTTCGATATTCCAAACCTTCGAGAACGCTCAAACCCGCCGGAAGAGGCACAGAAAGCAGACGTTCAATAGATTCCTGATAAATCTGTGCCATGCGAAATAGTGTGGCAGAAATTTTAACTTCGCTCTTTTCAGTCCACATCCTTGTCAAAACTGCCAAGCTGTCGGATATATCGGATTCCCCTGCCGGCCGACCGGAGGATTCATTGTTCAACTGCCTTAATCCTTTGGACGCAGTCAAATAAGCATCCAGTGCCTGATTGAAAATCTGAGCGGTTCGTTCATTGATTTGTTTTTCCTTCACAGCCTTTGCGCCCGGATCTTTTTCGGCAATCGGTTGTTTGGCCCAGGCTACGGCATACTGATCGTACAATTCCGCAATACGGTATAAAGATTCAGGAAGCCGGATGGTTTTCATAGCGACAATCTGGGCATACCGGTTTTCCAGATCTTCCAACTGACGCTGTTTATGGGCCGCCTGTGTACTGATTCTGGATGGTGGCACGTTGAACTGTATTTTTTCATATTTTCGATGTGCAATGCGTGTGGCATTAAAAAGGCCTTCTGTGGCCATAAAAGCATAGGTGTCCGCGCTGTCGCTGGGTAACTTCTGATAAAGTGTATAGGTTTGTTTATAATATTTCTCGGCATTGTCTAGTGAGTCAATATGCTGATAATACCTGCCCAATTCATAAGAGGCTTCGATCGAAAGTAAAGATTGCGGAAAACGCCAAATAAACGAAATAAGATGACTTGCCCTGCGGCTGGGCTGGTTTAATTGCTGGTAATGATCTGCAATCTGATAATACATAATTTCAGCTTCCTCTGCCTGAGGATATTTACTCACAAATGCATTCGCTGCTTCTATTGCTTGAAGCCAATGCCTGCCCTTGACATAACAAATATAAGCATTATGCAGCGCATCCTGAGAGTTTTGCGAATCTGCAATATGCCCGGACAACTCTCTGTATCGATCGCCCGCCAATCGATTCTTTCCAATCTCACTGTAATCGAAGGCCAAATTATTCAGGCCATCAATCAACAGATCTGAAGCGCTGTAAGTGGTCCGCAGCATCTCATAAGCCCGAATTGCTGATTCATAATCATGGACTTTCTCATATTCAGCGGCCGCATTAAAAAGAGCACGATCCGCGAATTGAATTTTAGGTGCTTCCAGGGCCAGCCGGTAAAATTCGTCAGCAGCTTTGACACTGTTTCCTGTATCCGCTATTCCCTGGGCCTTTAGAAAAATGGCTTCTCCCAATCGTTGCCTGGCCTTTTCTTTCACATCCACCGGATACGAGCTGCTTAAAATCTTTTTTGCCAATGCTTCGGTACTTTCATAGTCACGCTTTGCAAAATAGCTTTCCAGTATAGACAATTCCACTTCTTTTACCGCCTGGTGATTCGGGAAATATTTCATTAAAGTCTTAAAATATTTAATCGCCTCATCAAAATGATTGTTGATATAGTAAAGTGCTCCGGCATTGGATAAAATCGCAGGCGTTTTTTCATCAAAAGGAAACAGTTTAATATAATTATCATACGCCATGGCCTTCCACTTTTGCGCTTCCGTCAAAGGAACAGGTTCTTTTAAATCGTGCTCCGCAGAAGTCACAGCAACAACATCGGAGGCTGTCTGGGAGCGTTTTTCCTGAGCAACGAGCGTATCTGCAATGACAATGGCATTTTGGGCCGCATCTTTTATGGAAGACAGCCCTTTTTCCCGTGCAAACGATTCATAGGACTCGGTACTGTACACCAGGCTGATTGTCAAATATTCTTGCAACGCTTCTTTATAGCTGGAAAGCTTTGTATCCAGAATAAGTGCAACATTCCATCGAATCATATAAGCATAATTATCTTCAGGAAATGTATCCAAATATTGGTATCCTAACGAAACCACGTTTTCAAATCCTTCCTGAGATGGATTTTCTGTCACACTCTGAAGCACTGTATTAAAATTATTTCGGAGTGCATTCTCTGAAATCCGGTAGGCATCCAATTTGGTTTTTTCATCATCAATCGACTGCCACCAGGAACTGCGGGGATGAAATTGTTTGTAAATGTTCTCCCTGGCAGTAAAAATATTCTTCTTATCATCAAGGGCCACATAACAGTCCACAATCGCTTTTCGGATAAACAGAGTTTCCGGATCATCTCCCAACTGTTCTATCAAGTATTGATACGTTTGAATCGCCAGCGGATAGTCTTCCTTTTGCTCTTTATAGGCATTCCCCATCCGTCGCAACACATCCACAGTCCAAGCAGGCCATTGGAGTCTTCTAAGATATTGATTTAATTTGGACGGGCCACCGTAGTCAATAAAACTGATCGCAATGTATTCAATGGCTTCATCCAGCAAATCGGTCCGCATATCCTGAGAAGTCAAATGAACTTGTTGGGCATATAAATTTTCAATCAGACTCGTGAAATAGCTGATAGCTTCCGGATATTCACTGAGACGATAATAACTCCATCCCAGTTTATATAGGGATTCGTCATATCGTGAGTGATTTTGATATTGAGTAACGATTTTATAACAACCGATGGCTTTTTGCAGACTGTTCACCGGCGGATTAAAATAATATTCACCCAGCCGCATATAAGCATCGGGGATAAATTTGCTCTTCGGATAAGCCCCCACAAAATATTGATATACCTGAACTGCCTGCTCAATCTGCCCCATCTCTTCGAGTAAAAAACCCTTGTTATAAACCGCATCATCAATGAGATCACTGTGAGGAAATTCATCGATAATACGCTGATAGGTACTCAGAGATTTTTCAAAATCAAGCCTTGGTTCATCAGGCAGTTCTTGAATGGTCCCCTCGTCATAGGCCTCTAAAAGCTGATCGAATTTTTCCATACGTGACAGATAATCGTCCTTTTCATGATAATAATATAAATCTGCCAATCGAATTAAAATTTGATCTACCAATTCCGGGTCCGGATTCGAGGCCAGCTGCAATTCACCGTCCTGAATCCCGCGCCTGATCAGGTTCCTTTTCTCCTCTTGCAGCCGATCTAACTCTTGATTATAGTAATTTCGGAAATTCTGAAGCTGCGGCAGACTGTATTGTGTAAAAGTGGAGTCCATCCGGGCATTCCGGACCTGACCCCACCCCATACAAAGACTGACGATCATTGCAAGAATTATTTTATATAAATTTCTCATCTAATCCTTATATTAAACACAATAAATCCATTTTACCCAAAAGCCGTATATTTTATCAACCTGCTCCTTACACTGGCCCCTCTTGACAGATTATTTTTGAACCGCCGGCTCCTTGACTTGTTTATTGAAATACTTATTGTGAAAGAAATCCTCCCGATCCCTTTCTTTTCTGCGTTTTGCTTCGACTTTCATCTGACCCTCAATGCGTGACACATCGCTTAACAATCTCTGGATTCGCTTTTCCAGTTTAATTCGTTTTTCCTTGAACACCCGGTCTATGCTGTTGAGAACACGTGAAATCTGAGCGGTTCGCTCATCGATCTCTTTGATCCTGTTAAAATTGATATTACTGATCCCGTAGCTGCTGAAACTGGTCCATTGATCCACCTCGATCCGAAATTCCTGGGGCAGATTTTCACGAAGCCAGACTTCATACTGACTCAGTTTGTCATAGTAATCTTTAAGTTCTTCAATTCTCATTTCCATATGCAAACTGATTTTAAACCGACTTGCGGCTTGGGCATCAGCCATTAACTGTTCTGCTGACTCAATATTCATTTTCGTATGATCTTTTTCACTCATCGTTTCCAGCAGAAGAGAGCGAAATAAATATCTCAAATACTCAGTCATGCCCATCTGACGAATGAGAGGTGCATCGTCACGGCTGGCCGTGGCTCCGCGTCCGTCCATAGTATGATCCTGAAGGGTTTCAATCACCTCGCCCCGAAGCTGACGAATATCCGAAAGTGAAGCGCCCTTTTTCTGATCCTCACGCGCCAGCGATTCCAAATGGTCCAATGTATTTATTTCTTGTTGCAATTGCTGCTGGGTACCTAAAAACTCGGTTTCAGTCGCTTGATTAAACCGCATAATATCCGGGTCGCCCCGCAAGAATTTTTGAATTTGTTTGGCTTCTTTATATAATTCTCTTTCTTTTTCACTGTTCAGCGAATTGAATCCGTCCCTCTGAGCATTCAATTGTTCCCCATATTCATTTCGTTCCACGCCTGTAATCTGCTTCAAATCGCTCAGAGCAGCCTCCTTTCGGCCCAGCAACTCTTTTGAACTGGCTGCCAAAACCCTGGCTTCATACATATAATTAGACAGCAGATTGTCGTTTAAAAGGCTCTCAACACTCTTTAACGCCTCTGCCGGTCTTCCTTCCTGATATGCAGCCCACGCGTCTCCTAACAAGGACAAATCATAGCTTTCCGATTCTTCAGCCACGAGACTGAAGTACTCGCGAGCTTGCCGTGTTTTGCCGTTTTCATAATAAATCAAGCCCAGTTTGAGAAGAGCATTATTGCGAATCTGGTTTAACATGGGATTTTTGGTTGCTGAAATTTCATTCACCAGCCGCTTATAGATTTGAATCGCCTTGTCATTGTCACCAAGATTGCTGTAACACGCAGCCGAAAGATAATGCGCAGGATAATAGTAAGATGAGCCTGTATTGATATAATTCAGCGTTTCAAGTGCAGGCTTGAATTGTCCGCTCTTGAACTGGGAATAACCCACCAGATAGGTCAAAGTGCCCCAGGTCCCCGGGAAAATTTGTAACCGCCGAATGAGCAACCGCTGAAACACATCCACCTGTTTGTTAACATCTCCGTAAATATAGTAAATATAAATCATCTTGACCATGGCTTTGGAGGCATACTCTGAATTCGGATAGGTCGCAGTCAGGCGCTGATATCCTTCAATGGCTTCATTCAGTAAATTCAACGCATAAGCGGATTCACATCGAAAATACATGACATCATCCAGCACATAAGTTTCTGAATATTGATCCAGCACATCCTGTAACTGGAATCTGGCAAGCTCAAAATCACCAGCATTATAGGTTTGCAAAGCCTGTTGAAGATCACGCTGAAAGATACGCTTGGCCTGGGCAGCATTGGCACTGTTTCTAAGTCTCAATCGATAAAAATTATACTTAGCCAATCGTAGCTTGTAATCAAGAATCCGGTTGTATTTCCATTGTTCAAAAAGATCACCAGAAGTGATTGCTTCTTCAGAAAAGGGATCTTCGACATTTTCAAAAGACGGGGATTCATTAGATGCTCCCGGTACAATAATCGGCTGGTGCTGCATCTGGGAGGCTTGTTTTTCATGCTGAACACTTAAACTTTTAATTTCATCGCTTAAAAATGATTTCAGACGCTCTTTCAATTGTTCAAGGGATCGAAGGATATCTAAATCCACACGTCGTTTGGCCTGAATTTCCAAATTCTCAATCTGTGTGATCAGGCGCTCCATGGCCTTCACTTCCGAACTGTAATTGTCCATCAGAACATCTTTCGGAGATCGTATGGCATCAATGCCCAAATCAATCGCTGTCTGCCCTTCTGAACGACGATTCGCCAGCTCTTCGCTTACATTTTTAACCAGTCCCAACAGATATTTTTCTTTGGGGATCATCATCCTCATGAAATCTTCACTTCGCAGGCGATTATAAAAATGCGATTCGGAATCTTGATCCGTGATTTGCTCCGCAAAGAGTCCGGAAAACACACCTATAAAGAGACAGGAGAAGGCAAAGCGCCACAGCCGATGATGAATTTTCCCCGCAAAGGCATTAGGCATAAACAATACCCTCAAAAAGTAACAACGTACACATATTTCTAACACTTATTTCAATATAAAAACACCGGTTCGTTCAATTTCACCGGTTTGGTGGCCAAAATACACCCATATTCCGGCCCATATAATAAAGCAGTTAAATATTGCAAATACAGTGCCTAAATCGTCTGTATCAGTACTATTTAACAATTCACAACAATATATTTTATTACATATTAACGATGCAAATGGTTCCATGTGCCGCAGATAAAAAATCCGGCACGTTAAGCCGAATCGTCATCCTGCACTGGGCAATGCAATCATGGCAAAAATCATAACAAAAAGGGCCACCGTTTCAATAATACCAACAACCATAATATAATTGGCAAATCCCTGGCCCGTTTCAGCCAATGCATCGGATGCTTTTGCAGCTGCTTTGCCTTGCATCAGGGCTGACAATCCAATCGCAATTCCGGCTACTCCGCCAATCAAGATAGGCCAGCCTGCGCCAATCTCCTTCCAGTCAGCACTCATAATACTGTTTCTGAGAATAAATCCATATATAGTCTGTGTTAAAGGAGCACCTGCAAAAGCCACCAGCAGAAACGGAGCCGCCTTATTTTGCAGATAAGCCTTTTTCCATGCGCCTATAGCAGCCATTCCTGCAATGCCGGTCCCCAATGCAGAACCAATCGCGCCAAAAACCAGCGATAAATTAATGTCACCCAATTGAATCATTGTCCATCCCTTTCATACTTTGATAAGTGATTGTTATTCAATATCTTTTTCCTCAAACGGCTGATATGCGTATCCTGTCCATTCCTGGCCCAGATGCCCGGAAAATTCCAGCATGTTTAAACGGACGCCGTGGACCATAACCGACATCATACCTAAAACAATATTTAATCCGTGTCCCAGTACCAGCACAATCGGGGCAAAAATTCCTCCGGCCATTTCATTGAAACTTGCGGCCACGGTTACACCTGCCAATCCCACGGCAAATAATCGGATATACGAAACAATATCTGAAAAAGCGCTGATGACACTCTGTATGGAATTCAATATCGATCCGATAAAGCTGCCCAGCATTTTCAAAGGATTTTTCTGAAAATTGGTAAACAGTCCTACAATTACGAGTCCCACGATCATAAGAACCATGGCAAAACCGGGCATAGGATTGCCTAAAACCAGCAGATCAACCACGAAAAACATCCCGACACAAATTAAAATCCAGCCGCATTCTGCAATGGCTTTTAAAGAGGGCTTCTTTTTTATAAAAGCCAGAAAATGCGCCACAATCAATTGAATCAATCCTAAATAGAATGAAAACCACATCATAAACCGGGTTGCTTCTCTGGATTCGTTAAAACTGAACATCGGTTCAATGATGATTTTGTTTAAAGCTGGCCACTCGGCAATTGCCCGGGAACCAAACCAGGTTCCCGTAATCATACCCCAAATTATGGTTGTGATGCTTAAAACATAAAAAAGCGCAAAGGGTTCCACAGATGCATGACGATGTTTCGAGCGAAAAAATGCTGTTAAAAACAAAAATACGAAACCATACCCGGCATCTCCGATAATAATTGCATAGAAAATGCTGAAAAAGAGCAGAAAGACATAACTGACATCCAATTCATGATAGCCCGGCAGAATCCCCATAAATTTGAACAGGGGTTCTATCATTCTCGGAACCTTTGAATTTCTCAGCAAGGTCGGAACTTCTTTGGGATCTTCCGGATCCTGAAATATATATCCCCACCCTTCTTGATCTGCTGTATCCTTAATCTTCCGGATTTTTTCCTGAGGACAGAATCCCTGCAAGTAAACAAATCCTTCCGACTCCCCCATACCGTGGAACACATGGCTCATTTCAAGTTTTTGCCTCAATATTTGAATATATTTCTGAACAGCATCATGATAAGCTGCCAATGAAGCCAGCTGTTCAGATAATTGATGTATTTCGCGGTTCAATTGCCGGATTTCTTTCCACAACATCCTGGGCTCAACTTCAGGCAAAGCTTCTTCCTTGAAATCCAGCTTTTCATCCTCAGATTCAGAAAAAAACGTGAAATAAACGGCGGATCCTGTTTCCTTTACCACCTGGATATTTTTATCTGCCGAGATTTTTTTCATTCCTGACGAATCACCCACATAAAAACGGATATATACTCCATGTTCACGAAGGGTCTTTACTGTGTCAGGAGACACATCACCCCAGGTCTCAAACCATCCGGCAATCTCATTTTTTTCCTGCCGATCCATTTTAAGTGATGTCAAGGTTTGCTGTAAATCCAATATTTGCTCAACAATTTTACCCGCATTTTTTTTAGTGTGTTTCTGCTTTGTTTCGGTTCTGTGGGATTCAAGCAACACACAAACCTTTTCCGCGGCATTTATCTGCTGGTTCAACAAATCAATTTCTTCGTCCTGGGGAGTCTGTATATGCTTGATATGCAGGAGGCCCAATTTACGCAAAGTTTTCAAAGCCCCGGCTCTGGATTGAGCGCTTATCAGCAAAGTCAATTTTTGCATCGGAACGATCATGCAGATGTGCCTTCCATCATTTTCTTCTTTACAATTTTCGTCTTGGCGATTTTTCCGCGAACCACTTCCGCGGTCTGCTGATCGCCCATGAATATTTGAATCACCCGGATATTTTCTTTTGCTTCCGGAATTTTCACCTCTTCAAAAAGTTTAATTCTCTGGATAGTGGTTCTCAGTTCTTCCTGCAGGATCACCTCCTGCCTCTGTGCTATTTCCCTGGCCTTTTGTCGTTTGATCTGTTCACAGGCCACTTCAATGCCCGTATCGATCCAAAGCGGCGTGTTAAAATAATCAATATCCGGCTCTTCGAAAATTATATTTTCGAATGTGGGTATTTCAATACCGGCGATATTATCTTCACCGGTGATCACTTCTTTCACTTGAATAAATTCCGATAGATCGATTTCCTCGGCAAATACATCAACCCACCGTGTGATTTCCTGTTCCACACGGAGGGTTTCCGCATCCAGCTTTTCGATTTCATGCTGAATGTTCCGGATTTCCACCAAAAGCTGTTTCTTTTTCAACTCCAGTGTGGGCAGATACCTTGTAAACCGTTTCAGATTGTCTTTCTGCTTTTTTAACTCGTTTTTTGTCAGCCGTACTTTTGCCATCGTTTTTACCTTAAATAACCCTCATCAATATCAGCGCTGCTGAGAATTAAAACACATAAAGGGATAGCCCCTGTTATTCACTACACAGTTGATTTTCAGATATTTCTTTTGGGGCTTCCTTCAGAATCTGTTCCCGGCTTTCTTACACTTCGGTACCTTTACTTTCCGTTTTTTTTGGCCAGAATTTTTTAATTAGCTCAGAACGAAGCCCTGTCTCCTCAGTAGAGAAGCATTCGGCCAAAATGGACCAGCCCCTGTCCAACGCTTCTTCCAGGGGGATATTCACCGACAGGTCCATCATTCCGGATTCAAACAATTTACCATATTTCTGCAATTTTTTATCCCAGGTGCTCATCCGGAATCCCATGGAGCGTTTTTCTTCGGTTTCCAGATACTGCGCATACAACTGAATCATGCCGTCCATGATTGCACGATGGTCATCACGGGTATCTTTGTTGACCTGCTGCTTCAGACGGGAAAGTGATCCGAAAGGTTCGATTCGCCCGTTTCGCAGATAGAACTGACCCTCGGTAATATACCCTGTATTGTCTGGAACCGGATGGGTTACATCATCTCCGGGCATCGTGGTTACAGCCAATATCGTGATCGCTCCCGCCCCGTCAAAATCAACGGCTTTTTCATACCGCGAAGCAAGCTGGCTGTACAGGTCACCCGGATACCCCCGGTTAGACGGCACTTGTTCCATCGTGATCGCGATTTCCTTCAGTGCATCGGAAAAGTTGGTCATATCCGTTAAAAGAACCAGCACCTCTTTACCCTGAAGTGCAAATTTTTCAGCAACAGCCAGGCTCAGATCGGGTACCATCAGGCCTTCCACAACCGGATCCGAGGCGGTGTGGACAAAAAAAATGGACTTGTTCAAAGCGCCGCCATCTTCCAGCGTATTCCTAAATTTCATATATTCATCGAATTTTAAACCAATACCGCCCAGAATGATCATATCCACTTCTGCCTGCAGTGCAATCCGGGCAAGCAATTCATTATATGGTTCGCCGGAGACAGAAAAAATAGGCAGTTTCTGTGAAGCCACCAGACTGTTGAACACATCTATCATGGGAATATTCGTACGTACGATCCGTCTGGGAATGATGCGTTTGGCCGGATTCACCGACGGACCACCTATGGAAATTAAATTTTCTGTAATCTCGGGGCCGCCATCCCTGGGCATTCCCGAACCATTAAAAATTCGTCCCAGCATATTATCAGAAAACGCGACTTGCATGGAACGTCCTAAAAACCGAACTTCATCTGTTGTGGACACCCCACGGCTTCCGGCAAAAACCTGCAGAGAAACAATGTCATCCTCAAGCTTGATCACCTGGGCCAGAGACTTGCCCAGGCGGGTGGTGATCTCCGCCAGATCTTCGTACCCCACATCCGTGGCCTTGACTGTAATGACATTACCGGAAACACTTAATACTTTATTGTATATCTTACGCATGCTTTTTCTTTCCTTCGATCAATTTTTTTATGGATTTTTCCTGTGAATTGAATTCATCTGATTTCCACTCCGAATAGTTCCAGTCAATAAATTTTTGCCGGAGATCATAAAAGAATGTCCGGGCTTCTTCATTATCAGAAAATTGAAATTCTGATCCTAATATCTCATAAATCTGATTCATGACATACTTTTGTCGTTCTGGATTGGTGGCCGCATCGACCGGATCAAAAGCATTTTGCTGCAGGTAAACCGCATCGATGAATTCGGATTTCAGATAAATAATAAAATCTTCCAGCGAAGTACCTTCTTCACCGACAACCATCATCATCTGATGTACATCAGAGCCTTTCTTAAGAAAATCCCTTGCCTTTTGAACAGTGTCATACAAGACAAAACTTTCATATTTTGACCAGCTTTCCAGCGGATGGATAGCGGGATAACGGCGGGCATTGGAGCGTTCTCTGGAAAGACCGTGAAACGCACTGACCACTTTCAATGTCGCCTGTGTCACAGGCTCTTCAAAGTTGCCGCCAGCCGGTGATACGGTTCCGCCGATGGTTAAACTGCCTTTCTCATCATTATAAAGCTCGACCATCCCGGCCCTTTCATAAAATTCAGCAATCCTCGATTCCAGATACGCCGGGAATGCTTCTTCACCGGGAATTTCTTCCAGACGGCCGGAAAGCTCGCGCATGGCCTGAGCCCAGCGAGAGGTGGAGTCTGCCAGTAAAAGCACATCGAGTCCCATCTGGCGGTAATATTCACCGAGAGTCGTGGCCGTGTATACAGAGGCTTCACGCGCCGCCACGGGCATAGAACTGGTATTGGCAATAATAATGGTGCGTTCCATGAGCGATTTGCCGGTTCGGGGATCAATCAGTTCCGGAAACTCACGCATGGTCTCTACAATTTCACCGGCCCGCTCACCGCAAGCTGCAATGATGACAATATCCACATCCGCATAACGGCTGGTGATTTGCTGTAATACAGTTTTTCCGGCACCGAAGGGCCCCGGGATACAGTAAGTGCCACCCTTGGCCACAGGAAAGAATGTGTCAATAATTCGCGCTTTCGTCACCAGAGGCTGGGTGGGCAATATTTTATGCTTATACGCTTTAACGGGCAGCTTCACGGGCCATTCAAAGTACATGGAGACATCATGCATCTGCCCTTTTTCATCTTTGACTGTGGCAATTATTTCCCGAATCGTATAATCGCCTTCTTTCCGAATAGACTCAACCGTCAATTCACCTTCCAGATAATACGGAACCATGATATAATGTTTAAACTGAGTCTCTGGTACCCATCCCAGATAATACCCCTTGCGGACCTTATCCCCTTTTTGAACGAGCGGTGTAAAATGCCATTTTCTGCCTTTGCTGAGTGCGTCTAAAATCACACCACGGGGCAGAAAAAAACCGTGCGCTTCCGCCAGCTCCGGCAGAGGATTCTGGAGACCGTCATAAATCTGTGTTAACAGACCGGGGCCCAGTTGAACTGATAATAACTCATCTGAAAATTCCACAGTATCGCCGACTTTTAATCCCTTGGTACTTTCGAAAACCTGCAAAAAGGCTTTATTTCCCTGAATGCGAATCACTTCCGACTTCAGATGTGCGTCTCCATGGACCGCATATCCAACTTCATTTTGCGTGATTGTGCCCTCGAACGTCACAGTCAGCATATTGCCACTAATACCGATAATCGTTCCTGTTTGTTGATTCATTCCGTTACCTTGCTTATTTGTTGAAAACGTTCCATACCTTTGTCTTTGTCATATTCAGATAACTTTTGTAAAATCTGAAGTTTTAAATAATACAAAATTAAAATATTCAAATTAAAATGATGCTCAGGTTCTATAGTTTCAATAAACTGCCAGCGTAAGTGTAAAAGTTTTTTTTCAATTTCCAGGGGATCCCCTTCTTTCAGAACAGATACGGGGAAATTCTCCGGCTTTACTTCAATGCCTTTTTTACCGGCCTGACGCCATTGGGCAATATCCTGCCGCATCTGTCTTTCATATTTTTGAATCCTCTGCACCACAGGAGGATCTTTCTTTTTGATGACAGGATCCATCAACACAACACTTTGTAATTTTTTAAGATCCAGACGATTCATCCACTTGCCCGCCTCCTCCATGAACATAGGAATATTCATATATGAGGGCCTGTCAAACTTAAGTGCCGGCAATTGAGCAATCAGGTAAACATATTTATCCATGCTGGGTATCCAATATTTCTTTCAACCGTGGATTTAATGCAGCCCTCAGCATTTCAGCAATACTTTCATCTGAAAAATCATAATATACATCTTCTCCTTTGAGACCAATTCGAAAACCATGTGTAAAATTTGGACTGGCCTTCAACGTAATTTCATTTTTTATTATTTTTTTCAGACCATTTAAAAAGTGTTTTTCCAGCTGTCTTTGCTCTGCTTCGGAGATCGTTACTTCGACCTCTTCACTTTTTCTCCAATGTTCTGTTAATTTAATGATCAGCGTTTGAATAAAATCGGGTTTCATGGCCTCATCCACTTCTGCCTTGAAAACCTGATCGAAAAGAAATCGGATACGCTCCTTGAGCAGCAATTCTCCGTCCCGTGCTGCCTGCTGAATGGCCAGCTTGCTGTTTTCCTGGAATGCATTGGCTTCTCTTTTTGCGTTCCCGACGATTTTCTCCGCCTCTTTTTCAGCCTTTGCCACAATATCTTCTGCCTGTTGTTTCGCTTTGGCCAGAATATTATCCGATTCTTTTTGCGCCCCCTCAACGCCTTCTTTCCTGAGCTTCTCAATAATATTTTCTATTTTTACATCCATTGACTGTTATCCTCCTGTCTCACAACGGCTGATCTATTGATATATTACGCATCCTTCAGCTTAAATCAGGTACTCGTTAATTAAGAATCCATGAATTTTCAGAGTTACACTCTATGGGGATGATTTTGCCGAAATTTTCGAAGTATTGAAATGCCAATATAATAAAGCAATATTGCTGAAGACAATCCGAAATCGGCTGCGAAAAATAACAAATGAGCAGGTTTACTCCTGCTCTTTCGGTTGAATTTGAGATTTCTCTTCACTCATATTGCATTTTCCATCAAACAATGCGCCTTCATCAACCACAAGCCGCACCGCACGAATATCCCCCTGTATCATGGCCTTGGTTTCAAGATAAACCCGGTCTGCGGCCAGGACATTGCCTTGCACTTTGCCTGCCAAAAGCACATGTTTGCCCCTTACTTGCCCGCGAACCTCACCATCTTTCCCGACGATGACAGTATCTGAAGAATGCACATCTCCCACGACCGATCCATCAATCCGCACACTATTCTGTACTTTTAAATTGCCTTTAATCTGTGTGCCTTTACCGATGATGGTATTCAATTCACTGCCTCGAACATCGGCACTGCTTTGATTCTTCACAAATTACTCCTTATTCATAAGGTCATATGGGCTATTAAAAAAAAATAATTCTATTTTTCATGAACAACCATTTTTCATATGAATTCAGGAACTCTCGTTGTTTTTCCGTTCCCTTCCGACAAATAAAAAGGATTCGGGATCCAGCGGTTCTCCGTCTTTCCATATTTCAAAATGCAGATGTGGAGCTGAACTAATCCCTGAACTTCCCAAAAGAGCGATAGACTGCCCTTTCTTGACCCTCCCTCCCTGAGCCACAAGAAGACGCATGGCATGTCCATAATATGAATAAAATCCCCCTCCATGATCAATAATAACCACATGCCCCAGATCGGGTGTCCAGTTGGCCAGAACAACAATACCGCCTCCCGCAGCCCTGATTACCGTCCCCTTTTCTGCAGCGATATCGATTCCATGATGAGCCCGGTTGTGATACCAGTTACGTTTTTGAAAATGCGTGGTCAAATAGCCCTCAATCGGAAGCAAGGTCGGCAATGATTCCGGATCATATACTTGCTTCTCCTGCATATATAAAAAATAATTGGTGAGGGGAATGGCGTTTTGCTGATTGTCTGCAGCATATGTCTGCTTTTGAATAGGGGCGGGCGGGCGGGAAGTAACATTAGAAAGCGGCAATTGATTCAAGGCGGTCCGGGCATCCTCTTCCAAACCCAATGTGCTTCCGAATCCCTTTTTAATTTTATCGACAATCATGCGTACTTCCTGAAATTCTTTGACAATCGGTTCAATTTTTTTATTTCGTGCCTGAAGCACTTCGATTTTTGAATTCAGGGCCATCTTATGCTTATTCAAACGATAAATTTGATAATAAGCAAAGACTCCTGACAAAATATGCAAACCGACAATACTCAATCCAATAATCATCAGCCATCCTTTGGCATAGCTCATTGAGATACTGCGCGGATCCTGCTCCTGATCGGGTACAAATATCAGGGAAAAAAATCGTTCCGAAGCTTTTTTTTTCTTTTTTAACATTGTATGAATCCGCGTAATGGCTTTTAATTTAAAACATTCATCAGATATGTTGCATCCGTTATATTATGAATCACCAATTTTTTTTAACAGCTCGACAAGACGGTCGAGATCTTCCCGGGAAAAATAAGAAATTTCAATTTTACCTCTGTCTCCGGTCTGATGAATCTTGACCTGGGTACCCAGAAGTGTGCGCAACTGGTCTTCCAGGGATTGCATCGCCGGATTTTTCATGATTCTCAGACCGGCAGCTTCTTTCTCAGTTTTTTCTGTCATCTGCCGCACTGCATCTTCCACTTTTCTGACACTCCATCCGCCATTGACTGTTTTTTTCCAGATCTGGACCTGTTCACCCCGGGAAGCAATTCCCATGATGGCCCGGGCATGTCCCATTGAAATTTCTTCTTTTTTCAAACTATCCTGAATCTTGTCGGGAAGTTTCAATAATCGGATAAAATTGGCAACAGTCGCCCGGTCCTTACCGACTTTTTGGGCCACTTCTTCCTGGGTGAGTTTGTATTCTTTCTGGAGCCGTTCATACGCATGGGCCACTTCGATGGCATTCAAATCATCACGCTGAATATTCTCGATAAGTGACAGCTCTAACAGTTTCTCTTCTGATTCAACTTCCATGATATAGGCAGGAATCATATCCACATCGAGTTCCTGCACTGCACGCAATCGTCGTTCGCCGGAAATCAGCTCAAAACCATCGTCTGCTTTTCGAACAGTAATGGGCTGAATCAA
Source organism: bacterium (assembly GCA_016932575.1). GTDB lineage: Bacteria > Zhuqueibacterota > QNDG01 > QNDG01 > JAFGCO01 > JAFGCO01. The sequence continues at coordinate 54,719 of JAFGCO010000007.1, forward strand.
TCCGTTTTCGCTGATGGATTGTTTGAGTTCGTCTAATTTCTTTCGGTCAAACGCCAAACGCGGTTGTTGAGGATTGGACTTGATGAGAGACACCGGGATCTGATTTAAAGATTCTCCCCGGGTTTCCTCATCCTCCGGTGTAATTTGGGGAATCAGGGCCTCTAGCCCTCTGCCAAGCCGCTTACTTTTCATGAGCAAGGATTTCTTCTGCTAAACTCATATAATTTTCTGCGCCGGTACTGACGGCGTCATATAAAATAACCGGTTTTCCGAAGCTCGGGGCCTCGCTGATTCGTACATTGCGATGCACAATGGATTGATAGACTTTTTCTCCAAAAAACTGTCGCACATCATCGGCCACCTGATGTGACAGGTTCAGGCGATTGTCAAACATGGTCAGCAAAACCCCTTCGATTTCCAGTTTTGGATTCAAATTCTTCTGGACCAGTCGAATGGTTTTCAGTAATTGACTTAATCCCTCCAGTGCATAATATTCGCACTGAATAGGAATTAAAACAGCGTCCGCAGCACTGAGGCTGTTGAGCGTTAAAAGCCCCAAAGAGGGCGGACAATCAATAAGAATATACTGATATTTGTCCTGAATGGTTTTAAGCGCCTGGCGTAAAACCTTTTCGCGTCCGATCAAATTGACCAGTTCCACCTCGGCGCCGACCAGCCTGATGCTCGAAGGCAGCAGATCCAGATAATCGACTTGCGTGCCCTGAATAGCATCCTCGATTTTCGCATCCTTCAGGAGCACTTCATATGTGCTTTTATCAACCTTGTTGTGATCCACGCCAATACCGCTCGTGGTATTGGCCTGCGGATCAATATCCACCAAAAGGATTTTTCGTTCAGCTACAGCCATACATGCAGCCAGATTGATGGCCGTCGTGGTCTTTCCAACCCCTCCCTTTTGATTGGCAATGGCGATAATACGTCCCACATGCACTCCATAATGATTGAGTTATGAATATAACATGAAAATGATGCAAATGCAAGTATCAAAGAACATAAAAATAAAATGATAAAATTCAAGCCATAAAACAGTGCATGCAACAGTTTCATATCATCTCCGCTTATGATCCATAAATGGCCATGAATCATTATATTTTCAATTGCGTTTTCCTTAAATTTTTTGTATTGTAAAAAAATATTATTTTTCTCCAGAGAATCGATATTGTCATGACTGTAGCCACAGCCTTTTGCGAAGGATTTCTGTGGCATTTTTGGAACGCGGTTCTATATATATGGGTATTGCAGCAAAATGCATATCAATTAAGTTATCATTTAGTACGAATTTGCTTAATATGATTCATATATAAAAAAACTGTTTTTTTTGATCTTAATGACTATATCATTTAAGTTGTCTGCTTTCTGTGAGGTGCAACACCCAGAAAGAGAGGAAAAAAATGAAAAATATTACTCGCCGCAACTTTTTAAAATCAGGCATTGCCACGGCAGGTGTATTGGGAACACCCTGTCTTTTCACAAACTGCAAAGACAGCAGATCCGTTCATGAACCATCAATCAATACAAAAACAAAGGTGGCAGCAATTCGTGGGGACAATTTGGACTTGATGACACGAGACGCGATCGACGCCTTGGGAGGCATGAAAACCATCGTCGGTGAAGGTGAAACTGTTTTTATCAAACCCAACTTTGTCACGATCCCATGGGCGCAAACCAACAACTGTTTTCACATCGGGGAATGTACAAAATCCGAAATCATCATCGCTGCCGCAGAAGAATGCTTGAAAGCGGGCGCAAAAGAGGTCATCATCGGGGAGGGTTCGCATCTACCCACATTCGACTGGCAATATGCAGTCACACTTGATGGCTCTACGAATCTTATCAAAGAGGCAGCACGACTGAGTGCATTATATGAAGGGAAAGTCTCACTTGCATGTCTGGAAACCGATTCTCCTGACTGGATTGAGGTTCCTTCCCAGACATCCCACGGGCACATCGCCATTTCAAGTCTTGTCGCCAATGCAGATAAAATAATTTCCATCCCCGTGGCCAAAACACATTCGTGGGCACAGCTGAGCCTGGCTACAAAGAACTTCATCGGCATCACGCCGCTTTCCCGCTACGCGCAACTAATCGATAATACCTGGTGGAACCGAGAAGCATTTGATCACAGCAGCCCGCAGGCGATTGCCCAGGTGTATCTTGATATCGTTCAAAGCATCAAACCTGATCTTTCAATCATCGATTTTTCAATCGGCATCGATGGCAATGGACCGACGACCAACTGGGGCGGACAGACTTTTAATATGAAAGACCATATCGGTTCATGGGCTGTGATCGCCAGCACCGATATCATGGCTGCGGATGCGACAGCCGCACGTATCATGAATCATGACACGAAAAAAATTGCACAGCTGTCAATGGGTTTTGAGATGGGACTGGGCGAGATAAAAGAGGTGAATATCTCATTTCTGGGCGAAAGCATCGACGATTTGCGAGCAACCTGGAAGCCGGCAGTACTTCAGGGATAATGAATGCCATTCATTTCAAGCCAGGGGAAGATCCATGTCATATCCGGTTATGATGACTATTCAGCTCAAGGAGGAAAAACCATGGCACAAGAAATTCAAACAGTCCTAAACATCTTATTACTCTTGATAGGTATTGCATTGGTTTTCTGGGGGCTGAAGATTTTCAAGTTCTATATTATCCTTATAGGTATCGCTATTGGTGCAGTGCTCGGCGCAATTGCGGGCGGTCTAATGTCTGAATCTCCCGATGCTTCAATCGTTGGCATAATAACAGGCGCTTTTCTTGGCGGGATCATTGCGTGGCCCCTCCAAAAATTCTTGGTATTTCTGACTGCCGGATTCTGTTCTTTACTGCTTGGTGTTGTAATCATGGCCGCACTGAAAGTACCGCAGGATGTATGGTTGGTATCAGGACTCATCCTGTTTGTCATTGGCGGAGCGCTTGCCGTACATTTCTATGAGTACATCGTCATTATCCTCATGGCATTCAGCGGAGCGCAGATGATATTTAATGCAGCGTTCGAACCGCATGCTCTTTTCTCGGGAAGAGACCCTGCTGAATTATGGCAATATCTGCTGCAGGTGTATTCCGAACGGATTGTAACCCTTGTTTTCACATTTGCTCTATTCGTCTGGTTTGCTCTCCATTTCCAGAAGCGGACCGTCAACAAGAGCCCAAAAGGTAAGAGAAAGAAGGAGGATATCATTCGGTTACATAGGCTGTCGTATCTCCTCTCCTTTCTGGCTGTCCTGGGATACGCACTCATGCATTTCATTGACCACGGCTTCTCCGGCATTGTTCTTTTCGGTTTCAATCTTTTCAGCTGGCCAGTTATCGCCACAGCTGCCTGCAGTTACGCCACATGGCTCATACGCTCTAAAAATAATATCTGTTTTTTTAGTAGCACATCCTTCTGTCACTTTCTCCCCCTGTTACTCTTTAGCCTCATAGTGATTCCTCTTATCACGTGGTGCATCACATGCATCCTCAATATGCGAATCCTTCCCCTGGAGTACTATCAGGCGTTTTTTAATGGGAGCCCGGCACTTCTCATGAGCAAATGGGGTTGTGCGCTGCTTGTTTTCCCGGGTCTTCTTTACCTGGCAGTACGACATAATAAACAGGTTCCTGCGGAGGTGGCTGCAAACAAATCAGACACGGGAGGAGCTGAAGCGGGGAATTGAGCTGGTATGTCCTCAAAACTATTGGACATCTTGCATGAAAAATTAAAAGACACCTCCTGCAAATTCAATTGCTTTTTACTTGACATTTTTTTAAGTTTTTTTATTCACATTATGCACTGGATGCGTCTCATACTGGTCTGTTTACCAGGAAGGGTAAACCAGGCGCGTTCAGACATGCAAACTCTCTATGAAAGGCGGGAAAACGGTGATTGACAGTGATTTTAGTGGCAGCATATTAAATGTATAGAGAAAGAATTTGCTAATGCATCACAGATCCCCAAAAAAACAGATAATGATTTTTGGAATTCCCGTATTATCAGTCGCCTTTCTTTTATTATGCTGGTTTATTGTTGCAAAAATTTCATTTCATATGATCATAAAGGAACATCAGAAAAATTCGGAAACATTTCAGTTGTACAGATCAGGGATTCTTGATTCTCAGAATCGGCCAAAAAGCAGTATTGATTTTGAGGATCTGAAAAATTACAGCACGGTTTATCCAAAATTCAGAGATCAAATGAATCGAACTTTACTGGATCTGGAAGAGAATAGCATCATGGCATTCTGGCTGTCCGGTTCTAGAGAGTCAGAGTGCACTGAAATCAGGACATGTATTTCAAATGAAGATTCCGTGCTTCAGTCAGCATGCAATGTCATAGATCATTTGGAACCTTTATCAGATGAGTTTCAGATATTAAGCGGCAAAACGCTTGATACTATTGCCGAAGCGAAGGCTTCTGTCAACAATACCAGTGATATCAAGCATTATAACGAGCAATCCAGAAAACTGTTAACAAAAAAGAATAATATCAGTGCTTTGGATAAACAGCTTGAAGCCAGACAGAATACAGAAGAATTCCAGGGCAGAAGTGAACAGCTCCGCCAGGGGGCGTTATTGCATTTCAGGAACGAATTGGTTCAGCAAAGAGAATCCATCGCTTTAAGAAATAAATCGGTTGAATATGCAGCTCAAAGTCTGCGGCAATATAAAGCAGAACTGGACCGGATACTTTTTCAGAGGGCAGGAATCATTCATTCCGTGAATAATCTCTCAAGTAAGTATTATCCTCCTGTCAATTATGCAAATAAAAAAATCATCCCGCTTCGGAATGTACTCGCTGAACTTAATAAGCCGATTTGTAATACAGGCGTATTTTCTAAAGTGTTGGGGAGCAATTCTTTTACTGCAATAAGCATTATTAATAAAGTTGACCCGGGTACGGGGCAGGCAATTGGATCCCTGAACACAATGTGTGAGATACTGGAGAAATCCGATTCGGAGCTGAGGGAAATTTATATAATGAGCCGGAGCTTTATCAGTGCTGCTGAACAATATAAAAATACGAAATCAAGAGCGGATATGCTGAATCTTCTTCAGGTGATCCCCGAGGTAAGAAGCTGTTTTTATTCAAAAATGGGCCTGTTTGATCCCGTGTTTGATAAATTGAACAGGGCAGAGTCCTCTGTGAGAATGATTGAGAATGTGGTACACAGGCTGAATAATCCTACAGCAGAGAACCTCTTCTACAATTGTGCGCGACAAGCAAATACGATTATTAAAAATGCCAAGATGCCTTTTCAGAAAATCAGGGATATACTGGATTATTCCTCGAAATTGATGACAGATATTGAAGATGCTGAAAAAAAATATCAGCTTGTCATAGACTCCCTGGGCTCGGAAAATCCAAGTTTTGAACAGGTTTCCGATTGAGGAGGTCAGACCGATTGTCCTTTGCAATGGGTCAGATTCTTGATCCATGGCAGACAATAATACATCTTATAATGTAACTCATATTAGCCAATAACGTATAATTTCTGAATGACTCGTGCCTTATGACATACACTCCGTTTCGGATGAATCCGACACTCGGGCAGATGGCCCTCAGACATCGCTATATACAAATTACACTCTATGCCTTTATAAACCTTTAAGGACGGATTATGAATAGCCAATCGATCAAAACCAGTATTTTTACAATCATACTTACACTTGCGGTTACTCATTGTCAAAAACAAACAAAGAACCTCAGGAACACTGTTGACCTGACAGGGCAATGGCAGTTTTCATTAGACACCTCAAATGTAGGAATCCGGCAAAAATGGCATATGAATGACCTGGAGGACAAAATTATCTTGCCGGGCACGACAGATCTGAACAATAAAGGTTTCCTTAATCGGGATACAACAACCCTGCATTTGAACAGACTTTATACATATGAAGGGCCTGCATGGTACAGAAAAAAAATCAATATGCCTCAGGAATTTTTTGACAAACATATTCGATTAGTTTTAGAACGGACAAAACCGTCAAAAGTCTGGATTGACAATCATTACATTGGGGAATCCTATCTTCTTCAGTCGCCACAATATTATGAGGTGTTCGGATATTTGTCACCGGGAGAACATGTGATCACAATTCGGATCAACAATGATTTAAAATTAACCCCCTATGGAAATGTCCATATCTATACGGATGAAACCCAAACCAACTGGAATGGTATCATTGGTGACATTTGTCTTGAAATAACTCCCAAAACATATATCTCTGACCTGCAGGTCTTTCCGGACATTGACAATCAAAAGATCAGGATTCAATTGGCCATTGTTAACGGCTTAAATCTTAAAGATATTGATATTGATTTGGAAGCCTTTCGCATATATAATGGCAAAACAAATAAACTTAAAAAAGTACGGCAAACCCTGCCCTGTGATTCCCTCCTGTACCTGGAATATGAACTTGGTGATGAAATGAAGTTATGGGATGAATATCGGCAGCCCGTATACCAGCTGATCGCCACAATAAGCCAAAATGAAATAAAAGACAGCAAATCCGTACCTTTCGGTATGAGAGCCTTTAAAACGAATGGAACCCAATTCACAATCAACGGCCGCACAACTTTTCTGCGCGGAAAACAAGATGCCTGTGTGTTTCCTCTGACTGGTCATCCTCCCATGGATGCCGAAGGCTGGATACGTGTCTATAAAATTGCACGATCCTATGGTATTAATCATTATCGTTTTCACAGTTACTGCCCGCCGGAAGCAGCGTTTGAGGCCGCTGATCAATTGGGCATTTTTCTGCAGCCCGAATTGCCCTTCTGGGGGGGGCTCGAATCCGATACCGTTGCAGTCAGGTTAATAAAAGAGGGGCTGGCCATGCTGAAATGTTACGCCAATCATCCCTCATTTGTCATGTTCAGTCCGGGAAACGAAATATGGAGCGGTCATGACCGCGTTGAGGATATTATTCTTGCTTTAAAAGAAACCGATGACCGGCCCCTTTTTACGATGGGCTCGAATAATAATATTGGTTATGCGGGTCCTCGTGAATATTGTGATTTTCATGTCGCAGCCCGGACACCCTTTGAACAGGATACCACTATGACACATACCCGTCTCACCCACGCTTTTGTCGACTCGAGGGATGGCGGTATACTCAATACACAAAACCCTTCAACCATGGTCGATTTCTCTTATCCGGTGTCGCAGATCCCTATGCCACTGATCAGTCATGAAATCGGACAATACCAGATCTATCCGGACTACAGGGAAATAGAAAAGTATGCCGGACCTGTCAGAGCATGGAATTTGCATGTCTTTCGCGATCGCTTAAAGAAAGCCGGGATGCTCGATCAGAATCTTGACTTTCAAAAAGCATCCGGTGCATGGTCTGCCCTTTGTTACAAGGCTGAAATGGAAGCAGCGTTGCGTACAAAGGGTATGGCAGGATTTCAATTGCTTGATCTGCAGGATTTTCCAGGCCAGGGCACTGCATTGGTGGGTATTCTTGATGCATTCATGGATAGCAAAGACGTGATCGACCGTGAACACTGGCTGGAATCGTGTAATGATGTGGTACTGATTTTACTGTTTTCCAAATATTACTGGCAGATCAACGAAACCTATCAGGCAATCTTACAGGTGGCAAATTATTCGAATAAGACAATAACTGATGAAATCACCTGGGAGATTATCAATCAACAGGGTCAGGTTCTCAAGGCCGGTCGCTTTTCAAACCTCAGCGTAGCGCAGGGCAGACTCGAAAATATCGGTGAGATCGAAGCTGCCCTGGACCGGGTTGAAAATGCGGAAAAACTGACTGTCCATTTGGCATTTCAAAAAGCCGGTTATACAAATAATTATCCAATATGGGTTTATCCTGCACCTGAAAAGGACATCACTCATGACAGCATCATAATAGCTGAAAATTTGGACGACACCGTTCTTGCCAAACTTCGACATGGCAAAAAAGTACTGCTCTTTCCAGACGAATCGATAAAAGAAAAAAGTGTTGCCGGATTGTTTCCCCCCGATTTCTGGAATTATGGTATGTTCAAGGGGATCAGTGAATGGGCCAAAAAACCGGTTTCCCCGGGGACACTGGGATTATTCATGAATCCCGAACATCCCCTGTTTAACAGTTTCCCGACCGATTTTCATACAAACTGGCAATGGTTTTCGATAATAAAAGCAAGCCGTTCCCTGATGCTCAATCAAACCGCATCTGATTACAGACCTGTTGTACAGGTGATCGATAATCTTGAAAGAAACAATAAATTGGGATTAATATTTGAATTTGCCGTTGGAAAGGGCAGACTATTGATATGTATGGCCCGTTTGAATGACATATCCAATGATCCCGTGGCTCAGCAACTGTTTAAATCAATGATAAATTATATGAAATCAGAAGATTTCTCTCCTAAGTACAATGTGAATGAAACTCTTTTGAAAGAATTGCTTTGATTACTTTTCAGCATCAAATTCCTTTCTGTGGCCTCTGTAATATCCCGGAAAAACGAACAGAATGGAATTTATTACGCTGAATATATGTCTTTTAATCTATACTTAACCTGGCAGGAGAATCCACCATGGATAAAACAAAAAACATAAATAGGGCTGTCTTTATATTTATCTTTCTACAGAATCTTACATTATTCGGGCAACGAATCTCAGTAAGCGGGACCGAGTTCAGGACGAACGGCGGCCGTATATGGCTGAACGGCACCAATACGCCATGGAATCAATGGAATGATTTTGGGGGAGGCTTTAACACTGATTGGTGGGATGACGAGTTTCAACAACTCAAAGATCTGCATATTAACTGCACCCGCATCTGGATAACCTGCGACGGTAATAATGCAGGAATTGATATCGATGATGATGGCTTTGTCAACGATGTCAATCCACTTTTTTGGTCTCATGTCGACCAGTTGATGGAAATCGCACAAGACAAACAAATTTATGTAATGATTGCACTGATATCTTTCAACCACACCAAACCAGGCAATGCGAACGCGTCAAAATGGATTAAAATGTACAACAGCGAGGAAAACCGTCAGTCATTTGCGGACAATTACGCTGAACCCTTTGTGGATCGGTACAAGGATAATCCATATTTCTTTGCCGTGGATGTCGGCAACGAACTTGAATGGGTCTGGGAAAATCATGGCGTCCCGTCAGCCAATGTCATTGATTTGATTTTTCGGGTAGCTGAGGCTGTGAAATACGACAGTGAAGTTTTGGTATGCCAGGGAATGGGCGCCGGGATTAAATACAACACATCGGTTCGGGGAGGCGTTGGTAATTATCTCGCGAATGTGAATGTTGACTTTTATAATATCCATTATTATGACTGGATGAATCAATGGTTTGGAAATCCTTTTGACCGATCTCCCTCATACTATAACATGGATTCAAAACCATGCATTGTCGGAGAAGCACCTGCCAAAGGATCCGCCGGATATACGGCAATGCAATGCTATCAGAAAGCTTTTGAGAACGGCTGGCAGGGTCTGATGGTATGGACATCCAACGACGTTGATGATAATGGAAATAAATGGGATTCAAAACCCGGGACAGACTGGTTTTTTAACAATCATCCCGACTTGGTCGCCGGTATAGGAACGGTTGTAAACAATGATAGAATTCCGGATTTCAAATTATTTCAAAACTCGCCAAATCCATTTAATTTAACAACAACCATTAAATTTACTTTACCGCATGAGAGCAAGGTTAAAATTCAAATTTTCAATACAAACGGAAATTTAGTAAAAACTCTGGTTAATGACGATTTTTCTTCAGGGCAGCACTCCACTGTGTGGAACTGTTCCGATCATATGGGAAATACCATAGCATCGGGTACATATTTTTATCAAATGACTTATGGTGATTTTTCTGAAACGAAACAAATGCTGATCATTAAATAGGCTGCGAATAACAAAGTGCTTACACTGAACTGCCTCGGCGTTGAGATTTTACAAACACTCGGTGGTCTGGTCGGTTTATGTACATCTATAACTCGATGTGAAAAATTTTTGTTAAATTAAATGTGGGTGAATCGCGGCGCTTTTATCAAAGGAAGGAAAACACGTATGAATATTAAAACAAAGATTAAATTATCAAATCTGACGCTCTCAGTGGTAACATTCATGACATTCTTTATCATCATCTGGTTCATTATATTTTTAATCTCAACGGTCTTCAAATTAAATGTGTTTGCAGAAAAAACAACTGAATTTTACTATCTGACGATTCTTGCCGCTCTGGCCATTATTGCAAGTTGTGCGATATTGAGCACAACGATTAATATCAGCATGATTGCCGATTCAAAAATTAAGGAAATGAAGCTCGACCGGACTTTGGGATTCGGAAAAAAATACTGGATCGGCGCAATGACATCATTGATTGTATTAATCGCATTTCTTTTTACGGGAGATTTTATTTCACGCAGTCACTCGAAAAGAAAATTAATCAATGAATCAAGCGATATTGTACAGCGGTATCATAAATCGATTGATGAATTGCCGGCATTGCTGGCGGATACAAGTAAAATTGGTAAAATACCTTCCCTGTTAAAATTTTTATCCAATCAAAAGAAAGAATTTCCGACCGTCATATTGATCACAAGTTCCGAGTTTGACGGTCAGCTGGCCTATTTGAAAATCAACAAGTCCATGACTCAATCAGAACTTAAACAACCTTATTATAATGATTCATTTTACGAATGTGATAAGAAAGACTGTGAATACCTGGAAAGTGTGTTTACAAAGGGCAATAACAGTATTTACTGCATTTCCGAGGGGGCCGATTACAGATTGTACTATCCATACGTTCACGATCAAGAAAAGTTGATATTACTATTTACCCGCTATTCACGATATGGTAAAATCGGGTCATAAAACACTTGATTATTTCATTGCAGCCGGGTTTGATTCCAAGGCAAAATCGCATAAAAAACAGTGGTTGTCGAAAATGCAGCAAAAAAGACAGCATTAGAATAATTTCGTATGAATATCAGCCACATGTGTTGAGCGCAACAATGCCTCCGATTCTATTTCTGTAGGCAGAACCGCTCAACGGATAAAACGATTGTGCGAAAAAATATAAAATCCCTAAAATAGATTTTCACAGAGTGAAAACATCAATATTTTTCACTCTGTGAAAATAATTATTTATTGATAATAATTACAACCATCAATTAGGATAAACAGGATTTTATTTCATCATCATCATCTTACGAGTGCTGGTTTTCGAATCCATCGATAGTTTACAGACATAGATGCCGCCGGGAAACCCCTGCCCATTAAAACGAACTCTATAGAATCCTTCGCCTTGGATCTCATTCACTAACGTTGCCACCTCCCGGCCGCGAATATCATAAACGGCCAGGCAAACCTGAGCAGTTTTCGGAATTGTATATGATATGGCTGTAGACGGATTAAACGGATTGGGATAATTTTGATTTAATGCAAAATCATCAGGAAAGTGAGCTTCATCCACAGCACTAATACCGGCTCCGGTTAACAATGCGACTTCATTGAAATAAACCTGTTTTGCGGCTTCAGAGAAATTATAGTAATTGAAAATATGGGTGCCTTCGGAATCGGTTGGATCATCATTTCCATTTCCGATATATGTGCGAGGACCTGCAGGCATATCGACAGAACCCGGATAAAACTCAAAACCGGCTTCAAAACGGGCAAACTGAATCGTAAAATCATCAGCGATAACCAAAGCGGTACCATTACCCGCATCCAGAATGTCAAGGACATCATAGGCGCCTTCGGCCCATAGTACCAATTCGTTGAGTACATATTTACCCTCAAATACGGGATCATCTGGTTCAATAATATGCGCGTAGAGTGCTCCAATATCATTGTAGTGCACGCAGGATTCGGTTTCAAACCAGTTCATCCGCTGTGATCGTGCGCACCACAGATGAAGCATCAGCATGGGAGCGGTCACATCATTCCAGGCTTCTTTATGAGGCGGTCCGAAATCATTACTCGAAGTGGATCTCCCGACAATCACCAGGTCGGCATTATTCAATGTATCCAATGTGGCTTCTGAGGCCAGTTCCAAAGCTGTATTATAAAAGGGTATGACATTGTAGCCCAGATCAATCAGATCGTCAATAAATAGTTTATCTGAATGTTCCCCTGTGAAAGGATCCAGATAGCCTGGCCGGCTGACAAACACAATGGTTTTTTGCTGGGCATACACAAGATTAAAGGATGCGATAATAAGCAACAATCCAAGCGACACAACGAACGGTTTTTTTTGCATTTTCTTTCCCTCCATTTTAGGTGTGCAATTAATAAAGTATCATCAACTTATCCGTATTCCCCGTTCACCCCCTTTCACTTCACCAGCATCATCTTCCTTCCGGCTGTATAGAATCCGGCCTGTAATTTAGCCAAATAAATCCCGGAGGGCAGCTGACCGGCATCGAATTGCACATGATGCATTCCTGCTCCCTGTCTTTCATCTATCAGAGAGGCGACCTCTCGGCCTTGAATGTCAAACACCCGGATCCGAACAGGGGTTTCTGCCCCAAGGCGATAACGGATGATTGACTGATGATTGAATGGGTTGGGATAATTTGGGTACAGTTCGAATTGAGCCGGTGATCCGGCCTGATTTTTTACTTTCGTATCGGCCAGATAATCCCTTAGCCATTCAAGGGCCGGTCTCTCTGTGCCGTCGGCCCGAAGAAGGTACCCGTCTTCCCGCCACATTTGGCCTTGTATATATCCCCAGAGCGTAATACCCTCCACCGCCGGATGCTCCCATAATATCGGGAACACTTCCTGATATTTTTCCAGTTGTTTCTGGTCGTCGGCAATATTTAAATCAAATTCCGTGATCTGAATCGGCAGCCCCGTCGTTGCGAGTTCATCGAGCACATATTGCAGACGAGTCGTACTGGTATTTTCAATAAAATGGCCCTGCTCGCAGACACCGTCGATTAAATCTCTCTCCTTAAGTGACTCGACGATGTCTAAATATTTTTTCAGAGATTTATTTCCGCCAAACAGCTGATATTCGTTTAAATAAAGTTTGGAATCCGGGAAATATTCCCGAGCTTTTTCGAAAGCCCAGATCACCCAATCCCAACCGGTATCCCCTTCCCCGCCCAGCGCTTCATAATAAGAAGGATAATAATCCCAAGGAGACCATTCGATGGCTTCGTTGACGACTTCCACATATTCCGCATCTGGATACATGTCACCCGCCTCCTCGATCCACTCTTCCACTTCTTCAGCCTGTTCTTCGATGCTCAAAGCATCGATCCATGCAGGCTGCTGTTTGCCCCAGATAAGCACATGAAACCGAATGGGAAAATCATAATCCTCGGCAAATTCGTAGATTTCATCCAGATTATTCCAATTGCAGACATCCCGCGACCATTCCACCGATCCCCATTTTGATGCATTCTCTGGGGTTACCTGATTCCAGTAATCTTCAAATGTGTCTGGTATTTCACCTCCCACACAACAGCCCAAAAACTTGTTATGTCCCTCTGCCAGCTGAGGATATGCAGGAAACCCGCCGATTATAATGCAAACAAACATCATCACCGGCAATATTCTGAAAATAAACCCGATTTTTAAGCTCGTCATGGTACTCATCATTATTCCTCTTTTTTTATTCTATATAATAAAAAATTGTATTCTTTCATCCAAATAAAAAAAATGCGGTTATTTCAATTGTAGAATTATTATTATATTATACGAAATCACAATTTATTAAATGGAATGATTGCCTTATGTATATACCGTTTTTACATTCGCGCTATACCGGATGATCAATAATAAACAACTTTTTTTTTAAATATGAAAGTGAAAAACCGTAAATTGAATGTTTAATCCGATATTCACTGATTCGACAAATCGTGTTTCATCAATCATTTGTATGGATAGTGCGTTGTGTCAGGCACAGTATTTCAGAATTTAAACGAAAATAACGATTCATGATGATTCAACATATAAAATTCAAGAATAAAATCAATTGTAAAAATTTGTCATAATTTCAAAATATTATAAAACCGGGGATTATATTACAGCGTTTAATTGTCAATATAGTAAACAAGCAAACTGAAGTGAAATAAAATTTGGGATTAAAAGGAGATGATATGAAGCCATTTTGGTTCAGGGAAACGATTACGATAATTCTTATACTCGTGATGGCAGATCTTTTAAATGCACAGGCCAGACCGGATTCTCCGGCAGGGGTTACCGGAATAACACTTTCAGGAACAGTTCTTGATTCCATGAATCGAGCGCCTCTGGAATATGCCACGATCATCCTGATTTCACAAAAGGACAATCAGCAAATTACAGGAACAGTCACAAACCATATCGGAAGGTTTGAGCTGTCGAAACTGCGTCCGGGTAAGTATACCGTTAAAGTGGATTTTATCGGATATAATTCAACCCGCCTGACTGATATCGAACTTACACCCCGGCGTCCTGAAACAGATATCGGACAGATACTTCTGGAACCGGCTGTTCTGGAATCTGAAGGTGTAGAAGTATCTGCAGAAAAACCGGTTTTCGAATACAAAATTGATAAAAAAGTCATCAACGTGAGCCAGCAGCCCACGGTCATTTCCGGTACAGCCGTGGATGTTCTGGAAAATGTGCCTTCAGTGACAACGGACATTGAAGGAAACGTTGAGCTTCGCGGCAGCAGCAATTTTACAGTATTAATAGACAACCGCCCCACTGTACTGGAATCCAATGATGCACTGCAGCAGATTCCTGCAAGCACAATCGAAAATATTGAAATCATCACGAATCCATCTGCTAAATTTGATCCTGAAGGAACAGCGGGTATTATCAATATTATTACCAAGAAAAAGCAACGATCCGGAATTACGGGGATTGCAAACATCAATCTGAGTCTTGAAAACAGGAGAAACGGCGGAGACATTCTGCTGAACCGGAGAACGGAAAAATTTAATTTCTTCCTGGGAGCAGATTACAATAAACGGTCATTTCCGAGAGATATTGAAATGGAACGAATCACCTATGGAGATACCGTATATAACATCAACGCAACAGGAACCGGTGAATGGGGCGGTACCGGATATGGGATACGCGGCGGCCTGGATTACTCTGTAACGGATCAGGACTTGCTGACACTCAGTTTCCGCGCGGGCGGACGTGACCGCGGCGGCGATTCTGAAAATCATTATGAGGAATGGTCCGAACCCGGTGATACGGTGAACTATTATACAAGCATGGACGAACGCAACCGAAAAGGCAATTTTTATTCTCTCAGTCTGGATTACAAACACGATTTTCAAAAAAAAGGACACGAACTGCTCGGCCATTTCAATATCAGCAAACGGAGCGGGGATGAAGAATCAAAAAATAAACTTCTGAATATTGCGGATGAAATCACCTACGCACAGCATTTTACAGAAAAAGGCCCTTCTCAGCGCATTCGCTGGAATCTCGACTATACCCTGCCACTGAGGGAAAACGATAAATTTCAGACAGGAATACAGAGCCGTTTGAATGATTCAGAAGATGAAACAGAACGATACGACTATAATCTTGAAACTCGGGTTTACGAACTTCAGTCCCTGTACAGCCATTTTGTAGAATACCAGGATAATTTTCATGCGGCCTATGCAATGTATGCCGCTGAAATCGGACCCCTGGGAATTCAGGGAGGACTGCGAACAGAATACACGGATCGGAATATTACATTGACAAAGACACAGGAAACGTATATCATCGATCGCTGGGATTTCTTCCCTACTGCCCACTTTTCATATACAATCAGTAAGGGTCAGCAAATGATGGCCAGTTATACCCGTAGAATTGACCGTCCCCGCGGCTGGGAGCTGGAACCTTTTAAAACATGGATGGATGCCTATAATGTCCGGCAGGGAAATCCTGATCTCAAACCGGAATATATCGATTCTTATGAACTGGGAGCACAAACATTCTGGGGAAAAAATCTGATTTCTCTTGAGGGATATTATCGCGTGACCCATAATAAAGTGGAGCGGATTCAGTCAAGTTATGGCACCAACGTGACCATGCAAACGATCGAAAATGTCGGTAAGGATTATACACTCGGTGCGGAATTAATGACCAATGTGGATCTGATAAAATGGTGGAATGTGAATCTGATGGGCACACTCTATCATTATAAAGTGGAAGGCACTCTGTTCGGGTCATCCTTTTCCAGAGACAGCCATAACTGGAGATTACGATTCAACAACACGCTGAAATTAAGCGGAAATACACGACTCCAATTAACCGGTATGTACAACAGTCCCTCCGTATCATCACAAGGCCGGCGGGAAGATTTTTATTTGGTAAATTTTGGATTGAAACAAAGTTTCTTCAATCGAACTCTATCTGCCACCTTCCAGGTTCGTGACCTGCTGAAAACAGGAAAATGGGAATTCAGTACCGAAACGCCCAATTTCGATTCGCATAATATTTTTAAGCGGTCTCCCATGGTCATGCTGACATTAACCTATAATATCAACAATTACAAACAGGAACGCAACCGTCAGCTTGATCAAAACGGCGGAGAAGAAAACGGGAACGGGGGTGAGATGCAAGGCGGAGGAGAAGAGTATTAAATAAAAAATGAATAAATTTAAACAAAACAGTTATTTTTAGGATCCGCTGGCAAATATAAAATCGCAGATATCTGACTGCAAATATTATCCAAGAAATTTACTCCTATTCCCTCTCCCCTTCTCATCAGGTGCCGCTCATGCAAAAACAGGCGGCACCTGACCTTCTCTAATAATCTCGTTACACTGCAGGTTCAGATTCTTCGCCCCCGGCAAAAAACGCCGGAAGCTCAGAATGACACTTTTTTTATCTTCTCTTGTCTTCTTGATTCGTAGGGCTTCTCTCTGTTTCATCGTCTCTGTTTGTATTTCCGCAGACCGCAAGGATGCAGAATATAGGTAAACGAGTAGATGTATTGATGGGTCCACCCCCTTACTACACCAACTATTCTTATAGAATTTGATTCTCAGGTGCAGGAATGAAGGGAACACTTCGATTTTTGACTCTACGACCCAACGACACAAAGACACTATGACTCTATGACCTAACGAATCAAAGGCTTTTATTTGACTTTCAGCACGACCTTCTGCAGATCCTCATCCCGTGAAGAGCTTCCAACCATTATTTCAAACTCCCCCGGCTCAACCACAAAATCCATGTCATGGTTATAAAAAGCCAGATGCTCCGGATTGATATTCAGTGTGACCGTTTGCATTTCACCTGGCTGAAGTGTGATCCGTTTGAATCCCTTGAGTTCCCTGACCGGCCGTACAACGGAGCTGATCTTGTCATGGATGTACATCTGAACCACTTCGTCACCCGCTCTGTCACCGGTATTGGTTACATCCACATGGACTGATGTGGATTCGTCCTTGCGGATCTTGGATTTTCCAAGCCTTGGCGGGCCATATTGAAACGTGGTATAAGAAAGACCATATCCAAAGGCAAACTGAGCCTGCTCTCCCCGAAGATCCACATAGTCATCCGTTCTGCCGGAAGGCGTGTAGTTGTAATACAGCGGCAGCTGACCTGTGGTTTTGGCGAAGGTGATTGGCAGCCGCCCGCCCGGATTGACATGGCCGAACAGCACATCTGCAATCGCGTGACCGCCCTCCTCTCCGGGATACCACGCCTCGAGTATCGCCTGAACACGATCCGCCCATTTGCCCATTGTGACCACACTGCCGCCAATGAGAACAACAATCACCGGCGTTCCGGTTTTGATGATTTCCTCAATAAGAGATTCCTGCACACCCGGCAGATCCAGATTGCTCCGGTCCCTGTGCTCGCCTTCAGTCATCACCGAATTGCCCATAAACATCGCAGCCACATCCGATTCCGCGGCCGCTCTGACGGCTTCTTCAAATCCGTCTTTCGACAGATCCAGATTGTCGCATCCGCGGGCAAAACGAATCGACAGGACGGAGGACGCCCTGTCCCGGATCCCCTGCAAAGGTGTCACCACTTCAATCTCTCCCCCGCTGTAGCCTCCGAGGCGTTCTTCATCGGCATTCGGGCCAATCACAGCAATAGACTGAACGCTCTCACTGAACGGCAACAAACCTGAATCATTCTTTAATAAAACAATGGACTTCTGAGCCGCCTTCAAAGCCAGCGCGCGATGAGACTCGCAATCATTAACCTTCTCAGCGGTTACCGGATCAACATAAGGATCATCAAAAAGTCCCAACCTGAACTTGAGCCGAAGAATCCGTCTGACACATGCATTGATGGACTCGATGGATATTCCTTCTTTCTCGACAAGCGCAATGAGTTCCAGATAACAGTCCCGATGCGGAAGTTCGAGGTCCAGTCCCGCTTCAACCGCCTGCCTGGCTGCATCGCTTTTACTCATGGCGGTTTTGTGTTTATTATAAATCCAGAAAACGGAAAAGTAGTCGGAGACCACCACACCCTGAAAACCCCATTCATCCCTCAGCACGTCCGTCAACAGCCGCCTGTTTGAAGAACAGGGGACACCATCCAGTGAATTATACGCTGCCATGACAGAGAGGACGTTCGCTTCCTGTACGCATGCTTTGAAGGCTGTAAAATAGATTTCCCGCAAATTACGCTCAGACAACTGGATTTCATTGCTGTCCCGTCCCCCGATCCCCACAAAATTCGCGACAAAATGTTTGGCCGTGCAGGCAACGCCTTCAGACTGAACACCCTTCACAAAGGCCACAGCCATACGTGAACACAGGTAGGGATCCTCACCATAAGTTTCCTCTGTGCGTCCGCAGCGAGGGTCCCGGGCAATATTGATGGTCGGCGAGAGGCAGTGATGAATACCGCGGCTCCTCGTTTCCTTTCCAATGGAAACTGCTACCTCTCGTAAAAGTAAGTCATCCCATGTGCTGGCCAGACCAATGGCCTGGGGAAAGCTGGTGGCGTGAATGGCCATCAGGCCGTGAAGACATTCATCATGAATGATAACAGGGATTCCGAGCCGCGTCTCTTCCCTGGCAAATTTCTGAATCGCATTGGCCCGTTCCGCACCCTTTTTTGGCGTACAGTAGCGTCCGATGGTGCTTAACTGCCCAATGCCTTTGCCCATAACCTTTTTGGCTTTCCTGACTGAAAATTCACCATTCTTAAAAATATCATGAAACAGGGCTTCTTCCAGTTTCGGATAGCCGTATCGTCCTTCTTCGATGATAAAAATATCAATGTTCTGAAAATCACCCACTGCCATCATCTGCTGGACTTTTTCCTCAAGGGTCATACGTTTTAAAAGATCCTCTGCGCGTTCATCAATCGATGCATTTTCATTCTTGTAAAGCGGAACTGATTCACTCATACGAATATCCTATCATTAAATGAACAGATGATTTGATAAAATAAGAGACACATACTTCAAATTCAAATGCTTTTTTAGCTAAAATCCATAAAAAATAGTTTAAATATTAGATATATCAATATACACATCGCTAATTAAAGCGCTTCTTCAAAGAAAATGTTTGCATATCTACATATGCCACTTATATTGAACATAAAGAATAAACCGTTTCTGAATAATTTATAGAAGATTATATAATTATGGCCGGATAAAAATCTAAACATGAACAACAATATATATTAAAATAAGATATCTTTTTGAAAAGCTTAAAAAGAAATGAATAACTTCAAATACGATGAGTTGAAAAGGAAATATGACGTCCTGCTTGAAGAGAATAAACGCCTGAAAGCAAAAATTAATGAATTAACCGACAAACCACGAAGTAACATTTCACACCATAAGCCCGTCCAAGCCAGCGAAACATTATTTAGCCAGACTGATATTGAGACCTTAAATCAGCAATCAGATGCAGAAATAAACAATACTACCTTCAATAATAATGGTTTTATCACAAAGTATTCTCAAAACCATGAGAAAATTGCTCTCTTTATGTCACTGTTTAAAAGCAGGACAGATGTATATGCAAAAAAATGGCACACTAAAAAAGGATATTCAGGATACAGCCCGGTTTGTCTGAATGAATGGAAACCCGGACTCTGTCATAAACCCCGTGAGAAATGTTCCAACTGTAAGAATCAAGCGTATGAAGCGCTCAGTGATTCTATCATCGAAAAGCATTTAAAGGGTGAATACATCATCGGGATTTATCCGATGCGGTCTGATGAAACCTGCCATTTTCTGGCCGTTGATTTTGATAACGAAGGCTGGGAAAAAGATGTCGAAGTGATTCGTGATATCTGCGCCGAGATGAATATTCCAATTGCCGTAGAGCGCTCACAATCCGGCAATGGATGCCATGTCTGGTTTTTCTTTAAACAAAATCTTTCAGCTGCTCTGGCTCGTAAATTCGGAACCTCTCTACTCACATATGGAATGAGCAAACGATACGTGATTTCGTTTAAATCTTATGATAGATTATTCCCCAATCAAGATACTATGCCAAAGGGCGGTTTTGGCAATCTCATTGCTTTGCCGCTTCAGAAAATGGCCAGGGAAAACAATAACTCTGTTTTTGTTGATGAAAATTTTATGCCCTATGCTGACCAGTGGCAGTTTCTGGCTGGTGTCCAAAGACTAACTAAAAAAGATTTGACATCGATTATTACCAGACTAAACCAGGAAAATGATCTTGGAATTTTGAAAGCGGATGCGTCAGAGACAAAACCATGGAAAAAACAATCTATTGTCCTGGGCAGGCAGGATTTCCCCAAAACGGTAACAATTGTCAAATCCGGTATGCTTTATATTAAGAAAAAAGGATGGAGCCAGAAAGCGTTAAACACAGTAAAGAGATTCGCTGCCTTTCAAAATCCGGAATTTTATAAGGCCCAGGCGATGCGATTATCCACTTTTGGAAAGCCAAGGGTCATTTCATGCTCTGATGATTTTGAAAACCATCTGGCGTTGCCGAGAGGCTGCGAAGCAGACATAAAATCTTTGCTGATGGAAAACGATGTTACTGTGGCAATGGAAGATGAATCCAACCCGGGCAAAGTGATAAAAGTTGAGTTCAATGGTGTATTACGTGAGGAGCAGGAAGAAGCATATAATGCGTTGACAGGCCATGAAAATGGTGTATTGTCCGCTGCACCGGCATTCGGGAAGACTGTTATTGCCGCAAAATTAATCAGTTCAAAAAAAGTGAATACATTGATATTGGTTCATCGACGGCAGCTGCTTTCCCAGTGGCGCGAAAAATTGGGAGAATTCCTTATCATTAATGAACTCCTGCCTGAACAACCAAAAAGTAGGGGCAGAAAAAAAGAATGGCAACTAATTGGGCACATGGCAGCGGGCAAGGACCGGTTCAGTTCAATTATTGATGTAGCCGTCATGCAATCGTTGTATACGAAAGGAACGGTCAAGGACGCAATTAAAAATTATGGGATGATCATTGTCGATGAATGCCATCATGTCCCGGCTGTCACTTTTGAACAAATCCTGAAACAGGCCACGGCGAAATATATTTATGGCATGACAGCAACACCTGACAGATCTGACGGACATCATCCGATTATTTTCTTTTATTGCGGGCCTGTTCGATTTTCAGCGGATTCAAAGAAACAGGCGAAAAAAAGACCCTTTGATCACTATCTGGTCCCAAGATTTACCTCATTTAAAACCACATCTGATGGAAAGGAAGAGACTTTATCTCTGCAAACAATTAAAAGCCGCATGATCTCGGATGAAATCAGAAATCAACGAATCCTGGACGATGTCGTGGAGTGTTATAAGAAAGGACGAAAATGCCTGATTCTGACAAGCCGGACTGCTCATGTGGAAACGCTGGGTGAAAAACTTAATAAGAATTTATCCAATATTATTTGTCTTACAGGCGGCATGAGTGCAAAAAAGACGGCTCGGGTTATGGAGCAGATTAATGCCATCAAACCTGCGGATCCTTTTGTGCTGGTCGCTACCGGCAGTTATATTGGTGAAGGATTCGATGAAGCACGACTGGACACCCTGTTTCTGGCAATGCCCATTGCCTGGAAAGGAACATTGCAGCAATATGCCGGCAGGCTTCACAGGTTTCATGAAAACAAAAAGGATGTACAGATCTATGATTATGTCGATCTCCATGTAAACATGCTTGAAAAGATGTACGGGAAAAGATTGAAAGGATACGCATCAATCGGGTATCAAGTGAAAGCCTCTCCATTTCCCGATGCGCCGACAAATATTATTTTTAATAAAGACAGCTTTTTCCCGGTGTATCTGCGGGATATAACTGCAGCATCAAAGCATATCCTGATCGTGAGTCCGTTTGTCACACAAAAAAGAATTGAACAAATGATTGGCCACTTCAGTGAGCTGATGAAAAAACAGGTAGAGATAACCATGATCACACGACCTGCCGGGGATTTCCAGGAAGAGAGAAGAAGCCGCCTCAAATTATTATTCTCCAACATAGAATCAAGTGGCATCCGTCTGGTTCTCAAATCCAAAATTCACCAGAAATTTGCGGTGATTGATCATCAAATTACCTGGTACGGCAGCATCAATCTGTTGAGCTTCGGCTTTTCTGAAGAGAGCATCATGCGTCTTGAAAGCAGCAGTATTGCCTGTGAACTGGAGGAAAGCGTTCAAGTGGAACCAGATTCGTAAAAACAGCGTTGCCTGTTTGCCCATTTATCTGTAAATTAACAGAGCTGCCAGGAACAACATTTCGATCATCATAAAACAGGTCAGGGTGAAAATGACCGGCAAATCACTGAACATCACAGAAGATAAAATTAATCAGTTTAAAGCCATTATCCCGGAGGCTTTTACCGAAGGCAAGGTGGACTGGGAAAAGCTGAAAGCGGCGCTGGGCGACTCAGTTGAGTTCAGGGACGAGCGCTACGTGCTCAACTGGGCAGGCAAGAGTGACGCATTCCGGGTGCTGCAGGCGCCAACCACTGCCACGCTGGTGCCAGACAAAGATGAGTCCGTCCGCTTCGATGAAACGCAGAATCTCTTCATCGAAGGCGAGAATCTCGAAGTCCTCAAAGTCTTGCAGAAAGCCTATTTCGGCAAGGTGAAGATGATTTATATTGACCCTCCTTACAACACAGGCAATGACAGCTTCATATACCCGGACCGGTTTGCCGAAAGCAGAGAGGATTACCTGACCCGGGTAGGCGACAAGGACGAAACCGGCTATCTAACCCGCGAGGGCCTGTTCCGCAAAAACAGCAAAGACAGCGGCCACTACCACTCTAACTGGCTCAGCATGATGTACCCCCGCCTGTTCCTGGCCCGAAACCTGCTGAGAGATGACGGAGTGATCTTCATCTCCATTGACGACAATGAAGTGCACAACCTGCGGCTGCTGATGAATGAAGTGTTTGGGGAGGAGAATTTCTTAAGTCAATTTGTATGGCGCACAGACGGTAATTTTGACAATCAGGCAAAAGTGAAGAACTGTCATGAATACGTGTTAACATTCTGTAAGGATATATCAAAATTCCCACACCCACCTGTTGTTGATCCGAACATAAAGCCTGATAGTAAATTATTTAAGGAGACTATTAGAAATACTATTGTTAAAAATGGACCAAAGAACCCGGAAAGTGATATTACTCTACCAATCGGTTTCCCATCGGATATTGAAAATGGTGTTATTAAAAAAAGGGATGATGCTTGGCCGAGATATAAAAATGACGCTATTATTAAGAATGGCAAACTAAAAAAAGTAACTGTTATCAACAGTGGATGGAGTTCAAAAGACCTAATATTAAAATTTATTAAGAATAATTGCAAACCAATTATTGACCAAAAAGGTCAAAATACAACTTTTACACTCAGTAAAACAGGTGCAGTTGAAGTAATTAAAGAAAGAATTCAAGACCAAAGTCATGTTATTTCTGTTCTCACGAATATGGGTGGCACACAAAAAGCAAGTAATGAGCTTGATATAATTGAAATCAAGTTTGATTATCCAAAACCAACGAATTTATTGAAATATTTAACAAGTTTTAATACCGGGGAAGAATTTATTGTATTAGACTTTTTTGCAGGATCTGGAACCACCGCCCACGCCATCCTTGATTTGAACCAGGTAGGTAACGGCAACCGCCACTTCATCATGGTCCAAATGCCCGAAGCCTGTGATGAAAAATCGGAGGCGTTTAAGGCCGGGTATAAAACCATCGCCGACATCGGCAAGGAGCGCATCCGGCGGGTGATCAAACAGATCGAATCTGAAAAAGAGGGCAAGCTCGATCTGGACGGCGGAACGCAGGATCTGGGATTCAAGGTGCTCAAGCTGCGCAAATCCAACTTCAAGATCTGGCGCAGCGACGGCATTGAGAACGGAGATGCGCTTGAAAAACAGTTGGACAGTTTCAAAGACCCGGTGAAGAAAGACGCGACCACCGAGGATATTCTGTATGAACTGCTGCTGAAATCGGGTGTGCAACTGACAGCGAACATACAACAGAAAGACGGGTATTATCTGGTGAACGGAGAACTCATCCTGGCCCTGGAGCGAATGGACGCGGATCTGGTGAAAACCATCCTGAATGAAAAACCCGAAAAGGTCATCACCCTGGACCGTCTGTTCGAGGGCAACGATCCCCTGAAAACCAACACCGCCCTGCAGATGAAAGACGCGGGCGTGGAATTTAAAACAATATAACATGATGCGGTAGAGACGCAAAATCTTGCGTCTCTACACATTGACATATGGATAAATACAGACAAAAATATCGAATCAAATCAACACGATTGCCCTATTGGGATTATGCTTCAAATGGCTATTATTTTGTGACAATTTGCACCAAAGAGAAAGTTCACTGGTTTGGGAAGGTGATAAACTGTAGAGGCACAAAATCTTGTGTCTCTACAAAAGATGCGCCTCACATGGCCTTGTCGCCCATTGGAAAAATCGCCCGAAAATGCTGGACGGAAATAACGCATCATTTTCCATTTGTAACATTGGATGAATTTATCGTCATGCCCAATCATGTACATGGGATTATCATAATTGATAAACCGGATGTAGAGACGCATAATCATGCGTCTCTACAATCAAACGGAAATAGGTTTGGACCACAATCAAAAAATTTGGCATCCATTATTCGCGGATACAAAATTGGTGTAACGAAATCTGCCCGAAAAATCAATCTCAATTTCTCCTGGCAACCCCGGTTTCATGACCACGTCATCAGAAACGAATCTGCTTTAAATCAAATCAGAACGTATATCCAGTTTAATGTTGAAAAATGGGAGTATGACCGGGAGAATGCAAATGATATCCCAATTGCCATCAAACGAAATGTCTGGAAATCGCTTAAGGAGACTTGCCTGACATGAAACTCCATTTCGATCCCAATCAATCCTACCAACTCGAAGCGATTCAGTCGGTAACGTCCATTTTCGAAGGTCAGCCCCTCAGCAAAAGCGACTTTGAAATATCCTTTCAGACTCAGGATATTTTTTCTTCCATCCAGGGTGTTGCCAACCATTTATCTCTCTCAACCGATCAAATCCTGAAAAACGTACAATCCATACAAAAACAAAACGAATTGCCGATTTCCAAAGCACTGGACGGTATGCACTTTTCCGTTGAAATGGAAACAGGCACAGGCAAGACCTATGTGTATCTTCGGACGATCTACGAATTGAACAAGCTGTACGGCTTCAAGAAATTCGTCATTGTTGTACCCAGTATTCCCATACGGGAAGGTGTCTTGAAGAACCTGGAAATTACTTACGATCATTTCCAAACGCTCTACAATAAAGTGCCCTTGCATTTCGAGGTGTACGATTCTAAGCGTGTCTCCAGTCTTCGAAATTTCGCTATTAGTAATACCATTCAAATTATGGTCATCAATATCGATTCTTTTGCAAAAGATGAAAACATTATTAATCGTCCCAACGATAAATTGACCGGCCAGAAACCCATCGAATTCATTCAATGCACCCGACCCATTGTCATTGTGGACGAACCCCAGAATATGGAAACCGACATCAGACGCAATGCCATTGAAAATCTGAACTATCTCTGCACACTGCGTTATTCGGCCACCCATATCAACCGTTATAATATGATATTCAGTCTCGATCCCGTGAAAGCCTATGATTTGGGTTTGGTCAAGCAAATTGAAGTGGACTCTATTGTCACTGAAAATGATTTTAATGAAGCTTACGTCTGTCTAGAAAGAGTGACGGCTGCGAAAACCTTTACATCCGCGAAAATAAAAATCGATGTCAACACCAGAGATTGTGTACAAAGGAAAAGTGTGACTGTTCGTGTCGGGGATGATTTGTATTCAAAATCCAATCAACGGGATATTTATCGGGATGGATACATCATCAACGGTATTGATGTGGAATCGAAATTTATTTCATTGTCCAATGGCGAGGATGTGTATATTGGTAGTCCCCTGGGTGGATTGACGGACGAGGTGATGAAAGTTCAGATTCAAAAAACCATTCAGGAACATTTCATTAAAGAAAAAAAATATAAAGAAAAGGGTATTAAAGTGCTCTCGCTGTTCTTTATCGACCGGGTCGCGAACTATCGTTCTTACGATGAACAGGGCCGATCTGTGCAGGGTAAGTTAGCCCAATGGTTTGAAGAAGCATATAAATCGTTTTCGAACAAATCCGCCTATAACGGTCTTATTCCCTTTTCGGTGACAGACGTACACAATGGTTATTTTTCTCAGGATCGCAAGGGATATTGGAAAGACACAAAAGGAAATACTCAGGCTGACGACGACACTTATAAATTGATCATGAAAAACAAAGAGCAGCTACTCGACCCTAATGAACCGCTTCGTTTTATTTTCAGTCACTCCGCCCTGCGTGAAGGTTGGGATAATCCCAATGTGTTCCAGATCTGCACGCTTAATGAAACCCAATCCGAATTGAAAAAGCGCCAGGAAATCGGACGAGGGCTTCGTTTATCTGTCAACAGTAACGGCAACCGTGTTTTTGATAAAAGCATTAATCATCTCACTGTGATTGCCAACGAAAGCTATGAAGACTTTGCACGGCAACTGCAAACAGAGATTGAAGAAGATTGTGGTGTCACATTCACAGGTCGTATAAAAAATAAACGCGAACGAGTGACCGTTAAATACCGCAAAGGTTTTGAACTGGACGAAACATTTAGATCAATTTGGGATAAGATTAAATATCAAACCACCTACCAGGTCAATTATAATATAAAAGATTTGATCAGCCGGGCTTCAAAAGCTGTTTCCCAAATGCCGGAAATTAAGAAAGCAGTCATCAAAACTACAAAAGCGTCTCTGGACATCGAAAAAAGTGGTGTGGTTCATGATATCCGAGCTTCTTATGTAGCGGTTTGGGAAGGCAAATTTCCAATCCCGGATATACTTGGCTACATTCAAGAAAAAACTGGTCTTACCCGAAAAACCGTCTTTGAAATATTAAAAAAATCGGGTCGGCTGACAAACGTATTAATTAACCCGCAGCACTTCCTGGATAATGCGGTTTCCATTCTTTCTTCCGTTTTAAATCAATTTTTAATCGACGGCATTAAATATGAGAAAATTGGGAAAAAAGAATATGAGATGAGATTGTTTGAGGAGTTTGATATTCATCTTAATGAACTAACATTTCGAGTTGAAGACAAAAAGAAAACCATCTATGATCAATTCATGCCTTTGGATTCCGGAGTTGAATATGATTTTGCACGGGAGTGTGAAAATCGAGAAGATATCAAGTTCTATTTCAAACTCCCCTTCTGGTTTAAAATCAAGACTCCTATCGGCCCTTATAATCCGGACTGGGCGTTGATAAAAAAGAATGAGAATACGGTCTATTTTGTCGCGGAAACCAAGTCGGAAAGACAGGAATTAAGAGAATCAGAAAATCAAAAAATTGAATGCGGTAAAGCTCATTTCAAGGAATTTGACGATATTGAATTCAAACAAGTTTCAAAAGTATCAGAGCTTGATTATTAATAGACACATATAACAACAAAATCAATATTAATGTGAACCAGCTGAAGTCAAGTCATATATCATTGATTTGTTGAAATTACTTCGACTCAATGATCCAAAACCCTTATTATTCTATCATCCATTTTTCAACTGCCTCATCAAGAAAAGGTGGGGCAAGCCCCACCCTACAAGATATCATCTATCTGATTTTCATATTACCCAATTACCATATTACCAGTTTACCATAAATCGATTCAGGGGTAGGGGCTTGGGGCCTTTTACCCTATACCCTATACCTTAATATCCCTCTTTATTCTTATTTCTTATTTCTTGGTTCTTGACTCCTACTTCATCAAATCTTTCATAAACGCTTGAAGCACCTTGGCATCGACTTTCTTCGATCCTGTGCGTTCCTGTACCTCTTTAACATACTGCATGACAATTTGTGTCATCACAGCTCCGGGTCTGGGATAAGCGGCCACGATATAATGCGGTCCCGGAGCAGATTCGCCCTCTTCCTGTTCCAGCTCGGCCCTGAGATTGTCCGGTGAGATCAAAGAATTCGCATATTCAAAAATCACCCGATCCATGGCCTTGTATACCTCCTTGCTCTCCTTGGTCAGACCATAATAATCGAGCAACTGCGCAAACACATAATTGGACGTGGTATAGACATCCTGTCCCTGCTCAGATTCGACCTCTCCGCCGTCCTCGGTGCGGCACATGGCCCAGCCCATGAACGTGCGGTTATTACTGTAAAGTGTCTTGAGAATTTTCCTGGCATGATCATCGGAAATAAACGGTTCTTCACCCATAGCAATCAAAGCCCAGATCGCATCCAGCTGATTGACCCAGGTATCTGTATTCATTTCTCCGGTTTCGGAATCATAACAGGTGACATAATACTGCAACCTCTGACCCTTGCTGTTTTTTTCATCTCGCCATAGTTCCTCGAATATGACTGACACTTTTTCAAAGTGCTCTTCATATTGTTTTTTGGCTTCTTTGTCCTTCATGATTTCAGCCATTTTGATCATGGCCTGTGTGCCTGCCATGAAAATGGTGACATCATAGGCATCGACGCCAAACAGGGTCAGATTGTCGAAGGTATTCTTTACCTCATTCGGATTCCCTTCGGGGATGCCGTCACCGTCGATATCATGGGTTTCTAAATGTTCAAATCCATATTTTAAGGTCTTCCAATTCTTTTTCAGGAAATCGGTATCCCCGGTAAATTTAACATTTCGCAGAACACGGGTTGCGAGTTTGGGGAAAAGATCGACCCAGTAATTATCATTATACCAGGCATAATCGCTGCTGTTACGTAAAGGATGTCCCTTTGGCAGAGCACCCACATCATGAGAGACAGCACCTTTCACCTTCTGGACATCTTGAATCTGAACCATGGATACATTTTCATATTCTTCCGGATAGGCTTTCAGGTGTTGTCTGGCTTCTGTAAAAGAGGCATGAAAATGATAATACCGCAACGAATCGTTTTCTTGCAGAATTGAATCAATGAAACTCTGTGTCAGTTCCATTTCGATATCCGGAAACAGAATGAGCAGAACCATGGAATACCAGTCCACATCAGACGGATCGATATAAGCATAATCAAAACACTCGAGGAAGCGTGCCCTCTCTCTGCCATTCTTATCTTCCACCCATACGCATGCATTGGACAATGGAAAACTGAACTCATTGAGTATGAGCCTTGTGACCCGCAGCGCGCCTGTCTTGTCATTTTTATAGGAAGGTGTATTCTGAACAAGATCGAAGATCCGGTTTTGTACGGTGAGCGTGCGTTCCAGCCATTTTGAATAATTGGCCAGGGCTATTTTGGTCATATCCAAGGCACGTGTTTTCTTGTTTTCAAAGTATTTGACATATTTTCGGTCAAATGTCTTACCATCAATGAATCGCTGTACAGGAAAATCGAAGACAATGGCTACGGGAATTTTAATGACCGCGTTTGCTTTCAATTTAAAATGAAGGCTGATGGCTGCGCCATAATCCTGATTCAGGATGGCGTCCCGCTTCTCATAGAAACTGCCGTCTTCGTTGAGCAGTAAATCCTGTTTCAGAAGATTCAAACAGAAATAGGGTTGTGTATCCACATCCACGCCTTTCATATCAGGCACTGCAATAACCATTCTGTCCTGACATTCCTTGCTGGCCATGACCACGCCCTGAATACCCTCCGATTCAAAGGATTCATGCACATGATCTTTGACCGGTGTTGAGCAAACATACACCGTATCCTGATCCGTGGGTTTGAGTTCCTTTTCCTGTAAATTGACCAGTGAAGGTCTGGGAATCACCAGTGTCACATCCTGAGTTTTATTGGATGTGTTCTCAATTTCGAATTCTTCCACACCCATGGGTATCAAAGCATCTTCTTTTGACAGAAAAGGAGAAATTATACGTCGAGTAACTGTTACCTTGCCCGTTTTAAAACTCATTTCAGCCAGAGGCGTGGCAATTGAAATGGACACTTTATTCTCTGAAATAGGGGTATGATAATAATTCTTTAACGCCGGCACATCTTGCGGACCTTCCACCTCTTTCGGATCACGGGTTGTCAGCATGACTGCATCCTCGCCCACTTTAATAAAGGGGGCAGAACCTAACTGAATGGCATTGTCATATAAGAGAATGAGCCTGCCGGCATTGTTGAGTCGATTATAAAGACCTTCCGGAGAGATTCCGACTGAACAGGTCGGTGCCCCCTGCAGGGCGATGGTATGCGGAAATTGAAGCGTTTTTGACATGCCCTGAAAATGGACTGTCATTTTATTTTCTTTATAAATATTGGATATCTGTTTCCCTTTGATGGTATAGATATCTTTAATTTGAATACCTTGCATACGATACATCCTCCTGGTGTATTTCAATGTGACTTGAAATTTATATTTTTACACACAAACACGAGGCGTTCGGCCTCGTGTTTGTGTGAACGATTCAAATGTATAACATGCCTTTATTAGGCTAAAAGTTCAATCACTGAATTGACAATGGACATTCTATAACATCATCTTACGATCTACCCATTGTAAACGGATTCTTTTTCGGGGGTTTGAGCTTCTTGGTCGAAGTGGCCTTTTCGCCTTTGAGCTTGACCGGTATTTTGGTCAAGGTCGAAGGTTTGATCTTGCCGAAGAGCACACCGGCCGAAATCCGGATAGAATCAGGCGTGCCGCTGAAGTTACAAACCACCGCGTCGGCTTCCTTGGTTGTACCCTCGACATAGGGATAGTTGGTCACCACCACAACCTTTTTTCCGGCAGCCTTGAGTTTACGCACCAGCAACTGGTTGTTCCCGGTTTTGACGATACGGGCATAATAATTGGTTAAAACCACCACATCTGCTTGTTTGGCGAGCTTGAGACATTCGTCAATCTCTTCCTTGAGCGCGGAAAAGCCGGTATCCACCAGGATCAGATCCTGGGCATATTTGTACATCTCTTCGCAGAACACGTGGGTATGATTGTATGGATCCTTGCCCACAAATTCGTACGGGATACGCTGCTCGACTACCATGATCTTCTTGTTTTTATTCAACGGTAGCGTCTTATCATTATTGCGGACAATGATCTGGGCTTTCTTGGACACATCCCAGCAGAGATCGACCACCGGCTTACTCAGATTATAAGACTCGGCTTTCTTGGCATCCTTCTTGCCCGCAGTCTCAAACAGGCCCTGGTCGTATTTCATGCGTAAGAGACGCGTTACGGCATCATTGAGACGCTCTTCCGGCAAATCACCGTTTTCCACGGCCCGTTTGAGGCCAAAGAAGCACTGGGACCGGGATTCGTCGTCTGCCTTGAGCAGAATGGTATCGCAGCCGGCCGCGATGGCCATGGCGCATGCCTTGGGTAAGGGCCATTTTTTCAGAATAGCAGCCATGCCGATGGCATCTGAAACGATCACGCCGTCAAAACCCAGCTCGCCCTTGAGCAGATCCGTCAACAGTATCTTGGACAGTGTTGTCGGATATTTATTGTCGTAGCTTGGATAAACCGAATGACCGGTCATGATCGCCATACATCCGGCATCGATAGCAGATTTGAACGGAACCAGATCCACATCGTGCATCCTCTTTTTACTGAGGTTGAGGATTTCGAGCACGTCGTGGGCATCGGTGCCCGACGCGCCTCGGCCCGGATAATGTTTACCGGTTGCGGCGATACCAGCATCCTGATACCCTTTCACAGTCGCTGCCACGTGAGCAGCACAGACCTCGGGATCATCGCTGAACGATCTGACACCGATTTCCGGGTTCTTCGGGTTGGTGTTGCAATCGCAAACCGGATGGTAAAACTGGGTCACCCCCATATTACTGCAAATCTTGGCGAGTGTGTTGGCGACTTTGTAGGTCAGCTTAAGGTCGCCTACAGCGGCCAGTCCCATAGGCGGGGGAAACTGCCTGATACCGCCGGACATATAATCGTTCTTGAAATCGCCTTCCATATCAATCGTCATATGCAGAGGAATACCTGAAGGTCTTTTCAGTGCAATTTTCTGCAGCTGGTTCAGCCTTTCCGTGTATTCGCCTGGTGTGATGCTGAGGCCAAAGCCGCCACCATAGAAATATGTGTGGGCTATGTCAAAGTAATCTTTCGGCGGTTTGAATGTTTGATCGATTTGAGAATTACCCCAGTACAGGTTCTTGCAGGTTTCCAGGGCGTACGGCTCCAGACAAAGACCGCCGCAATGCAACCGGGTGATCTGCTCGACACCGCTCGGGGTCAGCATCGTACCACGCCATGTAAATGTTAAAAGCTGGCCAACCTTTTCTTCAAGGCTCATCTTGGCTAAAATTTTACTAATAAATGTCTCTCTTGCTTTTGACATTCTTTTCCTCCTTTTATAGAAAACTTGATCTTACTCCCATTTTCCACTGTTGTCCGGACCGACCCAGAACTGTTTTTCAAGTTTCCAGCCCGGTGCGTCAATCTTGAATTCTTTGGTTTTCCATCCGGCTTCAATACGCCGGGTCAGGTCTTTAAATCCTTTGTTCCAAGTCAATCCGTCCGGAACCGTCACATTCATGCTGCCTGCCGCATTCGCGTATCGCAGGCAGGATTCGATCGAATGGTTCCTGACAAATGCGGACAGAAATCCTGCGATGGCAGAGTCGCCGGAACCCAGGGCGCCGACAAATTTTTCTTCTTCATACACAGGAAACCACAGTTCACGATTCGCCCAGTTTTCCAGATCCTCGCATCCGGCTGCACCTAATTGTTTCAGTCGCTCCGGACCCGCAGTTCGGACATACAGTCCCAGATGACCGCATTTCACCATGGCAATCGCCGTTCCCATATCGATCATATCTTTTGCAAGAGTTGATATTTCTTCAACTGTCATATGATCAAGCACAGTGTCCTTGGATCCGAGACCCTCTTTTCTTTCAAGAAATTTATCCTTATATAGAAAATAAAAAATCTCTTCGGCGCTGGGAACCATAATATCTGTGAGAGGAATCCAGTTCTTCATAATAGTCAGCCAATCGACCTTATCTCCATACCCGCTGACATCCGGAATGGAAAGATCAAGTGCCGTTGTAGTGCCGAGCTCTTTGGTTTTTTTGAGAATTTTGGTCAGCTCTGCGCCATCGTTCTTATACAGGGTTTCCATCCAGGGCGGATAGCCAAACAGCATCAGTTTTGAACGTTCAACAATATCAAAACTCACATCGTTATACCCAAACGTATCATTTGCACCGCAATGATGCAGATAAAAACGGTCGATACCGGGAATACAAATCGCAATTGTATAGGAAGTGGATTCACCTTCAACTACCTTCAAACCTTCAAAATGACCTTCATGCTCTTCGTACCATCGGAGAATCTGCTGACCAAAATCGTCATCTCCGATTTTACCAATCAATTCGGTTTTGACACCCAACCGCCGGATAGAGACACCGGCATTGGTCACCGGACCACCTCCGACGACAACACATTTTCCCATATTGATCATTTTACCCGGTACGAGAACATCCGTCATTTCCTCGACATCACCATCAATCGTAAAAGCTGGGATTAAATCAAGACAAGTGTGACCCGCGGCAACAATTTCAAGATCTTTTTCTAACGCCATATTACAAACTCCTTATGAATTGGATTTATTGAATAATAATGCATATTCTGATACTTGAACAATGAAGACCCTCTTTAAAAAACACTCTCTATTGAGTCTGATTTTTAAACAACGGATTTTGAATCACTTCCGCGACAGCGTAAAAAGCCGGTTTTGGCTGGTATTTGCGGTCGAACAACAGGGGATGATTCGTTCTTCCCCTGATCGGCCAGTAATTCAGCCAGGATTGCCCGTCATGAATTCCCCAGATGGTGACTCTGCTGATTTTATCCTGGTGTTTTAAAAATAATTTAAAGAATTCAGCGTAACGGTCTGCCAGCTTCTGCTGCATTGAATCGGGAAAAACGTCCCGATAAGGGTCGAGTCCTTCCTGCATCGCATATTTCAGAGTAATTTCAGCGCCTCTCTGTTTATCCGGCAGTGGAAGTACGTTGATATCCAGCTCGGTAATCATAACCTCCACACCGAGTTCTGAAAACGCCAGGATACTTGCCTCAAGCTCTTCCAACTTTTCAGGATAATCAAGACCCCAATGTCCTTGCAAGCCAATGCCATCCACCCGAATTCCTTTGGACTGCAGATTCCGGATCAATCGTACCACACCGTTTCTTTTAGCTGGAAAATAAAGCGAGTAATCGTTATAGTATAATTTTGCCCCGGGATCCGCTTCATGGGCGTATTCAAAGGCCTTTTCAACATAATCCGCACCGATAATGTTAAACCACTTGCTTGTTCTCATCCGGCCGTCATCTTTCACTGCTTCATTCACAACATCCCAGCCGTGAACTCTTCCTTTATAACGACCCACAACCGTGTGAATATAATCCCGCATCCGCTGAAGAAGCGTTTCACGATCCGTTAAGTTCCCCGACGAATCTTGAAATACCCAGTCAGGCGTCTGATTATGCCAGACCAAGGTGTGCCCCACAATAAACATATCATTCGCTTCACCCAGCACAACAAGATCATCTGCATCTTTAAAATTATATTTACCCGGATGTTTGCCGATTGTCGACCATTTCATCTCATTTTCGGCTGTTATGGAATTAAAATGATTTTTTAAAATCTGAAGCGTCTCGGGTTCATGTCCGTCAACCTGTCTGTCATTGAGGGCAGTTCCAAGATAAAAAACATTTTTAACCAATTCCTTTAACATAACTGTTTGACCATAAGAAACAGGGGTGAAACCGATCAGGAAACACACGATCAGGAAATATCTGGTTTTATTCATCCACATCTGATTCTTAATGATCTCTTCCTTTTATAATACTTTAAATACAATACATATAAATTCTGTTCATACTGCAATTGTATTGAAGACGATTGTGACCGTTTATTATTTTTCTTTCAGTTCTTTCATAATATTATTATAGAGCGCCGGATTAATATTATAAAAATTGAGTGCAACTATACAGAGCAATGAATAAATTGCCGGAACAAGGTTGAACAGCCACAAAATGCCGGAGTGGGCCGGAGTCCCCGGATCAATCGCAGTATCAGGTACATAGTGCGTTAATTGTAAAATCAGCCCGGGAACCGCACCGGCCAGGGCCATACCCGCTTTCTGCATAAATGAAAAAACAGCGAACGGGATCCCTTCAGACCGTTTTCCTGACTTCCAATGGCCGTATTCCACGGTGTCCGGGAGCATGGCCCATTGACAAACTGAACAGAGCATCTGTCCAACAGCGAATATTCCGGAAACTATCAAAATCATTTCCACTTGGCTTGGGGGTGTAAAATATCGAACAATACCAAAGGTCGTTACAACCGCACTGCCTGAAATGAATATTGTGCGCTTTCCAAACTTCTTTGTCAAAGTTGGCGCAATAAGTGCCCCGATCAGATTTGCTGCCACGCTGACCGCGAAAAAGTAAATGCTCAGTTTTTGGTCGTTTAAAATATATTTAAAATAATAAAGCGCGACAGCATTTCCTGTGACCCAGACGCCTGTATTCAGCAGCATGGCCAGAGAGAGCGCCATGAGAGCGTCATTTTTAAATGCAATGGAAAATATATCTTTGAGCTTGTATCTTTCTGATTTGACTTTTACCCGTTCCTTTGATACTTTAAAAGCAACAAGAAGCAAAAAAACCGAGCCGATTGCCAGCATAACCACCGATTTGAAATAGGATTTCTGTTTGACAACAAGTATATAACTGATATATTTTTCAATATGCTGTTTAATAATAAGTGTGTAATGATCTGTATTTTCAAGGTCCTGATGCGAATCCATGGACTCGCCAACGGGAGCGACTGCCTCATTCTGCGCACTTTCACTTTCTAATTTATCCAGTTTTTCCAGCACATCAACATAAGCTTCGTTTTGCACAATGGCCGGAATCTGTTTTTCCACCTGTTTCATCACATCATCAGAAGATTTCTTTTCTTTAATCAACTGTTTACGGATTGCCAGTTCTTCCATCATGCGGTCATATGATGCATTTTGTGCAACTTCCTCATAATGACTTTCGAAGGGTTCTGCCTTCTCATATTTTGTAATAAACTGATCAACCATCGCCGGTACGCCCAGAGTCACCACTCCCTGAGCGATCACACATGCGAAAAACATTCGATAGGTCGCGATAACGGCCCTTTCCTGCTGATTCTGGGTCATGACCGCACTTAAGGAGGAGTAAGGCAATCCAAGCATGGTGAATGCCATTCCATGCAGAATATAGGTCACGTAAGCATAAACCACCCGTCCTGTCTCAGAGATTTCCGGAGTAAAAAAACAGGCAAGCAGAATTAGATTCAACGGGACTGCACCAAACAGAATATACGGCCTGAATTGTCCCCAGCGGGACTTGGTATGGTCCGCAATGTAACCCATCAGAGGATCATTGATTGCGTCCCACATTCTGGCGACTAAATATAATCCGGCCACATGGCCTGGCGAAATCTTGAATATGTCTGTGTAGAAAAAGGCGAGAAAGAAAGCGATCGCCTGAAAATTAAAATTTATGCCCAGGTCGCCAAGCGCATAACCAAATATTGATCCTTGTTTAAGTTTCTCCATTTTGCACCACCCTTGACTTAGTTTGACTGTTCACCTGTCATTCTTGTACAATTTCTCTTTGGCTGAACTTCTGAAAATACTTCAAGCAGGTATCCCGCCAAACATACGCGTCCTGCTGATGTTTGATTAGTTTCTCTGAAACTTCCTGATAAATACAGTCATCGACCTGCCCCTGCAGCGACTTCCAGGTTTCGACCATATGATCCACATAATCAGTTCCGGCATAATAATGAAGACAAAATTCCTCCCATAATGTCCGGCCAGACTTCATCGAATATGTCCATGGCAAATGATGAAACCAGAGCAGATATATTTCCGGACAAGTGTCAGGGGAATTGAATCGTTCCTTCCAGGGCGAAAAATACTGGCTCACCGCATTGCTTCCTGTTGATGACCTGTCGAAACCGATTCCGTTTGTACCTGCCTTGTGATAATAGACCGAGGTCCAGTCCAAACGTGAGGCATGAGCGAAACTGGGCTGAGGACCGTAATGAAAACCCGCCTGCATGATATGATGAAGTCCCAATGGCGTCATATAGTTGACACAGGCTTCCCGGCTTCCCATCATCATCGATTGAATGATATTGGCGACAGAATCGTCCTGAGTCAATGACATTCGAATCCATTCGTCGGCAATTTGTTCAGCGGTCAGTTCATGATCCCAGGCCAGACGTCCAAATGCGTACCAATTGGCCTGAGCGAAAAAATGCCCGGTCCAGTTGGTATCATCACCGATATTGGACACACCGGCAATACCGGTCATCTTATAGTCATGCAAAGAGCCATCAATCACAGACGACAAAGTCGATCCCTCACCCTTTGCATGTGTATCGAATTGCAGATACTCTTTCCACATGGGTGCGAGATAGACCAGATGTGTTGAATGACCCAGATATTCCTGTGTAATTTGTAATTCCAGCATTAAGGGAGTTTGTGGCATGGCCCCAAATAGAGGATGAACAGGCTCTCTGGGCTGAAAGTCAACGGGTCCATTCTTCGATTGAACAAAAACATTGGATTTGAATTGACCATCCAGTGGGACAAATTCCATATAGGCACGTTTTGCTCGATCCGGGTCCACATTGGCGTTATAAACAAAAGACCGCCACATGACCACACCGCCGAAAGGTGCCAATGCTTCTGCCAGCATATTGGCGCCATCCGCATGCGTGCGTCCATACTCCTGCGGACCAGGCATGCTTTCCGAATTGGCTTTCACTAAAAATCCGCCAAAATCCGGAATGAGCCGGTAAATTTCTGCAGCCTTTTCTTTCCACCACATTCGTACATCAGGATTCAGGGGATCGGAATCCGGCAGATCTCCAATACCTGCGCGTCGGTTCCCTTCAATATGAAATTTTGCGGAGATCGGAGAAGAAAAATTCACAGAAAGAAATACCCGGATTCCATAGGGCCTGAATACATCAGCCAGTTTCGCCGCCTTATTAAGGTATTCCAATGTTAAAAAGGTCGGATTGGCATTCACATTATTTAAAACAACGCCATTAATGCCGATGGAAGCATTGGCCCGCGCATAGTCTTTGTACCGAAGATCGATTCGGTCCGGAAGTTCGTCCCATTTCCACAGGGATTTTCCTGCATATCCCCGCTCTACGGAGCCGTCCACATTATCCCAGTGATTGAGAAGCCGGTACTGAATTTTTGGACGGGACATTATATGAATATCATACAGATCCCGACCGGTTTGCAGCATGCGGAGAAAATGAAAAGCACCGTATAACAGACCTTGATCTTGACTGGCTGTAATCAGAATAACCGGATTGTCAATAAATTTCATGGATTGAATGATAAATCCTTCGTCTCCAATATATGCCAATTGTGATTTTCCGATCTGTTTTTCAATGCCCGGTAACTGCTTCGGTGTGGCTATGATTAAATCTGAAGATTCGGACAATGAAGTATTCACGAGAATATCTTCTCCGTACATACACGAAAGCCATGCATACATTTCATCCCGGATAATCTGGCAGGTTGCCGAACTGCCGGAAACACAAACAACTGAAATCATAGAGGAATATTGTTCGAGAAGATCTTTATTCTCAATTTTCTGATACTTCAGCCACAAATCATGGCCGCAATCACTGTGTGATTTTGCCATATTCGAACACTGTAAAAAACATATCAATAAAATTATTCCCGCCCGTGATAAGCAAAATCGCATTCAAACTCCTGTCATCAAAAATTAAAATTGCTCATATCAAGGATTATTTTTCTACCGCCACTTCAAAATGAATTGTTAAAATAAACCCCGCTTAGCATGGCGGGGTGATAACAGCCTTTTCTCACATTGATATTATTTCTTTAAGTTTTACTAATAAGGCAAATTGAATAATCAAGCTGTTCGCCTTCGACTGTTTTTTATTTTCTGAGCCAGATAACATCCTTAAGAATGAAATATTCCAAGCTTTGGTGTCTATATTAAAGAGAATGAAAGTACCCGATATCTGTTGATCCAAAAACTTCAGCCTGGAAATGCCAGAAATAATATAATAAAACTCAAGTGAACCGCAAGCATATAATGGTTGTTAAATCAAATCCATAACATGTGAATAACAATAATTAACAAGCGTTTATTTTACTGAAAATTGATAAACTGTTCGTGTCTGATAAACCTCTCCCGGATTTAAAATTGTGCTCGGGAAATGCGGATGATTGGGTGAATCCGGATAGTGCTGGGTTTCCAGGCAGAATCCGCTGCGTATTGGATACGATTTACCGCTCTTCCCGATCAAATTCCCGTCCAAAAAATTGCCACTGTAAAACTGAATGCCGGGTTCAGTGGTAAACACTTCCATGAACCTTCCGGTTGTAGAATCAATAACAGTCGCAGCCATGATGAGTTCACCGGCTTGATTATTCAGCACCCAGTTATGATCATAACCCAGCCCAAATTTCAACTGCTCATGATCCATATTGATACGCTCGCCAATTTCATGCGGTTCGGTAAAATCCAAGGGGGTTCCTGCTACGGGTAATATTTCTCCGGTCGGGATGAGCCCTTCATCAACCGGTGTCATATAGTCGGCAAAAATTGTAAGCTCATGATCCAGAATATTCCCGTTTCCTTCGCCTTTAAGATTGAAATATGCATGATTGGTCAGGTTCACCGGCGTGGGCTGATCGGTCGTCGCATTGTAATCGATGATCAGCTTGTTCTCATTGGTCAACTGATACGTCACTGTCACATCCAAATTTCCGGGATATCCTTCCTCTCCGTCTTTGCTCACATAATGGAGCTTTAATCCTTTGCCTGCTTCACCGTCAATGAATTTGGCGTCCCATATCCGCTTATCAAAACCCTTGATGCCTCCATGCAGGTGACATGGAATGCCTCCAGGTTCGTTGTTGGCAGCCAACGTATAGGTTTTTTCATTTAAAACAAATTTTCCATGGGCAATCCGGTTTCCATACCGGCCAATCAGGCAACCAAAATACGGGGATTTATCCACATAATCCTCGATGGTGTTAAATCCAAGTGTGATATCTCCCAGGTTGCCCTCCCGGTCCGGCACCAGCCACCTTACGATGGTACCTCCATAATTGGTAATTTCCAGCCTGACACCATTCTCATTCTCCAGAGTATAAAGATAAACTTCCTGTCCATTTACCTGGCCAAAGGGCTTAACGGATGAATCCGGTTTCCGGCACTGAAAAAATGCAATCAACAGAAAAGCGAATATGGTTGACATCAGTATCCAAAATTTGATCTTCATGATCCCTCCTTTTATTTTGTCTTTTTATCAACATACGGATTTCATCATTAAAATGAATCCGTTCTTAACCATCACAATTCACTTTAAATTGCTTTTGTTCATTATGGAATATTAAAAAAAATTATTGTTTCTGTACGGTCTCAATAAATGCACGAATATTTTCCGTGGTAACGCCCGGCGGCATCCCTCCTCCACATGAAAGCAGCACCATGGATTGATTATCCAGACCTGAGACTAAATCCCGAGTGGATTTTCTGACTTCCTCAGGATTGCCTGCGGCAAGAACGTCCCGGGGCGGTATATTACCCATCATTGCCACTTTGTTCCTTGTTGCGTTTTTCAAGTCATTCAGACTGACCTCAAAGCCCATATTGAACAAATTCACACCCATCTCCGGCAAATAAGGGGCAGACACTTCACAGGCCGCATCATTATGTAAAAATTTCACAGATACGTCGACACTGAACAATTCTTTGAAATAGGGCAAACCAAACGTCTTAAATGCGTCTTCGCCTACAAACCCAATGATATCATCCAGCAACAATATACCGTCAATCGTGGGAAACGTTTCCATCTGAAGATGCAGCCAGTCCTTGAGAAAAAATGTGATTTTATCAATCAGAGACTGTATTTTATCCGGTTCCATCATCATGGCCGTTAAAAATTCTGTGGATCCCATCAAATAGCTGGCAATATTCAATGGCCCTCTTGCCACAGCAAAACGAATTTTATGGCCCTGGTCTTCGATTTTTTGTTGAGCAAGTTTCAAACGATTCAGCATAAAGGGCAGTAATCCGTCGGTTTTGGGGTTTGGCACATGCATATCATCAATTTCTGAAGTTGAATGGAGAACTTTATACGCGTGGGGAAATTCATCGGCCGGAAAGTTCGATCGCGCCCCAAACGCGGATGGCTCGGTGCACATACCATATTCGGACCAGAATCCCGGTAAAAACATCACTTCCGGGAATTCGTTGAGCGCTTTAAAATTGGCTTCAAGCCAAAGGGAATCACTGGTAAAGTAATCCAGTATCTTTATCCCTGCCCAATTGGGCAGCCACGGGCTGTCAATAATAAAACCCACGGGTAAAGGATCCAGTATATCACCTGCAATCACACGAAGCAATTCGTTCCATTGTTTATCTGTCACTGTTACCCTTTCTTGTTTTCGATCCCCAACATAAGCATAATCAGGCCAATACTATCGGAATTAAATATAGTACACATAAAGATAAAAAACAAACCATCAGGATATAATGCATCCAAAAATATTTTTCAAGCCTTCGGTTTCTCGAAGGCTTAAAATAAATTATTTGCCACAGGGCACGCCAAAACCAAAATATTACCAGCATAAATAAGAGACCCTGGGCGAGATGCTGCGCCCGGGCCAGAACCTGATAGTACCATAGAGATACCGCACCCAATCCAAAAAACAGCAAAAGCAAAGCAATATGAATGGTATACAGAATTCTGCGATTCTGTCCGGTTATTTTGGTAAAGTCGCGTTCCCATAAAAACAATTTATAAAAACGTGTATGAAAAAATCCCATCAACAATGTAAGAACGCCACCAATTAAAATACAAATTTCACTGATTGTCATTGATATTCACTCCCATATTGATTAAAAAGCGACCTGAAAGACATGCATCAAAGCCATTTTCCCTGAACCCGGATCAAATGGCCTAAGCATCATTGTCCCTCTCTGTATTATTGTCTTTACTGCATATCAAGCCTGTCACCAAATGATGACAAGCCTCACATGATATCCCGGATTGATTGCACAGAAGGGATTATCGAGTCATCCCCTTTGTCCTCATCCATAATTCAAGCACAGCCAGTGCCCACAACCGGTGGCTGTGATTTCGAATTCTGGCCTGATGCTCATCCCACATTTTTTGGACAAATTCAGGGTTGAACAAACCCCGTTTTTTCAACGTGGGTGCAGATATCAGATCATTTACAAATGATCTGGCACGTTCATGATCGCGAATCCAGTTCTTAAGAGGAATGCTGTGACCCAGCTTGTCCTTTCGGTGTACGATTTCACGAGGAAGCAGGGGATCTGCAGCCACTTTTTCAATATATTTGGTATCATTCCAACCGCGAATTTTATATCTGGAAGGGATACGGGCACAAAGTTCAACGATTTCCGGATCCAGCATTGGGAGGCGGGGAGACAGGCCAAAATACCGGGCCATTTCCATACGGCGCAGATAAAACTGCACCACGGTCTGATAGTCTGCATATAAAGACCTGCTCAATGCATCCGGTCCATTCGCTTCTTGATTAAACCGGATCATCGGATCGAAAATATCATCCTTTAAAATATCTTGTAAAATATCGGGGTGAAGCAAATCTGCAAGATCTTCCCATCGATAATAAATACGCCAACGCTGAGTTCCCAGAGCCTGTGGAAAAGCATAACTTTCGGAAAAACGTTTCAGCTTGACTTTCCAATCTTTTTTCTGCTCTGAATCTGGCAGGCTGCGGCCCAATGTAAAAAGCGGATTTCGAATCATCGGCGGAATCCATCTAAATAATGTACCCACCTTGTCCGCCATGTATACCGGATGTCCGGCAAACAATTCATCACCACCGTCTCCCGTAAAAAGAAGTTCTGCCTCTCCTCCTGCTGTTTTGGATAACAGATATGTGGCCACATTAATCCCCACATCACAAAAGGGTTCATCCATTAAAGCGACCATAGAACCGGTTTCTAAAATATCTTCAGCGGAATACTCAATGACCTGATGATTTGCATGCACGGCATCCGCAACGATTTTAGCATAATGAGATTCATCAAACGATTCACCGCGACAGCGGAAAGAAAATGTGGATAATACTGTCTCGCCTTGCCGATTCAAAAGCGACACAATACTGGAAGAGTCCAGACCGCCGCTTAAAAAGGCTCCCGTTTTCCTTGATTCCCGCCGGATACGGACAGCTTCATCCAGAGCTTCACGTACATCATGTCCCCAGGCATCAACAGGTTTTAAATCATCCGGATCAAACCTGATACTCCAATATTTTTCTGTACGCACCCTGCCTGATTCCCAGTGTAAAATATGCGCCGGTGGCAATCGGTTTACGTTTGCGTACAGGGAGTGAACACCAGGATTATAACAATAGAGTAAATACTGTACCAACGCCGGAGCAAAAAGCGAGTATGATGAAACAGCTGCTTCCTTTATTCTACCAGGATCCCCGGAAAATAGCAGCCCCTTATCACTCTTTCCGTAGAAACACTGCAGAATGCCGATCCTGTCACGAACAATCTGAAGCTTCTTCAAAGTACCGTCCCAAATAGCCAGGACATATGCGCCATTCAATTGATTAAACAATCCCTCCCCATGATTCAGATAAAGATA
The DNA here is from genome assembly GCA_016932575.1 of bacterium. Taxonomy (GTDB): domain Bacteria; phylum Zhuqueibacterota; class QNDG01; order QNDG01; family JAFGCO01; genus JAFGCO01. The sequence continues at coordinate 98,820 of JAFGCO010000007.1, forward strand.
CCACAGGGCCTCGGCCAGACAGGAGGTTTTTTTACATCCCAATGTTTCCAGATTATACATTTCACCGCGGATTATTAACGCATGTTCTTTATCCTCAGCCGAAAAAACGGAAACCGGTGCTTTGGATGCATGCCGGGTGTCTTCATAAAAAACACAATCAGCTGATTTGGATTGATACTGCAACCGATACTTATTATCATGGAACTTCGACTGACAGGCATGGATTATTTCTTTCCCGACAATACCGAACAAACTAAACTCCCTTTCCCGAATAAATCCCCCTCAACAGGGGGATTTTAAAGGGGTGATAATCAACTGTATCTTTTTTATATGAAACGGCGGATCAATACGCCTTTGCAAAAATCACCTCTGTCCTGCTCTCTTTGCCGCATATCACACATGTTCCTTTGGATTTGTGATCCTGGTCAAAAGGGATGCAACGAATGGTCACACCAAGCTCATCATTTACCCTGGTCTCGCAGTCAGCATCTTCGCACCAGTAAGCACGAACAAATCCCCCGTGGATCTCCGGCTTTTCCTGATTCTTAGGAGTATAAAACACCTTGAATTCTTCCCATGTTGTCAGACGGTGCAAATGGGCATCCCGATAAACTTTGGCCCGTTCAAACAGCCCATTCTGAATGTCATCCAGAACAGAGATCACACTGTTTATAAATTCCGTCCGGTTTTGACTGTATCTGTCACGGCGGCCCTGATCTCTTCGTCCGACATACACGGAGTTCTCTTCAATGTCACGGGGACCAATTTCAACAGTTATTGGAATGCCTTTTTTGACCCATTGCCAGCTCTTTTCACCGGCATTTACCTCACGTTTGTCAATCACCACTTCCAAATCACGTTCATAATATCTCAACTTGCGAATATCCGCTGCCAATGATTCGCAATAGGGGAGCACAGTTTCCATGTCCGAATCATTACGGATAATCGGCAGAATAACCACATGGCTGGGTGCCAGCCGGGGCGGTATAACCATACCATTGTCATCACCGTGAGCCATGATCATGGCACCAATCAGACGGGTAGAAACACCCCAGGAGGTGGTCCAGACATATTCAAGCTGGCCCTCCCTGCTCTGATACTGAATCTGTGCGGATTTGGCAAAATTTTGTCCCAGAAAATGAGACGTGCCGGATTGCAGAGCTTTTCTGTCCTGCATCATTGCTTCAATACAGAATGTATGATCCGCTCCGGGAAAACGTTCTCCGGCTGTCTTCTCACCTGTAATCACCGGAACAGCCATGTATTTTTCAGCAAAGGTCTTGTACACGTCCAGCATTTTCATGGTCTCATCCCATGCCTGATTTCGGGTTTCATGGGCCGTATGCCCCTCCTGCCATAAAAATTCAGTCGTTCGTAAAAAAAGGCGGGTTCGCATTTCCCATCGAACAATATTGGCCCACTGATTAATTAAAATCGGCAAATCCCGATAGCTCTGTACCCACTTTGCATACATTTCGCCAATAATGGTTTCAGAGGTTGGACGCACCACCAGTGGTTCTTCAAGCTCGCCTGCCGGTTTAAGTCCGTTTTTTCCGTCTTCTTCGAGACGATGATGGGTCACTACTGCACATTCCTTAGCAAATCCCTCCACATGCTCAGCCTCTTTCTCCATCAAGCGAAGCGGAATAAACAAAGGGAAATAAGCATTTACATGCCCGGTCTCCTTGAACAGTTTATCCAGGCAACGCTGTATATTCTCCCAGAGTGCATATCCCCAGGGCTTGATCACCATACATCCCCGCACCGGACTCGTTTCCGCCAAATCTGCGGCGCGAATCACTTGCTGATACCATTCCGAATAGTCTTCCTCTCTTGTTGGCTGAATCGCTGTTTTTTCTTTTTTCACCGAACAACATCCTTTTCAATAATTCTTCATTCCTGAAATTCTTTATCCTCACCGTTTCCCAATGATCCGGCCCAGTTACTCTTGTTCCATGTCTCTTGTTTCTTGATTCTTGTTTTTTGTTACTTGATTCTCGATGCCTGAATTCGATACCTCATTTTCCGTTGATGGCAAATTCTTCATCTTATAAATCTCGCCACTCGTCTTAAACCAGTCCGGACTGCTTCCACAAATATTTTCAATCTTCGGCACAATGTTTTTTTCAATATAAACCACAACCGCCGCCATATTCTCAACAGCCTTTTCAAAAGAATCCCTGGAGACGATCGGGTACTGATAATAATCCGACAGAATAGGAACACGAATCCGTTCTTCCCAAAACAAGCCTCTTATCTTGAACAGACAGCTTAACTGACTTGGGTGTGATCCAAAAATCAATACAGCATGCAAGGAATTGTTATTTTTTGTAGATTTACCAAGCGTGATAGATTCTCGTGTGTCCAGTTTTGGACGATAGTGATATCCCTTTAATCCAAAATAAAATTTTACAATCGATTCCTTAGGTATTTTCTTGTCCGTTTGATTCGGCTTTTGTTTTGCATTTTTCAATAAAAAAAATGGATCGGGCAACTCGTTCGGTTTTTTCAGCCCGACGAGTTCATCATATAAATTTTGACCGCCTTCTCCCAACAATTGCCGGGCTTCTTTATTCTTTTTTCCCCATTGCGAGAATTCAATCTCATCCGGAATATAAAATGCCTCAGTGGTTTCGACCGAACCGATACCATGGATACTGCCCAATATCGAAGACGGCAATTCAGGAAGGGTATTCGCATGATAAACACTGTTTGGCAATCGTAAATAAAAAACCAGCTGATTGTTTCGATTTTTTTCGCTCAGTTCACCTATAAAAACCAATGTGGAATCTTTATAGGGTGTATTCTGTAAGAATTCGCGCTTGTAGTGAGCATGTACCGGATTTTCTTTATCCGGCAATGCATCCAGCTGACTGGCAATATGAAGATCAAAAGCAATCGAAGCACGGATAAAGGGATAAATTCCGGGAATATTCTGAAGAATGGAAAGAAATTGTTTTTCGCGCAAGTCCCCTAAATTTTTATAGGGATTCGGCGAAACCCATGTATCATCCAGATTTGACAAAACAGGCTCTTCAAATATTTCATTTCCCCACTCCCGTTTGGAAAAATACAAAAATTCCCGCATTTCCGGATATTTTTGTATAACAACATTGGTCCCCCGATGTTTACTCATAAAAGAATCCTCGAACTTAAACCATTGTTTCTTCAACTCATAAACATCTAAAAAATAATCCTGAATACGGCGGTACACATTTCCAAACGGTTCGTCCTTTGAAATCTGATAGGTAAATTTTAAATAAAGTCTCATTTTAAAAAATGCCGTGGTTTTATTTAATCAGACGCCTGGCAAAGATCCAGTATACCATAAAAAATCCGTTCAATATTGTATTAGCCAAACGAACAGGCAAAGACAGCTTGACCGCTCCTATCATATCCATGGGTTTGGCAGACAAAACATCTTTATCATAAACCTTTTTTAACCTCTGAACCGATTTACGTTTCTTTAAGACCAAAGGCAGTGTTTTCCAAACGTTCAGTGAGCCAATTAAAAAATCTGACATTTTTCCCTTAAGTGTGAGAAGTCCAAATATAGCCAACTGGTAAATAAGAATTGCAGGAAACAGGACAAAAAGCGTTCTCCAATGATAAATTTTCAACATGAACCACCATCGATTCCGCACCTGCAATTTCACCCAGGACAATCCGGCCTTTTCTTTTGCATGAAAAACTTTGGCACCCGCCACCTGAACGCAAGGATAACCTGAAATGGTCATCCGGAACGCAAAATCACCATCGGCCCAGCCATAAAAATAATCTTCATCCCATAATCCAATTTCCAGGGCTCGCTCCCGGTGAATTAATAAAGCGCCTGCCGGAACGGCACCTACAATCACCGGATCATCAAACGGAAATTTATTTGCAATGGCGCCACCCGCATAGTGAATGTTTGCCGCATTATATTGAATTTTCTCCGGATCCTTTGCATATCGAATCTGCGCACCGGCAATACCAGCATTTGGATGCTTTTCCAAAGCCTCTGCAAGCCGTCCCACCACATCCGGACTGAGTGTAATATCATTGTCTATAAGTAATATATAGTCTGTCTTGCATGCATTGATAATCGCATTGCGGGCAGGATTCGGGCCCTTGTTTACCGGAATCTGAATAATCTCCACTTGTGGAAAACGATCTCGGACAAGATGAACACTCTTATCAGTAGAATCATTATCCGCCATAATAATTCTATCTATATGAGGGTAATCCTGTTTCAACACGGATTCCAATGTATCTGAAAGCACGGATTCTCCATTGTAATTGATGATACCGACAGTTACCCATTTTTCCGGCTGCATTGGAATATCTGCTTCACGTCTTCTGACAATACGTATCGGAATTCCCGCTGCCACAGCATAATCCGGTACTGCTTTGTTAACCGCAGAGTTTGCTCCGATGACGGCATTTCGTCCGATTGTCACACCATCAAACACAGTCACATGAGCTCCCAGCCATCCACCGGATTTTAATTTAATGCCTTTCGATTCTCTGGGCTGATGCAGTACCGGAATTGACGGATCGTCAAACCTGTGTGTACCGCCCACCAGATAGCAATACGCGGCTATCAAATAATCGGCGCCGACACGTACTTCACTGGCCGAAAAAATCGTGCAATTAAAACTGATATTGACATTATCCTCCAGAATAATGTCACCATTTTTACAATTAAGAATTGTGTTTCGGCCAATAAAAACACCGTCTCCAATCAGAATTCCCCGGTTGTTTTGTCCTTTGGCATCCAGCACACAGTGATCATCGATAACCACATTGTTGCCGACATAGATTTTTCCAGGGTGCCGCAAAACAACATGAAGACCAAAGGTCACATTTCCTCCGCACCCGCCCAGCAGTTTCGGATAAAGCTTACTGCGCAGCAGCAATCCAAAAGCTCCGGGCACCCAGCTGCACAGTCCGATAATCATCTCATATTTAACCAGGCTGAACAATCCTGCTCGACCCAAAATCAGCATTTCATATTTTTTCAGTTTGCTGCCTTCGTTAAACAGCTCTTTCTGAATTTCAATGGTTTCCTGTTTTCTGCTCATTCTATTTCTTCGTCGTTGATAAAATCGGACCAATAATTATCAAAAAGTATTTTTTCAATTCAATCATTCCAATGATAATAAAACCATTCAATCAAAAATATAAATCTGATTATCCTGTAATAGCATTCTGCCCTCTGTTTGTTCACATCACCCATTCCGCTTAAACCTTGATAATAAATATTAATATATTAAATATTGATTCATGATTCAATGAAAAAGACTTTTACTGTTTAATACAAAAAAACCAGCCGCATTCTGCATGAAATGAGAGTCACTTTAAATTTTGAACTTGTACGGAACAGATATTACCCCATAAGCTGCCCGCTGAAAGCAATAAACGGCTGCCAGTAACAGGATGCCGACAACAAAGCCGAGCTTATTTCATGATCATATTACTTTAAATTAAATCATCTTCTGTTCCATATACCAGGCTGCCGTTCTTTTTAATCCTTCTTCCAGACTCACTTTGGGCTGATATCCCAGTATTCGCTTGGCTTTGCTGATATCAAACGCCCGGTCCTTCATAAATATTTCCACGCGGCGGCGATAAATCGGGGGATGAATCCGAAACGGTCGGCAGACCGCCTCAAAAAAGGCCCCTGCCACCCAGAGCGGCCAGACCGGATAATGGATTTTTGAAAGGGGTTTATTTAAAATTTTAGCAATGGTTTCCACAAAATCGCTCAGTGTCGTATTCCCTTCCCCTCCGAGAGTGAAAATTTCTCCCTCAATACCCTGGACCGTCCCGCAAAGCAGAATACCGTTGACAAGATCATCAATATAAGTAAGATGATACAACACCTGACCGGATCCGAACATGTGAAATTTGCCATTTTGTATATATTTAAAAAATTTCAGGAAACGCATATCACCCGGGCCATGAATACCTACCGGCCTGAATATCACAGCAGGAAGATTTTTTTTCTGGATATATTCCAACACCAGCAATTCTCCCTCCATTTTGGAAGCCTGATAATGATCACCGGGATTGTAAGGATCATCTTCCTTGGCTGGCGGATGTTTGATCTCACCCTGAACACCAACGGTGCTGCAATGCACAAACCGTTTCACACCCGATTTCAAAGCTTCATCCATTAAATGCTGTGTACCCTTGACATTAACATCCCAGAAAAATTGTTTGGGAACGCCTTCTTCCCGAAAGGCAGCCGCAATATGATAAACCGTATGCACACCCTCTGCTGTACCCTTGAGAGAATCAGGATTGGTTAAATCTCCCCGCACAATCTCCATGCCGGCTGCCACGAGATTTTTCACATCTTCTTCCGGCCTGGCCAATACACGAACCATATATCCTTCCTTTATCAGTCGATGCGCAAAATGACCGCCGGTAAATCCTGTTGCCCCTGTTACCAAAACTTTTTTCTTCATATTTCCTGTCATATCTCCTTGTAATATTTCTATTCCTTGATATACTTCAAGCTTGCCAAAGGTATTCTGCAAGCTTGCTTCCTTCGTACAGAATCACATTCACGGCAGGGTAATTCCAAGCACTCAAATCCCGACTGCATTTTATTTCGCAGAGACTGCATGGGCGGCGCATTAAAAATTTCCTGCAATGTCTGTTCATTTGCATTTCCCAACTGAATCGTTCCAAAAAAATCATGCGGACAGGGTCCGACTGTTCCATCCCATGAAACAACCACAGCATGCCATGGAAACGTACATGGTGTAAATTCCAACGACGTATAAGTATTCAGATGAACATTTCCGCCCCAATTATGCGGTTTTTTAATAATGAGCCGATCGAGCCCGCGATTATCCAAATCAGCAATGAAATCGGATTTCACTTTCGGATCCATCGAAACTGAATCCAGCTCCATGATTTCCATGACGGTTTTCGGTTTATCAGCGCCAGTCTGTCTTTTTATTAAAAGAAACCGATGGATATTATCGAGTGTACCTTGAAATCGAGCTCCCTGCCGTATCTTTTCATATCCTTTCGCTTCATATCCGTCAAACGAGAAAGAGATTAAATCCAGACCCGATTCTATCAATAATCGAGCTTTCTTCTCATTAAGTATTGTGCCGTTTGTATGAAGTTTAACTAAAAGTCCTCTTGTGTGAGCATATCGAATCATTTCAGGCAATTGAGGATGCAATGTTGATTCACCCCGATGGTGTAAGTTGATATCATAAATATAATCTTTGATTTCATCTATGATCTTTTGAAACAATCGAAATTCCATAAATCCCAACGCATCTTCCGAAAAATACTGGTTGGGACACATCACACACTTTAAATTGCATCGATTGGTTGGTTCTATCCAAACACGATAGGGCCTGTAAGGTACAACAGCTTGTCTTTTACAGTGATAACTCCACATAATTTGCATCAGACGATAATAATAGGGCATTCTTTTCACATGATACTGAATCGAATGTTTTTTCATACGACAGTCACTCCCATACGCTGGTAATACTGCCGCAGCTTTCTGATCTCTTCCTCCTTTTGCACATCTTTCCATCCTAACGCATTTGCCATTATTGTGGCAGCCGCTTCCACAGCCTCATTTCCCGGATAACCAGCCGATCCCATATCTGTCCGGCGCAGCACAAGGTCGGTCAGATAATGGACCATTTCATCAGTGACCGCGTGAAAAATCTCTGAATTCAGCACGTCAGTAGAGCCGGGCAACAAATTAACAGGCTCCGATCCGGCCGCCCCTTTCTGAAGTAATTTTCGATAGTTGGTACCATAATTTTTCACCAGTCGGGACATGACATAGTCATTACATGCCTGAAGGGGATTGGACTGAGCAATGGATAAAATATCTTCAAATCGCTTCATATCTCCGCCAAAGACACGCAGATACCGAATCCGGTTAGGTATTGGTTTACGATTTAATTTTGTAAATACCCGATTGATCACTTTTTCTGAGACATCGCGGGCCGTGGTATATTTTACACCTACTACACTGAGCATGCCATCCAATTGATCTTCTTCAGCATGGTCGTAGATCTTATAGTGCTTCGTCAGAATCACATCGCCGGTTTTGGGCTGAATGCCATCCATAGGCAAAAATCCCTTATGCACAAACGTGATTTCTTCCTGTCTTATGGGATCTCCTGACCAGGCGCTGTTGATTTCTTTCAGAAAGCACGCAATCTCATCATCTGTTACATGAAGGTCGTCCGGATTGCCATCATACGGACGGTGATAGGTGCCAACCATCGTGTGGTTCCGCCATGGTGACATAAAGAGCACCCGATACCCTTTATATACGCCGCCGTTTGGTCTGGGATATTCGAATCGGGCACGAATACCTGCAGCACATTCAGACAAGAGAGGCCGGTTGATTATCAGATTCATCGCCGTAGACAATCGAATCCGGGAAGACGGCTTGCCGAGTGTCTGCAATAATGTATCTGTCCATCCGCCGGCCATATTCACAACGATCCGACTTCGAATTTCGAACATATTGCCGGTAATCAAATCTTTTGCCTGAACGCCTTGAATACGGTCCTTGTTTTTAATAAACTTTACTGCCCGGACATAATTGGCCGCTTGGGCGCCTGCAGATTCAGCCGATTGAATAAATGCCAATACCAGACGGTCTGAATTAAACATCTGCGCATCTGTCCAAAAAGCACCGCCATTGATGCCATCTGGTTTTACTCCCGGAAGAAGTCGCAGTGCTTCCGTTCTGGTCAATACTTTACCCATAGGAATAAACTTTTGCGGATCACTCAGGTGATTGCGGTCATAACTGATAATATCATTCAGCAGCAATCCGATGCGCATGATTTCAGGACCTTTCATTAAATGCCCATACGTAGGCATCACACAGGAGAGCGGATGGACAAGATGGGGAGCCATCTGAAGTAATAATCTCCGTTCCCGGATGGATTCCCGCATCCGGATAACATCCAGCTGCTGAAGATAACGAAGGCCTCCATGCACGGTCTTTAAACTGTTGGCAGAAGTAGCCCAGCCAAAATCCCCCTGGTCAATCACAGCAACAGACAATCCGCGAGTGGCTGCATCCCATGCCGCAGTCGCCCCATAAATACCGGCACCGACAATCAGTATGTCAAAAGTTTCTGATGATAATTCCGAAATATCTCGCTTCATAAGAATCCCGTCTGATTAAGTGGATCGCTTTGTTAAAATTTTTTAATCACGCCGTACATTGACATGATTCATTAAATATAACGCATACTTATTGATAAAAACCATTTAATAATCAATTTGTCCTTTGATACGCCGCTTTAATTTTAAAAAACCCAATTTGAAAAGCGAATACCGGCCTTTTCCTGGCAGTCTCCATATAAAATCATGTTTCAGCCGCACCAGATGAAACAGATCGCTTCCAACCTGATTTTTAGACCGGCCGGGAAGCACAGACCAAAAATTGGCCGTATACCCAGCTTCCCGAGAGCATTGAACAGCCACATCCGATCCAGTGCCCCACGGGTAGGCCAAATATCGAACTGTATGCCCTGTAAGATGAGATTCAATGGTTTGCCTGGCCTGAATTAATTCTGCAGTTATCCTCTTTTTTTGTTCATCTTCAGATTCAAAGCAATATTTTGAACCTGTCTTACGATAACTATTTACATTCTTTTTCAGTATCTTTTTCCACTCCGGTTGATCGAAAAAATGAATACCACCATGGTTTATGACAAATGCAATACAATGTTTCCGCAGATCATCTTCAATGAACATCCTGTACCCGCTCAATGACGGTGCACTTTGATAAACCGGTGCTCCCATATAGGCTGATTGATCCGTCTTCCCCGGAATTATATCCGGATAGTAAGGAATGCCAAATTTGAAATAATGGGCGCTGATGATTTCGGGAGACACGAAATTCACAATCTTCGGCCCTACACTAATACGTTGATGCAAAAACGAATGGCATTGAAAATCGACCAGACCGCTGCAATGCATGTGTTGAATTTCCTTCCATGTTAATGTGGGGAAATCTGCCTGATCGGCTTTAATAATTAAATCGGATTTCGTCCTGCCCTGCCATACATCATCCAGATTGTATGAAACACGATCAGAATCATCCATAATTCCCGGACTTAAAAATACTGTGGCTTGCATTTCATATTTTTTTAACAAAGGAAAAGCCACACTCCATACACTTTTACGTCCGTCATCAAACGTCAGCATAACAGCCTGATCCCAGTGTTTCTCTCCATACTTGATATAGCGGTACAATGACTCAGTCGTGATGGTTTGATAATCATTGCTTTTTAAAAACAAAAGTTGAGCTTCAAAACTGTCCGGCTGCACCGTATGAAACATGAATACAGGCACATAATCTGCAATCCGTTTAGGAGAGCGCTTCCAGATCCATTCAGGATACGAACCCTGAACAATCTCCTGAAATTGTAAAATAATCGGATGCATATGAATGGCTTATATATTATCCGTATCTGCCTGTGAAAACATCCATTTCAGCGGATCTCTGATATCCGGATAAGAATTTACGTTTTTGTGTTCACCTCGCATGACTATCCAGAATGGTTTTTTCCGCATGATAAATCCGAACCGCCTCAACTTCTGCGTGCCGTGAGGATCCAAAACCATCCACGTATTCACCAGATCTGCATTCTGTGATTTCAATTCAGTTAGCAGACAATCCCAAAGCCCCGGCCATTCGGTATCATTCACGGGTATGGTCAGGTCAGCCACATGCCCGCACATAACATTTTGCAGGGGTGTATATTTAAAAACAACATAGCCGACTGGCTTGTCTTCCCGTTTTATCAACTTGACATGAAAATTTTCCGGACTGTCAATAAACCGCCATTGAATATAAGAACGGTTCTTCACCAGCGAACAGGCGATACGACTGCGCATGGATGCCCATAAGGCATCGAATCGTTCATCCGGTTTTTGAACTGATTCCAAGTTGAATCGAACATTACATGCCCGCGGCCAATAAACGCCCTTGTGCATTCCGTTCAGCTGCCAACCCAGCAGACCGGATATCCATGGAATGTTGAATTTCATTCGAATTAACGAACCGAATCGCAATGGCCGAACCAGAGACCGGTAATGAAATAACTCTTCATAACCGAACAACTTGGTCACAATATCGTATGAAACCGGATTTGGAGTGCCGTAAATCATCTGCATACCGGCTCGATGGCAATCATGAAACACATGATCGGCAATATTGAGAAATACATTTTTTCCCTTCGCATCCGGATCCATAAATGTGTCACCGCTCTCACCGCAATACCAGGCTTCTCCGTCAATCCATAGTTGTTTCGGCACGACCGACATCAGACCAACAATTTTATCTGAAGCCTCAGCAACCCAGACGACCGGACTGCCCCAGGGATTGGAAGAATATTTCCATGCATAGTAATCCGGTGCATGTGACCGTATTTCATAATTGATATGCCGGATAAAACAGCGGTTTATAAATTCCGATATTTTCGGAGCATCGCCTTTTTTATATCGCCTGATAAGCATCTTTAATGATACAATATTTTCAATTAAAAAAAAAGGGGATATTCTCTATATGGCTTCCCCTTATTGTTGATATAAAATCTGCATTCACACCCGGATAATAACGTGAAAATAAAATTATGGATTTCACCTCTTTGTTACTGCAGTATTTTTATGCCGGTGATATCACTGATTTCTTTGCAAATGCCATCAGATGCCATCCGCTCCTTCGTACCCAGGATCTGGGAAGGGCGTTAAATGCGCCTACAAAACATGTATTAAAAAGAAGCCCCTTAATCCCTCCATGCAGGCGAGACTTCACCGGAAACCTCTCCGGAATAATTTTTACATCCGAAAACCTTGAAAGAAGCTTCCTGAACTCATGGATGGTATACTTGTCCAGCACAGGCGCGTCTTCGTGTTCCAATTCCACTTTGAAGAATTTCGACATCACATTAAGCCAGCCGCGTCGATTATAGACCATGCCAATCAATTCACCCCCGGGTTTCAGAATACGGTAAGCTTCGTCCAGCATGGCCTGTGCATCGGCTGTATATTGAAGCACACCGTGCAAATATACCATATCAAATGAATTTTCTTGAAATTTCAAAGATTCACCATTCATCACTTTCAAATCGGCAGTAAGATTTTTATATGCAAAATTCTTCTTTGCCAGTTCAACGGCTGTCTGGGATAAATCAACACCACTCACTCTGGCGCCCCCCTGAGCAAAACGAACCAGGTCAATACCAGCGCCACACCCGATTTCTAAAACCTTCTTACCCCGGTATCCGTTAAAATTAACAATTTTGGGAAGATAATGAAGTTTATCAAACCGGTACTCTGTCAGATCTTCAAAAAATTCTTTGGTGCCCACCGGATGGGTTGCGACTTCCAGATCATGAATTCGTTTATTCCAGTATGTTTGAATATGCTCGATTAATATTCGATATTCCTGCTCATTCATTCAATCATTTCTCCTTAGTAGTCATAATGAAACAGTCTGATGCTTCCCCGCTTTGAAACTTATGAATTTTCAAGATTTTACTCTTATATAGCGATCAGTGCTGTCAAACAGCACCTTATTGTAAATCAAAATTTTTCATATTGCCTATATAGAGAATACTCCCCCGTACTGAACTCATGAAATTGTTTTGCTATATATTTCATTCCACTGCTGAAATACCATCAGAGCCCATAAGGTATGACTATGATTTTCTATGCCTTCAAGATGTTCATTGATCCATCTGTGAACAGTCTCCGGGCGAAATAACCCCTGCTGACGAATACGGTCTTCTGACAGCAAATCCAGCATCATGGGTCTTAATTCTCCACGAATCCAGTTCTTAATAGGTATACTGAATCCCTGTTTATCCCGGCGCTGCACTTCTGAAGGCAGTAAATTCCAAAATGTTTTTTCTAACAGATATTTGGTTCTGTAGCCTTTCATTTTCAGAACAGGCGGAAGCGAATAACAAAATTCAACGATTCGGTGGTCAAGATAAGGGACTCTGGCTTCTAGTGAAACAGCCATGGACATCCGGTCCACTTTGACAAGAATATCATCGGCCAGATAGGATTTCACATCGATATAACCTGTTCTGGTCACATCATGAAGGCCATCCGCCTGCCTGCTGTACTCATGAATAAAATCATAAGGATCGACCGGAGCCAGCTCGTCCAGAACATCATCCGTGAATATCTCTTTTCTTTCCATTGCCTGTAAAAAAACCATCCATCGGACATGATACAGAGACTTCGGAAGGCGTGTTCCCTGAATAAAACGTTTGTAACTGTTGATCCATCCCTTCTTCTTTTCCGTTGGTTTCATTCGCCCGGCCATCGGTTCTAAAATACCGTATTTAAGAATTTTTGGCAGCCTATGATAAAACTGGCGATCGAACCGATGGGCCCTGTATGTATCATACCCGGCGAAAAGCTCATCGCCGCCATCACCCGAAAGCACCACAGTTACATAATCCCGCGCCATTTTTGAAACCAGATAGGTCGGAAAAATGGAAAAATCCCCGAACGGCTCATCCAGATGACAAATCAGTTTCTCGGTGAGCTCAAGAGCATTGGCTTCTATGACAAACTCATGATGTTCTGTCTGATATTTTTTTGCGACTGCGCGTGCATAATTCAACTCGTTGTAACTTGATTCTTTGAATCCTATGGAAAATGTTTTGACCGGTTGATCCATCAGTTCGGCCATCTGTGCCACCATAATTGAAGAATCCAGTCCGCCTGATAAAAATGCGCCCAGAGGAACATCAGAAATGAGACGCAGCCTGACTGCATCGTTCAATAACACGGACAATTTCTCACCGGCTTCTGCTTCTGAAATTGAATTCTCACAGGGCGCTAATTTCCAATAAAATTGGTCCATTAATTGATCTGCCTGCCATCGCAGCCAGTGACCGGGACGCAGTTTTCGAATTTCCCTGAAAATCGACCGCGGCGCAGGAATATATTCAAATGTAAGATAATTATTCAATGCGACAGGATCCAGTGTGCAGTCCAGACCCGGACATTTTAAAATAGCCTTTAACTCCGATCCAAAAACAAGTTTTTGGTCATCCTGATAATAGTATAGCGGTTTGATTCCCAGCCGATCCCGCCCTAAAAACAGGATTTTATTTTTTTGATCCCAGACCGCAAAGACAAACATACCGTTTAAACGCTGACAGACATCTTCGCCCCATTCTTCATATCCGTGAAGAATAATTTCTGTATCAGACCGGGTTTTAAATTGATGTCCAAGATTTTCGAGTTCTTTCCGCAATCGTTTAAAATTGTAAATTTCTCCATTGAAGACAATCCAAAGGGTGTTCTCCTCATTGGCAATGGGTTGGTGTCCTGTTGAAAGATCAATAATAGAAAGACGGCGCATTCCCAAGCCGACCTGCCCCAACATAACCTGTCCCTGGTCATCGGGGCCGCGATGAATGATCGTGTCACACATCGAGCGCAGTACGGATTGAGACACCTTCTGGCGGTCATCAAAATAAAGAATACCGCATATACCGCACATTTTACACGCCCCTTTCCATCACCACATCGATGACCTGTTGTATTTTTTGAATATAATGAGTATAGCTGTATCTGGCCTGGGCCAGGGTGCGAGCCTGTTTGACAAGTGCGTTTCTGCGATTTTTATTATTAAGAATGGTAATCATTCCTGCTGCAAAATTTTCAGGATCCGGTTCTGTCAATTGAGCCGTTCTTTCATCCAGCACCTGAGTATGCGTCAGAATGCGTGTGGCCACAATGGGAACCCCTGAACGAAGATAGGCATAAATCTTCAGCGGTGTATTGGTCCCCGAGATTCGAGGAGTGAGAAGCATATCTGCACAGCGAATATAGCTGTCTATTTCTTTCGGGTGAACCTGACCGGCAAAAACAATATGGGACAACACGCCGGCGGACTCTGCTTTAGAACGATAATAATCAACCTGGTCCGGATATCCCCCCACGATCAGAAAAATAATATTTGGATTTTTCCGTATGACATGCTGAGCACTATGAATTAACAAATCCAGCCCTTGATATGGTTCCAGGGTGCCTGTATAAAGCGCCACCTGTTTTCCACGTAATCCCCATATATTGATAATATCACCGGATCGATCCTGGGTGCCAAAAATCGTGCTGTAGTCGACCACATTTTCGATGAGAACAGAACCGCGCTCCGGAAATAGTGCGGCCACATAATTTTCCAGATCCGGACAGATCGTAATAACCGCACTGGCATATTTTAAAATCCATTTTTCCAGTGCGTTGAAAAGTCGTTTGATCATTTTGGATTGTGTAAACTCAAAATTTTCCAGTTGCTGGGGCAGGCTTGAATGCATATCATAAACATGCGGCACTCCGAACCATCGGGAAAAAACCGTTCCCCAGAATCCGGCTTCTTCATGGGTATGGAGCATATCATAAGATCCCTGCATAAGCCGGTGAAATGTATACACCATTAATAAAAAATCCAGAGGGATCTTTTGAAGAGACGGCCCTATCCTGATCTTTCGAATACCAGGAATCGATGGGACTCTCAGGATGCGAAGTCCCTGCAGCGAGATGTTTTCCCCGATACCATATGTGACCAAATCGACCCGATGTCCCATATCAGAAAGGGCCTTTAAGCGGCCCACCACGCTGAATGGTGTCCCCCGGGGTTCAAAAATCGGTTCCGGGGCCACCATAAGTACTTTTAAGCATTTCTTATGTTTCAGAAGAATACCTTATCAAACCAAAATAGTATAATAACTCAATATGATAATGACCTCATCCGGATTTATTTCATTATGAACTGTCAGTCGCCAACAGACAATAAAACATCATGAGCGACTTTGATAACACCCTGTATCCTTATCGTCCGATGGCTGTATAATGAAATCCCATAAGTTCTAATTTTTTACGATCATAGATATTTCTCAGATCCACAATCACCGGCCCGTGCATGCTCTTTTTCAAACGGTTCAGATCCATATTGCGGAACTGATTCCATTCTGTTACAAAAATCAAAACATCGGCATCAGCCGCCGCTTCATAAGCATCGTGACAATAGGTAACATTTTCGATTACCTTTTCAGCCTGGTCCATGGCCACGGGATCATATGCTTTGACGATACCTCCCGCCGCCTGTATATTACGAATAATATCAATTGAAGGCGCATCCCGCATATCATCTGTATTGGGCTTGAATGAAAGACCCAGCATCCCAATGGTTTTCCCCTTCAAATCACCGGCAGCTTGTTGAATTTTTTCAAAGGCTGTCTTTCGCTGCTGCGTATTGACTTGTATGGCCGCCTCAACAATTTTAAATATGTATCCATGCTTTTTCGCCACATCCACAATGGCATTTGTATCTTTTGGAAAACAACTGCCGCCAAAACCTGGCCCCGGATGCAAAAATTTAGAACCGATACGGCGATCAAGCCCCATCCCCTTGGCGACATGATGAACATCTGCATTCACCCGATCGCAAATCTGTGCTATCTCATTGATAAAAGAAATTTTTGTTGCCAGAAAAGCATTGGAAGCATATTTAATAAGCTCAGCACTCTCGATATTTGTAATAACAATCGGGGTTTCAATCAGATAAAGAGGTGCATATAAATCTTTCATAATCGCAATAGCTTCGGCATCTTCTGCGCCGATTACAACACGATCCGGACGCATAAAATCCTCAATGGCCGAACCTTCTCTGAGAAATTCAGGATTGGAAACCACGCTTACCCGATGACTTTCTTTCTGATATTTTTTAATGGTTCGTTTTACCCGCTGTCCAGTACCGACCGGCACGGTGCTTTTGTTCACCACAACTTTATAACCGTTCATATGCTCGGACACACTCCTGGCCACGGCATCCACATAAGAAAGATCAGCAGAACCATCCGATAGAGGCGGTGTACCCACAGCAATAAATATAACCAATGATTTTTTAATGGCAGACTGAAGATCTGTAGTAAAGTTTAATCGGCCTTCCTTGATATTCTTGGCAATCAGCGTATCCAATCCCGGCTCATAAATCGGATTGCCACCCTGATTTAAAAGATCAATTTTTGATTGATCAATATCCACACAAGTGACATCGACACCAAACTCTGAAAAACATGTGCCTGTTACAAGTCCGACATAGCCGGTCCCGACCACAGCTATATGCATAAATCTTCCTCAATGAATACAAACAATCACGATGCGCCATATCCGGTTAAAACAACAAACACTGTTCGCACAAGTATTGTAAAATCCAGCCATAAAGAAAAGTTATCAATATATCGTAAATCCATTTCCATCCATCGATCAAAATCAATTTTATTACGACCGCTGACTTGCCATATACAGGTTATACCAGGTTTCATGCTCAATCGTCGACGCTGCCAGACTTTATACATTTCCACTTCAGTGGGTAAAGATGGCCGGGGTCCCACAAGACTTATATCCCCTTTTAAAACATTAAACAGTTGCGGATATTCATCAATACTGAATTTACGCATAAACCGGCCAAATTTGGTAACACGGGGATCGCGTCGCATCTTAAAAGTCGGACCGTTCATTTCATTTTGTCTTTCCAATTCCCGTTTCCGCATCTCAGCACCGTCTACCATGGAACGAAATTTATATAATGTAAATAACCGTCCGTTCATTCCAACTCGTGTTTGCCTGTAAAAAATGGGTCCGGGGGACGATAATCTTATTACAACCATTGAAATGATAATCACGGGTGAAAGAACGATGAGGACAATCAGAGATACAACCAAATCAATAATTCGTTTTGAAAAGATCTGCCATTCTTTTGCAATAGATGTTTGGAAAACAAGAAGCGGGATATTCACAAATTTTGATTGCCGGATTTGCGCTAATTTAGGATGAAATAAATCCACAGCCACAGCCGTATCAATACCCTCCATTTCGCAGTGTTCAATCGCCGGTTCAATCCGGTTCAACCATAGCCGCGGCACAATAAAAATCACACGGTCTATCACATGTTCTCTTAAAATGCGGGGAATATCACGAAGGCGTCCGATTATTTCATAATCGAGCACTTTCTTTCCCAGTAATTTCGGATCATCATCGACCAATCCGACAATTTTTAATCCCCAGTGGGCATGCTCTCTGACAAGTTTAATGAAACCCTGGGCACGTGTACCTGAGCCCACAATCAACAGGTTTACCAGATTGTATCCTCGTCGAAAAGCCAGATCCATCACCTTTTTCCATACAGCCTTTCCAACTGCCAGGCTTAAAAAAGCCGTGGTTGCAAATACAGCCACAAAAAGCCGGCTTGTTATGGTCATCTTTAAAATAAATACAATGCTCCCCATTACCAGTACAGAAAGGAATCCTGTACGGAAAATCCTCCAGACAATTTCAATATATAATTTAGTTCTGAAGTTTTGATAAACACCATCCAGCGACATCAGACTGATCCATGCAGGAATCGTAATCAGCATAAGTGAAAGATGATTTTTCAGAAAGAATAATGGTCGTTCAATTTCACTGGAAGGAGCAAAAGGCAGCGGCAGGCCGATAAGCTTCTGCCGAAGCACTATGCCGATAAAAAAGGCCATAAAAAAAGAAAGAACGATAATGAAGGCATCGGTGATTTTCATCAACCGAATGAGGAAGACTTCCTTTTCATGCACCATGGATTATCCATTCCCCTCCATTTTCTTACGATACCAAGATACAAATCTTTCGACCCCCTTTTCAATAGAAACTTGCGGATTGTATCCGATTTCTTCCCTGGCGCGTGTGATATCTGCATATGTTTTCAACACATCACCAGGCTGGAGCGGCATTCTGTTAATTTTTGCTTCCTTACCGACAGTTTTTTCAAGCAATTTAATTAATGCTGCAAGTTCGATGGTTTGCGATTCTCCAAGATTATAGACACGATAACCTTTGCAATGTTCAATTGCCCTTATGACACCGTCAATAATATCATCAATATAGGTATAATCGCGTTTTGTTTTTCCATCTCCGAAAAACGGCACTGATTCGCCTGCATCAATCAATTGAGTGAATTTGTGGATAGCCATATCCGGTCGCTGTCTGGGACCATAGACTGTAAAAAACCGTAGACAGGTCACCGGCAAATTATAAATGACGTGGTATGTATGGGCAATCAATTCGCAGGCTTTTTTGGTGGCCGCATACGGTGAAATAGGATGATCTACAGGATCATCCTCATGAAATGGCACCTTATCATTATTCCCGTATACAGATGAAGTGGAGGCGAGAACAAACTTGGGAACTTGAGTTTTAGCACATATTTCCAGCATATTCACCGTCCCTTCTATATTCACCTTTTGATAAAGTCGGGGGTGCTGAATAGAAGGACGGACACCCGCTCGTGCCGCCAGATGTACAACGCCATCAAAGGATTGATCCTGAAACAGATGCTCCAAAAGCGGCCAGTCCAGAATATCACCTTCGATCAGTTGAAATCTTTCGTGATTTTTAATAGAAGCCAGGTTTTGATGTTTAATTTTTGGAGAATAATAGTCATTGAAATTATCTAAACAAAGAAGCGTGTGGCCTTTCCGAATAAGCTGCTCGCATAAATGAGATCCGATAAATCCTGCTCCGCCCGTAACCAAATAATGCATGTACTTCCTCTAATATGAATAATAACTATATCCTTCATGAGCCACTTCAACCCCTGCGCAATTCAGAACAGCACCAAGAACCCTTGCCTGTACATTTTGGAATAATTCCAATTTGCGCTTAATTGTATCACGATGCGTTTGCCCGGAACGCACAACCAGAGCAACACCATCGACAAGGGTGCCAAGAATCACCGCATCTGAAGCGGCCAACAGTGGCGGCGTATCAAATACCACCATATCGAAACGCTTAGAAATACCGGACACAAACTTTTGCATTCGTTCCGAACCCAGCAGCTCGGACGGGTTGGGAATCATGGAACCACAAGAGATAAGTGACAGATTCGGAATGTACGTTTCCTGAAGAACGTCTTCTAAAGAAACGACACCCGTTAAATAATTAGTAAGCCCCGGTTTCTTCTGACAGTTGAATGTATTATGGAGAACACCCCGGCGTAAATCCGCATCAACCAGCAGGGTTCTCGATTTCTGCTGCGCCATGGTAATGGTTAAATTTGCTGATGTAAATGATTTGCCTTCTCCCGGAGCTGCGCTGCTGATGACCAGGGTTCTTATGGAACCGGTGGATTTGGAAAACAGCAGACTGGTTCGCAGCGCACGATAGGCTTCTCCGACGGGTGTAGGCGAATAATCGTGAGTAACAATTTGCGAGCTGATACTCTTGGCTTTTTCTGAATCCTGCAGTTCATAGGAATCAAACTTCACCTTGGGGATGGTGCCAAGAATTTTAAGACGCAAATGATGTGAAACATCATCACTGTTTCGCACACTCTTGTCCGCCATTTCCAATAAAATCGCCAATCCGATGCCCCCAAAAACGAAAGCCATTAACCAGATGATAAAAATCTGTTGTTTATTCGCACTGACAGGCTTAAAATTCGGCACTGCCGGATCCATAATCGAAACCCGTTCCATCGGTATCGCTTCTGTGATTTCTGCCCCTTTCAGGCGATTCAGCAAATTCTCATATAAATTTTCATTGGCCCGCCGGTCCCGATTTAATCGAATGAACCGTAATTCATCCTCCGGTAACTTTACCAGTTTCTTCTGCAACTCATCCATTCTTTCATCCATCATTTTTAATTTTTCATCCAACTCTTCAAGTTTATCTGAAGCCAGCTGATGGATTTTTTCTTCAGCAAGAATAATTCTATCACTTAAATCCTCAACTTCGGGATTTCTTTCCGGTAATCCCTCACTCAATAAAAGATTTTTGCGATTCAACAAATTGTTTAATCCGTCCTTGGTAATATTCATCTCCGATTCATTTCTAAACACAGAATGATTCGCAATCTCTCGATAAATGAAATTGAGCGGAACTGTCTGATCGAAATTGGTATTTGAAGGATCCAGTTTATTCAATAACGATGTCAGCTCTTTTTTCTGGAAATTTATATCATGAATTTGTGTCTGAAGTGCGTTAACACGATTCACTGTTTCTTCTGTTTCCTGATCAAGCCCCTGTAAATAAGAACTGCGGAAAGATTTCAATTCATAGTCTGACTGATCCAGGGCCTGCTTAACCAGTGTTAGCTGTTCTTCAAGATATTGCCGATTAAATCGTGTCGCATCCCGACGAAGATCTTCACTTTTCTGAACGAAAAGTTCGGCGAGCATATTCACCGTCCTTGCAGCAATCTTTGGATTACCATCCTGCAATACAATTTTCATCAAGCTTCCATCCGGTAGCGGACGGATCTTCTCACGGCCAATTAAATTTCGCACCGTTCCCTGAAAATCTTTAACCTGAAAGTGTACTCCATCTTGTTTCTTGATAATATCCGGATTCAACTTAAAATAAAGACCATTTATGGAAACCGTATCCTTAATACAATCCTGAACAGTACGAACACCAATCCGGTCCGTATTATAATAAATGTGACAGCTGCCTGATTCCATAAAACGTAATTGGTATTCCCCGTTTGCCGGATTTCGATTGGTGGCAAAATAAGAAAAAACATCTTCACGCAATAATGCCTGTTTGTTGGATCCTTGTTTGATCGTAAGTGTCAAGCCCAACTTTGCAACGGCTTCTTCAGCAAATGACCGGCTTCTAAGTTTGGCAATTCTATTTTGAATCAGATGATCTGGAATTACACCCTGAATATTGTCAAAACTAATCCATGCTTCTGACTCATATAAGGGTTTCTGACTTTTTACCTTAACATAACTTATGATGAAACCGACAACAAAGAATACGGCCACCAACCACCATCGTTTAAGCAGTCCGCGAATGTAACGCATAAAATCGATGGATGCGGTCTCCTCCATCGGTTCTTCAAAAAATTCATCCATATGACTTAGATGCTCCTTTAAAAATTCGATTAACAGGAAACTGAACAACAATTGATATTACCAGGAACCTCTTCGCAGCCTTAAATAAAGCAATACAATAGATGCCACCAGGTTTACAATACCAATAATTACGTTCAAGTTCAGGCCTGAACGCCGAGGTGCAATAATTTGATCCCCTGTTTCTATGCCCACTTCTTCCAAAGAATATCCCTTTTCAAAACTCCGCAGTAATTCATCAATGACAACCTGACCGCCTCGTTCAACCCATATTTTCCGAAGATCACAATCGGCTCTCGGACCTCCTGCAGCCGCAACCAAATCCCATAGAGAATGGGACGGATCGACACGATATGAACCAGGCCGGTTAAATGCACCCTGCATGGTAACCCGAATCAGGGGCCGAATCATAACATACGGATTTCTTA
This sequence comes from bacterium, assembly GCA_016932575.1. Taxonomy (GTDB): domain Bacteria; phylum Zhuqueibacterota; class QNDG01; order QNDG01; family JAFGCO01; genus JAFGCO01. Next base: position 121,162 of record JAFGCO010000007.1, read on the forward strand.
AATAAGCTTTGAGCTTTTCTTCCAAGAGCTTCTGCAATTCATGAACTGTCAAGCCTTTAACCATGATTTGTCCTATCAGAGGGATAATAATAGATCCGTCCTGATGGATAGGATAATCTGCCGATAGATTCGGATTCTTTTGGTCATCTTCATATAATTCCCAAACATGAATACGTATCGCATCCCCTGGCTGAAAAACCGTCAATGAACCGGCTGTTTTGGTCCATTGATATGTTTTCTTCTTCTGGGCAATGGCAGTAAAAGACATGAAAACCAATAACAAAGCAACCAATTGTTTAAACTTAAAATAGCTCGTTTTTCTAAACACATCAAATCCTTTCTGCCAATCGACTGAACATCCTCAGTAAATCTTAGAGTTTATTAAAAATGCAAATGTCATACCAGCCGATAGAAAAAAAGCATCCGTAGAGCGGATGCTGCTCGTCTATAAATATCTTTTTAATACTATTCAACTTAACGAGACCGATAATAGCGATAACGTTTTTCCTTCGTCTCCAGACTGAGGCTTTTAAGCACAGAATGTAATTTGAACCACCCGATATTCACTTGACCGTATTGATCCGAAGTTAATACTTTTTTAATTTCGAAAAGACTTAAAAACGGATTTTCGAGAACGATCCGTTTGATTTTTTCAACAAGCGGAAAATCGCTCACCGACATCTGTTCATTTGAAAAAGCAACAGCCACGCCGGGCACTGTCTCTGTAATGGCACTGGAACTCAAACTGCTTTTTTTTGTATTTGCAGGTTTGGATTCAGATTGTACAATATCCAGCCCCCTTAGCAAATCAAACTCATTAATCGCTTCTTCTACAGAATCGTAATAATTGAGAATCCGATTAAATTCCAGCATTTCAAAAACTTCAAACACTTCAGGATTCATATGGACAACTTTTATGTCGCCTCCCTTTTCACGAATCCCCTTAATCTCTCCCATAAAAACACCCCATCCGGCGCTGCTGATATAGCTTACTCCTCCCAGGTCCGTAATAAACTGTATGTGACCTTCCTCAGTGAGTCCCTGAACAGTCTGGGTGAGCTCCTGGCAAGTCGTTGTATCGACATATCCCGAGATCGCCAGTAAAATGATATCGAATTTCGCACCAACTTTACGAACGCCAATTTTTATTCCCTGCATTTTATTGGCCTGCTATGTTTTATCGATACAAAGTTGATATAAGTTGATATATTCTTCTGCCGATTTTTCCCAGGAAAAATCAACTTTCATGCCGTTTCTGATTACACGTCTCCATATTTTGGCATCCCGGTAATGTGTAAGGCTTTGTTTTATAGCCTTCAGCAAAGCTTTAGATATCGGTTTTTGAAAGAGATAACCATTGCCCTCAGACGATCCTCCGTTAAACGGTTTAATTGTATCTGCAAGTCCTCCGGTCTCAAAAACCACGGGGACAGTCCCATATTTAAGCGCATAGAGCTGAGTTAATCCACAGGGCTCGAATAATGACGGCATTAAAAACAAATCTGCACCGGCAATAATTCGATGAGCCAATAAATCATCAAATTTTAAATGCACCGATACTTGCTTGGGATATTTTTTCGCCATTTTTATAAAAAATTCATGAAAACGCTTTTCTCCCAATCCCAGGAGAACGAATGAGACAGGAATCGCCAACATTTCTTCAAAAATATCCTGGAGCAGATGCATTCCCTTCTGTTCAGTCAGCCTTGAAATGATGGCCACAAGGGGCCTTTCATTGTCTTTTAATCCCAACTCTTCGATTAATGCCTGCTTGCATACAGATTTTCCAGAGAAATTATCGATCGAATACTTCTCAGCAATTAATGGATCTGTTTCAGGATTCCATACTTTTGAATCCATCCCATTCAGGACGCCTTTTAAATCATCTGAGCGATTTTTCAGCACATTCTCCATGCCAAATCCATAATCTTCTGAATGTTTCACTTCATAAGCGTATCGATTGCTTACAGTATTTACCATCGTTGCAGACAATAATCCGGCTTTCAAAAAACTGCATTGCCCGTTTAAATCCAATTCACTGTCTTCAAAAACAAAATTGTTGGGCAAATTCATTACAGACAGACATTCCCTGTTAAAATTTCCCTGGAATGCAAAATTATGCACAGTCATTAAAGTATGTACTTTTAAGAAAAATGGATTATCACGATAATGATGCTGTAATAAAAATGGAATCATTCCCGTTTGCCAATCATTGCAGTGAATGACATCGGGCTGCCACTGTAACTTTTTTAATGTTTCCAACGTGCCCTTGCAAAACAGATAATAACGTTGGGCATTATCAGAATAATCTTCATTTTTTTTGGGATTGGAATATAGTCCGTCTCTAAAAAAATAAGGCCGATAATCCATAAAATAAACCTGCACTTTCGAATTGGGTAAAAATGCAGATTTAACATTGATGGAGACGACTTCACCGGCCATTTCAACCTTGATATCCTGTAAACGAATCACATCGCGAAGCACATATTTTCTTTCATTAATTCTTCGGTATTGGGGTGTAATCACTCGAACGTCATGCCCCATATCTTTTAATACTTTTGGCAATGCACCGCCGACATCACCCAACCCTCCGGTTTTAGAAAAAGGAGCGACCTCAGAAAACACCATTAGAATATTTAATCGATTCTTCATATTGATTCCTTTCAGTGCATCAGATCACTGGCAAGGCTTTCCTCTATTTCCACATATACATTTTGAATAATAGAATCAGGAAAGATTAGATGAAAATAAAAAATATATGTATACGCCACAAAATCATGAAAGGACGACAAAATTACCCCTTACCACAGACTCGCCAAATAATATCCCCCGCACTGCTTTTCATAAAAAATGAATAAAACCTGTGGATTTCAACAAACATCTTTTGTACTATTGTGAAATCTGGTTTAGAAGCCTTCTTGCCAGGCCAACCGATTCGCTACTTGGATAATTATTGATTAACTTTTGTAACTCTTCTCGGGCTTTGGCCTGATCATTTAACTTCATATAACATAGGCCCAACTTCAACTGAGCGGCATCGTCTTTATTGGAATTACTGAACGTGAAGACCTTTTCAAAAGACATAATCGCCTTTTGGTAATTCCCCAATCCATAGTATGACTCTCCGATCCAGTACTGGGCATTATCCGACAGACTGTTATGACTGTCTTGGCTTAACAAGGTTTCAAATTTTGTTATTGCTGTCCGGTACTGTCTGGATCGATAAGTCTGTAAAGCCTCCTGATATTGTTGACTGAAGGCTGATTGCGGATGCCTGGTTTGCGATTTGGGAGTATCATACTGCATATCGGCGATTCTATTTTCCTGTTCTTCAATTTTGTTTTGAAGGGTCCTTGTCTGATCGTCCAGCTGATTCTGCCTCGACTCTAATTGCTGGACCTCTGAATTCAATCCACCGGAGCCTGATTGCTCATCAATGCCCAGCTCTTCAAATTCATCCTGAATGGCAGACTCTTCGGCAATTCCCAGCATCTCCAGCACTTCATCTTCACCGATGGTGTCACTATCCGAATCACCCAAACCCAATAATTCATCAATATTGGCCATTTCATCAGAAGAAGATGCATCATAATTCTGACCTGTTGAAGCGCATCCTGCTAAAAAAAACACACCGAGGAGAGCAATAAAAATCATAATCAACGTTCTGTTCGTTATTAAATGCATTGCATCCTCCTTTTCCCCATTAATACGGGCAATCCGTAACTAAATGTATGGAAATTCAATGTAAAAATCAAGATTTTTGTACCACCTACAAGACGATCGCTTCAATTAAATGGCTTTGAGCGACAAGCAGAAAAACAGTATTTTCCGGTTGCAAATAGAGTGCCTGAGCAAAGCTCGAAGTTCTCTTTGCGAATTTGAGCCTCGAGCTATGAATAATAACCGGTCGTTTATTTATTTTCAACGACCGACAATAGGGCAATGCGTTACAGAAAGTATCAATAAGAAAGGTTTAATTCATGCGAAATGCAATAACTCCATTTATCAGACGAGAACATTCCTTCCTCTATTTGGATGCATTTACTGTCTCATCCGGAGGTAATTACGACACTTCCACATTATCCATAAACTGCATTTCATAGAGCATTTTATAGAGCGGACAGGTTTTCAACAGTTCCCGATGCTTTCCTTGTCCGACCAATCGGCCCTGCTGCATAACAATGATTTTATCAGCGTTAATGACAGTGGAAAGACGATGTGCAATAACCACGACAGTACGATTTTTCATTAAATTATCGATGGCGTCCTGCACCAGCCGTTCTGACTCAGTATCCAGAGCAGACGTGGCCTCATCCAGAATGAGAATCGGCGGATTTTTTAAAATGGCCCGTGCAATGGATATCCTCTGTTTTTGTCCGCCCGAGAGCTTCACACCCTTCTCTCCCACCAGACTGTCCAGACCATTTTCCATTCTCTCAATAAATTCCAGGGCATTGGCTACTCTGGCCGCCTCAATAATCTCGTTTTCGCTGGCACGAATATCTCCATAAGCAATATTGGCCCGGATAGTATCATTGAAAAGAATAGAATCCTGGGTGACCAAACCCATTTTTTCCCGTAAAGAGGTCAGTGTAAATTTCCGGATATCTGTGCCGTCGATTCGGATTTCTCCACGGTCCACATCATGAAAACGCAACAGCAAATTTACCAGAGTGGTTTTACCTGAGCCACTGGGGCCCACCAGCGCTACCATTTGACCTTTTGGCACACAAAAATCCACATTCCTGAGCACATCCGGATTCTCGCTTGAATATCGAAAAAAGAGATTATGATAACATATCTCGTTTCGAATTGTCTCAAATTTTTTCGAATCGGGCAATTCATATACTTCGGGAGGGGCATCAATGATGCCAAAAATACGTTCAGCGGCTGCCATCCCTGTTTGTATTGTATTGTTAATACCGGAAAATTCCTTTAAGGGATGAAATGAGGCAAATAAAAAAACCAGAAAGCGGACAAATTTCTCCGCATTCAATCCCGCATTGGCATACACCATATGCCCGCCATACCACAACAATCCGATCAACATAAATGCGGCCAGTGTTTCATTTAGGGGTGAAGTGATAAAATTCAGTTTTTTGGAACGAAAATGCAGACGAAAATAACGGTTGTTCTCTTTCTGGAACTTCTCTGTTTCTCGGGTTTCCGCAGTAAAGGCTTTAACAATACGGATTGCAGAAACGGCTTCCTGAAATGTGGACATGACATTGGATATCTGCTGAAAAACCCGGCGGCTCTTTCGACGTATGCTCTGTCCGATTTTAACGATAATCAATCCGGAAATCGGAACAACGATAAAAGTAAACAGCGACAATTTCCAGCTGAACACAAACATCAGGGCCACATTGACCATAATCTGGACCGGCGTCAGCAGCATTTTACCAAAACTGTCATTTAAAACAGTATTGACAGATTTGACATCGTTGAACACAATGGAAGTCAATTTCCCGGAATGATGCTTTTCAAAATAGGAAATCGGCTGATATATCAGGGCCTTCTGAAGCCGATCTCGGATATTGACGACCACATTTAATTCAATAAAACTGATCATGACCCGCCGGAAATAAAAAGTCACATTCTTCATGAAAAAAGAGAGAAAAATAACCAGGCACACCATTTTCAGAGTATCAAAACGGTCTTCCTGAATGATCAATCCCTTAATGGCCCGGTTCAGTTTCTGATAGACGTCAAATTTGGATTTAAGATCTGTGATCTGGCCATCAGGAACCGAACGATTTACAGCAGCCGGCTTATCCGGCTTTTCCGCTTGCTGTTCAAGCATATCAGGCGTAAAGAGCTCGCGGACAAAATCAACTGAAACCCAGAGAGAAACACTGTTGAAAATCACGTATAAAAATGTCAGCAGTGTTGAAACAATGATTAATTTCCAAAAAGGTTTTAAAAATCCCAATATCTTCAGATATAAATTCATGGATCTGCCTTCACAATATTATCCTGTATTTTAGGATGAAATAAAATCATGAAAAACCTCCAGTACACAGTCGTTAAATTCTGTTTGTCCTGTATCTGAAAATAAGCATACAAGCGCCCCCTATACCGGAGGGTTTGTTATATTGATGTCAGGAATTGGAGATTGTCGTTTTATTCATTTTCCAGACTATGCCTCCGCCTTTGTGAAGGTCGGTTTTCTCCTTGACAGGAAAATCAGCATCAGAAATCCTGTGAGAAACATGCCCAGAGAAATGGCTTGATTTATCGTCCAGGTTTGGCCAAAAGCAGTAAACAGAGAATCATTATAGTATCGAACAAAATCAACTGAAAACCGCGCAACGCCGTACATCATAAAAAAAACAGCCATAACAAATCCTGAAAATCGACGCTTGCGGTCCAGTAAAAGCAATGTGGCAAAAATGATCCAGCCATACAAAGAAGAGTACAATTGGGTGGGATGGATAGGTTGTCCTGCGAGTTCGGGGATGGCCGCAGGAATGCTATCCGGAGGAAAGATTACGCCCCAGGGCAGATCACAGGATTTGCCAAAGCAGCACCCGACCATAAAGCAGCCGATGCGGGTTAATCCAATGCCCAGCCCAAAAGCCGGTGTAACAATATCTCCCAGAGTCAGAATAGACAATTTTTTAATCCGTGAAAACAAAATGAGACCGATAATGGACAGCAGAACACCTCCCAGCATAGACAATCCTCCGAGTCCGACCGATCCGTCACTTTGTACGGGATTCAGCGCATCCAGCCAGTGGCCCCTGAATTCTTCCAAATGCGTTACAACATATTGGAACCTGGCACCGATAACAGCACACAATACAACAACAATGGCCAGATCCATTATCGATTCTTTATTCACGCCCCGTTTTTCAGCCCGGTACATGGAAAGATATATACCCAGTAAAAATGATAATGACAGCAACAAACCATACCAGTGAATCACAAATGGCCCAATTTCAACAATGTTCGGGTGCATAAATCCTCCTGAAAAATCAACCCTTTCGATATCCGTTTTATTCTGTTAAAACCGGCAGGGAACCATTGCCGGCCTGTCATCATTGATTGCCTAAATTCCCCGGGCAACAATCAGACGTTTTGATATTGATGGGACAATATAAGGAAAAAATAGAAACATTAAAAACTTTTTATTGAATTAAAATGACCTTCCGTGTTAAATTATTTTTTGCTGTTTTCAGACTTAAGATATAAATTCCACTGGACAAATTACATGGTCTGAAAACAATTTCATATCTTCCCGCCAATTTGTTTTCATCAATAAGAACCAATACTTGTTTGCCTTGTATATTTTGGACAATCAAGTTGACATGGGTTGGTTCAGGCAGTTCATACGCAATCTTTGTATATGGATTGAACGGATTTGGATAATTCTGTAATAATTTAAATTGCTCGGGAACCTGATAAAGTTCAAAATGACTGACTGACAGTTCTTGAAATATTGCGGTTATAAGCAAACTGCTGTCCATAATCACAGATGTAATCGAATCTTGAGCGAGCACAGGACCCAGCCAATGAGAAAATTGATAACCTGTATTTGGAATGGCTTTAATCATAAGTGTATCACCCCTGACGGCCAATGTATCTCCTGTGCTTGACAAAACAATACCGGATCCCGGCGGCTCAATATCAATGGAAAGTGTCACTCTGTCCGGGATAAATTGTGCAGTAATATTCATATTCTGATTTGCCAGCAGCCATGTATTGACAGAATCAGGATCATGGACAGGACCTGTCCACCTTAAAAATTTAAAATCAGTATAAGGTAAAGCTGTAATTGATAAGGTATCACCCATCGCCAGAACCGTATCTCCCGTAACCGGCTGTATGATACCTCCTTCAGAAGGATCGGCAAATAACCGTATCGATACACTGTCAGGTGGAAGTAAAGAAAAATGCGCAGTTACAGACACATCCGATAAAATAACAACCGATGTATGCGAATTTAATGGTGATAAAACCAAACCTGACCAATGATCAAATCGATACCCTTCAGCAGGCAGAGCTGTCATCGCGAGGGTATCTCCCCAAAACATGACTGTGTCACCTGGAACAGGACATGTCGTACCGCCCGCTTCCGGTTGGCTGAAAATTGTAACTTGATGGGATATCCGTCCAAACCATGCAATGACCTGACAGGACGAATCCATAATCGTCGTTGTCTCAGATAATAATGAATCTGCAACTGGGCCCTGCCATTTCAGAAAGGAGTAACCTGGAGCAGGCATGGCTGTCAAATCAACCTTTGTTCCCATCGGATATATATGGCTGCCTGCGTCCGGGACCACACTGCCGCTTTCTTCAGGCCGACATGATAAATCAAGCGTATGGGTAATCATTTCAAATTGGGCAGTCACCTGCTTGTCCTCATCCATGAAAATATCCGTCTGTAAACTGTCGGAATGACTCACAGCCCCTTCCCATCCAATAAAACGGAAACGTTCATTCGGGACGGCAGTCACTGTAACCAAAGTATCTTCTACGAAAACATGGTCTCCCTTTTGTGGGAGCGTGGAACCCCCTGAATCCGGATGACACGCCATGGTCAGATGATAATAGAATTTAAACCCAGATCCTGTCAGAGAAACAGTCACAGGAGTTTCATCCGGATCATTGCTGTAAATTTCCAGACCGGCCTGTTTCACTCCTTCTTCTCCATTGGGATGAAAACATATTTCAAATACGGTCTCACTGCCAGGCAAAATCATAATAGGCAGCTCAAAACTTTCTAAAATAAAAACGTCGGGAGTGTTTCCTGCCAAAGAACATGCAGACAGAACAAGGGTATCATCGCCTGTATTGCTCACTTTAAGTGTCAGACATGTGTCTGATTGGGCATGTATAGATCCAAAATTCAGCTCTTCGGCTGAAAGCTCAATATCTGGATTTATCTCTTCAAAATACGCAATCACTGTTTCATCCGCACTGACTTTAATATTTGTCGAATCCATGGAAGGATCTGCCACATTGCCGGACCATTCCTTGAATCGGTAACCAGGATTGGCATCGGCCATCAAGGGAACAACAATCCCCGGATTGCACCAGTGATCACCCTCCGGAGGGATCAATACGCCCGATCCGGAGGGTTCAACCTGCATATTCAATGTATAAATGACCGCTGAAGGTGTGTATCGGATAGACAGGATACTGTCTCCGCAAAACGTCATGGATATATTTTGGCGCATATCCACACTGCCTATCCTGAAATTACCATGTTTGGGCAACTGATCCGGTATCCATTGAATTGAGATTTGCTGCTCAGATCCCAGTTGAAACGTATTTAATATCCTCAGCTGCCATTCATTCTCATTTGAATAAGGATATGCCCAGGGCCGTATATCTCTCTGCAACTGATTGGGAAATGTTTGAATTAAAAAAGCAGTGAAAAACTGGTTGGCTCCCGATGGCGGTGGTGACATTATATCCAATCCCGCATCATATCCATCCGTCGCTGTTTGTGCACCTCCGAAGAAGCGGGTATGCAAAACAGTCTCAGACTCACCAGTGCCAGTAATTGTAAGTTCGACCAGCCAATCCTGAGAATGAATTAGAGGTAAATATAAAAATAACAGACACAAGATTGGCAAGAATACTTTCCGTATATCATTTGAAAGCATATGATAGACTCCCGAATACTATTTTAAAATTAAAGCTTTTTTGGTCTGCGTCATTCCCCCCGCCTCGAAACGAACCATATACAGTCCACTGGGCAATTGATGGCCGTCCCAGTTCAGGATATAGGCGCCCGGTTCTTTGATTTCATTGACCAAAACCTGCACTTTCTGCCCCAACACATTATAAATTGCGATATTCACCTGACCCGACTTCTCACATTGATAAAGCAGAGTGGAACGGCTGTTAAAAGGATTGGGGTAGTTCTGGCCTAGCCTGAATTCCGGAGGCTGGTTCTTCACTTCTTTTATCAATGTCTTAATATCCGGCGGATATGGCGGCATATTACCGAATACAGCCCTGAATTGCTGCCATTGTTTTGTATCTTGCATAACATTTGACTTCAGTAATACCGGCATTTCCTCATTTTCTTTGATATTTAAGGCACACATATCCTGAACTGCGATATAGTACCCGTTCTTCTCTTCAATTGAATACGTCAGGACATAATCCTGGATAAAGGGATCCCACTGAAAAGCGGGGCTGAGCACCTTGCCATCTCGATTGTCATCAGGATCTGTAAAATCAGACTTACCTCTTGGAGCCCCCACTGTATGCCACCCCTGGGTGCTGTAGTGTCTTTGTACCTGGCAAACCGGCGTTCCGAATACCTGAACGGTGTCCGTCTCCTGTACACAAATCCAGTAAGCTTCACCGGGCTCAATGGTCATTTCCAAATAACTATCCACGCGAAAACGGGTTGCTATTTCACCCCGGCTGTTAATGGCTAACCATGTATTGGGAAATATGTCAAAAATATCTTGTCCTACCGGCTGAACTGGCACTGAAACAAGATAATATCCGACATAAGGAAATTCATAAATCACACAGGTCAGGGGCGACGGGGAACCGAGATAGAGAGCGGCATTCCTGTTGGGATGACATCCGCCATTTTGTGATCCAATGATTAAATCGTCTGCACCGTCCCCATTGACATCCCCCGCGGAGCTCATGGAATTGATAAAACACCCTCCTGTATTTTCTGTATTCACCAAAACCATTTCATCCGCAAGCGTATCCAGCACGGATCCGCCATAATATACAGTGATATAATCCCGATCTGACTCGAAAATTTTTACAGCTTCCCAGGGATCATAACTATCATCTAATAAAGCTTCTATAAAAGATACATGGACGCCGAAAGCCATATCGTTAAAACCATCGCCATTTAAATCACTATGGGTTGTAAAGGAATTTGAATATTCGATTTCTCTTCTTAAATATGTATCTACAACAGTGTCTGTCACAGGATCATAATATGTCGAATGATCTATCCAACCTGCTTCTTTCACTTTACGGAAAACTAAAGGATGTTCTTCAATGGTCCATCCGCCCCAAAACACGGACCATGTTTTTGGCCCGGAGGCCACCAGATCATTGTACCCATCCCCATTTAAATCCCCGCGGATATCTATGGCATCAAACCCTGATCCTGTTTCGGAATAAATCACAGCATCTGCGTCAGCATTGGATTCATAAGGTCCGAAGTATATACTTACCTGGCTTTTTGCATGCTTTCCCTCCCATATATCCCGACAAACGATAAAATCATCGAATCCGTCACCATTCAAATCACCGCCCCCTGCAATCATATCTCCGGATACTGGTGCTCCTTCGAATTCCAGATCAGATTGATCATCCATGGGACTGCCGCCGAAATAAATATTGAATCCCTTGTTCGAAATCTCGACAGCCAGATCATCAAATGCGTCTCCATTGATGTCTCCAACATTAAATGCCGTACTGCCTTTCAGATCAATAATACAAAGATCTGGCTCAGTATCCATCGTACTGCCACCATAAAAAATACAGACTTCTGACCATCCTGAGTCATCATCATGTGTGTATGTAATCAGATCATCGAATCCATCGCCGTTATAATCCCCAAAATCTGTTGTTGTAATACCCCATAATTCAGGCAAATCCCCTTGGATAACAAACTCTGCTTCATCATCATGAGGATCACCGCCGTAATAGACATAAGTACGTGCCTCCCTGTCATTTTTCTTATAATAATCGAGATCTGATATCGCATAATCATCAAATCCGTCTCCATTCAGATCGCCGCCTCCGGATACCGGATATCCAAATCCGGATTTTCCAATATCACTCCATGAGGCATCTTCTTCAATATCGATCATTTCATCTCCCAGGTAGAAAAAGACGCCACCTGCTTCCCAGTTACAGGATTCTCCGCTCAGAACAAAATCATTATAATGATCTCCATTCAAATCATGCACTCCGAATGGTTTAAGTCTGTCTTCTTCACGATGAATCAGCTTTTTATTTTGCCGATTGAAAGGGGATCCCCCCGAATATATATAAAAATCAGTATAATATGGCCATCCGCCTTCTATGCAGAATTCATCAAATCCGTCCCCGTTGATATCATGCAAGTCCGAAACAGCGTAACCCAGATAGTAATTGGCTGATTTGCCCTGCCAGAAAGCATCGAAATAGGCATCCATCGAAGCCCCGCCGAAATAAAGATAAGCACGACCGACATAGGGTTCATACTCGCCGGCATCCCAATAAGGCGCCCCGACGATGAAATCATCAAATCCATCGCCGTTGACATCCCCGGCACCTGATACAGCGCTCCCCAGGCCGCTGAGATTGTAATAAGAAGTTTCCCCCTGCATTACCAGGTCGGCCCGGGCATCCATGTTCTGACCGCCCAGATACAGATAAACATTGCCTCGATGGAAATTACAGCCCACCAAAATATCAGAATAGCCATCACTATTTACATCTCCCGCGCAGGCCATGGACGTAGGGAATCTGACAGATCCATTTTTAAATGTCAGGCAGGGAGACTCATTGATACGCGGGCCTCCATGAAATACGTAAACATACCCTTCTAAATTTGTCGTATTATAAGCACTATTTATACATCCCTTTGCAGAAACAAGAACATCCTGATACCCATCGCCGTTTACGTCACCGGCAGCTTCGATATCATGCAGAAATCGTTCTTCGGAAAAATAAACGACCTGATCCGGCTGATTATCCATATCCACATCGCCAAAATAAAACAAAATCTGATTGTAATGCTCATTGTACCAGGAGCCGTTTGCGTAATTTTTAATCGCCGAAACGCCAATGGCAATATCATCAAATCCATCTCCGTTGACATCCCCGACACCCGAAACAATGGCCGGACATTGATTTTGAGGAAATGGGATATAGATGGAAAACCCGATCGATTTTTCCAAAGCAGTATTTCCAAAATGGATGTATACCGGTTCATCCAGATAACATCCGGCGACAACGATATCTGCATAACCGTCTCCATTGAGATCGCCTGCATCAGCAAACTGACAACCATAGTCCGAGATCTCTGGCGGGCCGCCCGGCTCTTGCAGCCAATGATGCAGCGTGAGTTCAGCCGATGCCTGAAATGGGCCCATAAAAACAAATATCAGGGAAAGTAATATCCAAAAACAGCGGATTATTAGACACCCTTTATTTTTAAATTCTGCTGTTATCATGCAATCGGCATTTTTTATCAACTGGATCTTCATCATTATTCTCCGAGTTTCACATACTGAATAGAGATCAATACAATAACTCACTGAACTTTACACAATTTATCTTCTCCTGGTGTCTATCAGGAATAGAATAATTACAATTTTTTAAAGTGAAGAATATTACTCTGTGTTCATAAATAATACGTAATGTATGAATGAATTAAACCATGGATACAAAACTTATCAATGTGATGATTTTACAAAATAAACAATATGAATCACTTCATAATCGATTGAGCGTTGATTTTTTAACCTCGAAACCGCTTCAGATCCATCCAGTTGAAATTATACTCGGGGGTATAAAGCAGCCGCATGCGCTGCAACTCAAACCATGGGCTGAGCTCCCTGTTTTTTGGATTCCGCAGAACATGCGCATCCTGAGCCGGCATATATCCCTGTACCAGAAGAAAGATTTTCCGGCCCGTTTTTTCCTGAACCGCCATATCCACCACGATCATTGCATGCCCGGGAAATCCGCCTTTGATAAATACATCACCCACCTGCATCTTGTCTGCAGGGACAATAGGTTTTAATTCTTTGGAAAGCGAATGACTGCCCGCATATAAAAAGACAGTATCCAGATATTCACGAAAGGTTTGATATGATGAATCCAGAGAAGCCTCATTTGCCCATCGGACAATGTTGTTTTTCACTTCCGGACGCATCCCCACCATCCATGCCTTGTACCGTACTAGATCTCCATTTGAAAAATGAAAAGCGATTTTTGGATAGGCCTTGATCGAGTACAGATATTCAGCATACAACCGGATTACGGTATCCGCGCATTGCTGTAAATCTTCATCACCAATATCCATATCCAGAATATAAGCGTGTGCACGCTGATTTCTTTTCAGCTGGCCGTTGTATAGACGCACTTTTTTCTTGCCCTGTTTGATAGGCAGGTTTTGAAGCCAATCCGGAAATGAGCCGGGCTCATAACTGGCCCGTACAAATCGCTCGGGCAATTCAATATCTTTCACCCGGAACTTGATATTTGTCTGACTTTCCAGCCAGGGATAGACATTTTCCTGTGAAAAACAGGGGAGTGCGATCAGCAATAACATGAACAATCGATAACCAATATTCATCTTATCTCCCAAAAAACAAGCTGTTATTTTATCAGACTTCTTCAATTTGATTGTTTATTTAGGTAAAAATGATTAGACATTTATATGGTCCTGAAAAGACAGCTTGTCATCAATTTTATTATTCTTTCTTTGCGCGCTCTGCGTTTTGGCGGTTTTCATGAAACTGGTCAGGGATATCAATGCCGGAAATGCCGCATGCCAGTCAGCGCCATGGCCATACCCAGTTCATCACAGGCATCGATGCTGTCCTGATCTCGTTTTGATCCGCCCGGCTGCACAATATAGCCGATCCCGTATTCCGCGGCTGCCCGAACTGTATCATCGAAGGGAAAAAAAGCGTCCGAAGCCATGACCATTCCGGCGAATGCTTGCTTTTGAAAGGTTTCAAAATTGATGCCGACATTTAAGGCGTCATATTCTATCTGTAAATTTTCCAACGCCTTGGTGACTGCCAGTTTTCGCAGGGAATCCACACGGTTCGGCTGCCCCGCACCCATGCCAATGACCTGGAAAAATCCGGGACGATACTCCCGCCCCAGAACAATGGCATTGGACTTGGTATGCTTACATGCTTTGTATGTGAATTCCGCCAGATTTTTTTTGCCTGCATCGAAATTCTTTTTTGTGACAATCTGAAAAGAGTCGAAAACACCAAAGTCGCGGTCCATCTCCAGAATGCCGCCTGTAATTTTTCGATAGGTTTTAGGCTCACGATTCTTCAATTGAATGGGCGTTGTTTTCAGGAGACGAAGCGCTTTGGTTTTTTGCAGCAATTCCAGGGCTTCAGGCGTGTAATCCGGAGCAATAATGACTTCGATAAACTTGGTCGGAACTTCCTGGGGGATCAGCCTGCCTTTTTCTACGACAAAACCAATATGTTTTATATCCTTACCCTTAAGAAAACGGGCGAAATCGAGATCAACCGGTGTATTGCTGGCAATCACAGAGCCGAATGCAGAAATCGGATCACCGGCCCAGGCACGCTCCAGCGCTTCCCCTGCGGATTCTCCGACTGCATATCCGCAGGGATTGGTATGCTTGATCACTGCGACTCCGATACCGGATAAATCCTTGACTGCTTCATAGGCCGCATCGGCATCCACATAATTATTAAATGACATGGCCTTGCCGTGCAGGATTTCAGAATGAGCAACCGAAGATTCCTTAGAGTTCCCATCCAGATAGAAAGCCGCATTTTGATGGCTGTTTTCTCCATATCGTAATGCGTGTCCGTGTCCGTACCGCATACGAATCACAGGTTCATCCAGCAGCGTTTCTGACAGGTATTGATCAATGGCACTGTCATAATCGGCCGTGCGACGGAACACTTTGGCTGCGAGCAGCTGCCGTGTCTGTTCTGAAACCGATCCGTTCTCACGGATTTCATTGAGTATCCGGGCATAGTCCGCGGGATCTGTCACCACAGCCACAAATCGAAAATTTTTAGCCGCGCTTCTCAGCATGGTGGGTCCGCCGATATCGATATTCTCCACAGCATCTTCCAGGCTGACATCCGGTTTTGCAATGGTTTGCTCAAACGGATACAGATTGACAACAACCAGATCAATCCAGTCAATGCCCATTTCTTTGGCCTTGGCCGCATGATCCGGATTGTCCCGCAGACCCAACAGGCCGCCATGAATTTTAGGATGCAGTGTTTTGACACGGCCGTCCATCATTTCAGGAAATCCGGTCACCGAATCGATGGGAATGACCGGCACCCCCTTTTCGGACAACAACTTGGCCGTGCCCCCGGTGGAAATAATTTCGACTCCCAATTCAGACAATTCTTTCGCAAAAGGAACGATTCCGGTTTTATCTGACACACTGATCAAAGCACGTTTAATTTCCGACAATGCTGCCTCCTTCATTATTTTGTGATCCAAACAATGCTCTCAATATAATATGGATATGTTACGATGCAAAATCGATTATTCGTCTCTCAGTATTGATACGAAAAATGAAATATTCTATTCTCACTTAATAAAAAGAGAAATAATATTTAATTTTTGTAGTTATAAATTTATTATTCAGGATCAATGACTCATTATTCATTTTCTCTTAATCCCTACTTTCCCCTCCTTCACCTCAACCCTGCCTTCTGCAAACAGCTGCAGCGTCTCGGCATAGATCTGGTGCTCGGTCTTGAGGACGCGTGCAGCGAGTGTCCCCGGAGTGTCTCCTTCTTCCACAGACACACAGCGCTGCGCCACAATCGGGCCCCGGTCATACACCTCATCCACCAGATGGACGGTCACACCGGAAATCCGGCATCCCTGGGCCAGCACAGCTTCGTGCACATGATGCCCGTACATGCCTTTTCCGCCGAAACTGGGAAGAAGCGCCGGATGTATATTAAGAACCCGGTTCTTGTATTGGAGAATAATTTCGGGAGGAATTTTTTTCATATACCCTGCCAAAACCACCAGAGTCACTTCATGTTTTTTCAAAGTAGCGAGCATCGACTGTACAAATGCCTCTCGTTGGGCAAACATCTTTTTATTGATGACAACAGCAGGGATGCTTCGTTCCCGGGCGATATCCAGGGCTCCTGCCTGGGGATTATTGCTGATCACCACTTCCACCTCTGCAGATAGCCGGCCTGCATCTATAGCATCTAAAATCGCAAGAAAATTAGAGCCCCGTCCGGAAGCGAACACTGCCAGTTTTAATGGATCCAACTGCCCCTCCTTATCGAATTTCGCTTAATATTTCCCAAAATGGAGAAATCAACCGATAATCACCAAATCCGGTTTCATCCACAAAAATAAACTGCCTGTTATACTGATAATACGACCAAATTTCATAGGGTTTAGAATCCACCTCGAACGGATGCCGTTCAATATCATTAGGAGCACCTAAAATAATATATACCATGCCCCGATCTGAGCGCCATCCCTCGATAAAGGATGTAAATGCCGCATTGGAATAATCTACCCGCCGATAATATTCTTCCATAAGCTCGTTTTGCTCTGTACCCGGTGTCGGATCTTTCTCATTCCAGAATTCTCTGAACAATTCGCTTTTCTTTTCATCAGAAGCCTTCCTCATGGCTTTCATTTGTTTGCCTTCTGCTATATATTTAAGTTGTTCAATGGCCTTGTCCAAATCATTGGCATAGGCCGGCATATCCATCCAATGTACGGACAAAGCCCGAACTCGTTTGACCACTGTCTTTCCCTTTCCTAACCAGACTTCAAGTTTATATTTTCCGGCACTCAGCTCTTCTCTTGGAATGTGAACCGCCACTTGTGTACGATCGCCTTCCAATCGCCTGTATTCTGAATAGGACCGAATCTCTTCATCTTTTAAATTTAAAATTCGATAATTCACTTTTACCGAATCCAGCTCGATAAGATTGTAAACTTCAAACCAGAGAAACAGAGACTCCTGCTGATTTCCATAATTCCCCATCACATTGGGAACCGGCTCTTGATTTCCTGATGAATCGGATACAATGCGATCAGCCAGTATGACATCACTCAACTCAAGCGGCTCATGAAAATATGCAGGTACAGTCAATTGTGTTTTTCGCCGTCCGGTCTTCCGGCTGTCAAAGTCCATAATACCCACCAACAATTCATACTTGGCCGGTTTTAAATTGATGGTCACAGAGGCAACATCAAATTTTTTTCTTGAGTTGGTTTCTTCAAAGCTGTTAACAAAGATTTCTTTACGCACGATCCGGCCATCCGCCTGATCTCCATGCTGATCGAATACCGTGACTGACAATTCATATTGTGCATAATATTGATTGTCTCGCTTAACAAATTGTAATTCATCATAAGCAATTTTCGAATAAAACTGAAAAGTTGTCAATCCGGTATCTTCAGAAGCCATTGTCATAATGTCATAAAATAAATTTGGAGCCTCATCTCTGGTATCGTAACGCAGTTCTGGTGTTTGCGAAACAAGTCCTCCAGTATAAAATATCAAAAAAATACAGGTAATAATCATTACCCACAGAATGTTCTTTTTCATTACATTCTCCTTATATTAAATCAGCCTGAACTTTTTATTGAGGCATTATTCATGGTTACATTAATGGCATCTGGTGGAAAGGTGATATTCAAAGGATGGATCCCCATAGATCATAAGGACCGCTTTCCTGAATACATACCTGAACAATGTCTCCTATATTTGTTTCTCCCTCAACCCATACGGCCTGGTCAATCTCCAGGCAATCACCCCTTGTGCGTCCGATATACAGGTTTTGCTGATGATCATATTCATCAATGATCACTGACTGGACAGTCCCTTCCAGCTTCAGATTCAGTGATTCCGATATCTCCTGTTGTGTTTCCATCAGTAACGCATATCGCATTTCTGATGACCTTCGGCTGACCGGGTTTCCCATGGGAAATGCCCTTGTCCCCTCCTCTGGTGAGTAAATAAATGCGCCCATCCTTTCAAATTTTGTATTCTTAACAAAGGCCAGCAGTTCCTGAAAATATTCATCTGTCTCATTTGGAAATCCGACAATAAACGCAGAACGAAGAATAATACCGGAAACGCGGTCACGCAATGTATTGATTAACCGTTCAATAGACGCACGGTTGCTTCCCCGGCCCATTGCCTTCAAGACCGGGTCTGCGATATGCTGCAGTGGCATGTCCAGATAGCTGCAGATTTTTTCTTCTCCTGACATGGCCTCAATCAGCGCTTCATTGACATGATCCGGATGTGTGTACATAATACGAAGCCATTCGATACCCTGAATATCTGACAAATGGTTCAAGAGGCTGACGAGGGTTTCCTTTCCGTTTAAATCCGATCCATAGCGCGTTGTATCCTGGGCAATCAAAATCAATTCCTTCACGCCATTCTTCGCCAGCGATTCTGCTTCTTGAAGCAGACCGGCCATAGACCGGCTGCGATAGGGCCCCTTAAATAGCGGAATCGCACAGAACGTGCATTTATGATCGCATCCATCCGCGATCTTAAGATAGGCAACATGCGGTGGTGTCGTAAGCACTCGCTTCGCATGGATATGGGGAGTGACACGGAAGGTCGGACCGAGGAAATATTTACCCATGGGTTCGAAAGCTTCGACGCCGAAATATCCGTCTACTTCCGGGATTTCATTCGCAATAGTCCCCGCATACCTCTGGGACAGACACCCCCAGACATACACTTCTTTTTTATTGAATCTGGATTTAAATTGAATGGCTTCCAATATGGCATCGATGGATTCCTGTTTGGCATCTTCAATAAAGCCACAGGTATTAATTAAAATCACATCTGCGTCTTTGGCATCATCCACCAGTTGAATACCATGCATAGTAAGCTGTCCTGCCAGCACTTCTGAATCCACCTGATTCTTTGGACAACCCAAAGTAATCAAACAAAATCGTTTGTCTTGATACGGGACAGGACCGAATTGTTTTGGTTTCTCTTCCATACAAAAAAATATTTGGCGGAGCGGATTATTCTGCACTTATCATTTTAAATTTCCTGATTCAAATCATTCTTCTCCAAACAATCCTCCAACAAATGCCTCTGCATTAAATGGAACCAGATCTTCCAGCCCCTCCCCCATTCCCACCCAGCGAATTGGAAGGCCTAACTGTTGTTTAATCGCCAGGACAATCCCGCCACGAGCAGTACCGTCCAGTTTTGTCAGGGCCACTTCTGTAACACCCACACTACGGGCAAACTGATCGGCTTGTCTCAATCCATTTTGACCCGTCGTTGCATCGAGAACAAGAAGTGTGGAATGGGGTGCGCCGGGCATCCGTTTATCCAGTACTCTTCTGATTTTTTTCAGTTCTTCCATCAAATTCACTTGGGTATGCAAACGCCCGGCTGTATCCACAAAAAGCACATCTGCGCCCCGGGCGATCGCAGCATCCAGCGCATCAAATGCCACTGCGGCAGGATCTGCACCGGTTTTCTGCCGAACACAGTCCACTTTTGCCTGTTTGGCCCATAATTCCAGCTGTTCACCTGCCGCCGCCCTGAATGTGTCTGCACAAGCGAGCAGTACTTTACGGCCCTTTTTTTTATTCTGCCAGGCCAGTTTTCCGATGGTGGTTGTTTTTCCGGTTCCATTAACACCAATGACCATTTTCACATGGGGTTTGACGTTATTATGATCTGTCAACTGTTCTTCCTCAGTCAGAATTTCCTGTATTCTCCGTTTCAAAATTCGGCGGACCTGGCCGGCCACATCATCTCCCTCCAGGCATATGGACCGCAATTCATCGATCAACTGCAAAGAAATTTCAATCCCCGCATCGCTCTCGATCAAAAGGGCTTCCAGTTCATCATACAGTTCATCGGATATATTTTTACCACTTTGAAAAATGTTTCCAATCCGTGAAAATACATTCTTTCGCGTTTTCTGAAGACCTCTGTCCCAAAGTCTGAATAATGACATTCACAACCCCATATTTTACTGAATCATTGCATGATAACAGGAGCCAATGTATCACGAATAAATAACAATGTTCATCTATTTTCTTTTTATACGTTCAATGAATAATCTCGCATACACCCACGTTGACACCAGTGTCAGTCCCAGACTGATCCATAACAGAATCCAGGCATAAAACCGCCAATCGAGAATAAACAGTATCACCATACAGCCTGTAACAAAGGCAGATCGTTTTCCCCAGACATTGGATTCCAAAATCACATGCTTTTTCTTCGTCACAATCAATCCGCCTGTCATTACGGATAATTCCCGAACAACCATAAATAAAAAATATTCGACAGGAAATCCGTAATAGGGTGATAGGACCATAAAAAATGTGACTGAAATGACATTGATCTTGTCAACCACCGGATCCATTAATCGCCCCAGATCCGATGACTGATTGAATTTCCGGGCCACCCAGCCATCCATCAGATCTGTAATAATACCCAGTAATCCCCAAAATAATACCCACCAACGCAACTGATGGGCCAGACACCAGAAAATGGGAATTAAGAACAAAAGACGCATGAGCGTCATAAAATTGGGTATCGTCAGAATACGGTGCCGATGATACAATTCAGTAGTCATAGAAGTATCACCTGATTTTGTCGATTCAATAACTTTTACCTGCGCTTAAGGCATGACAGACTTTTTATTGTCCGTTTTCGGATATAGCGAAAATACAATCAGACTGTCATTCTTAACTCTTGAAATTCGGATAATCAAATCCGAATCGTTTTTTATAATACCATTTCGAACCAAAAAATATCACAAAAACAGGAATGAGAAATAAGGGAAATACCACGCAAATTGCAATAGCCATGGAAAACACTGAATACTTGGTGGCACGGATAACATCTGATACATGCTTCTTGGATAAAGCGTATATAAAAAACGGGATCATCACAAAACCCGGATAAAAAATAATCCATTCTTGAAAATAGCAGGCCAATGCCACGGTAATGATCTCGATAATCAAAGCCCAAACAACAGTCAAGCGAACTCCATATTTCACAGCGAATGTAATTTTACCCGTTTTTTGGTCCCCTTTAATATCAGGCATGGTTGTATTCAGCATAACCGCAGCAACTCCGCAAAAATAAACCAGGCTTCGCAAGGGAATCCATCCTGCTCCGCCCGCACTGATCCAGCCCAATGTAAAATTGACCATTCCGCCCAGACCATTGATTAAAATACCACCAATTGGACGGTCTTTCATTCGCATTGGCGGATAGCTGTAAATATATCCACCAAAAAATAACAAACTCGTGAGCAGAAAACCAGCCCGTATATCAGCCAAAAATCCTAGAATAACACCCGCTGGCCCAAAAAGAAACGCCTCCGCATATGCCTTGCTAATGGACACATGACCGTCACAAATAAGAAAAAGCTTGCGATTAATCCGATCCGTAGCTTCATCCCGGATCTGATTCAGAATATATATGGCTGCCATAACAAGGGTTAGACCGACACCTATGAAAACTGTATCAACTCGGGAGATACTTTCGATCATCGGCCATCTCCGACCGCTCCAAAAGCCAGCCAAAAAAAATATCCAAATAGGATACATTAATGTCGGACGCATCAGGAAAAGATAGTCAAACGCTTTAATCCATCTTGGGAACTTGGGGTCTGTCAAGATGATCTCCTCACCGCTGATTCAAATTGTGTTTATTGATTTGTATTCATATTCAACCGTTGATTGATCTTCATATAAATTGATGATATTCATATGCTTTTTATAAGCTCGATTTTACTCATACTGCGATTTTCTGATTTTTTCAACCGGTATCGGATATATTCCATTAAAACAGGCTGTGCAATAATCGCAGGGATCTCCTGGTACTGCTTCAAGGAGGCCCTCAATGGAAAGATATCCCAGTGTATCCACATCCATGTATTGTCTGATTTCCTCAACGGTTTTCCTGTTGGCTATGAGCTCCTTTTTTGTTGGAAAATCCATACCGTAAAAACAGGGAAACCGAATGGGCGGCGAGCTGACCCGGACGTGTACTTCCTTGGCTCCGGCTCGGCGTATCATTCTTGTAAGAATCCGCAGCGTGGTTCCACGAACGATGGAATCTTCCACAACCACGACACGCCGGTTTTTCAGCACTCCTCCCACAGGATTAAACTTCACTTTAACATGAAAATCCCTGATCTTTTGATGCGGTTGAATAAATGTCCTGCCGACATAATGATTGCGGATCAACGCCAGCTCAAACTTCAGACCGGAACGATGCGCATATCCTAAAGCGGCCGTATTGCTTGAATCCGGCACCGAAAAAACGACGTCTGCATCAGCCGGATGTTCAAGTGCCAATTGCTTTCCCAATTTACGTCGCGTCTTGTCTACATATTCCCCGAAAATCCGGCTGTCCGGACGGGAAAAATAAATAAATTCAAAAATGCAATGCTTTCGGCAGGGAGTCTGACCAATCGTATCGCTTCGAATACCGTGCTGATCAATCACAATAATCTCACCGGGTTCAATATCCCGTTGATACGTTGCATCAATCAGGTCCATCGCACAGGTTTCCGAAGCAATAATTGTCGCATCGCCAATATGCCCCAAGGCCAACGGACGAATAGCATTGGGATCTCTGGCTGCGACCAGCATATCCGGTGTCATGATCAGCAATGAAAACGCACCCCGCACTTGGGACAGGGCATCTTTGATACGGTCCAGAAAAGTCGGTGCTTTTGACCAGCAAATCAGATGTACAATGACTTCCGTGTCCGTACTGGTTTGAAAAATCGCTCCTTTTTCCTGAAGCTCATATCGCAACGTTCTGGAATTCACGAGATTCCCATTATGCGCCAATGCCAACGGACCATCTTTGGAATTTACCAGAATTGGCTGCACATTGGCTGCACTGTTTAAACCGGTTGTCGAATATCTGTTATGCCCGATAGCCATATATCCTTTAAGTTTCTCGATGATTTCATGGGAATAGAATACATCATGGATCAGCCCCTGTCCGACATGACGAAACACATTTTTGCCATTTGAGCTGACAATACCCGCTCCTTCCTGGCCTCTATGCTGCATGGAATAGAGGCTTAGATACGCCATCTCTGCCGCCTCAGTATGATTATAAATACCGATCACACCACAAAATTCTTTTGGTTTATCCATCATTGGTTGTCTTTCTCAGTTACAATATCTTTTTCTTTACTGGCTAGGGTTTCATTAGAACGATCGGATTAGAATAGATCCAGCCCCGCCGCTTCCGAAAGACTTCAATCCGATATACACCCGGCAGGTCGGTTTTATAATCAATCTGAACTGCTTTGTCCTCCCGAATCACGGCACCGTTTCTCAATAGCCTGATGTGAGCTTTTCTGGGAATCCATGTCCGAAGCCTGATTGGTTGCTGTATTTCAATCCGGCTCCCCATTGGCATCATCATCTCTCCCTGAATGGCCTGAAACTGAAAACCACGAGCGTTTCCCAGCGCAAAATTTGAAATAAAACATCGTCCTTGTGTTAACGCATCGAACACTCTGAATTCGGATTCATGAAAGTCCAAACCGGGAGTAACCGGCGGATAGACCAGAAAATGTGTTCGAATCGATTTGAACTGGACTTTATAGGGATAAATTTCCACAGAGATGATTTTCCATAGACGAACACGATGAGCATGCACATCAATACCCCCGATCCCTACAACCCGGCGGCTGCGATTCAATTGATCCCAGCGATCAAGGGTTTCCCAAACCGGAAAACGGATGGACCGCAGGGGATGGAGGATTCGCCAGGCAATATTCCGTCTGGTTACGCCTTCCATCCATTCGGAAAGCTGGTTCCATATTTCAATGCCGTCAAATTCATTGACATGCCAGGCCGTCCACGGATAGGGAGGATAGGCATCAGAAAAATTTCTTTTTTCCGCGGGATGCGCGATAATTCCGAAACCTCCCGCCTCCTTGACCTGTTTTACATAGGCTTCGGGCGACTGATTCTTGGGAATTTCCTTGTCAATACGAAATGCCAGATAATGGTTCCGTTCATCTGGATCGTTGAGTTCACATCCGATAAGAACCAGCACATGACCATACCAGCCTTCCAAACTCTCATGTTTGGGGGCCAAAGTGTTGTGATCGCTGAACATCAAAAAATCGAGCTCTTTTTCGCTGGCGATAGCAGCGATTTCTGGGATGGGAAGTGTGCCATCTGAATAATCGGAATGCAGATGGATCGCACCAATCAGTTCCTGATAATCCGTTTTATGCATTACCAGTGCTCCATGATCCAAATACCAAAAGTCATACCCAGTAAATCAGCCACCAGATCCTTCCATGAAAAATGATTGTCGGGTTGTTTCATGTCTCGTATTTCTTTGACCAGTCCCAGTGAAAAAGAAAATCCGATCCCACAGGCCAGACTTTCAGACCGTGACTGATCCAAGGAATGAATCCCGGCGCTTCCTGCACACACCAGCAAAGCACTGGTCGCAAAATGATGAAATTTATCCAGCGCAATCCAGGTGTCCCGCTGTTTGGAATATCCACTGCACCTGATCGTTGCTGTGGAATCGGATGGGCTTCCCAGTAGGTTGGATGCAAATACCAAAATGCCCATAAAATTTACTATTTGATGTCTCACAGTCCCAATTCCCGATCAATGGACTGCATGGCCTTTAAAGAAATTCCGATAAAATCAGAAAGCGCAATACCCAGTGTTTCACAGCTTTTGATTTGATCCCGGTCCGCACCGGCAGCAAAACGTTTTTCCTTGAAACGCCTTTCAACAAAATCCGTATCCACATTTTTTAATTTCTTGGTTGGATGCATTAATGCAGCGGCCACAATCAATCCCGTTATCGGATCAGCAGCATAGAGTGCCTTATCCATTCGGCTCGTTCGTGGAAAGTGTCCCGGATGACTTTTAATCGCCTGGATCACAGCTTCTGATATGTCATAAGATTTCAGTATTTTTTCTGTCATCAAACCATGTTTGGCAAAATCATCAACAGTCTTGTCATAATCCAAATCATGCAGCAGTCCGGCCAGCTTCCACTGGTTTTCATCTTCTCCAAGATAAAGAGCCAATTGACCCATTACGGCCTCAACAGCCAGCATATGCTTAATTAAATTTTTATTGGAAACATGCTGCTTCACCAGATCAAGCGCTTCTTCTCTTGTCATGACATTTTCCTTCTCAGCTGATCAAACCATTTCTTATTTTTTCTTTCTTGCTTCTTGTTTCTTGTAACACAACGACACAAATGACTCTTTTCTCTCCGTTTCTCCCGTGCTCCGTTTCTTATTTCTTGTTTATTGACTCTTGATTCTGTTTCTTCGCACTTTCATCTGTTCAAATTCAAAGAGAGCATCAATGTGGCTCTAATTTGAGCGGGAGATAAAGAGTCTGCCGGACCCAATTCCGGGCTCACATCAAATTCAAACAAATGGGCGTCTACAAATGCATCCAGGATATTTAACAAGTAGACGCCTGCAAACCACCAGACAAATGTTCCCCGATGATGGCGATAAAACTCCCGCTCATCAATTGTGGTACTGTGAATCATTCTCTGGTTCATCAACATGGCATTGCCTGCCAGTCCAGCTTCAATTCCAACAACCAGAAGGGCTTTAAACCATTTGCCATTGTATAGCTGACCCCAACCCGGAAAAATCGCTGACCGAATCATGGCACCGACTGGCGATTTGTTCGAAACGGGACGGGATTCAGTGGAATCAGCCACTGTTTGGGCATTCAGATCAATGCTCGCTGCCATATAAAATAAAATAAAAAAAATGACAATTCGATACTGTTTTAAATGTTTTATCAGGTTGTCAACCATTCGGTTATATATTCATTTTTTGATTCATAAATTGTATTGTCTCTTGTCTCTGCTCCTCGCGATCAAATGACTCTTTCTATCGACTGCAAACCACGGACAGTAAATAAACCAGTAGATGGGTAAATGAGTTGATGATTCTCCCCCCCCTTTCACCACCCAATATGCATATTGAATTTGTTTCTCAGGCGTCAGGGATGGAAGAAACTCATCTACCCATCTACTCTCAACTCAAAGACTCTACAATCCTATGACTCTAAGACCCAATGACTCTATGACTCTACGACTCTGCCTCTGCAATACATTCGATTTCTATAAGTACATCTTTCGGCAGCCTGGATACTTCCACAGCCGAACGTGCCGGGGGACACTCATCAAAATACTCAGCATAAATCTGATTCATGGCTGGAAAGTCATCCATATTCTTTAAAAAAACCGTAGCTTTGACCACTCCATAGAGTCCGCTACCCGCCGCTTTCAGTACTGATCTCAAATTTTCAAGAACCTGACGCGTCTGTACCCGGATATCTTCCTCAACAATGTTTCCGGTCTCAGGATCGATGGGAATTTGCCCGGCTGTAAATATCAATCCTTCTTTCAGTTTGACTGCCTGGCTGTAAGGACCAATGGCTTTTGGTGCGGCTTCTGCTGATATAATCTCTCTTGTCAAAACCCTGCCTCCAAAGAAAGATGATTCGATTTACATGCCCATCCACTTCTTACGTATTTATCAGTTGAAATAACAGGGCACAATGATAAAAAAATAGGGTATTTTTCAGAAATATCAACAAAAAACTCCTGCCCCGGATAATTATATACAACCGACAGGAGATCATTAGACAATCAATCCCTCAGCATTAGAATATATTTAGGCACATCTTTAATACGGATTCTTTTATTCCTCAACATCTTTAAACTTGGCGTCTTCCACATCTTCTTCTTTCAAATCAAGCGGAGGACTTTTCTGTTTCCCTTCAACAATTGTATCTGATTGATCCTTTTTGAATAGTCCTTGAAGAAAATGATAAGCAAAATAGCCCAGCAGAATGTAAAAAATGAATGAAATTAATCCTGACATTTGCTTAACTTAATGTTCGTGGCACATAATATTTTGTGCCAGTGGGTGGATGAAGAATTTGATGATGCAAATCTTCCAGATCCGACTCATTATTCACAAAATCAATTTCTGAAGTATTTATCACCAATAAAGGTGTCGCATCATAACGGAAAAAAAACTGATTATATGCTTCATTCAACTGCCGGATATACTCCGTACTGATATTACGCTCATATTTGCGGTTCCGTTTCTTAATATTCGTTGTCAGCCTCTCTGTGCTGGATTGAAGATAAATCACCAAATCGGGCTTGGGAAGTTCCTGTTCCAAAAGCTTAACCACCCGTTCATATAATATCAGATCCCGACGTTCCAGATTCATATACGCAAAAATTTTATCTTTCGCAAACATATAATCCGCAATCAGATAAGGATGAAACAAATCCTGTTGTGGCAGATGCAGCAACTGCCTGTACCGGCTGATTAAAAAAAACAACTGAACCTGGAAGGAATATCTCTGTGGATTGCTGTAAAAATCATCCAGATAGGGGTTCTCTTCCGGTTGCTCCATCAACAGGCTGGCATTCATCTTCTCTCCCAGCAGTCTGGCAAGACTTGTTTTACCCACACCAATGACGCCTTCAATAGCAATGTAATAAATTTTACTCATCAGCAATTCAGCATTTATTACTATAAATGGTGATTTCCTCCTTATCCTCACATTGATTGAACAATTCCTGAACAGTCATTCCAAAACCCGGCACCCAAACATCCGGCGCAATTTCTTTCAGAGGCATCAACATAAAACGTCGGTAACTTAAATAAGGATGCGGGATAACAAGTTTTTCATCATGCATCCTTAAATCACCATATAATAATATATCAATATCCAGTGTTCGGGGACCCCATTTTTTCTGGCGCTGACGATTCGATTGTTGTTCAATTTTCAGGATTATATCCAGAAGCATTCCCGGCGGATATTCCGTCTTAATCTCCAATACCTGATTCAGAAACCATGGCTGATCCTTCAAACCCCAAGGTGAAGTTTCATATATTGAAGATGAACGTATCGATAAAATACCGGCTTGTTCTTTCAGACTTTTAAAAGCCAAATTCAAATAATACTCACGATCCCCCGTATTTGATCCCAATCCCAAAAATGAACGAATCATCGCATCGGTTAATCCCATGAAACGCCTGAATTTTGAACAAATCAATATATCAATTCTGAGTATTATTGTCAACTCAAAAAGCAAGTTCAGCCCGATCCCGTTCAATCAAAAAGAAACAGCTTGACATTCTTTTATTATTTATTATATTAGCATTTTGAACTTTTGTATTAGAGATGATCATCCGGAGTAGCTCAATGGTAGAGCGGGTGGCTGTTAACCACTAGGTTGGGGGTTCAAGTCCCTCCTCCGGAGCATAAAAAACGGCTCATAAACATGAGCCGTTCATATTCTGAATTGAAATATCCTTGTTTTATCAAATTCAACAATCTGATCCATTAAAAGCATACGCCAAAAAAAAGGCTGTTGTGGAAGTCAACAGCCTTTTAAAGAAGGGAATGAAAAATGTTACCATTGTGCAATGGTATAAAAACCCCTTAAACGCCCAATGTGGCACATGTTTTTTTGTTTGCATGCTGCATTACTGCAACAGACGTACCAAACTTACAAGCCATATTTATAAGTCTTTATATTTCAATGGGATATATTATCAAGAAACAGATCGAATCATCCACCAAATCCTCTTCCTATTCATTGATTCTTAACCATGTGACTGGATTTTGACCACATGCAATCGCCATTTACAATCTGAAATAAAATCTTCAAGATGAAATTTTACGATTCGCTTAAAAAATAATATCGAGTCTTTGACAACCTCAAATATTAATTTCTTGCAATATTCACCATACGGGTATTTCATTTGCACGTGGGGCATTAAGATTTTTCAAAGAAACAAGACTCCTAAACCCGATCATCCTCTATCCAATATATTTTAAAGTATTTGTTGTTATTCCATTTTTTGCTGTATCTGACTGATTGAATGTTTCTATGAATAAGAACATATTGCAGGCTGTGTATGAAGCCTCAAATACATAATAACTGCACTACATACTTCAAGAAGTATTTACAAATTTCTTTTCATTTTTTTTAATCTTGTATATAAGAATATAATACGACAACCTTCGAAACCTTCTAAACAATATATTAACAAAAAATTATGAGGTAAATAATGAAAAGAGAGCGTTTTAATCAAGTCGTAATAATACTCAATCTCCATTTTCTTGTTGGATTAAATTCACAGACGATTATCGACCTTTCCGGTTCAGAAGAGAATATTCGTTTTATCGGGGCCAATTCTAATGATGAATTTGGCTATTATGTAGCATCGGGTGACGTGAATGGGGATGGGTTTTCTGATGCTATTATTGGAGCCTCAGCCACCAATCCCGAAGAAAGAAATTTAGCAGGAATGGTATATGTTATTTTTGGCAGTGCTGAACCAGACAACCTATTTGACGCGTCATCAGACGATGCTGATATGATAATTTATGGTGCAAAAAATAATGATCACCTGGGAAAGGTGGCATCAGGAGATATCAATAATGATGGTTATGATGATATCATTGCAGGCGCATATGTTGCTGATCCCGAGGGTAGGAACTCAGCTGGAGAAGTCTATATTATCTACGGCAGGGATGATGGTTATAACGAATACCCCTCAATAATCAATTTAGCAGAAAACGAAGAAGACGTTCGAATTTTGGGGGCAAATGTCAAAGATTGCCTTGGTATGAGTCTGGCCACAGGAGATATCAATGGTGATGGGACGGACGATGTGATTATGGGTGCATATTCTGCTAGTCAGGGAGGATATATTAATGTAGGACAAGTTCATGTAATCTATGGTGAAACCAATTTAAATCCGATCATCAATTTGCATGAAATTCCTTCGGATGTCACAGTCTTGGGAGATGACGAAAGAGATATTGCTGGCGCTCATATTACAAGTGGTGATATGAATAATGATCAGTATGACGAAATTATTATTGGTGCTCAGTACGCTGATCCTAAAAATCGGGACCGCGCCGGAGAGGTGTATGTCATCTTTGGCTGTTCAGCATTAGCGGATACCATAGATCTTTCATCTCAGGAAGAAGACATTCGGATTTTGGGTGAGGCTCCGGGATATTGCACAGGGCTTGCACTTGCATGTAAGGATATCAATAAAGACAATTTTGATGATTTATTTGCCGGAGCACCTATGAATTATGCCTCAGGTCCAGGCTATACCTACATCATTTATGGAAGCTCTGATCTCGAGGAAATCACCGAAATTGATTTGGCTGGCGACTTTAATGGTATAACAATCAAAGGGAAAAAGGCGGGTGACAACTGTGGTTATACACTCACATCCGGAGATATGAATAAGGACAATATCAACGACATCTGTGTTGGTGCTTATCTGGCTGATCCTGACGGCCGTAGTAATGCTGGAGAAACTTATGTAATATTTGGCAGCAAACAGAATCCTTCCATCATTGATTTGTCACTTATAAATCCTGACATAGAGATCCATGGAGATGATTCCGGCGACTGGTTAAGCCATGCTGCACTATCCACAGGCGATTTTAATAATGATAAAGTCGATGACATCTTTGTCGGTGCGGTCTTCGCAGAGCCGCAGGGAAAAACCAATACTGGCGAAGCATATATCATTTATGGCGTGAAAAATAATAAGCCGCCCATTGCCAATGCAGGTCCTGATTCTGTTTGCGATGCCACCTCCTGCGAAGGCGCTCTGGTAACACTCAGCGGATGCAAATCCTCTGATCCGGACGAAGATACTCTCACTTATTCCTGGTATGAAGAAGATAAAATCATTGCCGGTCCAACGGAAGTGTGTGAATCAGAAGTGCCTCTTCCTCTTGGAGAACATTTCATCACTCTGGTTGTGGATGACGGAAATGGAGAAACCAATTCTGACGTGGTTGTTATTACTGTCCAGGATACAACCAAACCCAACCTCTCTATTTCCCTTTCCACCAACCAGCTCTGGCCGCCTGATCACAAGATGGTGGACATCACAGTTGATGTTGAGGTCAGTGACCTCTGCACTGATTGGGTCGATTTTGTATTGGATACAATCATCAGCAATGAACCGGATGATGCAAAAGGCATGGGTGACGGCAATACGGTCGATGATATTCAGGATGCGGATTATGGTACCTCGGATACAGAGTTTTCTCTGCGGGTCGAACGGGATGGCAAGGGTGAAGGCCGTTTTTATGAAGTTGTGTATATTGCAAAAGACGGATCGGATAATATCACGACCGTTTCTGACACAGTTTGGATCATGCAATCTCAGAAGAAACTCAAAAAGAATCAAACCCAAATTGCAGCCATACCCGATAAATTCACCCTTCATCAAAACCATCCAAACCCATTCAACCCGGCCACAGAGATTCAGTTCTCTTTGCCGGAGTCAAGGCAGGTGACACTGACCATTTATAACAATTTTGGTCAGGAAGTGCATCAACTGACCAATCAGCATTTTCAGGCAGGCCATCATACAATCACATGGGAAGGAACGGACACACACGGCACCCCTGTTTCATCCGGTATCTACATCTACCAAATCCGCGCGGGTGAATTCATAGATGTGAAAAAGATGATGCTGATGAGGTAATTTTATTTAATATAATTCCCCGGCACATCTGAGGTGCACGGGAATTGGTGAGCCAAGGTTGTGTGAATCCAGGTGACCACAAACCGAGTCAATTATTTAAATGAAACCTACGAGGTCTCAAAGACCTTGTAGGTTTCATCATTCACTACTGTCCTCATCTAACAAACCAATATAATTTCAATATCCGCAACATCTGCGGTTTCGAAAAATCACGTCCCCGGTTCCCGCACTAAACCGATTAATACAATGCTTGCCAAAAAAGCCAGAACCCCCGATGTGCCGAAAAGCGCCCCGTATCCCCAGTGACTGCTTAAGAATCCACCCAGGAAACTGCCCAGCATGGCCCCAACATTCAATACAAACATGCCATAAAAAGCCTGGGCCGAAAACCGAATCACTGCCGGGCTTTCCATTTCCATAAACATGGCCGCCCCTAAATAACCAAATGTCAGTGTAAACGCATGCAGCGTTTGAAACGGAATTAAATGCCACCATGCATTAATAAAAAGCAGAGGCGTCCACCTAAAAACAGTAAAAATCATGGCAATCGCCAATATTTTTTTGATTCCATACTTTTGAGCCGTTTTCAGAAAAGCCAGCATTGTGGCCAATTCCGCGATGGTTGCAATGGCCCAGATCCATCCGATTTGCACATTATTGGCACCCAAAAATCTTGCGTATACACTGAGAAATTGATAGGCCATATGATTTCCGGTTTCAAACAACAGTACAGCCAGAATAAAAAACTGTACGTTCTTCTTCATCATCAGCTGCTTTACAGTTCGCCATGACTGTTTTACTCCCGCGGAGGATTCACGGGGAACCCGGCTGGAGGCTATCGCTGAGATAAATACACCGACTGGAAAAATTATAAAAATAAGTTTAAGGCCCCAGAGATCGTATATCTTTCCAACCATGGTCAGGGCAAAAATCCAGCCGAATGAGGCAAAAATACGCAAAAATGCAAGACGCATTCTCTGATGGTGACCCAGATAATCAAACGAGAGCGCATCTGCCAAAGAAAAAAGCGGGGCATAAAAAAATGACCATAAACCAAATAAAAAAGCCAGAGAAAGCAAGGACCTCCCCAATAAAAAAAATGGGGTCACACAAGCCGAGCAAACACACAAAACAGTTGCCCAAAGCCCGCGATGGCCGTGACTGTCGATGATTGCGCCCCAGAAAATTTGAGAGATCAGGGCTGTCATCGGGCGCACCAGAAGCAATAATCCCAATTGCATATTAGAAATACCCAAACTCTCTTTAAAAAAGGGTGCAATATATGGATTAAATGCGGCCAGAGAAAACGAAAGAAAAAAATAATTCACCCGAATAGAATTTTTGATCTTATCCTTCATTGTAATTCCTGTATGAAATAGTATCGGTTCACATAACAGACCCTTAACAACCAATATATTTGAAAAAACCGAATATTCTATCTCTTCCACGGATAACTTTACGGATACCCTCAGGCTTTTTCAACCTGTTCTATTTAATCATTTCACAAAATAGAACAATTTAAAAACGATTACAACCAAAATCATCAGGCTTGACATTCAAAATGAAATCTTCTATATTGATTCGACTTATCTAGTGAGACATGATCATGATTTTTCATCGTCTTCATCACCGATTGATTGCAGCGACAACCGGATTGATGATACTGTTTATCATTGCCCTCGGTGTAACGCTTCATTGGTCGATTCGCCAAAGCCTGGAAAAAGCGCTGGGTGAAAAACTTCAATCTGTGGCTGCAACGCTCGCTTCACAATATACGAATGAAGAAGTGTCTTTTATTCTGCAGAATAAGGGCCCCCGCCTGCATGCCTATTTTATGCGTCCGTTAAGTGAAATGCTGCGCTCAACTGACTTGAAACGTATCTATTTTTTCACTTTGGATCATCGAATCCTGCTGGATACAGATTCAACAATGCTTCAGGCACATGTTTATCATTATCTTCAATGGTTTCCCGAAGAAATGCTTCGGCTTCAGTCAGGAGAATCCTCGCATACACTGCTGTTTACAGGGATTGACGGTAATCCGGCCATGAACGGATTTGCACCATTGAAAATGGGAAATAACGTGGTCGGCGGAATCGGGGTCGAGGGAAATGTCCGGTTTTTAAATACTGTAAACCGATTTAAAAAGCAAATACTGATCTATGGCATTGCGGGGACCACATTCGCTATCATTCTTTCTGTCGTTCTGGCTCGTTCTGTCACCCGGCCTGTCGCCAGCCTGGCACATGTGTCTCATCAAATTGGTGCTGGTAATTATAAAGCACTCATTCCCCGGAAAGGTGCGAAAGAAATAGAACAACTGGCGCATACCATGGAATTGATGCGGAAAAACGTCATCCAACGGGAAAATGAATTGAAATCCATGGTTGCAGCTGTGGCCCATGAAATTCGGAACCCTCTCGGGGGCATCGAACTGTTTGCCGGTTTGCTTTCCGATGAAATCAAATCCCGAAGTCAGGCTGAAATTCATCTGAAGCGGATTCGATCAGAAGTGCATTATCTTAACAATATTGTACACCGTTTCCTGGATTATGCCCGACCGGAAATGCCTCATCAGGAGCTGTGCTGCCTCCCGGATATCCTGGAGGATATCAAGGGGAATGTTATTGCTGAACTTGAATCAAAAAACATTAAATTAAACTTAACCGGATCAACAACATCCGCCCAGCTCTTCGCTGATCCCACACATATTCGGCGCATACTTTTAAATTTGATACAAAACAGCCTACATGCGATATCTGAAAAAGGGACAATCAACATAGAGATTACAATGCATCAACGGAAATTGAAAATGCAAATTCATGATTCCGGCTCTGGTATCCCTGAGGAGATTCAATCACAAATCTTTGATCCTTTTTTCACAACGCGTGAAAAGGGAACCGGGCTGGGTCTGGCGATTGTCAAACAACTGACCCTGGCGAATGGCGGAGAGGTTGAGCTGATTCGATCGGATTCCAATGGAACAGTATTTGAACTGATTTTTCCGATGGTTAAACATTAAATCAGGATGCTTGATACAGTTGCCGCGAAAAGCATATTGGAGAAAAGCCGATGAATAAAAAACCAACCATTCTGATTGCTGAAGATACGGATTCCATGCGCGAAGCCATGGTTCAGATCCTGAAAAAAGAAGGATACCAGCTCATTGCCGTTTCAAATGGGGAGAATGCTTTATCTGTACTTAAAACTCAGTGTTTTGATATTGTTATCACCGATTATAAAATGGGGAAGGTGGACGGCCTGGATGTATTGAAAGCTGCCAAAGATATCAATCCTGATAATGAGGTGTTGATCATCACGGCCTATGGGTCCATTGAACTGGCTGTAAAGTTGATGAAAGCAGGCGCATGGGATTTTATTACAAAACCCTTCTCCAAAGAAACCTTGATTCATAAAGTGGACCGTACGCTGAAACATATCCGGGAACGTGAACAGGCCAAAAAACTGATAGAAGAGAATGCCTACTTAAAAAATGAAATCAATCAGTTATTTAACACCGGCGAAATGATCGGTAAAACGCCTGAAATGCTCAACGTTTTTAAATCGATTAAAAAAATTGCATCCAGTGACAGTGCTGTGCTGATTTTCGGTGAAAGCGGAACAGGGAAAGAATTGGTCGCCAGGGCCATCCATCAGAACAGCCCTCGAAAAGAAGCGACTTTTGTCCGCGTGAACTGCGGCGCACTGGCTGAAGGAGTTTTGGAAAGCGAACTTTTCGGTCATGAAAAAGGGGCCTTTACAGGCGCATTTAAACAGAAAAAAGGCCGCTTTGAACTGGCCCATCAAGGAACCCTGTTTCTGGATGAGATCGGAGACATCCCACTAAACACCCAAATCAAACTATTGCGCGTAATTCAAGAAAAAGAATTTGAACGTGTGGGGGGTGAAGAAACACTGCAGGTCAATGTCCGTATCATCGCCGCTACCCACCGCAATCTTCCGGAAGAGGTAAAAGCCGGTCGTTTTCGGGAAGACCTTTATTATCGGTTGCATATTTTGCCTGTCACCCTGCCGCCGCTTAGGCAGCGCAAGGAAGACATTCCGCTTCTTGCTCCTTATTTTTTAAATAAAATGACATCAGAACGGGGACTTGCTCCTCACAAGTTTACAAAGGAGGCATTGGATATGTTGATGGGGTATCCATGGCCCGGGAATGTGCGTGAATTAGAAAACGCCATTGAGCGTGCGTTGGTTCTAAACGAATCGGACACCATTGATTCAGAAGAGCTCTCATTTCTCAATGCAAAAAAATTCGGCACAGAGATTGCACAAACCTCATGGAACCTGGAAGCCAGTCTCGCCGAAACGGAACGTGTGCTGCTCCAGAAAGCCATGAAAAGAAGTCATGGTGTAAAAGCAAGAGCCGCAAGGCTTTTGGGAATCAAAGAAGGCGCCCTCTACTACAAGCTGGAAAAATATGGTCTAATGCAGAAGGAGTAAAACATCATGAAAATAAGACCCTCTGGCATGTGGATAATTTTGTGCATCGGGTTTGCCTTGCTGGGCCAGACCAAGCTGGAAAAGAAGGAGCAATTTCTGTTTAATATAGAAAAACAAATGGATTCATTGCAGGTGCTTCGGGATCACCAGGTCAATCAGAATACCATTCTGGCCTCTCAGATCCAGCAGATGCAAACCGGTATGCAAAGAAGTTACAGAGAACATCGCAAGCTGGAAAAACAGCTTCGTGAGGCCCAATCTTTAAATCTTCGAATTAAGCAGACAGAGATGCAAATAAAAAAGCTGAATCTTCTTTATCAGGATTCACTAAAGGCTCTGATCAATGCATATGAAGACCGATTGAATGAACTAATAATCCTGACCGAGAATGCCCGCTCCAATCAGGAACGCGAGCAATATTTAAGAAAATCTCAGACAATCCTGATGAAAAAAACGCGTTGGGCTCAACGTCATACAGCATCCTCCGCCCCCCTTTTATCCGAAATACCGATTCATATACAGCCGTGGGACAATCCGGCATCACTTGAGTTAAAACGAAACGCCCTGCTGGATCAGGAGGAAGCAATCCGCCGGGAAATGAAAACCCTGGACAATAAGATTGATCGTTTGCAGGAAGAAAATAACCTGCGCAAAAAAATGGCTGAACTGAATCATGATTTAAATCTTTTTTCAGAAAATGAAGAAACCATGGACCGCCTCGCTTTTGGCGGACATACAGGGAATGAACAATCTCTTTATGATACCAAAACCTGGGAAACTGTTGATACAAATACGAAACCTTTTTTTAATGAACGCGAAGATGATACACAATTCACTCCTTTTCTCCAGAAGGATTTTGCGGCAGATACCGATCATGGGATTGCCCTGGACATTGAGGATCGCATTTTAATATTAAAGCAGTATCGGGAAAAACTGGCCGCCCGATCGGACAGTTTAAAACTAAGGGCTCGCTGGTTTGAAAAACAGACAGAAAAATTGTTGAAGTCAGACTCAATGTAGCAACAAATAAATAATTAATCATTAAAATGTTAATACATGGGCCGGATGAAAGAATTTATTTCTTCAATCCCCTTTATTGGTTTTAGTTACGTCAGGTTATGCCTCATTCTGCTTTTGCTGGAAGGCTGTATCGGATATGGACAGGCCTTCAAATGGCAGGGTCGTTTTGACATATCGCTTGTACAGGACAACAATGTATTTGAAACCACTGGATCATCCCAAGCCGACTCTCTCGGTTCGAAAACCGACAACAGCGTTCGAATGGGCGTGTACCTGACCACCGTTGTGACATCTTCCAAACATCACAAATTTCATATCAGCTATAATGGAGGCATCGAGGGATATCGACGGTTTAATAGCGAAAACCGCATAATTCAACACGGCTCCTTCATTTACTGCTGGAGGGCTTTCAAACATATTGCCCTGGGTGCAGAGGCCCATGCACGCGATCGTTTATTCTTCCAGACAACACGTGGATATCAGTGGATGAAGGGGGCCTTGTTTACTATGATAACACTGCCCTGCGGTTTCCGGGTCAGAGGATATTCCTCACTGTCAAACATGAATTACAAAGGCACCGATTTGTTTGATTTTCAAAGCCGTACCGATGGCGTGAAATTCATCTGGCAATGCTCTCCAGGATTCCAGGTATTCTCAAATTATCAAACCGAACTTATGAAATTTAACCGGCCTGCCTATGGATGGGATTATCCTACAGTTGATGGCCGCTTTCTCCCAAAGGATGAACGCCAGAAAAACCTGATCCGCAACTTATCCTTTGGTATAGAAGGTATGTGCTGGATGCTATTCCGGATTGAGGCAGACTATCAGTGGCAATTTTCCAATAGTTACGGTTACGATTACGAGAGGCCCTGTATTGAATTTATTGCCGCCAAATCATTACCATGGACATTGACACTGCGTGCCTACGCCAAGTATCAGAACAAGAAATATGCGGATTCTCTGGAACCTTTTCAAATCAGCCCGTACACCGAGAATGAAGAAAATACCCGGGTTCTGTGTGATCTGATTAAGGATTTGGCTGTCGGCTGTTCTCTGCGACTCCGTATTGGCTGGTATCTCAACGAATCTCCTTTTCGAAATCTCTACTATGAGAAAACCCTGATTTCCATCGGATTTTCACGGACCTTCTGACCCTCAGAAATCTGTGAAATCCTCAGAAATCTGAGGATTGATGCGTCCCAAATCCGAATATTTCTGACTCGTTCTTCGACTCATGAAAAAATTTATTATTTAAAATTCCTCTTAAATATACGATCGTCCGGAAAGTGAAGCTTTAATACTCTGTAAAACCGGAAATGATTAAGTTTGAAAACAATAGTGATATATCTCGTAAAGGAATATAGAGATCGTTTATCAAATTAAAAATGCGGGTTTGGCACATTCCTTGATGAAATAAAAGAAAGCGCTGTAGAGGGCGCGAATAACAGAATCATAGTATGACTGTTTTTTAAAATTGAAGGAGATGGTATGCGAAGACATATCGGGATTCTATCCACTGCCTGGTTGATGTGTATCACATCCACGCTGCTCATTGCTTCAACAAAAGATCTTTTCAGATACGCATCTCCGGAAACACGCAGAGCAATCTCAAAAAACTATCAGATGGCCACCAGCATGATCTCTTCTGGCGGAACGATCACAGGAATGCTTGTCAATCTGTCACCGGAAGCTTGCGAATCGGCCGTGGTATACGCCTGGACCAACGAACCATCAGAGGTGTTTTATGAGGATTCTCTGACAGGAAAAGGAGTGAGCCCCGTCAGCGGCGATGGTATCTATTCGATTTCAGGACTGGCTCCCGGAAATTATTACATCCAGGCCACTGCGGATGGCTATTTGGACATGTATTACGATGGCCAACAGGGGACCATCAAGCTC
This sequence comes from bacterium, assembly GCA_016932575.1. Classification (GTDB taxonomy): domain Bacteria; phylum Zhuqueibacterota; class QNDG01; order QNDG01; family JAFGCO01; genus JAFGCO01. Next base: position 160,809 of record JAFGCO010000007.1, read on the forward strand.
GATGATGCACAAATATTATCTGTAGAAGGGGATGCAGTGATCGAGAATATCAATATCTGCATGACTGCCAATCCTTCTCAAAACGGCAGGATTTCCGGCTGTGTTGTCGATGCCCTGACACTCGAGCCTGTACAAAATGCCCAAGTCTCTGTGTTTTGTACCCATTTTTACTGCTTTAATTTCACAACGACTGATGAAAATGGCGAATATACGATTGGGAATCTGACCAATGATACCTCTTATGTTCAGGTGACGGCCAAGGGCTATATCATGCAATATTATCATAATGCACAGACAATAGACGATGCAACCCTGATTTCTGTAACAGATTCAGCGGAAGTCACAAACATCGATTTTAAACTGAGCCGGGGAAATTCCATTACCGGTACGATCACCGACAGCAGCGGAATGCCTCTGGAAGATGTCTTTGTGCAAGCCATAAGCGAACCGAATGATTCTATCGACTGGATTGAGCCTGTCTATGACCGTTCCGCCTATTACGTCGCCAACACGGATACGAACGGAATTTATACAATAACAGGCTTGCCGGATGGTGAATATTTTATCAAGGGTGACTACTATACCATGTGGGGCAGCCACTCGGCCTATTATCCAGGAGTAACGGATCCGGATGAAGCAATCCCGATATCCGTGAGTGAAAATATCGACATGATGGATATCAACTTTCAAATCTATATCCACTCACCCGTTGGTGTTATTGAAGGGCAGGTGGTCGACACAAAAGGCCGTCCTGTGATTGGTGCCGTCATCTCTCTGGGTGCATATCCACCCTGGCGGTCCTGCCGATGTTACTGGGAAAGTGCGTTAACCGACAGTCTCGGCCGCTACCGTCTGGAAAAGATCCCCAATGATCAATATACGGTCGAGTGCAATTATAACAGTCACTGGGGATCCGTTTACTATTTCTGGCCGGGAACAACAAATCTGGAAGAAGCCCAGCCCATTGAAATTTCACCTGAAAATTCGTTATGGAGTGATATTGATTTTCAATTGCCCGTTACCCTGTCACAGGCAAGCATCTCGGGCCAGGTACGGGCAACAGACGGACACCCTCTGGCCAATGCACAGCTCCGGTTACTGCCCACAGAAGATGCAACGAATGATGCATTGAATACTGGCATCCGGATATGGGACAATACTGACAGCAATGGCGATTATAAAATCAACCACATACCCACAGGCACTTATGTCCTTCAATGTCAATTTATGGAAGCACAACAATATGGGGAACAATGGTATGATCACGCTGAAAATAATGATAACGCCACAGTCATCCTGATCCATGAGGACACGCGGCTGACCCGTATTGATTTTGATCTTGATATCAAGCCCGTTTACGGATTTCTTGACGGTGTGGTATCGGATCAGGAAAATCATCCCATTCAGAATGCATATGTCGAGGTGATCCCCAATTACACATTCATCACTATAGCATCTGACTATGACAGGACGAATGTTCCCTTGCACACCACGACTGATGAAAACGGCCGATATATCTTTCCCAGGCTCTATCATAACAATTACCGGCTGGTGGCATACGCCAATGGCGGATACGCTTATTATCCCAACGCCATTGTATTGGAGCAATCTCAACCTGTTGCCATTAGCGGCGGCGATTCAGTAACAGCGGATTTCAAAGTGCGTATTTCAGAATATTGTGCATCGATCAGCGGCCATATTATATCAAACTGGACAGGATGGACAGTTCCCTGTGAGGATTCGGCCGAAGCATCCTTAGGAAAAGTCACCGAAGTCGGTCTTGAAACTTTCGTGGTCACTGCGAAACCCGTAATTACCATCCAGTCCTGGCCCGAGTCTGAAAGAGTCTATTCGGCACTCACCTCGTGGGGCGGACATTATCTATTGACATGCCCTCCGGGAGAATATATAGTCCAGGCTTTTTCATCCGACTGTTTTCCCAGTTATTATGAGAATGTGTTTGAATTCTCCAAGGCAAAAATCGTAAGAACCTCCGAAGAGGATCCGGCTGAAGACATAAACATCATACTGACACCCAAACTTTACTGGCTGTTTGAGGACTCGGCTTATTATCGAGGAGATGACCGTCGCATCTACGGCAGCATTGAGGATGAAAACGGGGATCCTGTCGCAGGTGCGACTGTTTTTCTGTATAACATAAGCGGAAATCCCATTTTCTCCGCCACTACAAATGATCAGGGCTGTTATGACATTTCCGGTCTGCAAAACGGAGATTATTATATTCAGGCACTAAAGGCAGGCGTAGGTTCTGTATTCAATGGAAATGTCGGTTCTATTGCGGAAGCCGCTCCTGTAAATTTGGATCAAACCGAACAGGAAGTGAATCTGGTATTCAGCGTTGTCGCGGATATATCCTCAGACAAGACCGCACTTCCCAGATCCATTCAATTGATCGGCAATTGCCCCAATCCGTTCAATCCGCAAACCAGTATTCGGTTTGCTCTGCCAAAACAAATGCATATCAGATTAACAATTTACAACGCACTGGGGCAGGAAATCATGCAAATAACGGATGAAAATTTCAAAGCCGGAGAGCACCAGTTGCTCTGGACAGGCGAAGACAGGAATGGCAATCTGATGCCCAGTGGTCTGTATTTTTATCGATTGCAGGCCGGCAGCCAGATTCAAACCTGTAAAATGATTTTAATGCGATAGATCCCTTCAAACGGAAAGAATCCCGGCTGGAGTCAAAACTCTCTCCCCAGCCCCGGCCGGGATTCAATATTCTTAAAATATATAAACCTTGTCTCTCCGGGAGCCCTAAACCTCCCGGGTAAGGATAAAGCGGAGGATTCTATGAAACAGATTGTATGGATTTTAACTTTGCTGCTTTTAGGAACAAGCTGCACCAAAGAAATCGAAAAAATTATCACGCCTCCACTGGCTCAGGGATCTCTGGTCGGTATTGTGGAACAAAATGAGAGCGGAGCAATGGTATATGTGCGCCAGACTGATGTAGTAGACTCTACAGAAATCGATCCTGCAGACGGTGCATTTCGCATCGATGATTTGTCTGTGGGCAATTATGACGTGCTGGTCAAAGCCAATCATTACGGCTCATACTGGATACGGCATGTGGACATCCAGGCCGGCGGTGTGACCTATTTAGGTGAAATATCCCTGTCTGATGTACCGGATCTGGTGGCAAGTCACTATCCGGAAGATCAATCCGAGGTTGTATTTGACCGCCGATGGTCGCGCCTTTCTGTGTCGGTCAGTTTTACCACCCCCATGGACAGGGAAAGCGTTGAGGCTGCCTTTTCTACGGATCCGCCTTCGGAAGGCACCTTCAGCTGGGGATCTTTCGCCAGTGATCCGACGCCAGTATATTTTGCAGAAGACACCTGGGGAAGCGCAGAAAGGAATACAGGAGCGGAAATCACCACCTATACAAAAATACAGTCTTTCACTTACAGAATGGCGCGGCGAGATTGTTACACAGATACAACCTACACAGTAACCCTCTCTACAGCGGCCATGGATACGGCCGGAAACACGCTGGAATTTCCACTGAACTTCGAATTCAGCACAGTCCAGTCTTCCTCGTCCCAGAACACCATCCTGACACAGCCGGAACACGGTGATATTTTTGTGGATCCCTTAAGCAACGCTTCGATTTATATCACTTTTCCGCGTCGTATGGAAGCATCTTCTGTGGAAAATGCAATAACCATCAGCCCGGATACGGACGCAATCTATGTCTGGCCGGAAATGAATCAACTGCGCATCTACACAGGCGGACCCCTGCGATGCAATCAACTTTATGAGTTTTTCATTGATTCAACAGCTGAGGATATGGATGGCATAAGGATGGGCGAACCTTTCACATTTTCATTCGAAACCGCGCCTGTGGAAATAGAAAGCACATCGCCTCAAAATGGTGAAGTATTTGTAAATACCGATGAAGAAGTGGCTTTCCGGTTCAACACCTATATGATCATTTCATCCATACAAGAGGCGTTTACTATCACGCCTGCAGTCAGCGGGACATTTCAACGCGGTTACGGGCGATACAGCAATGACTCAAAAGATGCAGTCACATTCTTTCCTTCCGGTGCATTCAAAGTCAACACAAAGTATACTGTCACCCTAACGACCGATGCAGAGGATCTGCATGGCACGCATTTGCCGGAAGATTACACGTTTTCATTTGTGACTGAGCCTGAGTAATAAATCCTGCCCGGGAACCTGACACTCCCCGGCAGATCCTAAAGGAGAAATCCCATGAAAAAACAGATATTTATCCTGCTGATCGGTTTCATATTGCCGGTCTGCCTGATAGCCGACGGCTTCATTGTTCCCGAACCGGGAATGAACATGGCCGTGAAATACCATCATGTCACCGTGACCATTCAAAATCAGGTGGCGCATACACAGATCGATCAGGTTTTCTTAAATGATACGGATATGGACGATATCGAAGCCATCTATGTTTTTCCCCTGCCCGTAGGGGCGACTTTCACCAATTTCATCATGTATGTGGATGGAGAGCCCATGGAAGCAGAGGTGCTGGACGCGGACTCGGCACGCAATTACTATGAAAGCATCGTGCGCGCCAATCTTGATCCGGCGCTGCTTGAATATATCGGCACCAATACATTCCGCGCACGTCTCTGGCCAATTGGGGCGCATGGGGAACGGCGTGTTCAGATATCTTATGATGAAATTCTGGATTACGACAATGGATTCATACGCTATCTATATCCTCTGAATACGGAGAAATTTTCTTCAAAACCGCTGGAAAGCGTTAAAATAGAAGTGGATCTTTCTTCTCCGGATCCGCTGAAATCCGTCTACTCTCCTTCACATACAATTACCACGCAGAAAACCGATGACTATCATGCACAAATCACCTATCAGGATGAAAATGTGACCCCTGACTCGGACTTCCTGCTTTACTATACTGTTTCTCCGGATGAAGTCGGTATGCATATGCTGACTTACCGGGAAGCAGGAAATGATGGATTCTACCTGCTGCTCGCTGCACCCCGGGTGGAAATTGACTCTGAAGAAATCATCAACAAACGGATGATTTTCGTCATCGACCGGTCAGGAAGCATGGCCGGTGAAAAAATCGTGCAGGCCCGTGAAGCCCTGAAATTTTGCGTTCACAATCTGAATGAGGGTGATCTGTTCAATATCATCGATTTTGACGATCAGATCACTGTATTCGAATCATCCCCTGTGGAAGTCGAAACCGGCATTATCTCAACTGCGCTTGCCTATATTGAAACGCTGAATGCACGGGGCGGTACGAACATCAATGAGGCCCTGCTGACAGGTCTGAATAATATGCAGGAAGACACTTATTCAAATATGATTATATTCCTGACAGATGGTCAGCCTACAGCCGGCGAAGTGGATGAATCACGGATTCTGGCCAATATTCTTTCCGCCAACAATAAAAACAGCCGGATCTTTGTATTCGGTGTGGGATACAATGTGAACACACATTTGCTGGATCAGTTGTCTGAACAAAACAATGGCGTCTCAGTCTATGTCAGCCCGGATGAGAATATTGAAATTGCCGTCTCCAGTTTTTACGAAAAAATCAGCACGCCTGTGCTCTCTGACTGCAAGCTCGATTTCGGATCCATCGAAGTGGACGAACAATTTCCTGAAACGGTTCCGGATTTGTTTAAAGGATCCCAGCTGGTACAATTGGGCCGGTATTTAAACACAGGTCAGGAAACCGTCACCCTGTCAGGAACAGCGGGAGGAAATAGCCAATCGTTCACCTGCTCAGGCAGCTTTACTGATGAAGACCTCACTTATGATTTCATCCCCCGCTTGTGGGCGATTCGAAAAGTGGGCGAATTATTAAACATTATCCGCCTGGAAGGAGAAAATGAAGCGCTCGTGGAAAAACTCATCGCCCTGGCCAAACGATACGGCATTATCACACCCTACACATCTTTCCTGATTACTGAGGATGTGGCGCCCTCTGATAATTTCTACGGCATCGAAGATAAAAGCGGCGGTGTGGCTTTTGACAATGCAGTGAATATCGGCAACTGGCGCAATGCGGACAATACACAAAACACCAGCGCCACAGGCGTGGAATATGTGGGAAATAAAACCTTTTATATGCGCGACAGCACATGGATCGACGCCCAGTACGACAGCACGCTGGCAACCAACATGATTGTATTCGGAAGCGCAGACTATTTTACACTGATGAAAGAAAATCCGGAACTGGGAGACTATTTTGCTCTGGGCAACAATGTGCAGGTCACTGTGCAGGGAACGAACTATCAGGTCACATCCGGGACCGCAGGCTTACAGCCGCCCCAACCTGTACCAAATGACTATTACCTTTATCAGAACACACCGAATCCGTTCAATCCGTCCACACAGATTCGATTTGTCTTGCCCGAGCGCTCAAAAATTACAGTCAAAGTATGCAATACCCTCGGTCAGCAAATACGCAAATTGTACAGAGGAGAAAAACCCAAGGGCCGTTATTATGTCACCTGGAATGGATTGGACGACCGTGGCATTCAAGCCGGCAGCGGTGTCTATTTTGTCACATTGATCACTAAAAATCAGGTTTTCACAAGGAAAATGATACTGTTAAGATAGGATGTGAATTCCTCTCTGTGAGCTGTGCACTCACAGAGAGGAATTCACACATATGCTTGGAGAAAATAATGAACATCAAAGCATTATTACTTGTCACTGCCGTCATCATGATAACCGGACAGATGGGGTGTCAGCGTTTTTTTTCTGTGAACAACGATCATCACGGTCCCGATACAATATATCACCGCGTCTGGAATCTGGAATCTATAAAAAATGAGGACGGGGATACGCTGTTCATCTCTGATGGAAATTCGGAGCATTCCATTAAATTCAGTGTTGATGGCTCCCTGTCGGCTGTCGCCGCCTGCAATACAGGTGAGGGAAATTTTTGGATTCAGCCCGGCGATTCTATTCATATCCAACTCGCCTGCACAGAAATCGCCTGTAATACGGGCTATCCAGGCTATTGTGATGATTTAAATCATGCAACCCGGTTTGATTTATCAGACAATACATTGTCGATTTATTTTACAAACCGCAATAAAGAGAAACTGGTTTTAATCCACAAATAAGGAGATAATCATGAAAAAAATGCTCTCTTGGATAATCCTTGCCGCCCTCATTATCCTGACAGGCTGTGAAAGGGATTTTTCGATAGATGCCGATGATCCTGTGATCATTGATCGCGGTGCCACATCCTTGGAAAAAATCCTCGCCCAGTCCGATAATGTGTTTGGATTCAAACTCTTCCGGCAGCTCAATACGGAAACCTCAGACTCCAATTTGTTTATCTCGCCGTTCAGCGTGTCCATGGCCCTGGGTATGACATTAAACGGCGCAGCAGGAGAGACCGAACAGGCCATGCAGCAAACTCTTGAACTGACGGAATTGACACAGCAGGAAATCAATGAAACGTATCAAAGCCTGATGGAACTGTTGTCTTATCAGGACAGCAAGGTGCTTTTCGAAATTGCCAACTCGATCTGGATTCGCGAAGGGTATCCGGTGCTGCCTGCCTTTATCGAGGCGAATCAGACATATTTCGATGCGTTGATTCGGGAAATGGATTTCTCGAGATCGGATGCTCTGGAGATTATCAACGGCTGGATTTATGATAAAACCCACGGAAAAATTAAAGACGCGCTGGATGTCATACCTCCGAATATCGTGATGTACCTCATCAATGCCATCTATTTTAAGGGTGCCTGGAAATTTGAATTTGATCCGAAAAACACCTATGATGCAGCATTCGAAACACCCTACGGTTCCAGGGCATGTCAAATGATGGTTCATCCGGAAATCACATTGCTGTACTTAAGAAATAAAGATTTTCAGGCCGTGGATCTCCCTTATGGCGGTGGCAAATTCAGCATGTCTCTCTTGCTGCCTCATTCTAATAAGTCCGTGGATGATCTGATAGATCAAATGACCGATGAAAACTGGAAACTTTGGGTTGCTCAGTTCGATTCGGCAACACTGGAGCTGGGTCTGCCCAGGTTCAAAGTGGAATACGGTACGCTGTTAAATGATGCCCTGATCAGCCTGGGAATGGGGATTGCCTTCGGCAGCGGGGCCGATTTTTCCCGTATCAATCCAAATGGCGGTCTGTTTATCAACCGTGTGATTCATAAAACCTTTGTTGAAGTGAATGAAGAAGGTACTGAAGCCGCGGCCGTGACCATTGTGGAAATGCTGGAGAGCAGTATCGGCATGAGTATGATTGTGAACCGGCCCTTCGCGTTTGTCATTTGGGATCACACAACAGGCGCGATAATGTTTATGGGAAAAATCGTGGAACCGGTATGGGCCCTGTAAAAAGGTAACCTTCTTGAAGAAGGTTACCTTTTAATCTGGGCTGGACAGCATGAATGAGGCGCCTGAATGATTCTTTCCAGTGATTACAAAAAAATTGGCACATAATATTATTTGACAATGTTCTATGAGATCGTTACTATTCAGTAAATATCCGAATAATGTCAACCGACAATTGCCGAGGAGGAAATCATGAAATGGCAGTTTTATTTGCCAGTACTTTTTACGGTCTCTCTTGCGGGCCGGACCATGCTGGCAACCATCGATGCGCCGGTCGAAACAGAATTCGGCACCTATGTGCCGCTGCCGGTCACCATCGAGCCCCATGCATTGCAGGTCGATCTGGAGGAAGACCTCTCGAATGTGCTCAATCTGTCAAATTTCAACCTGACCGAGGACCAGATTTCGAAACTGAAGGCCAACCATTTTGTGGTCACTCCGGCTACACAATCCAATAAACAAATCCATTTCAACGAAATGTTCGATCTTTATTGTGAAGCCCGGGAACTGGGCATTCCTGTTTTTGTCACCACAGACGCCATGCTGCACAGTTTTCATCTCTGTTTTGATCATATTTTAAAAACCTGTGAAGAAGAACGGTTCTTTTCGCAATTGAATGAATTGCTGGATGCATTGTGGGGCAAAACATGGGAACAATACAACACAGCCACAGAGGCTGCCGTCCGGAAAGCGCTTTTTCGCAATCTTGATTATCTGCTTGTCTCATCCCAGCTTCTGGTTGAAAAAAAATTTGTTGCGGATCCCCTGCCAGGCGGTCATTACTTTGAAGAAATTACGTTGATCCAGGAAGCCGCCGGATTTAACACCTCCCCGATTTTTTCATCAGGGGATTTCAATTATCAGGAAGATTACTCCCAGTACAAACCCCGCGGTCATTACACAAAAAGTGACTCGCTCGAGGATTATTTCAGATCCATGATGTGGCTGGGCCGGATGACTTTCGGTTGTACAAATTCAGATACATACAGCCAAACCATGACCCTGAGTGCCATTCTGCTTACTCAGGCCATCAGCAGTCTGGAAATCAACGGCAGACCGGCTGCGGATATCTGGGATGACATTTATCAGCCCACGGTTTTCTTTGTGGGCAAAAGTGATGACATTAACTTTACTCAGTATCTGAATATCGCTTATGACGTTTACGGCAAGAGCTTTCCGATTGATGAACCGGATATGTTCGGAGATCAGGATAAACTCATGGATTTCCTGCAAGCCACTGAAAACCTGGATGCCGCGGCCATTACCTATCCCGGACAGCCGGACAAGGGATTCCGTTTCATGGGCCAGCGGTTCATCCCGGATTCATGGATTCTGGACGAGCTGGTATATAATAAAATTCCGGATCGCTATATGCCCACAGGACTGGACATCATGACGGTCCTGGGCCCGGAAAAGGAGGCCGGTCAGGAATGGGCCTATCAATATGTGCCGGAGGACGACAAAGCCAATCCTTATTACGTGGCAAAGCTTGATACACTGAAAAAGGCGTTTCAAGAATATCCGGCTGAAACATGGGCCCAGAATGCCTACTGGAACTGGCTTTACTGTTTAATGCCGCTGCTTACTGAATTCGGAGAAGGCTATCCTTATTTCATGCAGACAGACGCCTGGCGGGATAAAGATCTGTTCGCCGCTTTGGCAAGCTGGGCGGAACTCAGGCATGATACCATTCTCTATGCGAAACAAAGCGGCACAGAAACAACGGGAATGCAATACCCGTTAAGCGCAGCTTTAGTCCAGGGCTATGTCGAGCCCAATCCATATGCATTTGCACGGCTGGCCGCCCTGGCTGATTTTATGATCGAGGGATTAAGAAGTAAAAATTTGCTGTTTGAAGAATTCAGGATGACGCTTGAAAGCTTCTCGGACCTTGCCGCAGGTTTTAAAACCATTGCCGAAAAAGAGCTGACCAGTGAACCTTTAACGCAATATGAATATCAAATGATTTTCAATGTTGGAAACCGGCTGTATAAAATTGTAACGTTCAATTTCGAAGCTTCAGGCCCCACACCCTGGGATGTGGATAATGATCCTATGCCCGTCATTGCCGATGTGCACACAGATCTCAGTACCTACCCCGGTGTTATCCTGGAAGAGGGTGTAGGGTATCCCTATGCCGTTTATGTGCTGTGCAATATAGCCGGACGGATTGTACTGACAAAAGGTGCGGGATATTCCTATTATGAACTTACACGTCCCGTTCCGGAAGGCCGTTTGAATGACGAGGAGTGGCGGGACATGCTCGACAATGGCAGTGCGCCCGATATGCCTGAATGGTCTTGTCATTTTATATGCGGGCAGGACGATGAATCCAAAGCGGGAACATTTTATCAATGGGAATCGCAGGCAACCGCCTATATTGACATCACCTTAAATAAAACAACGTTGACTACAACAGATACCTTGAAAATTGATTTGATCAGTAACGCATGGAATCCGGTTCCACCCGATTTATTGATCATCTTCTCTGACGGGCACGTTCAGTCTGTTCCGTTAATCGAAGTTGCCAATGGATATTGGCGGGCCAGTAAAACACTGGATCAATGGGAAGAAGATAATTATATATTGAAAGCCACACAGCAAAACGGCAATCAACTTCTCGAATTTTACCGGCTTTTTACCATCGTTTCCGGTTCGGCCGTTCATCAAGACATTCAGCCGGCCGGGTGGCGGCTCGAGCCAGCCTTCCCCAATCCGTTCAATCCGAGCACAACAATCCGGTACTCTGTACCCGAACAGGCACACGTCCGGTTAAATGTACTAAATATCCGGGGAGAGCTTGTGAAGAAAATCCGGAGCGGATCACAGTCCCCGGGAGAATATTCCGCAAACTGGGACGGATTGAATAATCATAATTTTCCGGTGCGGGGGGGTGTTTACCTGATCCGGCTGGAATCCGAAAACACTGCATTCACACGGAAGATAACACTGATACGCTAAGCGGACTTCACATATAGAAAAAATAAAGCCGACGCTCTCCAATGAGGGCGGCGTATGAAATAGAGATTTAATCCTTATCAATCAGAGCCAGCCTTAATCCCAATCCAACAAGTACACTGCCTGTGAGCACATTGAGCCTTCTGCACAGCTTTTGTTTTGTCAAAAGCCATCCTCCCACCTGTCCCGAAAAATAACCCAATGCCACCAGAAAAATAACACCGAACAGGGCAAAAAGACTGCCCAATATCAGCATTTGCAGTGCGGAATTGCCTGCATCACGAGAAACAAACTGTGGTAAAAATGCCAGAAAAAACAACGCGACTTTCGGATTGAGGACATTGGATAACATTCCCTGGATAAAAATGGACCGATACCGCATGGTCCGGGATTTGCCGGCAAATGAAAAACCGGCCTTGTCCTTGAATGACTTGATTCCTAAAAAAATAAGATAGCAGGCACCGCCAAACTTCACAATGGTAAATGCCAGAGACGATGTCATTAAGATCATGGCCAATCCCATAGAAGCAAAAAGAGTATGGACAAGAATCCCGATGGTCACACCAAGCGCTGAGACCACACCCGCCTTCCGGCCCTGAGCGATCCCCCGCGTCATTACATAAATCATATCCGGACCCGGCGTGATAATTAAAAGCCAGGACGCTGCTGTAAAAATCATCAATTGATCAAACATCATCACTCCCGATTCATATTTCTCTTTATTTCTCAAACCTCTAAAATGACATTGTCGATCAGCCGGGTTTTACCTGCAAACACGGCCAAAACAGCCACGGCCCGGTCTTCAATCACATCCAGATTGTGTAAATCTTCCGGATGCACAATTTGAATATAATCAATCTTTGTATGGGTTTTGGAACGGATCAATTCTGTCATTTCCCGGATCAGGTCAGCAGACTTCCGATGACCCTGCCGGACCTTGTCTTCGGCCAGCTTCAATGCTGCATGAAGTGAAAGGGCATCTTTTCTTTCTTCAGCAGAGAGATACGCATTCCGCGAACTCATGGCCAATCCGTCCTCCTCCCTGACAATCGGGGCAACAATAATATTCATATCAAAATTCAGATCCTTCACCATGCGCCGGATCACCACGCTCTGCTGATAGTCCTTCTGTCCAAAAACGGCAAAATGCGGGTTTATCACATGAAAAAGTTTGGCACAGATCGTGGTCACTCCTCGAAAATGTGTAGGACGCGATGCGCCGCACAGAATTCCGGTAATATCATCCACTGTCACATAAGTCAAATGCTCTTTTGAATACATCTCCGTATCAGATGGAAAAAAAATGATGTCAGCTCCTTCCCGGGTTGCGAGCCTTGCATCCCGTTCAATATCCCGCGGATATTGTTCAAAATCCTCATTCGGGCCAAACTGAGCGGGATTCACATAAATCGAAATGACAACCACATCCGCCTGCCGGCAGGCCGTCCGAATAAGGCTGAGATGCCCCTCATGCAAATATCCCATGGTAGGCACAAATGCGATCTTTTTTCCATCCATGCGCAGATGGCCCGACAGGGTTTGCATTTCCTGAACTGTCCTGATAATTTTCATTTAAGGTGTCCCATCTGTTCCTTCATTCTGACAATACACAGTCTCTGATTACACACGATCCATCAAGGATATGTTTTGTTTCTTTTGATCCTATGACTTGATGCCAAAATGATTCAAAGACTCAAGGACTCTATGATCCTATGACGCATCCTAAAGACCGCAGACGGCTGACCGCGGACAGCAGACCATCGGAAAATCACAAATTCCAAACACACTTTTCTTTGTTTGGGATTTTGATCATTGGAATTTGGAATTTATTTGTCATTTGGATTTTATTATTTGGAATTCTTTCACCACCAATTCACAGGTTCTCTTTGTCTTTTATCTGTGTTATTCTTCCCTCTCCGTTTCTCCCATGCTCCGTTTCATCGATCCAGTCTCTCTCAACCAACGACTCTACGACTCAACATTTCCTCTATATCCCTTATATCCCCTATTTCCCCTTGTGTGCTTTTTATTTCTTGTATTCCTGTTTCTTGTGACTCTACTACCCAATGACTCTTTCTCCCTTATTTCCCCTATATCCCGTTACTGGCTGCTTCTTACTTTTTGCATTATTTTTTAACTAAACGACCCAATGACACATACCCTATTTTATTACCATATTACCCAATTACCCTATTACCATTTTTTATTTCTTGCTTCTTGACCCATTACTCTTCCTTCACATCCGTTGCAACCACCATTTTCTTAATTCCGCTTTGCTTAATCATATCCATCACTTCCACGACCAACCCGTAATGAACCTTCTCATCTGCATGCAGTACAAGACCCTCTTCTTCAATCTCATTCGCAATTTCCTTAAGCCGGGCTCCAAGATTCTTGAACTCAACTGCTTCTTCATTGAGAAATAATTTTTCATCCGGTGTCACGAAAAGCGTGTATCCCTCCATTCGCACAGTCTCTTTCTGCCGTGTTCGCGGTAAATCCAGTTTCATGCCCGGCCGTTCTAAGAATGTTGATGACACCATAAAAAATATTAGCAGCAGAAACAGCACATCGATTAACGAAGTAATATTAATCATCACACGTTTTCTTGATTTTTCACGAAACTGCATGGACTGTCCTAAATTAAGTGATCAGATTTACCGGGCTTCTAAAGTTGCCGACTCATTGGGATATCCGGTATTGTGTCTTTTTATTGTTTCTTGTTTCCTTGTTTCTTTTAATCCATTTCTCCGTTTCTCCCTTTCTCTGGTTCAACGTTTCTGTTTCCAGACCGTGGACAGCAGACCGAAGACCGTAATAAAATCACAAATAACAAAACACAAATATCAAACACACTTTTCTTTGTTTGTGATTTTGGTCATTGGAATTTGAAATTTATTTGTCATTTAAATTTTGTCATTTGTAATTTTAAATTTATTTACCACCAATCTATATGTTTTCTTTGTCTTTAATACTACCCTCTCAACTTGTATTTCTTGATTCATTCAACAACCATTCAACATTTTATTACCATATTACCCAATTACCATATTACCATCAGTTTTCTGTTTCTTACTTCCTGTTCCTTGTTTCTTGTCTCTTATTTCTTTTCTCATGCGACTCTAAAACTCTGCGACTCAACAACAATCCTGCCTCCCGCTTCATCCCTTCACCACCCCAAGAGGCCGCATCCGGGCCACCTTACGGGAAAGGCCGGCATTGTGTACAATATTGACCACATGGGTGATATCTTTGTAAGCTTCCGAAACCTCTTCCTGCAGGGTTCGCTTTCCACGGCTGCGCACCACAATCCCTTGATCTTCCAATTCCCGGATGAGCATTCGACCCTGGGTCAATCGAACAGCGGCATGACGGCTCATCACCCGTCCTGCACCATGACAGGTTGATCCCAGACTTTTCTCCATGGCCTGATCTGTGCCCACCAGTACATAAGAAGATGTCCCCATATCTCCGGGAATAAGCACTGGCTGACCCGTTAGAAGGTATTTCTGTGGCACGCCCGGCTGCCCGGGGCCGAAGGCCCGTGTGGCTCCTTTGCGGTGTACCATCAGGCTCTTTTTTTCTCCATGGATCTGATGCGTCTCGGGCTTGGCAATGTTATGGGCCACATCATAAACCAGATGCATTCCCATCTGCTCCGGAGACCGGCCCATCACTTTGCAAAATGTTTCTCTTACCCAGTGCATGATCAGCTGCCGGTTGGTCCAGGCATAATTGGCCGCAGCAGCCATGGCTGCAAAATAGGCTTCTCCTTCCGTCGACTGAACCGGTGCACAGGCCAGCTGTCTATCCGGCACCCGGATCTTATATTTTTGCATGGCTTTTTCCATCAAATCAAGATAATCATCACAGACCTGGTACCCCAGTCCTCGGGATCCGGTATGAATCATAACGGTAATTTGTCCCTTGCTTAATCCGAAAACTTGGGCTGCAGAGGGATTAAAAATCTCTACAACCTCCTGGATTTCCAGAAAATGGTTTCCTGATCCCAGCGTGCCTAACTGCGGACGCCCCCGCTCCATGGCCCGTGAGGAAAGTGCTTTGGCGTTGGCTCCAGCAAAACAGCCCTCTTCTTCAGTAAATATTACATCTTCATTCCATCCGAATCCCTGTTCCACCGCCCATGCCGCTCCTCGTTCCAAAACATTCTTAAGGTCTTTTTGTGATAATTGCATTCGCCCGCTGGATCCCACGCCGCACGGAACATTCTGAAACAATCCGTCAACCAGCTCCTTAATTTTGGGCTGGATATCGCATAGTTTCAACTGCGTCCTTACAAGACGCACCCCGCAGTTGATATCATACCCAACACCACCCGGAGAAATCACGCCTTCTTCCACATCCAGACCGGCGACCCCGCCTATAGGAAATCCATATCCCCAGTGAATGTCCGGCATGGCCATCGAATGTTCTACAATTCCCGGAAGATGGGCCACATTCACTACCTGCTGTGGCGCCTGGTCCCCCCGAACCTGTTTCAGCATCTCCTCGTCAGCGAAAATCAATCCCGGGACTTTCATGCCCCGTGCAAAATCTGTAGGGATACGCCATCGGTAATCATCAATTTTTTCCAGCAGTCCATTCCAGGGCTGCGCCATCGCTACTCCTTTTTATTCATCATGATTATGATTTTCCTGCAGACTGCAGATCACGCATTGAAACTCACTAAAAAATTTAAATCACAAATAACAAGACACAAATATCAAACACACTTTTCTTTGTTTGCGATTTTGGTCATTGGAATTTGTACTTTTATTTTGTCATTTGGATTCTGTCATCTGGAATTTTAAATTTATTCACCACCAATCCATGCGTTCTCTTTGTCTTCTGTCTATCTTTATCTTTCCTCTCCGTCTCTCCCATGCTCCGTTTCAGCATTTCAATGAACGACTCTATGGCCCTGCGACACAATGACTCAAAGACTCTACGACCCGGGGACTCTATGACTCAACAACGACAACATTTCCTCTGTATTCCTTATATCCCCTATTTCCCCTTGGTTCTTATTTCTTGTTTCTTGTCTCTTGATATAACTCTTCTCTCCGGTCTTCCCACAAATCATTACGGCTGGTGATGTGCTTGTTTCTTGCCAGGGTCACATCAATCCTGACGGTCTTCACGCCCTCTTCTTCAGAACCAAATTGAATCATCCGGTTGCCGCTCGGATCCGTCACCTGACTAAGGCCGGTAAAATTCAATGGTGATTTTCCTCCCCTGGCCTCACAGCCGATCCTGTTGGCAGTGGCCGTGAATACCCGGTTTTCAACAGATCGGGTAATCATGGCATCCGGACAAAAAGGGAGCACCAGATTGCTTGGATGGCATATTAAATCAGCACCGGCAAGGGCCAGAGACCGGGCTGACTCCGGAAAAATCCAGTCAAAACAAATCATCATGCCTACTTTTGCAGGTCCAAGATCCCAAACCTGGAAGCCTTCTGTGCCTGGTTGAAACCATAATTTCTCTTCATCGAACAGATGTATCTTGCGATACGTGCCGATATACCCCTCCGGGCCAAGAAGTACGGATGTATTATAACAGTCATCGCCGTTCCGTTCACTAACACCCGCTGCAATATGCATCTTTTTTCTCCGGCAGATGGCCATTAATCGCCGTGTCGACTCACCGTCCGGTATGGATTCGGATAAATCATGCACTTCTTTCCTGCTGATGAATTGATATCCGGTAGTGCATAACTCAGGAAGCACCAAGAGATCCGCATCAACATGAGTAAGGACGTTTTCGATACGGTTTAGGTTGTATTCTTTTTCCCCGAATTTTGAAAAAAACTGAAAAATCCCGATTTTCATTGAATACTCTTTCAGATTGAAGCTCATCCCGGATTCAAATGGAATCTTTCCCGATTTTCATAAAAGGATTAAAGCCTCAGCTCCAGCTGGCAAGATCATTTACAGTATACTTCGGCACGGCCCCTTTTTTAGTGGCAGTAAAAGCGCCGACACGATTGGCGAATTCTCCGGTCTCCTTCAGAGATGCGCCGCTTAAAAGTTTTATGATCATTCCACTCACAAATGCATCACCGCACCCGGTCATGTCAACCGCTTGCACTGCTTCACCGGCAATCCGAACACATTCGTTGGCATCGACCAGCACGCATCCTTCTGATCCCAGAGTCAAAGCGGCAACCTGAATCTGATATTCCTGAAGCAGCCATGATAAAAAGGCTTCCTGCGAAAGAGATTCCTGACCAAATGCCCGGCGGATCTGATTCAGCTCTTCATCATTCATCTTCACAACATCGATTGTCTTTAATGTGTCCCGGATGATGGATTCAATCCCCTCATGCCATCCCCGGAAATTTACATCGAACACTTTAAGAGCAGATGTCGCCATGTTCAAAAAATGCTGAATGGTGGTTCTGGATTCTTTCTGTCGCTGTGCCAATGTGCCTACTGCCACGGCGTCACAGGTTGCCGCCAGATTCTCAAGGCCGCTCTGCCAGACCAGATGATCGAATGCTGTATCTTCACTGCATTCAAAATGGGGGCAACCGTCTGCATCCAGATTGATTTTCACTTTTCCGGTGCCATACATAATATTCTTCTGAATATACCGGACATCCCCGCCCATTGTCTGAACCTGAAGAATCAATTCGTCCCCGTCTCTGTCAAATCCCACAGCGCTGACAATCACACCACATGCGCCCATTTGCGCAGCGTGCAGAGCCGCATTGGCGGGTGCGCCGCCGACTGTTCTGCTGTCCGGATAGATATCCCACAATACTTCACCCAGACCAACCACGGTTTTCATGTAAAACCCCATTTTATCTTCAACAGCAATGGAACAAGACCTTCAACTTCAACAAAGGGAGCGGGTGTAAATGTAATAATAAAAACAAGAAGTGTAAAAACACCGATATATGTCCGCTTGGGATCCAACGGCATGGAATCGTTGAGTGTGGGGGGATGCCGGTGAAAGATGGCCAGTAAAATAAGCCAGAGGAACCACATGGCCGAATGAAACAATAAAACATAAACCATGACACTGTATACAACCAGAGAAAAATACCTGCTCCGCTTATGAAACAGTGCATAGACAATATGTCCGCCGTCCAGCTGGCCGACCGGCATCAGATTCATGGCCGTGACCAGCAGGCCCACCCAGCCTGCATAGGCCAGCGGATGAAGTACGAGTACTTGACCTTGTTTTATATTTTCTATGGATAACTGGGTAATCCAGGAGAAGAGCAGTGAATCTCCCAGAAGGCCGATCGTGCTTTCCTGTAATTCGACGGTTCTGGAAAGTTTAACCCCGATAAAAATGACAGGAATACTGACGATCAATCCGGCCAGGGGACCCGCTGCGCCAATGTCCAGCAATGCCCGCCGATTGGGAATATTGCCCTTCATTTTAATGATCGCACCCAATGTTCCAAAAGGTGGAAGCGGGACGGGGATAAAAAACGGCAGTGTGGCCGGCACACCGTACTTCCGCGCTGTCAAATAATGCCCCATCTCATGGCAGAGCAGAATACTCATCAATGCGCCGGAATACATCGCAGCTGCAGCAACACCCTCGCCCAGACCGATCAGAAATGTGGTGCCAATGGTCAATATAAATAACAGGATATGTTTGTTCAGTTTTTGATTCATTAAAAATCCTTATCTTCAAGCTTTTGATCATTTATAACCGCCTAAAACAATACTGTAATTTTATCTCCGTATTTCAAAGGGATTTGCTCTCTCGCACTTCCCTCTCTGACCGCGATCTCCAAATTTTCAAAACTGCCGATAATCGCCAAAGGTTCCCCGGGCTTCACCTGGCTGTATGCAGATACCAGTCCCTGAATTGTATGATGCCGGATGTCGATTCGAATATTTCCGAGACCTTTCAGCATGGTTCGAGAAATATTCGTTACCGCGTTCCCGAACCGGTCAAAATAAATAATTTCTCCTGTAATCCGGCCTTTTTGAAGTTCAGGTTCACGGATCTCTCCCCGGACATATTGATCAAGCGGCTCGCCGATCTGTTCCGGTTTCACACCATTGGCCAAATGGGCCGCCAATGGCGCAAAAATATCCCGTCCGTGAAATGTTGCACTGATTTTTTTTAAAAAAAATTCTGCCCGGTCGGCATGAAACACTTCGTGCGCTTGAGCCGTGTTAATAATCCGTTTCAAAACGCCATTATCAGGCGCCACAAAAAGATGGCCCTTCACCCGGGCGATCAGCACTTTTCTGCTAGTTCCCACACCGGGATCAACAACCACACAGTGAATTGTGTCCGTTGGAAAATACGGAACCGATTTTTCCAGGATAAATGCGGCCATCTCAATATTCTGGGGCGTTATATCATGGCTGATATCCACCAGACGGGCTTCCGGACAAATCCCCAGAATTACGCCCTTCATCACTCCGGCATACGGATCGGAAAGTCCGAAATCTGTCAATAATGTGATAATCATCAGTGATTCCCTGTTGATCAATCTTTAATGTATAAAACTATATGGGAAAATAAAAGGAGGAAAATCGAATTCAATGATGTCTGCACTTCAGCAGATTTTAACCCGGTCAGGAAATTGCTCAATGCTTGTTATCTCCCTGATAAGGGGGATAACGTTCATCATTTCAGACAGGTGAAGGGATTCTGTTCCCCTGATTTGACTTTTAAAAAAGATTCAGGGAAACCTCCGGGAGGTTGTTTGAAAAAATACGGACATTTAAGATGTCGGATAAAAAACCTCCCGGAGGTTGATATTCTCTCATCCAAAGTTGATCAACAGTCTTGATAAGGGAGGCTTCGATCTTTTTTCAAGACCGGGAAGGGCGTTCATCCTTGAAAATTTTACTCCCGAACGACCCAGCGCCCTTCGTCCCTTCCGTCCATTTCAACGGTCTGATCGACTGAAGAAAAGGTTCGTGTCTGCTGTGTGCCATCCTGATATATGACCACCACATCCGCTGCCGTGTAATCACCCAGCCCAAAATGCACCACAGGATCGTCCTGTCCGCAAAATCCGTTGTTACTGCGAATTTCCCGGAATCCCAGCAGCTGGCCGCCGGCCTGGTTGGCCGGATAAAGATACACTTTCGCACCAAATCCGCCGGCCTGCCCGTTTGGCGCAATGACCTTCACCTTCAGATAATGATTGCCGTTACTGAAGTCATTCCGAATGAGACGGGCACGGCTGACAATGTCTGTCACCACAAAGTCCGGATCCCCGTCATTGTCGATATCCGCAAATGCAATGCTTCGGGCGTCACCGGGCGACGGATAGGAATAGGGGATAATCGATCCGGGATCAAACGAACCGTTTCCATTGTTCAGCAGGCTGTATAAATAACCCGCAAATATCAAATCCAAATCCATATCGTTGTCCAGGTCCGCAAATCCGCCCATGTATCCGTTGATATCGTTCCAGGATTGCGGACCGATCGAGAAGGTCCCGTCTCCGTCATTAAAATACAGAGCCGCTTTGCTGGCCGGACTGTCAGAGACCAGCAGCATGTCCAGATCACCGTCATTGTCAACATCGCCCATGGTAATTCCTGTGCCTGCCTGCGGTATCGCTGAGGTTATACCGATGCTCGTAATATCTGCGATTCTCGTAAAACTTCCATAACCATCGTTGATCAGAACATTCAAGTCCCCGGTCTGATTTGCCGCAAAAATATCCAGATCGCCGTCATTATCAAAGTCCGTTGCCGTACCTCCGTGACAGGCGGGCGCATCTTCCAGATCACCGCAGTCCGCCGCACCCAGCTTGGAAAAAGCAAAGGCCATTTCGTTATGATAAACTTCGTTGGGATGGCTCCAGGGCGGGGCGCCGTTTGTTCCCTGAAATCCCGGAATTGAAAATATATCCAGATATTGATCGTTGTCCATATCAAAGACCAGAACGGAACGGGTTTTCATGGGTGTTGAAGCAATGCAGGGGGCGGTCACATCCGAAAAATATCCGTTCCCGTCATTTCTGTAAACGTCATTGTGATCTCCCTCATTTTCCGGCAATTTGAGAGTGGTTCCATTCACCAGATCGAAGTTCCCGTCATTGTCCAGATCTCCCCAGCAGGCCCCTTGAGAACCGTCATCCAAATCTGCAACGCCCCGGGCGGTGCCCTCTTCCGAAAACTGGCTGCCGTCCACATTGATATAACACAGATCCGTTGAACCCTCCCCGCAGTACCGGGACAGATACAAATCCGGCCGGCCGTCATTGTTGATATCCGCAAAACAGCAGGCGCTTGTCCCTTCCTGTGTGTCACCCAGGGTGGAGGAAGTAATATCCGTGAGCATCGCTGTCGATCCGACGCTGCCCAGGCTGTCCTCCTCTTCAGGCGTCATTCCGCGCACAAACTCAAATTTGATGGCGTCTGCCATGACATAGCCGTTTGCATGATTGCTCACCTGCACCCGGCCGGACAGGCCTGTTAAAAAGGGGAATATGCCCAGAGAATTCCATTGGGCCATATTCACCGACTGGTCGACATTGACGGTCGTATCACGACCGCCCGCATACTGAATGTTCACAGGCACATTGGTCGCATTGGCATAGGAAGAACCGAGTTGCCCGTGCCACTCTGAGACTTCATAATAACCGTTTAATCCAATGGTCGGAATATATAATGCCACATTTTCTCCGCTTCCGGCATTCGACCAGGCATGGCCATAGGGCTGAAAGGGACCGTAATTTCGGTTATTGTAAAAGGCGTAATATTTTCCTCCGGCCGAAGTCAGGTTCCAGGCGCCGAGATGTTGAATCGGCTCTGAACCGGGCGATGTCTGATTGTTTACATTGTTGTCCACAATGATCGGGGTCACCAGCGTGTCCGGCTCTCTGAACAGCATGGTGCCGTCTCCGAATACTTCCTGATTGGTTACCCAGCTGGACCAGGCAATATCGCCCCATAAAATCAGGGGATCGGCGTCTGTCACTTCTTCACCGTTGTTGAACACCGGATCCTGGCCGCCGCGGAAACGGTAATAGGACGATCCGCTCACCGGATCATGGGCCGCCAGTTCGGAAGCACTCACCGTCTGCTCCAGGCCGGTGGCATTAACCACGCTGACGCCGTGATCGAAATACCGCACCCAGAGGCTGTCGGCAAAGTCGGTAGACGGGTTGATCGTCTTACCCGGCAGTCTGATCATATCACTGACCGGATATCCCAGTTTGCCCTTGGCCTCAAATTCATCGTAAAAATGCTGATTTCCGTGATGCCCGGGTCCGCCCGGTCCGTAATCCTCGTTCCCTTCATCC
>JAFGCO010000030.1 GCA_016932575.1 bacterium
ACAGAAAAATTAATATAATCTAACACCGCTCGGGTGGCCGGTTTTGAACTGCCCCCGACTGGCCGGTTTTAAAGTGCCCATTGACAAGGTATTTTTACAACTTATTCCAGTACCCTCAATAAATACACAAAAAATATTGATTCACAAAATTGAAGAATCGCTATCCCTTCATCGAAAAATGCGGGATAAAGCTCAAGTGCAATTTGAGGCATCACAAAGACTATTTAAATCATTTCTTCAAGAAATTTTTTGTGATCAAAATACAAAAAAATGGGGAAGATCAAGATTAGGTGATATATGTACTTTTGTAGGTGGTATGCAACCTCCAAAATCATTGTTTAAGTACACAAAAGAAAAGCGATATATTCGGCTAATCCAAATTCAAGATTTCAGAACTAATGAATTCCCCGTCTATGTACCTGAAAGTGAAGGTAAAAGAAGGTTTGAAAAAGATGATGTTATGATTGGCCGATATGGCCCTCCTCTTTTTCAAATTCTGAGGGGTCTGTCAGGTGCGTATAATGTGGCTTTAATGAAGACAGTACCTAAGGAAGGATTATTTAAAAGATTCTTATACTATTTACTTCAAGAGGAAAATATTCAAAGAGCAGTTATTGATCAATCTCAGCGAGCCGCAGGACAAACAGGTGTACAAAAAACATTTTTAGAAAAATATGAGGTGAAAGTACCATCAATTGAAGAACAGATAAAAATTGCCAATAAATTGGACGATAAAAAAAATCTTTGTGATCAATTGATCAACTCTATTAAAAGCCAAAGCGACACAATCAAAGCCTTACCTCAAAGTATCTTAAGAGATGCATTCCAAGGAAATATGTAATACTATGAAAAATAAAAATAATAAAAAATTAGTCACCCAACAATCTGTTGATCAAGCTGTAAAATCCATTTGTGATATTATGCGACGTGGCAATGTGGCTGGCGCACTACAATATGTACCTGAACTAACCTGGATTCTCTTTTTACGCATTCTGGATGAACGGGAAGAAAGAGAAGTACAAGAATGTGAAGCTGTCGGCATTCCATTCAAACAATCTCTTCAAGCACCTTATCGTTGGCGAGATTGGGCCGCACCTTTCGATAAAGATATTCAAGTGAATGTGAATGGTTCAACCAAACCACAAGGCTGGAAAAGAAAAGAACTTCAGGAAAGTGCCATTGGTTCTTTTTTCGCATTTGTTAATGGGTATCCGGGCGATGACGGCAAATTGATTGGCTTGCTTCCCTATCTAAAAGAACTGGAAAGCAAACCAGATGCCTCGCCTCGTCAAAAAGTTATTAGCGAAGTCATGACAGGTGTTGAGCGTGTTCGTATTGATACAGAACGCAATTTATTGGATGTGCTTGACAAAGTTCATGAAATCAGTGCTGAAAATGTTGATCCTACCCATGTATTTACACTGTCACAAGTCTATGAAGGCTTGCTGCTGAAAATGGGCGAAAAGGGGAATGATGGCGGGCAGTTCTTCACGCCTCGTCAAGTGATTAAAGCAATGGTTCAGGTTATTGATCCAAAAGTAGACGAAACCGTTTATGATCCTGGGTGTGGTACTGGCGGCTTTTTGGCACAAAGCTATGAATACATGAAAGAAAATCTTGGCGACAATGCCACAGCCGATCAAATAGAGAACCTAAAACAGAATACTTTTTGGGGCCGGGAAAAAGAAAATCTAATCTATCCCATCGCTTTAGCCAATCTCGTTTTACACGGCATCGACAAACCCAATTTATGGCATGGGAACACGCTTACAGGTCAAGAAATTTATGGTGGTCTATTTGAAGGTGCACCTCAGCAATTTGATGTTGTTATTACAAATCCTCCATTTGGGGGAAAAGAAGGGAAAGAAGCTCAAACCAATTTTGATTATAAAACCAGTTCAACGCAAGTTCTTTTCCTTCAACATATCATCAGAAATCTTCGGGATGGGGGCCGTTGTGGTATTGTACTGGATGAAGGTTTGCTCTTTCGCGCCAATCAGGATGCTTTCGTAAAGACGAAACAGAAACTATTAAATGACTGTAACCTTTGGTGTATCGTCAGTCTTCCTGCTGGCGTTTTTACTGCTGCTGGTGCAGGTGTAAAAACGAATCTCCTCTTTTTCACAAAAGGCAAGTCAACCAAAGACATATGGTATTACGATATGTCAGATATCAAGGTTAGAAAGAAAACACCCCTCACAATGAATCACTTTGATGATTTTTTCAAACTATCATCAAAACGGGAAGAAACTGAATTAAGCTGGATTATCGATATTGAAGAAAAGAAACGCATTGCTTCAGAAGAAGCCCAACCTTTTAAAGATGAATCACATAAAAAGAACCAAGAAGCCGCACGTTGGAAAGAACGAATATCGGAATTAAAGAAAGAAAAGCCAAGAAATGATACAGCCATTGAAGAAGCTGAAAATAAATATAAAGAAGTATTAAAAGAAGCAAAAGAATCAGCCGCCAGAGCTAAAGAAATTGAAGATGCTGTTTATGATTTGAAAGCAGTTAATCCAAATAAAAAGCCTGTAATTGATACCAGAACCCCTGAAGAGCTACTTGATATTATTGAAGAAAAAGGTAAAGAAGTACAAGAAATATTGGCAAAGTTGAGAGAAATATCAAAATAAAAAAGCTGCAAATATAATTAGATGAGACTAAATATGAAACTGAGAAAGGGAAAAACAAAGACTATCCTTGAATCAGCAATCGATGCAGCTTTACTTGCTGTTGAAGTATATAATAAACCTCGTGAAGCATTCAGAAGTGAATGCTATATTTCTTTGATGATAATGGCCTGGACACGCTTGTTGCATGCCTATTTTAATACAAATATAGGTGACAAATATTATTATAAGAAAAAAAACAGTAATAGATATGAACAAATTGATGGTGATAGAAAAGCGTGGGAACTATCGACATGTATAACAAAATATGGCAAGCTATCTGAGCCAGCTAAGAAGAATATAGATTTTTTTATAAAACTTAGGAATAAGATTGAACATCGTCATATAGATAAACGGGAAATAGATATTCTTATTTTTGGTGAATGCCAATCACTGCTGTTTAATTTTGAAAATACTTTGGTTTCTTTATTTGGGAAAGAATATGCGCTAAATCAATCACTGGTCTATAGTTTACAATTCTCACATTTACGAACACCACAACAAAGAACATCGAGTAAAGTCGCATTATCAAAAGATCTAAAGGAAATAGTTACTTATGTCGAGAAGTATAAATCTAGTCTTTCAAATGATGTTTATAATTCTCAAGAGTATAGCATTAAGTTATTACAAATACCAAAGATCTCGAATACAAATCGCTCTGATCTGGCAGTTGAATTTGTGCGGTGGGATGAATTAAGTAAGGAAGATAGAGATGCATACGAAAAAGTAACAGCTATTATTAAAGATAAAAGAGTCACTATCGAAGCAACTAATGTAGGCAAATTGAAACCTAGCGATGTAGTTGATCGAGTATGTAAGGCTTTACCTGATAGTGGTTTTAATATGCATACTCATGTTTGTCTCTATAAGCTTTTAAAGATTAGGCCTAAAAGTAACGCTGATGATCCATTTGATACCAATACAGAATATTGTCATTATGACGAAGTGCATGGCGACTATGTCTATCAAGATTTATGGTCAGAATTTATTATTGACATGTTAAAATCAGGAAGGGCTACTGTTGAAATGATTAATAAATCATGTAAGGGGAAGGAGAATTGGGATATAAAAGCCTTTATAATTTAAAATCTGATCGCCCCGGACATACTTGTTCGGGTAATGAGAATATGCTTGAATTGGGGGGGGAAGAATGTGTGAACAAGCAAAACCTTGGATAAGTGACAATGCCCGTGTTTTAGTTATAGGCCATGATCCGAGATTGCAGAAGTCAGATACTTTTGCCCGATATGCATTTTTTGCAGATTATTTTTTCAAACCAATCCCAACTTCACAATCCGAAAGAGCGAAATACAATTTGGCTGCTTCAATATTTTCATGTATTGGGTATCTCACCAGCTACCAAATAAAAGTTGATGAGATTTCAATAACGAACTTATGTAATTGTGCTTGTGATCATGCACCAAAGGGCAAAACTGTATTAATCCCGGAAGAAAAGGCAATCCAGGGGCTTGAAGAAATTCGAGCAATATTAAATAATTCAAACATTGAAATTATCTTCTCCATGTCTCAGCAGGTGAATTATTGGTTACAGAAATTAGGATTTTGTTCGACAGATGAGGATTTTTTAAAAGAGGCTGAGCTAAAAGAAAAAGGGCTTCGTCATGATCCTCCTTATTATGAAGCAAACAAAGGCAGAGCTTTTACTCGTATATGCGGGGAAGAATTTTCAGCGGATAATCAATATAAATTATTTCCAATACTTCATGTGAAGAACTGGCCGTTGAAGGGGCCGTTTAAAAAGGCTTATGAAAAGGGATACATCAATTGTGTGAATTCATTGAAGTCTATAAACTGAGTATACTAATATAGAATAAATATTGGCATGAATATTCAATTCTAAAAATGTCGCTTAATATTTATCAAAGTGATAATGGATTGAATTCTACAAGGAGATATTATGATTAGTAAAATCGAAAGACTTCGAATCAAAGATATCTGGAAGAATGAAGCTTATGACTTTACTCCATGGTTACGTGATAATATTGATACTTTAAATGAAATTTTAGATACTTCATTATCTAATGCCGAAAGCGAGCAAAGAGTTGGTTCATTCAGTGTGGATCTAATTGCTGAAGATGAATCCGGGAATCCAATTATTATTGAGAATCAATTTGGGAAAAGTGACCATGATCATCTGGGTAAATTGTTAACTTATTCCAGCTTTATTGAGGCAAAAGGGGCAATATGGATTGTCGAAAATCCCCGCCCAGAACATATTAAAGCGATAACCTGGCTTAATGAAGAAACAGCTTTCCCTTTTTATTTAATTAAAGTTGAAGCGATCAAAATAGATGATTCTGATCCAGCGCCTCTGTTTACACTTATAGTTGGCCCCAGCGAGGAATCTCGTGATGTTGGTGAAATCAAGAAAGATATCGCTGAACGGTATGGGATTAGAAAAAAGTTTTGGACGGAATTATTAAATAAAGCTAAAGGAAAAACAAAACTTCATGCTAATATTTCACCAGGCCAATATAATTGGGTAGGTACAAGTTCAG
Organism: bacterium; assembly: GCA_016932575.1. Lineage (GTDB taxonomy): Bacteria > Zhuqueibacterota > QNDG01 > QNDG01 > JAFGCO01 > JAFGCO01. The sequence continues at coordinate 5,192 of JAFGCO010000030.1, forward strand.
GGAAGAGGGGATTAAATTATAATTATACTGTACGTCAACATTCTTCTACTGTAGAGTTGTATATTGATCGAGGGACAGATTCAGACGAAGAGAATTTGGATATTTATAATAAATTATTAGAGAATAAAAAGGAAATAGAATCTGAATTTGGTGCTGATCTGCTTTGGGAAAGTCTAGAAAACCGCCGGGCTTGTAGAATCAGCAAGACGATAAATATTGGTGGTTATAAAGATGATGATAAATGGGAGAATATACAGGAGGAAATGATTGATACAATGATAAAATTTGAGAAAGCTTTAAAACCATATATCAAAAAAATCGATGTATAACAGAAAATAATGCATGCAGACTCCCAAATCCGCCTTGCTGCCTTTAACTGGCTCAAAGAACAAACCCAAATTCATGGAGAGGTTCTATCAAGACAATTATTGGTTGAAGGTTTTCCATTTCAAGATAAACAAATTCCCTTAATGTCACCTCAAGGCATATTCAAACCAAAAGACATGAAATTGCCTCTCACCATCACAACCGCACCTAATGGCCCTTATAAAGACAGCATCAGAGACGACGGTTTTTTGTATTACAAATATCGCGGGACGAATCCGAATCATCGTGATAATGTGGGTTTACGGGAGTGCATGAAACAGCAGATACCTCTCATTTATTTTCATGGCCTTGCTCCGAGCAAATACGAACTTGTATGGCCTGTGTATATTGTTGGAGACGATCCGGAGCATCTTACATTCAAAGTATCCGCAGATGCATTTGAATCTGTGCTCTATGAAATCAAGCAGGATCCAACGGCTGTATCTGAAATCGATATACGGAGAAAATACATAACAACAGAAGTTCGCCACAGAATTCACCAGCATACATTCAGGGAGCGGGTTTTAAACGCTTACCGAAATCAATGTTCATTCTGCAGGCTGCGCCACCCTGAGCTGTTGGATGCCGCTCATATCATCGGCGACAAAGAACCCGAAGGCGAACCCATTGTAAATAATGGACTGGCATTGTGCAAGATTCATCACGCGGCCTTTGATAATCTATTTGTGGGCATCCGGCCTGATAATTATACCATTGAAGTACGAGAAGATGTTCGTAAAGAAAAAGACGGGCCCATGTTGCTTCACGGATTGCAGGAAATGCACAACAGAAAAATCATCCTGCCCTATGAAACGCGTGACTGGCCGGACAGGGATTTGCCGGGGATGAAGTATGAAAAGTTCAGAAAGGCGATTTAGCAAAAGCAAACCTGCCAGGTTTTCAAAACCTGGCAGGTTTAAATTTAAAACCTGGCAGGTTTAAGGCAGGTTTAACACAAAGAAAGCACATCGTATGTCATATACAGAACCCTTATATCCGAATAGTTATTATCATATCTTCAACCGTGGCAACAACAGTGAAGACCTGTTTCTCTGCGATGAAAATTATCAGTATTTCTTAACCCTGTATAAAAAATACATCTCGCGTCGCGCAGACACCTTCAGTTACTGCTTAATGAAAAATCATTTCCATTTTCTGATAAGGGTAAACGAAAATCGTTCTGAAAAACCCCTATCCCAACGCTTTTCAAATTTTTTCAACGCCTATACAAAAGCGTTTAACAAGTCGACAAACCGCCATGGCAGTCTTTTTGAAAAACCGTTCAAAAGAAAGCGTATTAAAAACCAGGCCCATCTCATTCAGGTCGTCTACTACATCCACGCAAATCCCGTGAAACACCGCTGTGCAAACCGGTTTTCTGAATGGAAATACAGTTCGTATCACGCTTATGAGTCAGATCATAACACCCTGATTAAAAAAGAGGAATGTCTGTCCTGGTTTTCGGGGCCGGAGGGTTTTATAAAGGTCCATCAGGAAATGACGGAAAATAAAATAAACCGGGAACTGGAGCTGAATCAACTGGACGTTACTTAATAAACCTGCCAGGTTTTGAAGGCAGGTTTAAATTTGAAAACCTGGCAGGTTTAACAAAACGTGGGTGGCCCGGTTATATTGACCTGTATATAAAATTAAAATCCTCGTGTACTCCGGGCCCCGGCTTGAACATTACCGGGGCAAGCTTTCAGCCCGGGTGGGATACCCTGTCATTGAAAAGGTTATTATTTCTCGTTCCCAGCGTCCTCGCTGGGAACGTTGTTCAGAGGCTCCGCCTCAGGTCACAAACCAATGATCTTGACAGACAGCAGTTCTGCCCTACTTCATTCGCCGGCAAAATCGATGTGCGTGAGTAAAAATAATGTGCAAAAGTGTTGACATTTATAAATAATTGTGTACATTTATGCACATGGACACGCAAAAACAGAAAATCATTCATCTGGCAAAACAGAAGACCATTCTGACCACGCGGGATGTGCTCGATGCCGGGCTGCATCATGAAACCCTTAAAAGGATGTGCGATGAAGGCATTCTTGAAAAAGCGGGGCGCGGTTTGTACAGACTGATCAATGCGGATATATCCATCCATCATGATCTGGCTGTAGCAGCCGCCAAAGCGCCAAAAGGCGTGATCTGTCTGCTTTCCGCATTGCTCTTTCATGAGATTACAACTCAGCTGCCTCATGAAGTATGGATGGCGTTTATCCGGGGAAGTCGTGTCCCCAGACTGGATCACCCGTGTCTTCGTGTGGTTTATTTTTCCAAATCGGCCATGGCCGAAGGAGTTGAACTCCAAACTGTGGACCATGTTCAGATCAATATCACAAATCCTTCCAAGACAATCGCGGATTGTTTTAAATTCCGCAATAAAATTGGTCTCGATGTGTCACTTGAAGCGCTGAAGGAGGGGCTCAGAGACAGAAAATGTACACGGGATGAAATCTGGCATTATGCTAAAATCAATCGCGTCTCCCAGATCATCAGGCCTTACCTGGAAGCAATGGTTTGAATCCCAAAGAGCCCAAAAATCTTCCTGCCTCGGTTCGACAGCAGCTGCTCAATATCAGTCGAGAAACAGACACCAATTATCAACTTCTGTTGATCCGTTATGCCATCGAACGACTGCTGTACAGGCTTTCAATTTCTCCATATCAGGAACAATTCATCCTGAAAGGGGCCATGTTGTTTGCAATCTGGTCAGGAATCCCTCAACGGGGGACAAGGGATCTGGATCTGCTTGCTTATGGTGAAAATAATCCGGATGCAATACGAGCAATGATGCATTCGATCATTCAGCAGCCGGTTGACAATGACGGCCTCATTTTCGATGAAAACAGTATCCGGATTGATGAAATCCGGGAACCGGACGCCTATAACGGATATCGGATCAGGTTGAAAGTACTTCTTGAAAAAGCTGAAATTCCGGTTCAGGTCGATCTGGGATTCGGTGATGCGGTCACACCCGAAGCCCAGTTGATTGATTATCCCGGATTACTGCATTTTCCGGCGACCCATTTACGGGCTTATACTCCAGAAACAGTAATCGCTGAAAAATTACAGGCCATTGTCAATCTGGGGATTGCAAACAGCCGGATAAAAGATTACTATGATTTGTTTGTGATACTCGATCATTTTAATTTATCCTCAAAAGGATTGGCTCTGGCTATTCAAGCGACATTTCAACGACGAACAACGAATATTCCGACGGATATTCCTTCAGGATTATCTAATGAATTTGCACAGGACACTCAAAAGCAAAGTCAGTGGCGGCAGTTTCTGAGACGACAACAATTGGATGCTTTCACAGAAGACCTGCCGGTTATTGTCCATCGGCTGCGTGAAACACTAATGCCCGTATTCGGATTGGCTTTACAGATGAAATAAGAGAGTTATACCAGCTTAACACACAGAACACGTCTTTGAAACCGCCATTGAAGAGCATTTGCTGACAAATAACTATGAAAAGGGTGGCCTGGCTATATATGTAGTTAAATATCCTCGTGTGCCCCGGGCCCCGGCTTGAACATTACCGGGGCAAGCTTTCAGCCCGGGAGGTGCAGACTGAAATCCGTGTTCCTTGGTTGGTTTAGCAAACCTGCCAGGTTTTGAAAACCTGGCAGGTTTATTCGTATCATCAACATCATTGAGAGGAAATAATGAAAAAAAGATTGTTCATCATACAGGGAATAATACAATTTTTTGTCGGTATCGGGGCCGTGATTTGCGGTATTCTTTTTATGCTGTTTCCTTCAGGGCAGGTGCTGGGGATGCCGCTGAGTCTGCTTGAGGAATAGCCGTTTTCAAATTTTCTGATTCTGATCGCCCGGGACATCCGTCCCATGAGACAATGCTATCTTTCATTCAAATCCAAAGAAATAACATCATGTCTGTCCAGAATCCAATTTCCCGCACTGCTGTATTTCCATGCTTCCGGATTCACTAAAAATCTCTTTTGTACAGGATTCGCATGCATATATTTCATTTTTTCATTAAACCATTTTTCAATGATTTGTGCGTACTGCTCTGTCTTAAATACACATTGGCATTCGATGATCGTACTCGTACAAAAATATACAGACGTTGTTTCAGGATAGATCTTATATCTTTTCATAAGCTGATTTGTGCCATTTCGGGATAGATATCCCGCCTATCCAGCGCCCAGGATGGATATCCCGGGCGATCGGAAATTAAGAGATATATTCTTTAAATTCAAACATTCTTTTTGTTATAGTATACATTTACAGGGCCTGATAAAAAAACCGGGCCTCTCCCCTACTTCTGCAGAACCAGTTTTTTGGTCATTCTGAAATCTCCGGCTCTCAGCCGGCACAGATAAATACCGGCTGCGTGATCCCGGCCGTTCCATACGGCTGAATACACGCCCGCGGTCTTTGCTTCATTTACCAAAACAGCGACTTCTCTGCCCAGCAGGTCAAAAAGTGTCAGCCGGACCAGGTACGCTCTGGGAACCGAATACCGGATGCAGGTGCAGGGATTAAAGGGATTCGGAAAATTCTGGAAAAGATAAAAATCCCTGATTTCAGATGCAGCCTGTGCTTCACCAATATCACTGATCTCTCCATCAAGTTTCACGGTGCCGAGGATAGAGGGGTGGCTCCAGCTGATGTCATCATCGGACCACCACCGGCACCACAGATCGCGCCCGGCATCGTCGTTGTCATTCAGCTGTATTTCCATACCCATCAGATGGCCGGGCTCCAGTGGAATGCCCGTATCTTCACCCACATCCATGACAGCTTCAGCGGTCCATCCATTCTCGGTCAATGTAAATACCGGATTACCTGAAACCGCATCTGAAGGAAGAAACATATATTCATGGTCATTCGCATCCGTAGAGATGCCCTTGTCGTTGTTCCCGTCGATGAATATCTGAAATCCATCATTCATCCAGTAATCGGAGTGACTTGTTTCCGGCTGATCATCATACACATCCCCGTAAAAATAAAGCCGGTCTTCGAGCCACATCAGTTTGCATCGAAAACGGCAGTCATTCCAGCCGTCCGCGGTCTGAATATCAAACGGAGGTGTGAGCGGCTCGCCGCCTGAATGTTTCACAAATGTATTGCTGCCGATCCAGGGAATGTCTTCCCAGGCAGGTTCGTTTTCAGAACCGTCGATTACAGGAACTGAAGGCGCCTGCAGAATCAGCATGGGATATTCGGCCGAATAATCAATGATGCGGACCACACCGAGACAATCCGGATTGTCAGTAATATCCGACCGTGCAGATGACCATGTCCAGCAGTGTTCAGGGCCCGCTCCGTCATTATCATTCATACAGATATCAAAACGGAACTGATCGCCGAAAGTCAGGCCAGCCGCCACATTTCCGGCCGGTATTTTAATCTCCAGATGATAACCCGTCTCCGTGTCCTGAAACCGGCATTCGGAATCCGGGAGGATGCCTGTACTTTCCCCGGTTTCGCCATAGACATACCTCAGCTGCAGCACATCGCTGTTCACTTTTAAGAGTGCAGCCGCACTGCCTCTGTCCGGAGCAAAATAGAGTTCAAACGAATCTTTGAATTGTGATTCCTGTGCAGATGTATTCAGCATTTCATCGTGAGCTTCTATAAAAAGATAGCAGGCTTCATGATCGATCATCATCCTGAAATTTGCATAACAGTCCAGCCAGTCTTCCGGAGCTGTATTCCCTCCGTCCAGGGCAGGCCTTTCCATTGGCACCGCGCATACACTGGCCCAGACAGGATCCGGCACGCCGTCGATGACGGGCGGCAATGCGGCCACAGGCACATCCAGAGTCAAAGGCGCAAAATCGGGGAGCTGTTCCGGGATAACAATTTTCACCAGATCATTGTACCCGGTATTGTTTTTTTCATCGGACTCCGGAATCACACATTTCGCATCCGCGATGACTCCCAGAAAGTATTCACCCGGCGGCACGCCTGTCACTGTGGTCTTGATATCCCAGCTGGTTGCAAACGCATCGATGCCGAGCGGGGGATGCACGTTCCAGTCATTGATCTGATAATCGGAACCGGTGATCTGATCATCCTCGGAAAGATAAATCCGGTTCTTGAATTTATCCAGGGTAGCCGCCATGCCCGAGTTCCAAACACGGATTTTACAGATAATGTCCGGGCCCTCTCCGTCGATCACAAAAATATCCCGGACCCTGATATCCGGGCAAAGAGGATTCGCCCTGACCGTGAAACTAAACGGAAAAAAAACACGCGTGCCCGCGGCTTTATACCTGAACGAAATTTCTGCAGTCTGAACCCCTGCGGCAGTCGGCCTGAATTTTATTTTGTATGGGGTGTCAAAAAAGAATGCAGCGTCTGGCGGCTGTATCAGTGTAAAGGCACTGCTTCCATTCACGGATATATAGGGATCTTCGATAAACTCGATGCCTCCCACGGAACAGGACGGGCCGTCCGTATCATAGTTGAACAGGACAACATCGACTTTTGAGGTTGATCCGATGGCCACATCGACCGGCCAGTCATATGTAAATCCATCATATGGTATAAGGACTCCGTTGAAATATTGTCCAAGGTAATGACTTTCGGCAATATTAATATTAAGAATGATATCGAAGGGATTTTCGTCCGGATCATTGTTCCCGATAGACAGATTCGCGGTATTCCATCCTTTGTTGCCGCCGGTAATCAGAAATTTTGCTTCCGTGCCCGAACCCGGTCCCACGACCGCCGCCGGCTGCTGAATCCATTCGAAAATACCGGCACCCGGACCGGTCAGGGTCAGCGGGGTATCCAGGCTGAGATCTGCTGAGCCCGTATTGCTGATGATAATCTTAAACTCCACAACCCTTTTAATCGGACCAGAATTATACGTGCCCCCGTCCGTCATGGTCTCGGGCAATGAGCACCATTCATTGGTTGCTCTGACGACGACTTCAATTTCCGGCTGGGCCAGAACCGGTAAGGCCATCACGAATAACAGTATCGTGATGCACAAGAATTTACAGGGATGAAAATTACACATGATGAATCCTCCCGTATGATTAACAGAAAAGGCTCTTGTCAACAAGTGTAATATGATGAAAAACAATTCGATAAAAAAAGGATTTTGCAAATGATATGCCAATACTGGTTTTTTCGGAACGGATGAGTGCGGAAAGCGGTTTTTATGCCTTTGACATGCGTACATTAAGGATTTTTGCCCGGGTTTTTATGAAAAATGATTGCACATTGAATTCTGAAACGGATCCTTTTTCCGCATTCTCTCCTCTATGCAGGTTTATTTTACCCTCTTTTTTTCGACCACAAACCACATTAAGCAGGTTGGGGCTTGCCCCTGAATGTTTTATTAAAACTTCAATTCTTTATTCATCATTGTTTTTCTTGTTTCTTGCTTCCTGTTTCTTGAATCTTGTTATGATGAAAAAATACTTGATTTTACTCTTTTACATCGTCTTTTCGGCAACCAGTCATGCCGAAAATCTTGATCAGGTTTTTCCAGAACCGGGTGTTAAAACGGGACCAGGATGGACAGAACATGGCGGCCTGATCAGAACGATTCATGGTGTGGCGGTCCCCAGTGATTTTCCGGAAATTGAAGTCAGGCAGTATGGTGCAACCGCCCCGGGAAATATATTTTTTATCTCAACATTCTGTAATCTAGGAAATTATCTGATTATTTTAAACAATGACGATACGCCCTATTTTTACCAACGGTTGGCCCGGATGTGTGACGCATTCAACTAATCATCGTGTGGCATGGGACTTGTCCCATGATGCACAGCCTGAACTCAACCATGAGTGAGGTTAGATCAACATGTTTTATAAAAGTTAAACATGACGACAACCCATTTCATGCGTAACCGTTTGCCTTGGTTGAAGGAAACAGAAATATCGAATTCGTGTGATGAACAAACCTGCCGGGTTTTCAAAACCTGGCAGGTTTGTTTGAGATTAAATAATGAAAAAAAGATTGTTCATCATACAGGGAATAATACAATTTTTTGTCGGTATCGGGGCCGTGATTTGCGGGGTGCTTTTTATACTGTTTCCTTCAGGGCGGTTGACGGGGATGCCGCTGAGTCTGCTTGAGGGATCGCCGTTTTCAAATTTTCTGATTCCCGGCATGATTCTGTTCCTTGTCAATGGAATCGGCCAGTTGTGGGCAGGGATACTGAGTTTCAAGCAGCACGCGTGTTCAGGGCACACATTAGCGGTGTTCGGTATAGGGCTCATCATATGGATTTTCATGCAGATCAGCATGATAGTCGGCTGGCACTGGCTGCAGTATACCTATTTCTTTTTTGGGGTCATTGAGACAGCGCTGGCGTTTTTGATGAGGAAAAAGCTGGCTGAGGAATGGCAGTAGTCCAGTATGAATAACAGAATAAAAGGAATAGCGTATTGCATGGTATTGTGTTTATCCGCAGGGGCGAAAAATTTTCTACCATATGACCACGCTTGACAAAGTCCTGCAGAAGTCCTATATTCAATAAAATCTACTTAAAACATCTCGCATAATACTGTCTCTCATTTTATTAACCGGAGGTATTGCCATGAAAAGAACAATGCTTATATCTCCGCTGCTTCTCTGCTCTCTGCTTTTCGCCCAGACGTATAACTGTACACTGGTCGGCCGTTGGGCACACGGCGGATCCATGGCAGTGGCGGTTGACGGAAACCGGCTGTACTACGGCGATGGCGGTTTTCTGAGGATTGCAGATATCACTGATCCGGCGAATCCGGAACCGCTGGGAGAGTGGCTGTCGCACGGACCCGTTTACAGTGTGGTTGTGCAGGGCAGCTACGCGTACGTCAGCAACGGCAGCGCCGGACTCAGGATTCTCGATATTTCGGATGCTTCTGCACCTGTTGAAATCAGTGCGGCAGATGTGAATTACAGGGCCACCGATGCGGTATTAATCGGTGATTATGCCTGTATCGCGGATCAAAATTATGGATTGCAAGTATTGAACATCACGGATCCGGAAAACCTGCCGGAAACGGTGTTTCTGCCGCTGACAGATGCAATGACGATTGCCGGAACCGGTAATTATGTTTATATGGCTGCGGAACATCACGGCGTGCTGGTTATCGATATCACCGATCCCAATGCACCGGTAAAGGTCGATTCAATCGACATCACATATGTGTATGACGTGGACGTGGGTAATGACATGCTTTTTGCGGCGGCCTCAGAAAGTCTGTTCATTTACAGCCTTGCGGATCCGGGTCATCCGGTTTTGATTGAAACCATCGGCGAATACGGATTCAAGAACAGCGTCTTTTATGAAAACGGCATCGCCTGGGTGACCGATGCATACGAGGGGCTGCTGGGATTTGACGTTACAGATCCGGCGGCACCGGCTCAGCTGTTTCGGTTCAACCTTGGATATGAAGGCACCTATACCAGTGTGGTATCCGGAAATACAGCCTTTGCGGCCCATGAGAACTTCGGACTGAAAATCGTGGATGTGACCGACACGGGCAATCCGCAGCTGCTTGCTGAAATCCCCACAGGATCCCATTCACGCAATGTCCGGATCCAGGGCAATCATGCCTATGTGTCACAGGGGCATGCCGGTATGAGAATTCTCGACATCTCCGATCCGGCTGGTCCCGTGGAAACCTGCTGGGAACACCGCATGGAATGGGCTATCAAAATCATCCTTCACGGGGATCATGCCTTTGTCTGTCAGAAAAGCTACGGCGGGCCCATGGTTTTCAATGTCGGCAATCCGGCTGAACCGGATTCCGTATGCCTTGTGGAAACGGAAAACATTAAATATTCCAATGACTGTGTCATACAGGGAGATCTGATATATATTGCCATGAGTTCCAGCGGATTGGGCATTGCGGATATTTCAGATCTGCGGAATCCAGTGGAACTCAGCACCTATGATACAGGCGACGATGTGCACGGGCTGGATGTCAGCGGGAATCTGGCCTGTCTGGCCAATGACGACAGCCTGCTTATCATGGACATTTCCGATCCGGCCAATCCCGTAAAAACCGGTTCTGTCGACGCCCGCAGAAACGCCTACGATGTGGCCATCCGTGATCAATACGCCTTTGTTGCTGATTATTATGAAGGCATGACCGTGGTCAACATCTCGGATCCGTTCAATCCGTTCATCGCAGGATATTTGAAAACACAGCGGGCCAAACAGATCGAACTCAGAGATAATTTTGCTGTTATCGCTGATTATGTAGGTGGTGTGGCAGTTCTGGATATTTCCGATCCCTTGAATCCTGATCTTTATGCACGGTATGTTACACCGTCCTCTTCAGACGGCGCGGACATGGATGAGCGGGGATTCATCTATGTGATTAATCGCGAAGACGGTCTGTATATCGCACAGATGAATCCGCCCAGCGGATTTGAACCGGCAGCAGGGCAGGTCGGCGGTTTTCAGCTGGAATCCAATTTCCCCAATCCGTTCAATCCATCGACGTCCGTGCGGTACACGGTTCCGGTCAGATCCCATGTGGAACTGAACGTGTACAACATTCAGGGACAGCTTGTGGCGCGTCTCGATCAGGGCGAGAAGGAAGCGGGCATTCATTTGGCGGTTTGGTATGGTACGGATCTGCGGAACCGCCCAGTGCCCGGCGGTATCTATCTGTGCAGGCTGAAATCGAACACGTTTGAAAAAACAGTACGGATGGTTCTGGTAAAATAAAACCGTGCAGCAGAATGCACGTGCCGGGACTTTCCCCGACCTTGATATTCATCTTCATTACATCCTGCAGGCCGGGCCAGCAGACGATGGATAGCCCGGATGGGCGGCGTGTTCAAATAATAATCGTGAAACGGGAGAAACGGATACTGTCTTTTATAAATCATAAAAAATGAGGCTGAAAATGGAGCGAATACAATTTATCGAGCATAAAGGCAAAAAAATACTGCTGGAGGATTTTTCCGGGATGAAACCCGGGGATGAATTTGCTGAGGTGCTTGCCGAGGCCCGGAAAATCATTCATTCACAGTCAAAATCCTCCGTGCTCGCTTTGTTTGATGCCACTGACGCCATGTATGACCATGACACACTTGACCAAGTGAAAGAATTTTCGGCGTCCAATACGCCGTATATCAAGGCTTCGGCTGTTGTGGGAATCACCGGCCTTCGAAAAATTGCCTTGACGGCTGTGTCAAAGCTTTCGGGCCGGGATTTTAAAGTGTTTAATAGCCGGCGCGAAGCCCTGGACTGGCTTGCGGATCAGTAACCGACATGCAGTGCTCGAGTGTGAAACAAAAAAAATTCATCGTGTGGCCCTGTGAGATACATAAATTCATCCGCCTGGCGAGACCTTGCGAAGGTCGAAGACCTTCGCAAGGTCTCTCGCGTCCAGGCCGGGGCTTATTTTGTGACCATCTTTCCACACAATCAAAAATTGTTATTCTGAAAAATAAAAACCGGAAATGCGGTACGGAAAATGCGAAGAATGCTTTGCCCCTACAAACACCCGCACAATCCGCATTGCCACATGTTAACCGCGGGGCTATGCCCTCCCCCATTTATCCATATTCATAACAAACTGAATCGTTTGCCTGAAATTGCTGTTATATCATCGGATTTTTGAAGCCTGCCCTCCGCTGCCGAAAATGTCAATCTGCCCGGCAACCGTTTGTGAAACCGCTTGCTTAATGGACCGCAACAGCTCAGGAAAATCATGATATTTTCCATGCATATGGGTAATAAACTGTTTTGCAGCCGTCAATGCAGCCTGTGACATGCCGGTGTAAAAATTGATTTTTGCAATACCCATGCGGATCGCTTTTTTGAAATCTGCTTCCGGGATTCCGGAGCCACCGTGCAGAACCAGGGGAATACCTGCGCGCTTATTAATGGCGGCAAGCCGGTTAAAGTCAAGTTCGGGTTTCCCTCTGTATTTTCCATGCGTATTTCCAATGGCAATGGCAAGTGCGTCAATCCCCGTCTTGTGAATAAACATTTCTGCCTGGACAGGATCAGTAAAATATCGTGAATCCGCTTCGCTTTCCAGGCCGCCTTCTTCATCACCGCCAACCGCGCCAAGTTCTGCTTCAACCGAGATGTTTTCACCCCTGCAAAGTTCCACGACGCTTTTCGTCTTACTGATGTTCTCTTCCAGTGATAATTTCGATCCGTCATACATAACTCCCGTGAATCCGTAACGTATCGCTTTCACCACACCCTGAAGGGTCATCCCGTGATCGAGGTTCAATGCGACCGGAACCTGACAGCTTCGGGCCATAAATCGAATGGTCGGGCTGAAATTTCTGATATTTATGTAGGGAAAATGAGGCTCTGCAATATTGAGTATGACCGGAGAAGCAAGTGATTCCGCCGTCTCTATAATTGCCTCTAAAAATTCGATACTCACCACATTGAAAGCGCCCACCGCATAACGATTTTCATATGCATGGTCCAATAATTTTTTCATACTGAAAAGCATTTCTGTCTCCTTTAAAAAAAGGTTATAAACGCTCCAATTTATGTCTGAATCGATTCCGGTCTTTTTAAACGGGTCTTTGAATCATTCGAGTAAAAATTTCTGTTTGCTGAATTTGTCGTATAATGTGATTACCTTTTGCCATTTCGTCATAGCCCCTGTGCTGCTTAGATCCCGAAGGTTCTGTGCACCCGCACAGACAGCAAAATGCATCATATCATGAAAATCCCATTTTTGATAAATGCCATAAATCACAGCCGCACAGAATGAGTCACCGGCGCCGGTGCTGCCGACAATAAAATTGTCAGGCAACTGCAATGAAGGCTGGCAGACTGTCTCACCCTGCTGCGTCTGTAATAAAGCGCCTTCAGGAAAATGGATCACCACAAATTCACCAACGCCTTTGCTTAACAGCATTTCAGCATTCTGCTGCAATGCATCAATATCAATTTTTCCATTGACCCGGATCGGGATACGGTTAAGCCGGGAAGCTTCCATCTCATTGATGATGAGATAATCTGTATACTGAAGCGCGGGGTCAACGATCTCGCAAAAGTCGCTCCTGTCTGTTGTAATTAAATCCACGGATGTTTTAATACCATGTTTTTGAAGCCGGCTTAACAGCCGGGCGCTTTTGGTTCCGTACCGGCTGTCCGATTGATCAAGTCCTTCAAGAATACCCAGATATCCCAAATGGAACAGGGCGACATTCAGATTCCCGATATCCACGGATTTATCACTGAACAGGGAATTGGTCCCCGGATAGTGAAAGAAAGTCCGGCTGTTGCCTGCACTTGCACTGTAAACATCCGTGTAAGAAGTCCGTCCCTTTTCTTTAGGAATAAGATGATCGAGGGATATGTTGGGATACTGACTGAGCTCTTCAACAATCCACCGACCATCGGCATCATCACCAATCAGGCCGACCGCTGTCAGCGGCAGCGCAGAATCAAATTTTGCCAGGTTCATGATGACATTAAAGGAACAGCCTCCGCCTGAGAATTTTTCATCTGCAATCATGGCAACAGAAAATTCCTGCGGATACTGGTCGATGCATTTTAAGCGGTCAACAATCCATTGCCCGCCGCATGCAATCCCCTTTCTATTCTTTTGCATTTCATGTCTCCGTCTATCATTCAGCAGCAGCCATTTTCCAAAGCCGTATTACAAACACCGGCGCGTGCCCGGGATAATCACAAACATACCTGAAACCGCGCATCACCTGCCCCCCGATTGGTATCGAGGGTGCGCTCCGGACCGTATATGAAATTAATATACTTAAAAAAACGGAATAAATGATCAGAAAATTCCCATTGTATCAACTAAAGACGGCAGGAATGCAAAACGGCCCGGTATTCAATATTATCCGCTATATGTCATCCTGCCGGACCTTTTTGGGTTAATTCACACTCTCAATATCAACCGTCTTCGCTATTTTTAATAAACTCAGGCTGCGGGGGCATTCATTGACACAATCGTAAAAACCAATCTCCTGCTTGTAAATTTGATTTAATTTGTTTTTATTGTAACATTGATAATGACGGATAACCATGAACAAAACGATTTGAAAGGAACCTGTATGCCCTATATTGTTGCTGACGGACCCGTGATTAAAGATACGGACAAGAAAAGAATGCTTGTTCAGGAACTGACAGATACCGCCGCCAAAGTGTATGGTCTGCCGAAGGATGCCGTTGTTGTGGTGATAAAAGAAAATCCTCAGGAGAATGTGGGCGTTGGCGGCCAGTTGATCATTGACAGAAAATAATATCCATTTATCATCTGCCGTCTGCATTCCGGACCGGCCCGGTCATTGATACGCAGTACGAACACACTATCTGCAATTTATAAAGCTCACGGGATTTTTACGCGGTCTCCGGCCCTGAGAACGAGAAATGATAAAGGGTGATATAAACAAAGTTCATGCTGTCATATAAAATAAAAACAGGCCTGATGATCACCGTGGCTGCACTGGCTGCACCCATCCATTCGGAGATTCTGCCGGCGGAGCGGTCGACGGTTTGGAACCCGGGACTCAATGCTGCAGGCGGGATCCCGTACCGCACGGTCATATACAGGACACTCGCACCGTCCGGCGAGGACGACACACAGGCCATACAGGACGCTCTGGAATCCTGTCCTGAGGGACAGGTGGTTATGCTGGAACCGGGCGATTTCAACATCTCGGAAGAAGGACTGATAATGAACCGTTCGTACATCACGCTGAGAGGCTCCGGGCCGGACCGCACGCGCCTTTTGAAGGATCCGGAAATCAACTGGCTGCCGGTTATCGGCATGGGCAGCCGCTGGTCCGGGGACAAGCTGATGTCTCATTCATCGGACCTTGCCTCTGACGGGCTCAGGGGATCCTGCAGTATCACACTGACAGAGATCCCCGATCCACCGCTGTCAGAAGGAGAACTTGTGCTCGTGGATCAGCTGACCGATCCGGAGCTGACAGCATGGAGCCCGGATTCGCCTCCGGGAGACGAGTCCCGCGCATGGTTCTGCCGCATGAACCGGCCCCTTTCGCAGATTCTGGAAGTGTCCTCTGTAAGCGGTCCGACCGTTACTTTCACCACGCCGCTTCATATCGGCTTCAGCACGGCCTTCTCGGCCCAGCTCTCGCGCTACGGTGAAGACTGGATGGGACCGGATCCCATGCCCGCGACTGTGCGGACAGGAATTGAGGACCTTTGTGTGGAAAAAGGCAGCCGGGGGAATATCACGATGGAGGTCTGCGCCTGCTGCTGGGTGAGAAACGTGGAAAGCAGGCACTCCGAGGGGTCGGGCATCAACATGATCAGCTGCTTCCGTTGTGAAATCAGGGATTCGTATATCCATACCAGTGACAATCCCAATCCGGGCGGGGGCGGCTACTTGCTGAGCCTGGCCAGGGGATCGGCGGACAACCTGATCGAGAACAACGCGATCTGGAACGCGAACAAGGTCATGGTAATGCGGGCTACGGGCGGAGGCAATGTGATCGGGTATAACTATTTCGAGGATGCCTGGATAGCATATCAGCCCTCCTGGGTCGAATCCGGAGCAAATGCCAGCCATATGACCACACCCCATTTTGAACTGTTTGAAGGCAATCAGGCCTTTAACTTTGACGGTGAAAGCACATGGGGCAATTCAATCTATATCACGGTTTTCCGCAACCACCTGACAGGAAAGCGGAGGTCCGTTCCGCCGCTTGAACTGACGGACGAAGGTTTTCCGAGAGCGGTCAGCCTGGCCTGGGGACACTGGTGGTACAGTTTTATCGGCAATGTGCTGGGTGAGGAGGACATGGATCCGGCGCCCTATTCATCCTATGTTTACGAGACCGCATACCCGTGGGAGGCGGATCCTGTCGGTCTGTGGAAACTGGGAGTCGGTCAGGACTGGGGACCCGAGGATCCGAAGGTGCTGTCCAGCGTGATACGGCACGGCAATTTTGACTATGTGAACAAACGAATAGTCTGGAATCCGGACAATCCGGATCATGACCTGCCCCCCTCACTGTATCTTGAAAAAAAACCGGACTTTTTTAAAAACAGGACATGGCCCTGGGTGCAGCCGGAAAATACAGTCATGCTGTATTCGCTGCCGGCGCGCGAGCGGTTTGATGAAATTCACGGATTCACGCTTACCGGCAAGACACGCGGCTCTGCAGCGGCCGTGCAGGTCTTAAGTCTTGCTGCCTGCCCCAATCCATTCAATCCGGCCGTGCGTTTTGAATACAGGATCTGCGGATTGCCGGGTGGATTGATACCGGTCCGGGTTTGTATTTATGATGTGACAGGGCGTCTGATCGCCGTGTTGACGGACAGTGCGGAAAAAAGTAAGGATTCTGTTGTGTGGCATGCGGACGGGCAGCCGACCGGGATCTACCTGGCCAGGCTGACAGCCGGGAATACGGTTTTGTCCCGCAAAGTAATGCTGATCCGTTAAAAACAACCTGTATTGTCCGGTCATGATTCTGCTTTGTGCGTAAAAACCGGAGAATTCTGCTATCCCCCATTCACCCATATTCCGAACAGGCAGAATCTTTTGCATGGAATTGTTGTTATACGCAGAGGCAATCGGCCGGACGCTCCTGCGTTATTTTTACTGAAAGCAGGCATATTTCTGTCTGAATCATTGACGATGAAAAAAAAATGGCGGATCAAAGCCCACTTAAATCCGATGAACCCCGCAATGATGAAACCAAAAATTCCCAGTTGCCTGATGCGTTTTTATTCCAGCCTTCTTCCATAATTTAACCGGCTTTCACTGGTCAGTATCGGGAACGGAGGCACCGTCTCCGGATAAGGAACGTTCTCGTTCAATGCAACCATGTCGATCCGGGTCAATTTAATATCCTCGAGCACCGGAATGTTGATGCGAATACTCTCGCTGTACCTGGAAAACAGGCTGTCTGTATAGGGATTCAGGTAATCGTCCAGGATACGGCCGAGATTTGCATCCGATAACCTGTCCGTCGTTTTGGTTTGCAGATACGCGAATTGCCAATATTTTGCAATCAGGGCGTCCTGCCACATACTGGTATACGCCTGAACGGACGGCAACTTATCGATTCCTTTGTCATAGGCCTCCTGATTGATAATCTGATCTCTCATGAGATCTGCCACAGCGAACTTAAACTGTTCGGGAAATTCATCCGTGCTGAACCTGCTTTTTCGAAAAACCAGCGGGTGCGATGCATAAATTGCCATGAAATCCGCCACAGTCCAAGTTTTTCCCTCGAACATAAAAAAGGAACGGCCTTCAAAATTCTGCTTTTTTAATTCGATACCGACAGAATCGATCACTGACTGCTGCGCGTCCCGGGCATCGTCCTGATCCATGAAAGGCATGGTTTTCTGATGTGTCCGCATATACAAAGGCTGAAACAGCCTGGCCATTTTCTCAAATGTGTCCCGATTGAAATCCAGACGTTTGTTTTTCATAAGGCCAATGACATAATCATCCCAGACGGATTCCGCTTTTTCACGCTCCCAATCTTCGTACACCTCGTCGGTTATCCGCTTGATTTCGGTATCGGTGACAACCGGCCGGTAAATCCAGCTAAGTACTTTCAGCATCAAAAACTGATCAGCATCCACCTGTATCGGTCCAATCACCTGGTCTTTGACCAATGGTTCGGAAAACAAAGCCCTGTGAACAGCCCGAATTTCCTGCGACTTCCACGAGACCACTCTTTCCGCCGGAGCGCCCAGACCGCCCGCTTTCCGGTAAACGGCGTCGAATAAATCCTCTGGTGATGATTTGCTTTTCTTTTCGAGCACAAATCGGGCGATATCCCGGTCGATCGAACAATATGCCACACGATACTCTCTTCGGGCCATCCGGTATCGTTTGTTCAGTTCGGAAGTATCCGGCCTGATTTTTTTCCTGACGATTTCTTTGAATAAAGTCTGCCGCATCATCTGTTCTTTTCTTCCGCGGATATATGCCTGGAACGACGGCCTGCGCGCCAAAGGATTGTCAACACCCGCTTCAAGGGCAACCAATTCTTCCGCAATGATCGAATTAAGAATGATCGTCTTATCCATATCGGAATTTTGTTTACAATAAGGTGGGCGTATCGTATACTCCGCTCTACGGATGAATTCATCCCTTGTGATAACCCGATCTCCCACAATGGCGAGAATGCCGTCTTTACTTTCTTTTTTTGAGCATACAACAAAAACAGCCGCCAGGAGAACAACACTCATCACAGCGATGATTTGTTTTGAAATTGATGCCATCATTAAACCTCTGTACTATACATTTCTTTTATTATCAAACAAATTTACGAGAATATTCTTTATCAACGCGGATCCACGGTAATGAATGTACAGGTTTCGCCGGCCCGGGTGGGCAGATCGACCATATAAGTCTGTTGAAGCTGAAATGGATCAAGTCTGGCCTTTTCGGAAATCAGCGGCTTTTTGATTTCGGGAATCCGGTAAAACGGATTTGGATTTTTCATTACGGCCGGCTTCAAAAGAAGGATTCCTTCCGCCAGGACCGGGCAGCGGACACGGATCCGGCAGTTGCCGCCTAAATGGGATTTTATGATCAGTTCAGACAACTGACCGTCTTTCCATGCAAGATTCCGGATTTCAAACCCTCCCCTGGCCCTCAGTCCTGAGATGCTTCCTGTTTTCCAGACATCGGGAAGTGCAGGCAGGATATCGATGCAGCCGTCATCGCTTTGCACGAGCATTTCCGCGATGCCTGACGTGAATCCGAAATTGCCGTCGATTTGAAACGGGGGATGCGCGTCAAACAGATTGGGATAGGTGCCGCCTTCCTCGGAGAATCCATCCCCGTCAGGATTCATTCGCTGCGCAGGTTTGATCTGTTCCCGGATCAGTTTGTATGCGTGGTTGCCGTCGAGAAAATGGGCCCAGAGGTTGATTTTCCAGTTCATCGACCAGCCCGTCGAGGGATCCCCGCGAAAAATGAGAGAGGTCCGGGCGGCACCGGACAATTCGGGGGTCCGGTAAGGTGATATTTGACTGCCCGGAAAAACTCCGTACAGATGAGAGACATGCCTGTGGTGATCTTCGGGATTGTCCCAGTCTTCAATCCACTCCTGAAGCTGACTATATTGTCCGATCTGCATCGGAGGCAGTCTTTTCAGTGCATGATTGATTTGCCTGATAAATTTCTTATCTGTATTCAGAATTTCCGCTGCTCTGGCTGTTCTGGTAAAAAGATCGAACAGCAGCTGATTATCCATGGTCGTGCCGGCGGAAATGGAAATTCTGCGATGAGACGAAGGCGCATTCTCCGGAGAAACAGACGGGCAGACCACCAGCCAGTGATGCTGTGGTTCTTCCACTAAAAAGGAGAGATAAAACAGAGCCGCGCTTTTTAAAACCGGATATACAGACTGAAGATATTCTGTATCACCGCTGAATTGATATTTTTCCCACAGATGCTGACAAAGCCAGGCACCCCCCATGGGCCACATCCCCCAGAAGGCTCCGTCGATGGGTCCGCATATACGCCAGATATCCGTATTGTGATGAAGCACCCATCCGTCTGCGCCATACATATCCCTGGCTGTCTGTCTGCCTGTCTGCGAAAGCTCAAGGACCATCTGAATCAGCGGCTCGTTCATTTCACTTAAGTTTGTGCTCTCAGAGGGCCAATAATTCATTTCTGTGTTGATATTGATCGTATATTTACTGTCCCAGGGCGGGTACAGCTGATTGTTCCAGATTCCCTGAAGATTGGCGGGCTGACCGCCGGGCCGTGATGAAGAAATCAGCAGGTACCGGCCAAACTGAAAATATAATGCTGCCAATTGCGGATCATTGCCTGCGGCAAATTGTTCAATACGGATGTCGGTGGGATTTTTTACAGAATCCGTGACTCCCAGATCAATACGGATTCTTTTAAAATAGCGCTGATAGTCGGTCATATGATCTTTCAGCGCCTGATTATAATTTTTTTTCATCGCATTCTGAAGGATCGTATCTGCCTTTTCACCGGCATTGGCGCTGATATCATGATAGTTATTAAAGCTCGATGCAATTGAAATATAGAGCAGCGCTGCATCCGCATTGCTGACAGCAATACTGTGATTGTCTGCCGATACCGATCCCCCTTCCGCGGCGATTTTGACCCGCACCTGAAACTCGACGGCCCCTTTGATGGAATCGCGGTCGCTTGTGACTCCCGCCATGATTAATTGATCATTGCCGGCAGAAAAAATACTGACCGGAGCGGGATGATTCAGCGAAGCTGTAAAATTAATTTTGCCGGACTGGCTGGCTGTCAATCTAACAACAATCACCTGATCAGGGAATGATGCAAAAACTTCACGATTATATGTCACGCCGTCGACATCATAACGGGCAGCGGTCACAGCGGTTTCGATATTCAGTTCACGGTAATAATTGGTATAATTTTCATGTTCCGGAACAAGAAGAGACAAATGACCGGCCGTTTGATAAGGCATGCCCTGTGAATTCCGGCTGATAAATTTCTTGTTTGCCAGATCCTGCGCTTCCCCGTACCTGCCGTCAAAAATCAATTGCCGGACTTTCGGCAAAGCCTCTCTTGCGTCCGGGTTGTCATTACGGTGCGGCTGACCGGCCCAGATCGTATTTTCATTGAGCTGAATTTTTTCTTCTGAAGGATTTCCGAAAACCATGGCACCCAGGCGGCCGTTGCCGACAGGCAGTGCTTCAACCCATTGTCCGGCAGGCTCTTGATACCATAATTTCAGCAATGTACTGCTCTGCGCCCGCAAATTCAGGCCGGACATCACACATAAGGTGATGAGCAGCATATTTTTCATAACAATAACTCCGATGACAATCTTTATTTTTTATAAACAAACTTGAAGTAATCCTCACTCCTGCCTTATCCGCTTATGCAGCTATCCTTGCTTATATTTTTCTTCGTCCGATTGTGCCATAAAAAATAAAATCGCAGCCGCTAAAACAGTTACAATAGCGACCATGGGACGATTATTCGTATCATGATCCCTGTTTTAAGATTGACCACGATAAATGTTTTCATACAAACATCATAAGATTCAACGGTCCAATTCATTCACAGCGCAGGAGAGAAAGATATACGCGGCACAACCGCCGATTGTACATTCGTTTTCTCCCCAGAGGAACGGCCAGTCATCTTTATTTTCAAGGAAGTCCGGTTTCAGCAGCATCACTCCCGGAACAATACCTCCGGCAATGGTTGCGAAATCCGCCCGGTTATTTCCATAGGCGACTTTCTTGGAACGGGTTCCCACAGCATTGACAAACGATATATTGGAATATGGATGGCAGCCAAAAATGTAATTGACACTTTTGTAAATGGTTTCTTTATCAATCATATCCGGAAATGCTTTATAAACATAATAGTTGGTGATCGCCGAGTAGACAACCGTGCCGCTTCCGCCCCAGCCGCGGCCCGAGATCGGCAATCCGTATGGATTTTCCCTGTCGCTCTTCTCTATCGATTCTTTGTACCTGACAACAGCGTCTTTCAGTTTTGCTTTATATGCGGCATCCATATAGGGTATGGCTTTAATAGCGGGTTGAAGGCTTCTGCCTATAAAAAATCCGGGATCAAAGCCGGGCTGCATGTTTTCCTTTGGCGGTTCAAGCATTATCCAGATTTTTTCCTGAAACCTGTCCGCATATTTTCTGTCTTTCGTCGTCATATATAATTGAAGTAACGCAGTGATATCGGCGCCCCTGCCCCACATTCTTATCCAGGGATCGGTATGATCGCCTTGTTTTTTCATTAACTCATCCGCTTCTTCCAATAATCTTTTGGCATTGGCCAGGCTTCTCTCGGCAAGATCGTCGTTGAAACCTTTTAAGACACGACTTGCGGCAGCCAATGTTGCGGCGGTCTGATAATCCATAAACGGCATACGGGTAGTGAATGCCCAGCGATCATCCGGCGTTCCGCTTGATTGACCATCAGTTTCGTAAGGCTTCAGCTTCGGATTGTATGGAAGATTGTCTGTTTCAGTCATGGCATCGCCAAGATGATGGTATTGGTGCAGGTTAGGCACAATAATGCCTCGAACCGGGTGACCGATATTTTCGCACTGAGCAACCAGATTTAATGTACCATGCTCAATTTGCTGCAAAATATCCGGCTTCCCGTCCGGGCGATGAATATCAACATACCGGGTTTTCTGATCAATGTAAGTATCATCTCTGTCAATTTTAAAGTCTTCCCAGATATCGATAAACGTTGAAACAACCATATTGTGGGAACCGGTTTGAATATCGAAATCTCCGGCGTCAAACCAGCCTCCGACGGCCATGTTCGGGATACGTTCGAATGGCTTGTATTTTGTATCTGTCGTGTCATCCATCCTGTATCCGTCATAATGCTGATGATTCAGAGGTGCCTGCAGGCAATCATCCATGAAAGGCGCACCATGCCATGTACGGTAAGCCTCGTTGACCTGCATATGATCCATTTGTACCGGAAACCAGACATCCAGAGTCGGGTGCCAGATATTTTCGTACACATTCGGAGCAATGACAAAGGTATTCGTTTTTTCATTGCCATACCGGATGAAATAAATGCCCGTTTCTTTGATTGAGCTGAAATCAAACTTTGCGTAATTATAGCGAAGGTAATGACCCCACACATTCACATCCCCTTTGAATTTCTCAATGGATTTTCCATCCTGAGTCACCCGGCAAAGTGATGCCGTTTTAAACGGCGTGTCATTTTTATCCAATTCGATAACAGCGATTTTAGCCTGACCCGGCGTATAGCCAACCTGGGAGAATCCAATATTGGGCTTCCTGATCCAGTTTTTAAGAGCATTCGGTTCGACGGTCCAGGTCAGCAATTTTCCGGTTTTGTTTACAGGGAGCAGACTGCGGACAATAAACCATCCGTTTTGTGCAAGGTTGCGTCCGTCAAAAAGCATCAGTTCACCATCAAGGGATTCAATTTTGACCAAACGCTCCGGATCTTCCGGAGCCAGTACGAGTGTTTTGCCGGTTGCCAATGGGCAGGGAACAATGAATTCACCCCGGCCTCTGTCATCAAATGTTGTATGGCCTGCAAACTGGGGTGTTTTCTCGTTTATGGGTTTTATTTCCGTATTTCCGGAAGGATATTTTGGAAAACCTGCAGGCTTTCCATCCATGATATACATTTTTTCAAAATAGGCTGACGGTAAAAATTCTAAATTTAAGCCTGCTTTGCCTGCGAGTTCTTCGGGAAGCGGCTGATCGAGAGTGACGCTGATTAGCACACCATCCTCTTTTGCGGTGACTCTGACTTTTGAATCAAATTCATACTCTTTGTACCGCAAAACAACCTCGATGCAATTGTTTTTTACATCGACTTTACGGTCAGCGACTGAAGGGATCAGATCCCATTGCTCGGGCGTGTTCTGCAGCCTGACTGCGCCACCTGTAGCCGTTCTCACACCGTGATGGATCAATTCAATACCGGCCGTTTTTTCATCAAAGAACATCCCTGTATATTGATTGCTGTAGACCAGGACATTCACACCACGGGCTTCAAAATATTCTGACTGATTTAACTGCAGCTTTTGACAGAACGAACAATTATTGAATAAAAAAAAGGATACAATGAATATTTCGGCTATGGATAACTCTTTAAAAATACAAATGATTAATTTAAACAAGGGAAGTTGCCCTCCCGAAAAATCATGGCAGTTTTTATCATGACTTTGCATGATACCCCCTTTACAGTTGTTGATTTTATTACGATTAAAAATCCCGTTTGCTTCATTCGCCTTATATTCAACATCGGTCATTCTTTACACCGGGACCGGTACAGGTTCCATGTCCGTTATCGCTTTTCATTTTCCGGGCAGACACATTTATAAATGGCAGCAATCATATCCGGGCAGCAAACAGGATCCGTTTCATGTTCTTTTCCATGGCGATTATCACTTAAACCGGTCCTCAGTTTATTAATTTACACTATTTTCACTATTTTAAAAGAATTATTTTTTTTGTCTGTACAAAACCTGTATTCGTTGCTAATCGACAAAAATAAACACCACTTGGGTTCTCCGAAGCATTCCATCGCTTGAAATGCACTCCTGCGGCCAGCACCTTATTGACAAGCGTCGCCACTACCCGGCCAAAAATCAGCAACACTCGGGATCTGTTCAATCCTTTTTCGCCGGTCAGGATAAGATCAATCAGATTCGGATTTTTATTTTCTGCGCTTCCGGGATCGGCTCTTCCGAGGCCGCCACAATGTATCCGCCACCGCTCCCGGAAAAAATGGCACCCGGATATGAAGCATACTTTTTAAGTTCATCAAGTGATTCATCCAGAACAGTCATCGGGAGAATATGCTTCCAGGCCTGTAAACTCAGCGTGAGCGATCGGCCCAGGCCCGCGACGTCTTTGTTCCGGATACTCTGCCAGCACAGTTCTCCGGACTCAGCCAGTTTTTGAACCCATTTGACTGTCAGGTGTTTGATCCGGATTGGATCGTACTGCATCGGTCTGGAATGAATGGGAATCAAATGAATGACCTTTTCAAGCCATTCGGCCGTGTCAGGATCTGTTAAAGAATCAATCCGACTCGGCCAGTAATCCCCTTCATAAAATAACCGGTTGATGCCCGGCAGCATCAAACCGAGATGGTCCTGGGAACCTGAAACATACGGCGCACCGGGCGGATTTTCCGCTCCGAAAAGCAGTCTGGCATTACGGACCGGATCTCCCTTTGGTATCCTGTCTCCCCAAAGTTCCCGGGCCACCTTCCTTGAGCTGGTCCCCAACCCCGATCTCTCATGAAAATCAATGGTCGGCTTGATCTGAACCACGATAACCGATCCGGGATGCCATTCGGATACCCAGGGCTGATCCAACCATCCTCCGGCGAGACAGATGCGGTATGGCAGCCGCAGGTCTTTTTTTATTTCGGAACTTGCCTGGTCGGTTAAACCGGGTTCCGGGATGCGGTCCAGTACAATGTATTCCACACCATTTTCGCTGCAGAGCCTTTCTTTTTCTTCGGTATGACCATCGGAATTGACGATGAAAACCTCCGGTCGTAAACGAATCAAATCGGGTTTGTAATCGAGAATACCGCTTCCGGAACTCAGGAATGCCTGATGGACATATCGGACAGCATTCACCATATAGAGACGCTCTTCCTGAGAAAAGGTTGGCGATTTGCCTTTCAGATTTCTGATATTCTGATCGGTACCGACCGATACATACAATTGACCATATGTGGAGGCTGTTTTAAAAAATGCGATATGTCCCGCATGAAGCAAATCAAAGCATCCGCTGACGAGAACTCTCTTTTTTTTCGATGTCAATTTTCTCATTCTGCCTGCTTTTCTGTCATCTGTGAGTAAATCCAGTCGTAGGTTTTTCTCATCCCGTTTTTCAAAGGAATGGAAGGCTCCCAATTTAAATATTTTTTAATCAGGGTATTATCACTGTTTCGGCCGCGAACGCCTTTGGGTGCATCGAGATCGTATCTGCGCTGCAGTTTGATTCCGGCGATCTCTTCAACGATATCCGTGAGCGCATTGATGGATACCATTTCGCTTGAACCCAGATTAATCGGTTCTTTTATCTGGCTGTACATGATATTGAAGATGCCTTGTATACAATCGTCGATATACATGAAACTGCGGGTCTGCAATCCGTCTCCCCAGATTACAATTTCATATTTGCCGGACAGTCCGGCTTCGATGACCTTGCGGCAAATGGCCGCGGGTGCTTTTTCCCGTCCCCCGTAATACGTACCGAAGGGGCCGTAAACGTTGTGGAACCGGGCGATACGTGTGGTCAATCCGAAATCCTCCCGGAAATGGCGGCACATCCGCTCGCTGAACAGTTTCTCCCATCCATAACCGTCTTCGGCCAGGGCGGGATACGCATCCGATTCCTTCAGGCCGGGATTTTCGGGATCCGTCTGTTTCTCGGCATTGTACACACATGCAGAGGACGAATAAAAATACCGGTCCACACCTTTATCTCTCGCAGCCATGAGAAGATGGGTATTGATCAGCACACTGATCATGCATGCCGCCTTGTGAGTTTCGATAAATCCCATCCCGCCCATATCCGCGGCAAGATTGTAAACTTCATTACATCCGTCAACTGATTTGATGCAATTTTCTTTTTCTCGAAGATCGAGAACCCAATTCTCCGTATCTGGAAATACCTGGTACCATTCGTTCAGCGGTTTCATATCCACTGCCCGGATGAGGTGATTTTTTCGTTTCCTCAAACTAGAGACCAGATGCCCTCCAATGAATCCGCCCGCTCCAGCAACGATGACTTTATTCATTTCTGTTCAAGCCTTTCTCCGTAATTTTATTTGGTTTTGATGATTAGAAGAAAATCCTGCTCTGTCTAATGGTAAGGGATATCCTGAATCTGGATGGTCATTTTAACGGGTGTCAATAAAATTTTATCAGAATTGGTAACCCCCGGCTCATTGAACCCATGATCAAATTGGTATCTGACCCTGCTGATTTACAATAGGCATGAAGATAAAACATGGCCGTTTAAGTGTCAATTCATATATTCTTGGTATCCGACGATAAATTAATATTCATCAACGTGTGCCGTAGCGTTTTTCAGTTTATATGTTTTACAGCAGTGCCTGAATCATTCACTCCGAACAAAGAAAGGATATCACTTGATCAAATGTGTACTTGACTTCAACTTCATTCAAACCATGGACACTTTAGTCTCCCAGCCAGGCAGAAAGATTTTCCGAAGGAATCAGGCTCCTGTCAATGCCAGGCCCCTGCCACGCAACGGATACATTGTCGCCTCCACCGCCTTCCTTGTGAAGCACTTCGATATAATAGCATTTTCCCGCTTCCAGTTCAATATCAGCAGAATGTTGAGAGGAATATTCTTCATAAGACCGGCTTCCGGTCCAGTTGTCCACCCTGGCGATCACTGCTTTTGATTCCGGATTCTCATTGATGCTGAAATAAAGCTGGGACGCGTCATCACTGGCAATCCAGAATGAATATGTACCGCTGACATCCGGACATACAAATCCCCTCAGACGCGAGCTATAATTATCGCCGAAATTCTGCGCTCCCTCCATTTGAGTGATATACTCCCTGCCGCTCGGGAAATCCGGAAATCTGGGATCGGAAGTGAGAGCGTTGATCGATGATCCGGTGATATCTTTCCACCATTCCCGAAGAACGAATCGATTGTAGGATTGGACAGCCTTGATCAGAACTGTCCTGGTAAATCCATTGGCTGTGTCATTGACAATCAGCAGTGTATTGCCTTCGGTTCCTGCAAAAAGGACTGCCTCAGGAAAACCCTCCGTGACCGGTGTGACAGTCATGATTCCCGGATCCTCGGAGGACCACTCATACACCGGAGAGACGTCTCCGCCCTGGGATAACGCCATCACTGTTCGGGGCATGTTTACGCCGATAATCAGGGTATCGACTCCTGCCGGTTCGGCCGGTGTCCAATTGACAGTCATTCCGGTTTCCGAATCCTCGAACTGGTTTGTATTAAACGAGTTATTCATCGTGCAGCCTGGCCCATTATACGCATTGGCTGAAATGGACATTTCAACAATCTGTGTTTCCGTTCCTCGCAGTGAAGACTGATAAGAGATCCAATAAAAACTGTCCGCAAATTTAGTGATGGATGCCTGGGTTTGTGTGAAGGCTTCTGAAAGCTGGTTTGCCTCTGTAACAATGCAATATCGGCGATTTCCGGTCTGGTTCAGGAAATCCCGATCCAGATCTCTGCCAAAACCAATAATGTAGACATTGGTAAATTGCGAGGTATAAATGACCTCGTCTTTGTCCTTTTCGTTTTTTGTATCATTCCCGGCAGTAAAAACGACCAAATTCCCCTGTTGAACGGTTCCCAGGTTGTAAATTTCACTGTACAGATTGAATCCTTGCAGTACAGCTCCGTACAAATTTCTCTCCGCCGAACCCGCTGTCATCCCGTTAATAGCATTGATCAACTGGCCTGAATCCTGTGTAAAATCGTGTACCCTACTCAATGTGCTCGAAAAGGTATACACTGCAATTGACTGCATTGGATCAATATCGTTTACGAATGCCCTGGCGGCTTCTTTTAAGTCGTCCAGGATGGTTCCCGTACTGACATCCAACAGCAGGACCGTGTTCAAATGGTAATCGAACATATTCCGCTTTCTGACCAATACGGCTGCTTTTTTCTGATCGATGGCTGTTCCATTTTCCCTGATGATAAATCGGTTGTCAGTTAAAAAATCCACTGCCGTTCTGGAAGTGTCGATCACATTGCAGAACAGGTGCACCTCATGCGGGGGGGAGGTTATCACGCCGTGCGGCAGGATGACGTATGTGCCCACATTGGGGATGGGATCCCGTTCTTCGGGACCCACATTGTTGTCATTATCGCACCGAATAAAGCAAAGTATCGCGATAACCAGTATAAAAAAAACGGGTTTCTTCATTTCTTGCCTCCGATCTAACGTCAAACGCATGATATCTGTTTTTAAAACGTCATGCCAATGGTGAACATGGAATAATTGCCCAGGATATCCATCGTTTTATAGGCGTAATTCAATTTCAATTCTCTGTTGTTCATCAAGGCCCAATGGATGCCTCCGCCGTAGGTTATTCCATATTGCGAGCGGTTCATAAACAAACCATGATAGCCGGCTCTCAGGAAGAATTTGGCCATACCTGGCAAAATCAGCCCGTATTCTCCACCCATATTGATCGATTCGCTGTTGTTGTTGGGATGAAGCGCGTCTACGGCGAGACACAATTGATGATTGGCGGTTTTTAACGGAATTACCGATATACCAACCCTGAAGATCAGGGGCAGTTCCCAGGACTGGAGACGAAATTGACCCTCGACATCTTTGAAATTGCCGTTTTCATCAAGAGAAATATCAATGGGCTGCAGCAGATCGATCCCGTCGTACTTCATCCGGGTGCCGTAGTTGGAAATGCTCATGCCGATGGTAAGGCCGTTTTCCCGTTTTCCGTCTGGTGAAAAGAAATCGGTATTGATTAAAAGCCCCAAATCCACGGCTGCCGCATTCGCCCTCATATGCCAGATGCTGGAAGTCACATATTTAAATGAGGCTCCAAATCCAAACCATTGAGCAAGTTTTCGCGCGTACGAAAGGCTCGCTGCAATATCCATCGCTGAATAGGATTCTCCTGTTCCCTCCTGCATTTCCATTGTCGTTACAGGGATTCTTCCATAATTCAAGCCTGTGAAAGAGAAAGCAAACGTGCCATAATCAGGCAGAACCACAGCCACACCTACATGCGTGAAATGAATATCGGCAATCCAGGGTTGATAGGTGAACTGGACTTCATGCAGAGTCATATAAGAAAGTCCCGCTGGATTCCAATACACGGAAGAAAGATCCCGCACGACACTGACATAAGCCTCGCCCATGGCACACCCGTGGCTTTCGGCACCAATTTCAAGAAAATTGGCGGTTGTTGTGCCCACGCGATAAGGTTTGGTTTGTGCCAGAACCATGGTGCACAACAATCCCATTGTAAATAATACAGCAAGTCGTTTTGTATTCATATCGCATCTCCTGTGATGGGAATGAATGGGCATTTCAAAGGTTGTATTATTTGATAACCGCAAATTTGCCCACTTTTTCATCCCCGGTTTCATTGGATTTCACGTGAAAAATGTACATGCCGGCTGCGATTTCAAGCCCCTCGCGGGACAACAAATCCCAGTGGACTGTCCCGTTGGATGATTCTTCGTTGGCCACGTCGATCTTGTCGACCAGCACACCCGACGGGGTAAAAATCCGGATCGTGCAGTTGGCCGGGATATGCGTAAAAAGAAGCTGGCGCCTCTGGTTCAAATACTGGTTGGCAACTGCAGTCTCCATCAAATTTGTTGAGATATACGGATTGGGCACGACCTTGATGGAATCCATCATGGTCTTGATTCTCGATTTGTCCAACAGGATATCATCGAGGACAGTAAAGGTCAGGGAATCATCTTCCGACAACGGTCTGTGAAAGGAAATTCTATATACATCACCGATCGCCGTAGGATTGCTGTTGCTTTCCGTCTGTTTGAAATCGAAAGCGAAGATCGTACCTCCCCACCAGAAACTGGTTTTCTCCTGAGTGGTATACCCCACAAGGAATTTATCCTTATTCCAGTCAAGTGAATCATTTTCATTGGTATCATACAGAACTAAATCCAGTTTTTCATAATTGCCCAAACTATCCGTGATCATTTTATTTATGACATAAAACGGATACTTCATGCCCAGTACACGCAAATCGCTTACTACTCTGGTACCATCCACATCATCGATGCCGGTTCCTTTATTGGTTATGGCCTGGTATTCCTTGCCGGGATCGAATACGATTTCGTACTGATAGGGAAAGTACAGAGCCGCAGGTCCCAATTCGACATTGATTGGTGCCTGTCCCTGAATCCAGCCGGTGTTTTCCACATCCAATTTGACAGTGTCAGAAGGAATCGAGATCAGGCATTTGAGTCCATCGAAGATATCGGTAGTAATATCCCTGTTGGCTGGAAATTCCCAGGCTGCTTTATCGGTATTGTATTGTAAATTATAATCTGTAAAACCGCTTTCGGCATTCTCAATATAAACACGCTCAGCGGTTTGTGTAATATCATAAACCTCAATGCCAGATGTCACCAGTTGTCCGTCCCTTAACGATCGTCTTGATTCCATTCGTTGATAAAAAGCGATCGGATTGCTTTGAAAAGTCAATTGATAAGTATGATCTCCCTGAACCGCATCCGGATCGATAATCAAGGGTATGACCTGACCGTCTGTCAATCGCTCCGATGACCGGCCGGTATCGATTTCAATCTCTGGCGGTACATAACCCGCCGCTCTCTGTCTGGGCGTTACGATTTGTATATTTTGTCCGGTATGGACGATGTTTTCTGATTCGTCCAGTTCGATATCCACCATGTTTTCGGCCGGTGCAATATTCATGTCCTTGATACCATAATCATACGCCACCAAAGCATAATAATAGGTTCTTCCGTTCTGTACATCAGTGTCGACAAAATAATGCCGGATCCCCGTATCGTCACCGAGATACACAAGATGACCATCTTTTTCACCGCCGATTGTGCTGTACCCCATAATCGAATCTATCTTGTCGCACTGGAATTCCGGTGCCCGGAACTCCCTGTCTCCTTTCCCGTTAGTAATAATGACTGGATCGGACATGAATTTGTCGGTTGATTTGTACAGTTTGTATCCTTCAAAATCATTTATATTCTGCAGCAGGGGTTCACGGGTTTTGGTATCGGCAACATTATCCCAGGTAAGGATCACTTTGCCATCTCCCGGATAAGCCCGCAGACTGGGCATGAGAGGGGGCCCGGCAAACTGATAGTCTCGCTCATAGATGGTCTGGGCTACCTCCTTGACACGGAACAAATTTGACGCCCGATGGTTCGAGGCGTTAAGCGCGGCGAGGTTCTCATACGCGCACATGAATGCCATGGAAACCCTTTCAGTACGGCCCTTGTAGAAGGGAAACGGCGAAGAGGCAAAAATCATATACATCGATCCATAGGATCCCGCAATGAGAAAATCGGACAGCGAATCGGAATTCATCACACTCCATACATTTTTATCTTCATTGAGTGTCAACCGGAAAATGTTCTGCCACTGTGCCCAGTCGAATAAAAGAAAGCTGGTCAGTCCGACCATGTCTGATTCACCGATATCAAGTGGTCCAAAATTGGGCTCGCCTTTGGTAGCGACGAAATCCGGTTTGTGGTTGCACTCAGATCCGTCAGGATCCGGACCATAGTAATTTAAGTCCCCCGGTGCAACCCCATCGACACCCACATCATTACCTACAAATGCACCCGATTCAAGAATCCAGTTACCCTCCTCGTCCAGGTCGGCATATCTTCCGTCATTATCCGGGTCAATACCATCCTGCCAATCCTGATCTTCATCACCTTCCCAGTGGGATCGGGGATCACGATTGAAAAAATTCCGGAACTTTGTCTCGTCGATGGGTATTCCTTCTAATCCCATATTGGGACCGACCCATTGACCTGCATCGTTGTCTCTTTTTTCATCGATAATACCATCGTCGTCATTATCAATCTGGTCATAAGCCATGCCCGGACTTTCCAGATAGGCATATCCCATCGTCCCGGGCATGCGTCCGCCTTCGCCCTGTCCCTGATATTCCCAGACATAGGAAAGATCAAGAACTTTATCGCGAAAAGCCACCTCGTTTTCTCCGCTGGCGTCACCTCCGATGCTGTTATCCACATAATATCCGAAACCGCTGATCGGGAGATTATAATCGGAGATATTGGATATGTTGTATTCCCAGAAAACAATATCCTGGGCCTCTTTGTTGGCCCACTGGTATCCCCGAACCTCAATACGGATACCGAGACCACCCCACGGCAAACCTTTCTGGATACTGACATTGGGATCGAAATCTCCAATCACCTTTCCAAGCCTGGGAAGGTACCGGGGCCCGTCAGTAATGAGTTTTTCTTCCGGATCATTTCGCTGGATTATGTATTCCATGTCCTGCGCATCATTCGCCACAAAATACGATTCCAGATGCGCCTTTGTAATGCCCCGTCCGTATCGTCCGTTCCACTCATCCGGCCAAACTTTGGTAAAACCGGTCAATGGCCAACCTTCTGGCGGCCAGGAATTCGGCTTGTTGCTCATGGCCGCATAATCTTGTGCCTCATTGCAATAACCCGGTACCGGGTAGAGCCCCCATTCCACGGTTCCGTCATAATTCATATCAGGATTGGCATCAGAGTAAGAATGGGACTGCACAAAGTATAATGTATCGATGGCATCGGATTCATTTAATCGCGGATCGTTGAAATCGTCGATGGGAATGGAATCATGGTAAACGTAGACCTGACTCCCCACCAACACCGAAGCGACGTCAATCATCCGCTGACCTGTGTAATCATTCGGCCATCGGCTTGTGCCGATTGTAGGATAATCTGCGATCTGGGTGTTATTTTCAAAATAAAGCAGCAGCCGGTTTATGTTCATATAACCTGCACGAATGGCTGAGATGTCGCCTGCAGGATCTTCGGGACCATTGTATATTTGGCCCTGAGGCAGCAGATTGGAAACACAGAGTACCATCCAAAGGCACGCTGCAAGGAATTGAGTCCGTTTTTTCATGCTCATATTTATATCTCCTAAATGATATGAGTTGTTTTATTTTGTTCATCAAAATCCTGTAAACCCTATGCTAAAATGTATATCCCATGGTCAACTTGACCGATCTGGGATACGAATACATGGTCGGATTTTTAACCTGATCATAGTAATCGTTATAATCGCTGCGGAACTTGCTCAAATCGGATTCTGTCACTATTCTTGTGTATGGCTGGCCTGTATCACCGTACACCCAGACGGTGTTGAGATTATCAAACAGGTTGTAGACATTGAGCGTGAATTTGACCGAATGCCCGCCGAACAAGGAGACCAGGTATGACGCCGTCAGATCGAAGCTTACTGACGTCGGTTTGGGCGAATTGTTCTCATAGAGATTGATCCGGTAAAGCGGACTGTATCCCGGAGGCTCATACGTGTATGGAGTTCCGGAATTGATATATCCGGTCATCGCCGCATTCCAGCTTTTTGCCGTATAGGCCACAGTGGCATTCGCCGTATATCGCTGGTCCCATTCCATGGGGATCAGCCGGGTGATCGGATCCATACTGTCACCCGCACGATCATATGTATCCCTTGGATTGTTCGCATTGCCGCGCGTGAAAGAGTAGGTAAAATTCACAAACGAGGAAAAGCCGAGATAAACGTAATCCCATGTCAGTTCAATACCCCGGGCATTGCCGTAATCCTTGTTGGTGAACTGGCCGTATTTAACCTGATTGTAGGTAGTTATGATTTTCGTGCTGAGGAGGTTGTAGATGTCTTTATAATAAAGCGAAACCTCCAGTCCCATGCCGGTCATGATCTGCTGCCAGAGACCGATTTCATACTGAATGGTTTTTTCCGCTTTGAGCTGGGAGTTGCCCATGGTGGTCTGAAAATTGAAGGGGGGCACGCGAAAGATGTTGTTTTCATACAAAGCAAACATCTGAGGCATCTGGAAAAAATGTCCGTAGCTGAGCCGGAGCACGGCCTGATCGCTCAGCTTGTAGGATACACCCAGGCGCGGGCTGAGCTGGGTCTGCGGATCAGCTTTGGGGTAAACAGACATCATCTCCATATCGATAACTTCCTGACCATTTTCATCGATAACCACATGTCCGCTGTCATCTCTGACATAAAACGTTTGTTGATTGGCCGGATTTCGCCAGTTGGATGCATAATGGTAATCGGGATTAAAATAATCGTACCGCAAACCCAGTTTAATGACCATATCATCGAATTCCATCTTGTCCTGGATGTAGACCGACATTTCATACGGCTTCACCTTGTAAATATTGATCGTATTCTCCGTGACAGGGACGATTTCGGGTACATAAAACGGAAAATCGATTTTTCCCGTCTCAGGATCGACAACCATCTCGTCTTCAATAGGCAGCCCGTCAAACTGGTTACGTACATTGACGCGCCAACGGTCGACAACATGAGATGTATACAGGAATCCTGTTTTGAAGCCATGAACCTTACTGGCCTGCCAGTAAAGATCAAACTTGATATCCCGCCTCTCGAATGTGTCTTTTCTCTTTCCGGGATCCACCGTGCCGCCTGTGTAAAAGCCTGTTTCAAGGCTCCCTCTGTAATTCGGACTGAGATATCGAAGATCCAGCGGATCCTCATACAGGTAGGATTGTTCCACCCGATCGGTATAGGACAATTTCAGATCATAAAACAGAGATTTTGAAATCATGTGGTTGATATCAAAAGAGCCGAAATGAATGGTGCTGAAGTCCCATGGCAATCCATCCGGGTTGTATTTATACTGAAAGTCGCCCAGACCATTATTGAATCGTTTGCTCTTATTACCGTTAAATGTGTAAAGCAGGTTCAGCTTGAAATTGCTGGTGATTTTGAATGTCAGCTTTCCCATGGCATTGTGATAATAATCCTGCTGAAGGGCCACATATTTGTTATCACCGGTGTGTTCGATATGCCAGGTTGTAGAATCGATTGCCGGGTAGACGCTGTAATCCCACGGATTGAACCGGCGGATACCGTTGATTGGCCCCCGATTGTTCTGGTACCGATAGTTAATAAATACGGTCAATCTGTCTTTGAAAATAGGTCCGTCAAGCTGAACCTTGTAATCCTGGCTCAGATTACGCTCAAGGTAATCGGATGTTCCAAGCCCCGTGAAAACTTTCTTGTTGCTGCGGGAAATTGAATATTTGTGTTTAGGATGATGAGTAGTGAAATAATTGCTGTACCCGCTAGACAGAAATCCGTGCCATTCGTTGCCTCCCTCTTTCGTGACCGCGTTCACCATACCGCTCATGGCACGACCATATTCCGCATCAAACGTGCCTTTGATCACTTCGAGATCCTGGACCACTTCTTTTTCGACATACACGCTCTGCCTGGAATACTCACTGAATGAGTTGACAACCGACAATCCGTCGACCAGGTAGGAGACCTCGCTGCTACGGCCGCCACGAAAATGCCCCTGCACAATACCGGCCTGCATGTTTACCACTTGATTGATATTTTCGACCGGCAGTTTTGCAATCTGATCAGCGGACACATTTCGGACCGAGCTGGTTTGATCCTTCTTTAACGAAACCGCACTCGCGGTTACTACCACGGTTTCCCCCTTGAGAACTGTCTTATCCAGCTCGAATATCAGATGGGTCGTCGAATTGACGCTCACACGGACATTTTCCATTTTAATCGGTGCATAGCCGATCATACTGACCTGGATATCATAGATGCCCGGTGCAATGTTAATGATATAAAAATGTCCGTCAGCATCGGCTGCAGTGCCGGATGAAGTTTGAAGCAGCATCACATTTGCGCCTATGAGAGGCTCACCCGTTTCTTTGTCCATAATATTTCCTGCGATTTTTCCTGTTGTCTGTGCAAAAGACAATGTAAATCCTAGAATTACTGCCAGGAATATAACGGTCATTGCCCCATTCTTTTTATGCATAAGACCTCCCTTCTTAGTTGAAAAGATTGCAATATTTTTTGAATTTTATTTTATGGCAACTTACTCGAGTAAGAATAAGGATAAAAATTATGGAATGACACAGCAGTCGACACCCAATTCTTTTTACCATAAAACCTCCACTATTATATCTTTAAAATATTAATAAATGAATTTTTATACTTACTCGAGTCAGCTTAACTGTATAAATATTAATCACATTAATTTACCAAAGCCCCCTCAGATATTCGAAGCGACTCTCCAATTTCAATTTCCGCGGGAATGAACACTTTTGTATTGGATAGTTCATGATCATCAATATGGCGAATTAATAATTCCATGGCTTTTTTACCCAGATCGTATGGATCGACATTAATGATTGTCAGTGACGGAGATATTATTTTTGCAAACTCATGATGACCAAAAGCCACAACCCCGACAGTATCCGGAAATTGAATGCCGAGTTCCCTCATCGCATCGTATACGCCCAGGGCAATCTGGTCATTGGCCGCATAAACAACCTCAGGAATTTCATTCGTTTTGAAAAGTTCATTGAATCCGCGATAACCATCCATTCTTGTAAATCCGCCCTCAATGATCCACTCTTTCCTTACCGGAATTTTATTCGCTTTCAACGCGTCCACATATCCCAGACAACGCTTTCTGCCGATATCGACAAGCGAATCCCCTGCGATATGCCAGACGCGTTTATATCCGGCTTTCACGACAAAATCAATGAGTTTCCGGGCCGCTTCCCTGTCGTCTATGCCCACGGAGCTGCAGTCCAGATTTTCAATCGTGCGGTCAAAAAAGACCAGGGGGATTTCACTTTGATTGACCTTCCTGAAAATTTGCGTGCTTCGTGTTTCTTTTGAAATAGCCAGCAAAATCCCGTCCACCCGCATGGATAACAATGTTAAAATATTCTCCTTTTCAGTATCCGCTTTCTCTCTGGAGACAGTCAATATAATTTTATAGCCCGAACTTTGTGCAACATCCATGATTCCGTCAATCACAAACGCAAAAAAGGAATACGAAATATCCGGTACAATAACACCGATTGTAAAGGTCTTTTTCGACTGCAGATTACTTGCATGGTAATGGGGAATATAATTGTATTTTTCTGCCAGACGCCTGACACGCTTTTTCATTTCCTCGGAGATATCATCAGCGTCCTTCAGTGCTTTTGAAACCGTAGCCCGGCTGACATTCAATTGTTTCGCAATCGCGGATTGATTGATGATCGGCATTGACTTACTCGGGTAAGTTTATTGTAATTATTATACAAAGTAATCAATAAAAAGTCAAGTGATTTCTGGAGGATAATAATAAATGCCGGCAATCATGCAAAATGATTACTGAATAACAACACAAAAAACAAACGGGATTCGAATAACAATCCGATACAAATGGTGGCACCACAATGATTTCGAACACATCATCCGTGATGACAATGATCTGAACCAGATTATATTTTTCTTGACAAATAATAATAAATTTAATATAATTAGACCATTATTACATTTTTCTTAAATATAAATCCCGTAAATAAAAACCGGATATTATCGCATGGGGATAATCCTGGACCGGTCATTTATGCTTGAATTATTGATAATTTCTGTTCAATACGGATTTGATTTATAGCCAGGAAACACTATATACTTATAAATTCCTTCAAAAATTTATTGAATATCAAAATTTTTACTGGAAATTCAACAAACGAACAATATTGGGGGGTAAAATGAAAATTAAAAAAGACAGATTTGGCATACTCTTTTTATTTCTGATCATATCTCTGCCCTTATTCTTAACCTGTGAAAAACAAAGCAACCCTTTAAAGTCAGATGAAACTGATTTAAATGGCAACATAGTCAAAGGCCATGTTACCTATGAAGGAGGCACAGATTTTGGGGGCATTACCGTGACTCTTGAAACCATGAACGAACTTGGACAAACTGCCAGTGTGGCATATCAGCTATTGAAACAGGAAGATAATTCTGACAGAGGTCTGCTGAAATCAGAGCAGGGTTTAGCGAAAGCGCTTCATGATTCGACAAAAAAATACGAAACCATTACACAGCCTGACGGTTACTTCTGTTTTGAAAACATACCCCCCGGCCAATATTCACTCTCGGTTAAAAAATCGAATCTACATTATGCATATATCGATAATATTCATGTATCGGCCGAGGGACCGGTGGTGATTAATCCGGTTTTAACACCGACAGGTTCCATAAAGGGCGTGGTCCGCATGGACGGTATAAACGATTTCAGCGGCACGATGGCTTATCTTGGGGGCACTTCATATTTATCATTTACTGACAATAACGGTGTCTTTTTAATTTCAGATGTGCCCCTGGGTGACTATATAATTTCAATAGCAGCTCCGAATTATCAGGTCATTGAACGTTCTGTTTCATTGACAGAAGCAGGGGTGACAGTGGCTGTCGATACAATTCTTATTCAGAAGTATGGGTGGGTTTCGGGTAGAGTCGTATCTTATATTACCAAAAAAAGTCTATCGAATGTTACTGTAAACTCATTTTCCGGAGGTTCAACTCTTACTTCTTCAGATGGTCTTTTCTCATTGATGGTGCCTGCCGGCTCAGTCGGACTAATGTTTGAGAAGTCAGGCTACTCAATAAAAACTGTTTATGTTGATAATATTATCAGTGGTGAAAATAGCAATATTCAAAATGATATTGAACTATTTAAAGGTCCGACTACTTCAGGAAGCACATCAGGTGATGAGTATTGGACAAAGGATATGGGAGAGATCATTATTACTGATGATGTTCAAATTAGAACAGTTGATGTATTGAATATAAGTAGTGGTGTTATTGTGAAATCAGATATTATTCCTTCACCTGAGTTAATAGTAAAGGGTGAATTGAGTATTCTCGGTACTGAAAAAGAAAAGGTAATTTTTTATGGCGTTTCAATTAGAATTGATTCTGACATAGAATCTTCAATAGTTCATTGTAATATCCAGTATTGTAGCGGTACCGGAATCAATATTGGTGATGGTGCAGGTAGCAATTCTGATGCTACAATAGGTTTTTGCAACATTTCAGAAAATTATATAGGTATTTTTATAACTGGCAATTCTGATGGAAGAATTTATAACTCAACTATTGAAAAAAATCTCACCGATGGTATTAGGGCTTATTCAAGTGCTGGAGCAAATATAGAAAATTGTCTGATCGCTACGAATATTGATCATCAGTTATATTTTGCATCAGGGGCAGATGTTATTTCTTCAAACAATATAATTGTAGGTGAAACTAAGGGATTTACACCAGATAAGAGTGATCAAGTAGGCTATTATGTTTCTGGTTATGTAAGCCCTATCAATTATAATGTAATTATAACAGTTTTTGACGGTGCCAATGTGATAAATTCGACTAACACCATATCAGGTTATTATAAAATTGTTGTGGAAGATGGCACGTATTCAATAAAAGCGGAAGCTTCAGGATATAATGCTGTAACAAAGACAATAAATGTAGATGGCGAAAATGTGAAAAATGTCAATTTCATTCTGCAGCCAACCGCTTGAAATTGATTCTGATTCAACATAAGACATCATAATCATACCCATGCAGAAATATTTATATATTTATTGTATCGTCATCTTCCTTTTTCAAAGGCTCTCCGGCCAGGAATTGAAAATACAAGATGATGTATATTATGGCGAAATATCCAGTGTTGCTATTACTGTATCTGATAAAACAGCAGACTTAAATACAAACCTGCAAGAGCAAATTACAGTCCTTGTTTATACTGAAAATAGTGATAAATCAGGTGAATCAACTCAGCTATCAGAAATTGGCAAAAACACGGGCTTATTTTATGGCATAATTGGATTTGAACGGGCCTATAGTGACACACACGCCACACCACCAATTGCTGATAATGGGCTCATTGGTGTCTTTGCAGAAGGAGAATATATTAGTGGCGAAAAAATCTATGTGCAATACGGCACAAAAACAGATTCTGCCTTATATAAAGAGCCCTCGTCAACTATCACCGGTGTTGTAAAAGACCATATGGGCAATCCGGTCTCGGGTGCAATTATTGGCCTGATTGGCTCCCGGATTATAGGCTATTCTCGTACAGACGGCAGCTACGGGCTTCATGATGTGCCCGAAGGCAGCTACACCATGAAAATTATGCGCAATAATTATGCGCCGCAGTATTATCAGGTCAGTGTGCCGGATGCATCACCGATTGCCTATGCAAATGGGCCATACTGGGATGCGGTTGGATCACAAGTTCAGTTAAATGGTAACGGATATGATTTAGAAGATGAAAGTCTTGTTTTCAAGTGGGATCTTGATGGGGACGGTTCATTCGATGATGCAAGCGGTCAAATGCCACTCTATACGATCCAAAAAACCGGGTTGGATACGGTCTGGCTGAATGTCATTGATGATTCCGGGAATGAAGATATTGATATGGCTATCGTTTACGGTGAATCAGATAACATTAATCACAAACCCAACCTTACGCCTGCCGGGCCCTTTATAAAAAGTGAAGGACAACTCCTCTCATTCCCTGTCAATGCAAGCGATCCTGATGGCGGAACTGTTGACCTGACAATGAACCCTGACAACCTGCCGCCAGAAGCCACATTCACTGACCATGGAAACAAT
>JAFGCO010000031.1 GCA_016932575.1 bacterium
CATGCGGTTGTAAGCCTGTTCTATTTCATCTTTTCTTTTGACAACTTCTTCCGTACGGGCAGCAACCTCGGCTTCAAGCTGCTCGTTTTTTCTTCGGATGGACCGGGTTCTCCACTGGTAGACAGCCAGGATCAGGGCTGCTAAAACAAAAATGGCGGCCGCTCTAAAGAGGGGGGTTTCCCAGAATGGTGGTGTAATCGTGACACTGATTGATGCCGGCTGATCATTCCAGATACCGGCATTATTGGATGCCTTGACCTCGAATGTATATGTTTTCGGATCAAGATTGGTGTAGGTGGCTTTGCGCTCTGTTCCGGAATAATGCCACTTACCCTCCTGATCGAAATTATCCAGACGATATGCATATTGGTTTTTTTCAGGTTGGGTAAAGCTGATGCCGACAAACTCGAATGTCAGCATGGATTCTTGATAGCCCAGAGCGATTTTGTCGGTCAAATAAACAGGTTTTTTCAGAGGGGAGTCGGGCTCCCGAAAGGAAACAGGTTTCAGGGAAAGCTGAAATCCGTTAATGAGAATCTTTGGCGGGATTGGATTTTCACGGATATCCCGCGGATGAAACAGATTAAA
Source organism: bacterium (assembly GCA_016932575.1). GTDB lineage: Bacteria > Zhuqueibacterota > QNDG01 > QNDG01 > JAFGCO01 > JAFGCO01. The sequence continues at coordinate 589 of JAFGCO010000031.1, forward strand.
ACCGTTCAATCCGCCGAAATACATGGCGCCATCCCTGTTTTTAAAGTATGCCCATTGACCATATTGCTCACCCTGAAGCCCGTCCTGCAGGGTATAATTTGTGGATTGAATGGTCGTTTTTTCTCCAATTGACTGAGCGGTGATTCGACTTAATCCCCGAATTGAACTGATCCAGAGGTGTTTGTTATCATCTTCAAGAATTCCGTAAAGGGTTTCAGCCGGCAATCCGTCCTTTTCATGAAAAGCGGTAAATATTCCGGTTTCAGGATCAAACCGGTTGAGACCATTGGTTGTTGTCACCCACAAACGCTTTTGGCTGTCCTGAAGCATGGCAATGACATAATCACCACTGATTGTCGTAGTGTCAGTCTCAACGTTTTGATAATGTACAAACCGGTTTTTTTCATGGTCGAATCCATTTAGCCCCTGTCCTTCAGTTGCCAGCCACAGCCGGTTTTCATGGTCTTCGTAGATGCTGATGATGGTTTCCCCGCTTGTTCCGCTGCTGTCTGAAACGTTGTAAGGATAACGGATAAAACGACCGGTCTGCCGGTGATATCTGTTCAGTCCTCCGCTCCATGTTCCTACCCAGAGCTGTTTCTTATGATCCATGAACAGGTAAAAGACATTGTCACTGGAGAGGGATTCCGGGTCATTCGGATCATTTTGATAATGTGCCATTCGCCCTGACCGTAAGTTGTAACGATCGACGCCACCGCTCCACATACCGATCCACAGGGTGTGAGGGGATTCAAAGAGAACGGACAACACCTTGTTATTTGTTAGACTGTTCGGGTTGCCGGGATCATGCATCAGGTAACGGAATTTCCCGGTCCGGGGATCCCAAATGTTAATCCCGCCCCCGTCAGTGCCAATATAGATCTGTCCCTGGTCGTCCTGAGTAAAACTGGTGACGTTGGCATGGCTGAGTCCATTTCCATCCAGAGAGACCGTGGTGTATTTTCGGAATTTGCTGCCGTATTTGTCGTAGATATTGATACCTCCGAACCTTGTAGCCAGCCAGATCCGGCTGCTGTCCAGCCAGACACTTTGGATATGACTGGCAGACAATGAGCTGCTGTTATTGGGATTTTCCAGATACTGATGAATTCTTGAGTCCTGAATACGGTTCGGATTGATTTCGATGAGGTTGAGGCCTTCCGTGGTGGCCGCCCAGATATTGCCGCTCCAATGAAAGGCCAGGTCGTTTATCTGAAAATGGGAGAGGGCATTTTTTTTATGGAGACCGTATGTGAAGTGAATAAATTGTTTGTTATGTATATCATAGTAATCCAGGCCCTGTTCATAGGTGCCAATCCAGAGATTGTCCTGGTCATCTACCAAAAGAGACCGGATATAGTTAGAGCTCAGCGTGTTTGACCGATTTGGATTTGAAAAAAAATGGCGGAAATTACCGGTTTCAGGATCCAGCAGATTTAATCCGTTTTCGGTTGCGATCCATATCAATCCCTTCCGGCTTTCTGCGATCTGATACACCGTATTGTTGCTCAGGCTGTTGGGATTTTCCGGGTCTGGTGCATAATGCTGAAAGATACCGGTTTCCGGATTCAGACAATCCACACCGTTCTCACCGCCTATCCATATTCTGCCCTTTGTGTCTTCAAGAAGCGACTGAATATCTGCATTCAATGACCGCAGTGAATCATTTTTTCCGATTGAGTATCTGATAAAATTGTCTTTTTCAGGCACATACCGGCATAGACCATTTCGCGTGGCCACCCACAGACGGTTCCTGGAATCATATAGCAGTGCGCGTATAAAACTGTTGCAGACGCTGTGCGGATTGTCTTCGATTTGCCGATAGACCATGAACTCATAGCCGTCATAGCGATTGAGGCCGTCTTCCGTTCCTATCCACATGAATCCTGACTGATCGCGGGTGATTGTATTGACATTATTCATTGAAAGCCCCTGCGATGTCTGCAGATGCTCAAAATAAAAATCGGGTTTCTGACTCAGTACAGCGGAAGCGCACAGAAGCAATACCCATAAAATCATATATCGCGCGGTTTGATTTTGCTTCATGGCTATGCCTGGTTTACTTGTTTTCATCAAGTTTCTCCCTCTTGATGTAAAATGATGATATCAGATGGTTCATGGATGTATAAGTAATGACAATTTGGTTTTGTGACTGCGATCCCGTATTTGCAATATATCCATGAGACCTGTTTATGTAAAATTAAGTCATTTTTAGTCAGTAATCAAGTGTTGCATGGCTTCGGTTAACACAGTGACCAGAACCCGGAGCTCTTCGGCGTTCGACGAAAGCAGTTCGGCACGATCCACATTTTTA
>JAFGCO010000032.1 GCA_016932575.1 bacterium
CATGCGGTTGTAAGCCTGTTCTATTTCATCTTTTCTTTTGACAACTTCTTCCGTACGGGCAGCAACCTCGGCTTCAAGCTGCTCGTTGCGTTTTTTAATACTCCGGGTTCGAATTTTATATGTCGCAATACCTGCACTGATGACCGAGATGAGAAGTAAGAAACGAAACCACAGGGTCTGCCAGAAAGGCGGGGATATGGTGATTTTTATCGAAGCGCCTTCATTGTTCCAGATCCCGTCAGGATTGGCGGCTTTTACCCGGAACACGTATTGTCCCGGATCCAGACTTGTAAAGTTGACTGAACGTTGCGGGCCGATATGGTTCCACTTATCTTCCAATCCTTCCATTTGATAGGCATACTGATTTTTTGAGGGATTCGCATAATGAAACGCGGCAAATTCCAGGGAAAATGATTTGGCTTTATAAGACAAATGAATGGCATCGGTCAGAAAAACGGATTTTTCTAGAATGACGCGGTTGTCAAATTTTTGCCCAATCGAGATGGTTTCATTAAACAGTTTAAATTTGGTAATTGTCACCAGGGGAATAAACGGATTTTCTTTGATTTCCTGCGGAAGGAAAGCGTTAAATCCATTGATACCGCCGAAGAACATCTCTCCGGATTCACTCAGTAAATAGGCGTTGTAATTAAACTGCCTGCTTTGCAGACCATCGTCAATATCATAAGACCGGGAAATGTGATTTTGCGGCTGAGCCACAGCAGCCACCAGCTGGATTATGCCCGAGGAAGAAGTGCTAATCCACAGGTTGCCTTTCTGATCTTCAAGGATCCCATGAATGGTTGTTAATAAGTTCCTGTGTTCTCCGGTGATCAGAACCGGTTTGTCTGAATTTTTTGCACAATAATGCAGTCCGTTTTCTCCGCCAAACCAAAAATTTCCTCTGGAATCCTCATGAATCGCGTTTACGGCTTTTGTCAGGAATTCGGGATAAATGCGGGTTAATATCAGAGAGGATTTATTCAGAGCAAAAAGGCCATTGGTAAACGTTCCAATCCATAATTGATTTTGACTGTCTTCAAAGAGCAGACGGACATCCCGGATAAGATTCCATGGATCCGTTCCCGATATGTTCATATGCCTGAAACAACGGGTTGGTATGTCATATAAATCCAATCCTTCCTGCGCTGCAATCCATAATTTTTGATTGTCATCCAGGTGCAAATCATAGATGTTGTCACTGACAATGCTTGCAGGATTTTTCGGATCGTGTCTGTGATGTGTGAAACGCCCCGTTCTTATCGAATATTGATTCAGGCCTCCCTGGTATGTGCCAATCCACAGGTTGCCCTGATTGTCTTTCACGATTGATTTTACATTATTGCTGCTTATCGAGTTTTGATCAGGATGATGGTTAAAATAGGTGAAACGCCCGGTATTCCGGTTCAGATAATTCAAACCACCATTTTCCGTTCCGACCCACAGATTGCCTGAATCATCCTCGCAAAATGAAAATATGATATTGTTATTCAGAAAATATGCATTCTTTCTCCCGGCTGAATAGTGAACAAATTCTTTTTGGTTCAGGTCCGCATAATTGGCGCCGCCAGCGTAAGTTCCCACCCAAATCACTTCGCTGGCATCGATATACAAATCATATATTGAGTTGTCTTCCAACCTGGAAAAGTCATGTTCCGAATACGCATATCGGTGAAATGTGAATGACTCAGGATCTTTCCGATATAAACCGCTTCGTGTTCCCACCCAGAGTATGCCCCGGCTGTCCTCAGTCAATCCTCTGACGCGGTCGCTCCTCGGATTGTCCTGATCGATAGTGAATCGGGTAAAAGTGAGTTTGTGACGATTTAAAAGGCTCAGACCGTGGTTGTTTGTTCCGATCCATAGATTTTGGTGCCGATCTTCGTAAATGGTATTGATTGAATTGCCGCTTATGGATTTCGGATCGGAGAATTTGTGCCGAAAAGCAGTAAAGGTATCCGTATTCCGATCAAGAAGGTAAAGTCCGTCGTTCAGTGTCCCAATCCAGAGATTCGCTTGGGAATCTTCGTAAATGCAGTGAATTCGGTTGTTGGAGGGGCTCTCTTCGAATTTCCAGGTTCCCAAAATCCGGTGTGTTTTCGAGTTCAGACAGAACAGGGTATCTGATGAAGCCGTCCAGATGTTGCCCTGTCTGTCCATGCAAAGTGCGATGGTATATTGAAAAGATTTTTTTCCATGATCATATTTTAATTCCACAAAATGATTCCTGTCGCGATTATAGACGATCAGCCCTTTCCCGTCTATACCGACCCAGAGATCCCCATCATTATCCACAATCAGGTCCTTTATCAGGTTATCCGTCAGACTGTTTGTGTCGCCAGGATCGTGCTTGAAGTTGATTACGGAATATCCGTCAAACTTGCTGAGCCCTTCATTCGTGCCAAACCACATGAAGCCTTCCTGATCCTGACAGATACAATTGACCTTGTTGTGCGCAAGCCCTTCGTTGATTGTCAGGCTTTTAAAACGCAGCTGAGCCTGAATATTCGACCGATGAGGCGCTGAGTGTAAATTGAATGCAGCAATAAAAGATATAAATATTATAGTTAAATCAGGTTTCATGTATGGTTTTTCATATTATATTTTTCAATTGACGTGAAGCATCACATCATTGTCATTTTTCTTGCGGTGCACCTCAAGCGACTGAGCCAGGGCAGAGAGTTCTTCAATTCTTGTTCCGACTTCTGATGTGCTGGCATTCACTTGCTCCACTGTTTCTTTGTTTTTCTCACTCACTTCGGCCACACTGTCAATCGCACTGCGCACTTTTTTGGATAGCTGCTGCATCTCATTGACTTTGGATACGATTGACAGTAACCTTTCTTTCTCAGCTTCGACAGATTTACATATTTTATCCAGAATGGCGCGTCCCTCATGTGTGATCTGGGATGATTGTTTGACATTGTTCAGACCCTTGCGGGTGATTTTTTCAATATGAGACACATCTCCCTGTATCTGGGCAATGGTGTCTGCGATTTCATAAGTAGATTCTGTTGCCCTTTTGGCAAGATCCCGAATTTCATTTGCCACCACTTTAAATCCCCGACCGGTTTCTCCGGCTTTCACGGCTTCTATCTGTGCATTCAGCGCCAATACATTGACCCGGGATGCAACATCTTCAATAAATCGAATCACTTCGTCGATTTTGGCGGAATGCTTCATCAGATTTTTCATCACATTCCAGATTTCATCAACATTTGCTTCGATTTCCTGCATGCTGTCCAATGTTGATTGCATAGATGCGGTACCGGTCTCGACAGCATTGACCGTGTTTTCTGCAGCTTTGCTGCTGTGCTTGGTTTGATAAACCACTTTTTGAATGGTATTTAGCAGATTATCAATGATTTCCCGCGTTTGCATCACAAAATCGTTTTGAGAAATGGCACCTTCTTTCACTTCTTTCATAGCAGTGTTGATCTGGGCCGTCGCTATATTGACCATTTTTGAATTGGAAGCCAGATGCCGGCCGGTTTCGGACAGCTTTTGATATGAATCCTCAATTTCGTTTTTCTTTTGCACCAATTCGGCTGTGCGTTCTTCCACCTGCAGTTGAAGCAATTTCTGTTGCTCGGCCAGGCTGCGCACACGGATTCGATAGATCATACCAATCACAAAGGCTATTAGGCCGAATGCTACAATTCGAAACCACCAGGTGGCCCAGAATGGGGGAGAAATTGAAATTCGAACTGAAGCGCCTTCTTCATTCCAGATTCCGTCATTGTTCGAAGCCTTTACCCGAAATGTGTAGTTACCCGGATTCATATTGGTATAGATGGCTCTTCTCTGCGTTCCGACATAGTGCCAGGCATTTTCATCATCATATCCTTCAAGGATATAGGCATACTGGTTCTTTTCAGGCGCAGTGAAGTCTAATGACACAAATTCAAATGAAAATTCATTCTGCTTATAAGTCAGTTCAATGGCTTCAGAAATGCTGATATGTTTTTTGATCGGGGATCCCTTTTTACCGATGGCTACAGGCCTGTTGAAAAGTTGAAAATCCGTGATCACAACCGGGGGCGGATTCTCATTCAGCTTCAAACTGTCCGGATGGAACACGCTGAAGCCCTTGATCCCGCCAAAATAGAGATGACCTGAATTTGATTTTATACCGCTTCGCCGGTTGAAATCATTACTCTGTAATCCATCCGACTGAAAATAGTTTTTAAATTCATCTGTTTCCGGATTAAAATGAGACAGCCCCCGTTTCGTGCTGATCCACAAATCATGATGATCGTCTTCCACAACTTGCATCACACTCTCATTGGCCAGGCCATCAAATTCATCATAGGTTTTAAATGTCCCCTTTTCTTTATCAAATCGGTTCAGACCCAGCTGGGTACCCGTCCAGACAGTCCCATCACTGGCCTCGAAAATTGAAGTCACCACATTGCTGCTGATACTTGTGCTGTCATTCTCATCGTGACGGTATGTGGCAAACCGGCGTGTCTCGATATTAAAAATACAAAGTCCGTTATAACCGCCTATATATATATCACCGTCATGAGAAACCTCGATATCTGTGAGAGACATATCATGGAGATCACTGTTGTCGGTTGTATAATGGATCACGGAGTATGTTTTCGGATTGAATTCAACGAGGCCTGTTCTGTTGGTGGCAATCCACAGATTGCCCTGATGATCTTCTTCCAAATTCATGATATCATTGCTGATTAGGCCTGCGTTTTCTTTTGTAAAGGTTTTCACCTGCCCGTTTCGGGGATTGAAGCGATTAACGCCTCCTCCCCAGGTACAAAGCCAGAGATACCCCTCTTTGCTTTGGGTGATATCCAGTATGGCGTTTCGATTCAGTCCCGAGTTTTTTGTATTGAAGTGGCGGTAATTACCGGTCTCAGGGTCGTACAAATCCAGTCCGCCGCCGTCGGTTCCGATCCAGATTTTTCCACCATTTCCTTCGATAAATGAAGTGACTGAATTGTGACTCAGACTGTTTGGATCGCCTTCCATCATCCAGTAGCTGTGAATGGCCTGTTTGTATTTTTTAATCACACTCAGGCCGGCATTATAGGTTCCGACCCATACATTGCCTCCCTTGTCCGCACAAATTGAGTGAATCGAGTTGCTTGACAGACTGAACGGATTGCTTTTGACATTTTGAATGTTTTTATATGTTTTGCTTGGAATATCAAAAATGTTTAAACCACCATTGGATGAGCCGAGCCAGAGTTTTTCGCCACTGCTTTCGATAAGTGCATATACATTGTTGTTGGAGGGATTGGTTCCATTCTGAGATAAATCGTGATGAATGAATCGATAACGGCCATTCCTGTCTTTTTCACAGTGACTCAAACCTTCATACCGATACCCAATCCATAGGGTGCCCTGATAATCCACAATGAGTTTGTTCACGTCATTCGATTTCAGACTGTATGAATTTTTGGGATCATGCTGGTACTGACTGAATTTCATGGTGTTCAAATCAAGGCAGGTAAGTCCGTTGGATGTTGCCATCCATAATTGATGGTCGTCATCCTCTGCTATATTAATGACACTATTTTCTGTCAGACTGTTGGGATTGCCTGGTTCCGCCAAAAAATATTTAAAACGATTATTTTCCCGGTCATACAGATCCAGACTTTCTATAGTTGCTATCCAGAAATTGTGTTGACTGTCCTCAAAAATACAATTCACAGAATTGTTGCTGATCCCGGATCCGTCTGGCTTGGTCTGATATCTGATAAAATTATCCTGTTCACGATTGTAGAGGTTCAATCCCTGATCGGTTCCAACCCACAACTGACCGGACCGGTCCAGGTAGAGTGTTGAAATCCGATTGCTGGTCAGGCTGGTCGAATCGGTTCGATTGTATTTGTATATCTTGAAATTGTATCCATTATACCGGTTTAAACCGTAATCGGTCCCGATCCACAAAAATCCCATATGATCCTGAATTACCGCATTTACCATGGATTCTGACAATCCGTGATCCACGGTGATATGTTCAAATCGGTAACTGCTGTTGGCAGTGATTTTTATTGAGCCAGAGATAATGAAAAGTGTAATAAATACAGCAAGCCATTCTTTCAACGGATATCTGAACATGGGCTGCCTTCATCTTTCTCTATTTGTTAGATTCGTTGCTGTTTTGATTGTATCTTATTTGATTTGTGATATTTTTTAAAGATAGTGAATCCAGATCAGGAAAACAATTGAACTTATGCTGCAACATGGTAAAACTTCCCTATCATACGTGTAAATAATTGATCAATCCGTTCCAAAATGTGATAATAATATTTCTGTCTAAATCTGAAAAAGTGTATATAAGATCAAGTAAAACAGTAAATAAGATCAGGCTGTTTATATCAACAGTCAGCCCTGTTTTAAACTGCTATTAGAGATATGCAAAAAGCGTTCCCTGATCAGTTTTTTTGTTATAAAAGTTTGAAAGTCGGGGAGTTAGAAGCGTGTTCTCACAAATATATTAATACCCGGGAATGAGACTTTCTCATCAATCAATTCAAAATGATCAAGCGGGTGTAAATAATGAGTCAAGCGTTCGGACTAAAGTCAATCGGGAATGATTTCATTGTAGATCAGAATTTCTGTATTGTAGGCTGTTTTATCGATGCCTGTAACACGGAATAAAATCTCAAAATACGGAGGCACTTTACCGAATTTTTCACGAAATTTTTGTTCAAGCGCCAATCGTGTGGAGGGCAGTGTCAGATAATAGGCAATTTCCGGGGCGCCAAGAGAGTGATATGAGGCAATAATAAAAATCGAGTTGTTGTCCGGTCCGGGCAGTTTCAGGGCCAGTATCAGATCTTCATTCGGTCCGGAAGAATGCAGCGAGGTTTGGTATATTTTCGTTTTTCCAGTGTCTGAGGGTGTGTAGAATATTCGATGCGGAGCCACTTCAAAATCAAAGTGCGATTTCAATAATGTATGCCTTAAATTATAAAGTGTTTTAATGCTCCCCAGAAAAATGATATTGTATTCATCCAGCATTTGCGGACTGATATCGGATGATTTACGAAGTATAGGTTTTTCATTAACAGAATATAAAATGGAAAGAATGGGGGGCAGACTCCAGATGCTGTGATAAGGGAAATAGGGTTCCTCAGCCGGGATTCCCTGATAATTTGGATAGGCTTCCTGAAGTTCTTCCAGTGAATTGATGCCCGGATGGCGCATGCTAAGGCTCTGATGATATTTTTCAATATAATCTTCAAAGAAAAAATGATCTCCCACGACAATAAGAATCGGCAAATCTGATTGTAAATAATTCTGCCAAATCGGATCGTTTTTTTGTATACATTGATAGGGTTTCAGCCTTTTATCGAGTTGAATGTTCTGAATAACCAGGTAAGTCACGCAAATGAATAACAGTGCAATAATCGGGATATAAAGTTTTTTCCTGAGAAAAAGCAATATATTTTTCGGATGGTAAATGTTCTCCGAGACAGGGACAAATTTTGTTGTGTAATGTCCCTTCGGGATTCTTAAACGAAACTTGTCATCTTTTCCTTCATGAAAATAGTAGCTTTCAAGTTTTTTTCTTAATGTATAGGTATGAGACCGGACAATCGTATCTTCGGCAGGATTGAAACTGGCGTCTTTGCCGAAGATGTCCATGGCTATAACGGTTTCTTTCAGGTTTTTTCCCTGTTTGCTGGATTCAACCAGATAGGCCAGATAGGTTTTATAGAGTTCTGAATGCGAGAACTCTTTGCTGTCGAGTATTTTTTCAAGCAGTTTTTTATGGGTTGCTTCAAGTGTCATATCGAATATGCTTTACATCTTTTTTTTTCGGGGCGTGCCGTGTATTTTTTTTATGTTTTCAAAATATGGTTTTTTAAATCAAATATGACATCCACGATTTTCGGCTGGCCTGATATTGAAGGCGTGTATTATCTCATTCGTTGGAAATGTAATAACTATAATTTTTAAATGCAAGCACGATGTTGCATTCCACGTATTTGGAATATTTTTGGATTAAGCAGAAAAACAGGGGCAGTTTCACTCAAATTCGACATTTTTTAACGGATGTTAAAAAATGTCGAATCATGTTTTTCACAGTTTTTCACAGTTTTTCACTTAAACTTTGAGTAAAATTATGTTTTATTATTCAGGATTCTATAGGGCACACTATTCAAAACCTATCAGCAGCAAGCGGATAATTTGATATTTAACGTTATATGATCCAGTTTTATGTATTTATTTTATTATCTTCAAACCGATGTTTCGAAAGCCAAATGATTTATTCATGTCCAATTAACTACTGTATACTTTATTTTAAGGAGGAAGAGAAATGAGGAAATCTTTGTCAACCGTCATTCATAGCCTGATTTTGATTCTTATAATAGGGTTATGCGTGTCAGGAACCGCTTTTTCACAAACCACAGGAAAGATCGTCGGAACTGTGGTTGATGTGAATACCGGTGATCCTCTGCCCGGAGCGAATGTGCTTGTCGCGGGCACCAATTTTGGGGCCGCGGCAGGGGTGGATGGCTATTACACCATCATCAATGTCCCTGCCGGCATTCATGATGTGCAGGTTTCTGTTATTGGGTATAAAAAAGTAATCCAAAAGGATGTGCTGGTTTCTGTTGATCAGATTGCCCGAGTGGATTTTGATCTGGAAATGGAAGTGGTACCAGGAGAAGAAGTGGTGGTTTATGCGGATCGGGACATTCTGCATAAAGAGGTTTCCAACAGCCAGCTGGTTGTCACCGCAACAGAAATGACCGAGTCTGCGGGTATCCGTACCATCAACCATTATCTTGAAAAGCAGCCCGGTATCACCGGTGAGAATCATCTGGAGATCCGGGGTGGCTCTGCCGATCAAACCGGAACCATTGTGAATGGATTGACTTTTGTGAATCCCCGAATCGGAACGGCCTCGGCCAGTATTCCTATCAGCTCGGTGGAGCAGGTGAGCCTGGTGACAGGCGGTTACAGTGCCGAATACGGCAATTTCCGGTCGGGCCTGATCAATATTGTGACAAAATCGGGAGACACCGACCGCTACTCGGGTTCATTGAGCTATTCGCGCAATATCCCGGGGATGAAACGGTTCGGAAAATCACTTTACAATCCGGACAATGTTCTTTTACGGCCGCTCTTTGATCCGGAGCCAGCTTTTAAGGGCACGGCAGCCGTTTGGCCGCAGGATCAATATCCCATGGAGTATGAAACATACCCCCTGTTCCGGGGATGGAACCGGTTGGCAGAGGCCTATAACCGGGGTCTTCCGGAGGAGGATCAGGTATCCCCTGTCGACCTGTATCTCTGGTCTGCCTGGATGTATCAGGTTAAGCCGGATTTTGACGCCTTGAAGTATTACGCGGATACATCAGGTATGGCTTATACGGTGACCGACGCCCAGATTCAGGCAATTATCGATCATGCCCATGAGTCGGAAGGCAGTCATGCCGATTACAATCTGGATTTCGGTGTCGGCGGTCCGCTGCCGGTGATCAATGAATTGCTGGGGGGTGCGACCTTTTATCTCTCTCATCAGACCCTCAACACCAACTATATCCAGCCGGTAACCCGGAACGCCGAGAATACATCGACGACCATGCTCACCATGAAATACAATATTGGCAAGAGCCTGACTGTGAAGATTAACAACCTTTACCGGAAGATCAAAGGCATTGCGCCGGTCATGCCGACTTCAGGGGCCGTGCCGAGTCTGGGCGATCCGGATGATGCCGATTCCGGCGGCGGCGGTATGATGGAAGAAAACAATCTTGCCAAATTATTTGATCAGGGGGACGTTTACTACTGGCACCCGACATTCTGGCATCCCAAGGACCAGACACTGTATATGACAGGGACCAGCCTGAATTATGTCGTTAATCCCAAAACATTTATAGACCTGACCCTTTCCTATGCCTGGCAGAAAGATTTTTCAGAGCCTAAGTTCACCCGTGACCGTACCGGGATTATCAATTTCGGACCTGTCTGGGTGAATGAAATGCCCTATGGACGGACATTTTCAGCGGATACGGTTTATAATCCCCAGGATCCCACTGATTTTTATGTGCACAGTATTTTTGAAGATGTGGGGGGTGAAATCGTCAGTGCGACCGGCCGCCGGTTTTCCGGAAAGACCGGGATGTACAATGAAAATTCTGTCACACAGATGTTCCGTGTGAAAGGCGATTTGAGCAGCCAGATGACCCGGCACCATTTTCTCAAAGGCGGATTTGATTTAAATTACTATGATCTGGACAATGATCTGTGGGTATACTGGACCGGTTATGACACCGATTATGATCTGCGTTTTCATGTGAAGCCCTGGCAGCTGGGCGGCTATATTCAGGACCAGATTACCTATGAAGGTATTGTGGCCCGGCTGGGTCTGCGCATCGATTATTATAATTCGGGCGGTGCGATGTGGCCCACGGGAGACCGGTTTAATGCAGAAGCCTTTGTGGAAGGCGAGGAAGGCGCCCATCCGGCCATGGACAATTACCGATATGAATTTTTAAGCCAGGGAATAAATGTGGCATGGGATCGGTTTAATCGGATTGACGAGGAATATCGAGAGATTATTAAGAACAATCCGGATACAACCCTCGTACCGTTTATGCAAAAAACCAAGAATCATCTGGCCATCAGTCCCCGCATCGGAATTTCTTTTCCGGTGACCGAGCGGTCCAAGTTCTATTTTAATTACGGCCATTTCCGGTCCGCCGTTCCCTATTCTGAAATGTATATGTACAATTACCGGTACAGCAAGGGCCAGGGGCTGAACACCATCGGCAATCCCAACCTGGCGCCCCCGCGCACCATTTCATACGAGTTAGGCGGATCTTACAATCTCGCGGATCAGTACCTGATTACGCTCAGCGGTTTTTATAAAGATGTGACCGGACAACACACGAATCTCAATGTGGACGGGCAATCCATTGCCGACGGGTATACGACACGCACGAACAATGAATACGAAGACATTCAGGGTCTGGAATTGGACGTGCGGAAGTCTGTGGGCAAATATCTCACCGGCTGGATCAATTTCCGCTATCTTTTGGAGAAAGACGGCAAGGTCGGCCGGGAGTACCTGTATGAAGATCCGGAACGCAATGAAGATGCGGAGCAGATTTATTTTGAGGCCGAAGAGGACCGGCCGGCTCCCCGGCCCGCTGCGGCAGCCAATCTGACATTTCATGTGCCCTATGATCTGAAAATGGGGGGAATTGGCAACAGCCTTCTGGGCGGCTGGCTGATCAGCGGTATCTTTGAGTGGGAAATGGGTGAAGCCTATACACACAACCCGGAAGATATCAGAAACGTCAGCAACAACATCCGCTGGCCGGATTACTATATGGTCGACATGAAAATTTCCAAGGGTTTCGAGATCATGAAAGGCATCCGTGCCAGCTTCTATGTGGATATTCAGAACCTGCTGAATCTGAAAGTGAACTGGATGAATAAAGAATGGTGCTTCCGAAGCGCCATTGACCGGGACGCTTACCTGAATTCTTTGCGGCTGCCCATGTATGATGATCCTGAATATAAGGACAAAATCAAAATCAGTGAAGAGGGAGTGACACCCGAGGAATATGTATATCAGGGCAAAATCAGTCCGTCGGGCAACCCGTATTTTGCCGGAGACGATCGTCCCGGTGATTTAAGACCGGATGATGTGCCTTATCAGGCATTTCAGGAAGTTGTTGATTTTTCGGATGAAACAGCGAGTCAAAGGAATGCGATCTATTATGAAATCAAAACAGGAGACTATTACGAATACGCTGAAGATTCCGAAATGTGGGTGAAGGCTGACAAGAAAAAAATAAAGAAAATAATCAACGATAAAGCCTATATCAACAATCCAAACAATAAGGATTTGTGGCTCTATGGATATCCGAGAGAGATCTGGGTCGGTGTGAATATCAGTTTTTAAGTCCGTGATTCAGAACTGAAAACAAGGAGAACAATTGAAATGAAAATGTTTTATAAACAGATGCTCCGACAGACGTTTCCGGCACTGCTGCTTCTTGCTGTGGTGCTGATGAGCGTTATGTCTGCCGAAATGCTTTACGCAGACGGTGAAAAAACCGTCATCCGGATGGGGAAATTCTGGTGCGGTGTGGTGGATGACGGCGGCACGGCCACGTTTGAATACGGGAATTTCAGCTGGTTTCCCAATGATTACAACTGCCAGGGGCCCTCGCTGCAGGACGGTTCCGGTCAGACCGGTTCCGGTTTTATCATGGCCGCGACCAATTGGGAAGATCCACTGGGAAATGTCATTCCCAAAGCGGCGATCCTCTGGTCGCCGGATTCTGATTATGAGTGGAGCCAGCCCATGGTCACCGTACCGATGACCAATTATGTGCGCTGGGAAATGCCCCTGAATTATACCATTCAGTCGACCGACACACAGGCCGAAAACAAGCAGGTCGAACCCTGGGGCGAGGCGGATGCCTCGAAAATGATCGGTACCTGTGATCAGGTGGTCGAAGTGACCACTCAGAATCCCATGGGGGTTGAAGTTCACCGGAAGATTTTTGCCTGGAGCCAGCAGTATCATGACGATTATATGGTTTGTGATGTTACCCTCACCAATAACAGCGGTAAAACGCTGACCGGTTTTTATCTGAATATACGCGAGAATGATATGTACATTCGAAAGGCTGCCGGCAGTGAACCCTCGGTGAGTGATATTGCCAACGATTCAAGACGCTATACCTGGCAGCATTATTATGGGGCTCGTGAAGGAGACAGCCTTCGCGTATTCTATATGTATCATGGGGACAATCCCGACCTGGCGGGCGATCAAATGGGAATGCCGATTCATAATCAGGATGGCCGGCTGTACCAGCATGAGATGCACTTTTATGCCATTTTGCATGCATCCAAGGCGCCTTATACAAATGAGGCAGAAGACGAAGATGACTGGCTGCAGCCCACAGTCACGGATGTCTATTCACGGCCCTTGGTCGGCCTGACTGAAGTGTATGCAAAAACCAATGCGGACCGTCCAAAACTCTATGATTTTATTGCCGGTTATCAAGCCACGCTCAATCCGATGGAAGGCGCGTTCGAAGGCACCTTTCATCAAAAGCCAAATGATGAATTCGGGTCGCCGGACTGGTCCTCAGAATTGTCCGGTCTTGGTTCTGCATCCACATTTCACGGCCGGTTCTGTTCTTTCGGCCCTTACGCCGAGTTCAAGGACGGAGAAAAACTGCATTTTGTATATGTGAGCGGTTTTGCCGGTTTAAGTATTGAAAAAGCCAAAGAGATCGGCGAAAAGTGGCTGGCGGGCACACTCGAGGAACCGCCCAATCTGCCGAATGAAAGGACCGGATATCTGCCGGAGAATTTTGCGTTTCCGACCGATGATGAAAACAACAACCGGAAAAACCGGTGGTTAAGCACGGGCGTTGATTCGGTGATGGCCAGTGTTTCCCGGGCCAAATGGAACTACGAGCATGACTGGCAGGTGCCCATGGCCCCGGAGCCGCCGCATATGCTCATTTTCGGCACAGGAGAGGGCGTTGAAATACACTGGGCGGCCCCTGAAGCCGAAGACATGTTGAATTTCTGGGGATATCGCATCATGCGCCGCGTCGGGTATCAGGATACGGTTTTTTATGAAGAGGTGGATCGCTTTGATATGAATGCCCTGGATGATCTGGCGGATACTGTGAGGATCGGCTCCATGATCTATGACGGCTATAAGTTTCTGGATGACAGTGTGCTGGCAGGCGCTTCTTATTATTATTATGTACAGTCCGGCATTGAAGTGGATGAAGATGATTTCGATGCCTACCCCACAACGCGCGGTAAAATTCTGTGGAGCGGCCGGGTATGGAGCACCTCCCGGCTGGATGTGAATCCGAAGCGGCCCATCGGCAGCACGCTGAGCGATATTCGTATTGTGCCGAATCCCTACTATATCTCGAATTCCTATTTGTCCAGTGATTACGGTATCAACCCCGATGATCCCCGTTTAATTATGTTTTTTAATCTGCCAAAGACGTGCAAGATAAAAATATTTACAGAAAGCGGCGATTTGATCAAGACCATCAAACACACCTATACGGAAATTTCCAGCCTGGAAGTCTCTTCAGGCTGGGAAGAATGGAACATGGTTACGGACAATCAACAGGCCATTTCAAGCGGGATTTACATTGCCGTGTTTGAGACACCTGCAAAAGAAGTGGCTTATCAGAAATTCATTGTTGTTCGATAGTAAAATATAAGGAGAATAATCGCTATGAAGCGTATAATACCCTTTTTTATCATTGCGTTGCTACTCGGCTCGATGATGCCGGTATTGGGCCAGCAGTATAACGGGGTGGGGGTCGGTCTGAAAAAACTGGGCCAGTCCACCATGAATTTTCTGCAGGTAGGTGTGATTCCCCGTGCTTCCGGATTGGGAGATGCCTATTCCGCAGTGGGAACCGGCTCGCACAGTATTTTTTACAATCCGGCCGCATTGCCTGAAATTGATGGGACCGCCGAGGCTTTTGTCTCGACCACACAATGGATTGCGGACATCAATTATATGGCGGGTGCCGCTGCCCTCAACCTGAAAAGCTATGGCGCCATTGGCATTCACTTTATTTTTGTGGATTATGGCGATATCATCGGTACAAGACTGCTTCCCTATGATCAGTATTCCGTCGATTCAAAAGGCTATGAGGAAACAGGGATGGTGGATAATGTCGGTGCCTATTCCGTGGGTTTATCCTATGCCCGGCGGATCAGTCAGAAATTTTTGATGGGCGGAACCATGAAGTATGTGGGGCAGGGATTGGGCAGGGTGGTGACGCCTGATTCCTCAAAAGAAGATTTTGGCGAGAACAAACTGGCATTCGACATGGGTGTGAAATATTATACAGGATTGAAGGGGTTTCGATTCGGCATGTCGATACGTAATTTTGCCACACATGTGAAATATGAAGAAATTACCACGCAGCTCCCGTTGACCTTTGCGGTCGGTGCCGCCATTGACGTCATGGAGTTTTTCAGGTCAGATGAATCTGAAGGAGATGACCTGTTGCTAACAGCCGAATTTATTCATCCCAATAATTACACGGAACGGGTGCTTGTCGGTCTTGAATATTCGATTATGAACATGCTGGCGATCCGGGGCGGTTATATCAGCAATCATGATGTGCTTGGATTCAACGCAGGAATCGGACTGACTCCGGAAATATCCGGCAAAAAGATTGTGGTTGATTATTCGTACTCATCCAGCATCAGTTATTTCGATGACATCAGCCGTTTTTCAATCGGATTTGTTTTTTAAATCATAGAATGGCTTAAAAATGAATCGAAAGAAAACAAAGGAGGTGAGGCAGACCCGAAAAAATCAATAATAAAGAGAAGAGAAAGGAGGTGATTCCGGGGGATCTTGTTTTTACTTATGCATGAGGAAAATGACCTGTCAATGATTTTTAATAAACGCGGGACAGAACTCATGACATTCAAACTCGGTCAAACCAACTCTAAGGAGGAGGAGATGATGAAGAAGTCTTTTCTTGTAGCAGCAGTAGTATGTGTGTTTTTATTGTTGTTCGGGCAGGCTTTCGCCCAGGGAAATATTATCTTTATTTCCCGTCCGGACAAGCTGGATACGGCCACGGGTGAGAATCCGGACAAACCGTTTATTGATGATCTGGTGGCTGCCGGATATACGGTGGATACCATGAATTCCAATGCGCTGGAAGCGGCTCCCCAGTCTAAAATTGATTCACTGAACAATGCCGATCTGGTCATTATCGGCCGTTCTACGGGCAGTGGTGATTTTGGCGGAAC
>JAFGCO010000033.1 GCA_016932575.1 bacterium
GATCAAGGCCGCTGGATGGGTTCGGGGATCTATCTGCTCCGGGTGTCAGCGGAGGATCGTGTAGAAGTGCGCAAGATGACGTTGATGCGCTGAGAAAGGACAATTGCTTGAGCCATCCGATCGATCATCTGTTTGTTCTTCCGGTTCTGGACCGGTATCTGCTGTATCATCCGCTGAACGGCCAGTACGCCCTGCTGAATCAAAGCGGTGTTTCACTGATCAGAGACGCGATGCAGGGCACTTCGGCTGCAGAAGTCCCTGAAGAATTTTCGGAACTGATTGAGATTTTAAGTTTATCGGGTGTGATCCATCCTGAAAAAACAGGGGCCGTGAATCCGGAGTTTTTAGGCATCATTCTCAGCCGGGCCTGCAACATGGCCTGTGCGTATTGTGATTTCGGAGCCCATCAAAACAACAAAGACAAGCTGGAGGCCGGTCAGATGACCGCGGCCATTGACTGGTTTGCCGGTCATCAGAAACAGAACGGGCGCAAACTGCTGCCCATTCAGTTTTTCGGGGGCGAGCCCTTTGTTGAACGTGAACTGATGGATATCGCCGTACATCATGCCCGTTTTATTGCATCGCGAAACGGTCTTGTACCCCGGTTCGAAGCCCTGACCAACGGGTACTATGGAGCAACCCGGCGCCGTTTCATTGCGGATTATTTTGACCGTGTGATCATATCTCTGGATGGATTCCGAAATGATCACGACCGCACCCGGCCGGCCGCGGCTGCCAAAAGTTCATATGACACAGTTGTGGAAACCGCTAAATATTTGTCCGGACATGATCTTCAGCTTTCAATCCGATGCTGTGTGACCTCGGAGTCCGTTCAGCGTATGGAAGACATGGCTGACTGGTTCTGCCGGGAATTCAACCCCGACAAGGTGAATTTCGAAACCCTGACGGAGAATTCCCTGACCCAAAAAGCGGGCCTGCGTCCTCCGGACCCGTATCTGTTTGCGGAACACTGTTTAAAAAGCTGGCGGGTGCTGCGAAACCATGGCGTGGATCCGGCTTATGCGCCGGTGGCTTTAAATCGGCCGCAGACCACCTCGTGTCCTGCGGGCCGTGATGTGCTGATTGTGCATCCGGACGGCATGGTCGCCAGCTGTTATGTGCAGAAAAAAGACTGGATCGAGCGGGGCATGGATTTATCGGTTGGAAATATCAAATGCGGTCAGTTGCAGCTTGACGAAAAAAAACTGTTGTCATTCCGTGACAGGCTTCATGAGAAAGTCAGATGCGAGCACTGCTTTTGCCGTTACGGATGCGCCGGAGGCTGTCATGTCAATAATACATACCCGGGCTGTGCTTCAAATTACACGGATTTTTGCATTCACACACGTATTCTGACACTGTGCCGTCTGCTGGAAGAAATGGGGGAATCCACGCTGGCAGATCAGCTGTTGGGCGATAAAGCAAGCCTGGAGCGACTGGTCAAACAGTTATCGGATCACATTTTGGATTTTGAGGTATAAGTATGCGCTATCAGCTGAATCCGGATTTTTCCTATTGTGTGGATATCCGGGACATTAAACTGATCAGCCGCAGAGACAATACCCGGATTTGTCTTCCGTATCCGCAGGCAGCGGTTTTTGATCTGCTCCTGAAAGGGTATTCGCAGCAGGCCATGGAACGCATGATGGCTAAAATTGCACTTGTCACGGAATCCCACGCAGCCGGTCTGATCCGGGATACGCTGGATGATTTAATGGAAAAAAAAGTAATCAAAATTTAATATGGCGAATATCGCGATCACATCCCGGTGCAATCTTCATTGTTCCTATTGCTTTACACAGGAAATCTATCGGAATGAATCGGACGGGTTCGGCCATATGACATTGCCGGTTTTTAAAAAGGCACTGGATTTTGTTGTTCGCTCGGATATTAAACAAATCCGCATTCTCGGCGGTGAACCCACCCTGCATCCGCAATTCAGCACATTTCTGGATCTGGCTCTCAGGACCGGACGTCCGGTGCGTATCTTTTCCAACGGAACGATGTCCGAACAGGTTCTGGATTTACTTTCACAGATTCCGGATGACCGTATCACCCTGGTGATCAACATCAACAATCCGGATGAATTTGTCTCTTCTCCGATACGGAAAACCGTGCTTGCTAAACTGCACAGCAAAATCATTCCCGGTCTGAATATTTATCGCAAAGGCATTGAGCTCAATCCGATGCTTGCTTTGATCGAAACCTATGATCTGAAAAAGCAGGTCCGCCTGGGACTGGCCCATCCCTGTGCGGGATATAACAATCAGTACCTGCCGGTCAGGCATTATTTTGATGTGGGCCGGAACATTGTTGATTTTGCCCGGACCGCCGCAGGACGATCGGTCAGGATCAATCTGGACTGCGGATTTGTGCCCTGCATGTTTGGAAATACGGATTTGCAATCCCTGGGCCTGGACAGGGAACTGGGTCTGCACTGTGAACCCATTCCGGATATACTGCCGGACGGCAGTCTGGTGCCGTGTTACCCGCTTTCCGGAATGCAAAGGCACGGGCTTGATAAATTTGATACGGCCGGCTCTCTTAGAGATCAATTTAAACAAACACTTTCTTTATATGAGGCACTCGGCATTTTTAAAACCTGTTCGATCTGCGATTATAAACACAATGGTTTGTGTACAGGCGGCTGTGTCGCTCATAAATTAAGGCGAATAACAAAAAACACCTGAACATGCGGGAGTACTGCCAACATGAAACCCAGACACCTGTGGACCATCCCTTATATCGATCAGCCTCCGGAATTCTGGCAGGATCTAAATACACATTGCGGAGAATGGATCGACGAGGTTTACCTGCCGATGCCTTCGGATATCGTGTCTTCCGGCCGGCCGCTGCAGCCGGAGGTCCATGTGATGGATTTTTTGAAACATTCGCCGTTTAAAATCTCAGTATTACTCAATCCCGTCATTTTCAGCCGGCCGCTGCATGAAATTTCCGGACAGATTACAGCGCAATTAAAAACCATGGTCTCAGAGTATCGTATCCATTCTGTGTCGGTTTCGAATATCACGCTGGCTGAAATGATCAAAAAAAACATACCGCAACTGGTGCTGAATGCTTCGGTATTGCTGGACATCTGGTCTCCGGCTCAGCTGGAATACATCAACGATGTGTTTGATATTCTGGTTCCCTCTTCAAGGATTGTCCGTAACATGCCGGCATTGAAGGCTATGAAAAAGGGATTCAAAGGTCAGATCAAACTGATTGTCAATGAAGGGTGTCTGCCGCATTGTGTGTATCGCAATCAGCATTTTTATGAAATGGGCAGCGGAATCGACAATCCGCGATCATTGTGCCGGGAGCTGATTGATAAAAAACCCTGGCTGCGGCTGACCGGCAGCTGGATTCTTCCGCAGCATCTTTATCTGTATAACGGAGTCTGCGACACATTCAAACTGAGCGGGCGGGTCACACTGCAAAATCCGGACTATTACAAAGAGGTATTGACCGCCTATATCAAAAGGCAGGCGAGACGGCCCCACAGGATCGGGGGCGGACCCGTATGCGGAAGCCTCAATATGCACATAGACGATGCCTTTTTCAAAAAGACATTGTACTGTAACAAAGATTGTCAGTCATGTGTCCTGTGCAGAGAAAAATATCGGGCGAATCAAACAGATTAAAATGATCATATCCGGTCGTTCAGGGATTTTCTGGCATATGTTTCGATCCTTGTGAATTCTAGTTTTTCAAATAGTAACCTTATCGGTTTGACTGTGGATTTTAATCGGTATATGGAAATAAATTGGACATTTAATCATACTATTAATTAGCAAGTAGGAGGTGAAAATGAAAAACATGATATTTATATTTGCCACATTGATATTCATTGCGTTTTCTTCATTCTCGCAAGACAGGGGTGTTAAATTAAAAATAAAAGATAGCGTCGGCAATGAAATATCCTTATATGATGAAAGTTATGCACTTGTAATTGGGTGTGGCAAATATGAAGTTGGTTGGCCCGAATTGCCAAATGCGATTAATGACGCGATTAAAGTTGCTGATATATTATCAAATCAAGGTTTTAATGTAACACTGTTAAAAAATCCTTCATTTATTGAACTTAATAAAGCAGTGAACTATTTTGTTTATCATATTGGATTAAATAGTAACAATCGGATTTTATTTTATTATGCTGGACACGGCTACACAATGAAAATGAGCTATGGTGCCAATATGGGATATATTGTGCCAGTTGATGCCCCTTTACCCGGCATCGATCGGTCAGAATTTTTGTCAAAGGCCATCAGTATGCAAATGTTTGAAACATACGCCAGACAAATACAATCAAAACATGTATTATATATATTTGACAGCTGTTTTTCAGGTACAATCTTTGCCTTGAGTCGAGCAATCCCTTCTTCAATATCTTATAAAACAGCAAAACCAGTAAGACAGTTTATTACAGCGGGTGATGAAAATGAAGAAGTGCCCGATAAAAGTGTTTTTAATTCACAATTTATTGCAGGTATAAACGGTGAAGCTGATTGCAATAAAGATGGTTATGTTACAGGAACTGAATTGGGTGATTTTTTACAAAACACTGTAGTAAATTATACGAGAGAATCGCAGCATCCACAGTATGGGAAAATTAGAGACCCTAATCTTGACAAAGGAGATTTCGTTTTTGTTTTCGAGTCAGGAGATCTGCTGAATAAAAATAAGAAATCAGTTAAGGAGGGATTACAATCGATTAATGATCCTTTGGCCATGAATTTTAGTAAATATACAAATGAGAAGGATAAATATGAATGGATTAAAAAACTCGAATTAATGAAAAGCGATTTTAATAAAGCCAAAGAAATTAATAAAGATGAAAATATTTCGGTAATAAATAAAAAACGAATGTGGAACGATTTTCTGAATATTTATAATGAGGATAATCCCTATGCCGAATTAGACGATCAAATGAGGCAAATTGCATTAAACATGATAAACACATTGGAGGATACCAGTTCGGTTTTTATTGCCGGTGGTGCATTCGTTATGGGATCGGAGAAAGGGAAGTCAAATGAAAAACCAGTTAGAAATATCAAAATCAGCAGCTTTCATATTGATCGCGTCGAGGTATCTGTCGGGCAATATCAGGCATTTTGTTTGGCTACAAATCGTGAGATGCCTAAACAACCCGATTGGTCTTCTGAAAGTTGCCCCGTCGTAAATGTACAATATGAAGATGCTTGTGATTATGCAAAGTGGAAAGGAAAAAGACTTCCTACTGAGGCAGAATGGGAATACGCAGCAAAAGGTGGAATTGAAAATATTATATATCCTTGGGGCAATGAAACTTCAAATAAAAAAGCAAACTTTAATGGTTCTGACGGCTGGGATAAAACTGCGCCTGTCTATTCATTTGCAACCAATAATTATGGCATTTATTGCATGGCTGGTAATGTAGCTGAATGGTGCAGTGACTGGTACAGTCCATGGGGTTATCTTGAAAATGACTTAAAAGATCCACAGGGCACAAAAACGGGTGATTTACGTGTCATAAGAGGCGGATCTTATAAAAGCAAGATTGATGATTTGAGATGCACTGCAAGGCAGGGTAAGGATCCGAGATTTCGTTATGATTTTGTGGGATTTCGTTGTGCTAAATCAATAGATATGAAATAGGAAAAAAAGAATGACAATATATATACTGATCGTCCACAGGTTCCGCCCCTGGACGGATAAATAATGGGGCTCTGTCCCCTGGAAACATAATAAAACAAATTGTGAAACGTTTGACAATATTAGTGGGCTGAGCCTCACGCTTTCAAGTCCCGGGGCAGAACTTCGTGGCGATTAAAATATCTTAATAATAGATATTTACTCTGTCATCTTGTCTGGTTCCCACGGAAAGAGACTGTGTGAACGTGGAAAAAAATAAAGATAAAAAATCAGGAGCACCCATTGAAATTACACCTGATCCTCGCGCTGGCCCTTCTATCCATTTCACTGAAAGCGGACACAGGGCACCCCGCTATTCGATACATCTTCCCCCTGCCTAACAGCACGTGCGTCACAACCAAAACCACGATCATCATGAAGCCGGATTCTTCCCTGCTGACTCAAATCAGCGACCCGGCCGACCTGATCGAAGTGAAAACCGATAACAACGTGCTTGGCGGAACCACCTATTTCGCGACGGACAACTTTACTATCATCCGCAAGCTGGACCATGAATTGGCAAGAGGCCGGACGGTTGAGGTTACCATCAAGCTCCAGCCGTATGGATTTGACGACTTTCAGACCAGTTTTTCGACCGCAGAATACGGGAACAACGCAATGCCTTCGGTGCTGAAAAAACGGAGCGCAGCATCCTCTCAGGTGATCGAGTCGGATGAAGTCACGCCTGTGCGCCTGATCAACGGTAAGGCCGTGCCTTCCGATTACCCTGAAATCGAGACAACCATCCACGGCGAAACCGCGCCGGGGCGTATCTTCTTCGGCACCAACTTTCCCAAAACCGGTTACAGCACTTACATCATCATCATGGAAAATGACGGCACCCCCTGGTTCTACCGGCGATACGATGCATTGGATGGTGTTGCCCGATTCACGGCGCATCCCGCCACCGGCCAATTGTCGTTTCATCAATATGAAATTTATGACGTCCTGCTGGATCAGACATTTGCTGAAATGGACACGATTTTTCCCGGTCACGGCTACTGGGCGGACGATCATGAGCTGCAACTTCTCGAAAACGGCCATACATTACTGATCGCCAGAGAAGCCATCGGCATCGACATGAACGACGTGATCGGCGGAGGTCGGACAAATGCGTCCGTTGAGGCTCACCACTTTCAGGAGCTGGATCAAAACCGCGACGTCGTTTTCGAATGGCGCAGCTGGGATTATCTCGATATCCGCGACACCTTCGTGGACATCACCGGCGGTAGCATGGATTATGTGCACATGAATTCGGTCGCTTTGGATTTTGACGGCCATTTCATTATCTCGATACGCGAATTTTCATTAATCATGAAAATCCATCGCATCACCGGTGACGTGATCTGGAAATGGGGCGGCAACCAAAATGAATTTGACTGGATCAATGAAGACCGGCCATTCACTTTTCAGCACGACGCGCGCCCCATCAAGGGAAAGCCGGGGCAATATCTCATGTTCGACAACGGCCGGGGCAGCGATCCCGCATATTCGAGGAGCGTCGAGTACAAATTGGACACAGAGGCCATGACCGCTGAAAAAGTGTGGGAATACGCGGACAAAACCTGGTACACGGGTTGGATGGGCAGCACGCAACGCCTGAGCAACGGGAATACTCTGATCGACTGGCCGTCCTGCGACTGGTCGCCTGACCGCCTGGGCATGATGCGGGTCACTGAAGTCAACGCGAACAAAAACCTGCTCTGGGAAATGCAGGTCGTTACCAACATGAACTATCGCTGCAGGCGTTACGAGTGGGATGGCATGATGCAACAGCCCTATCTCATCATCGAAAACATGGGCAGTGTGATCCGGCTTATTTTCCACAAATTCGGAGATGCGAATGTCGCTTACTATAACATCTATGCGGGCAATGCCCCGGATGCGCTTGCATTGATTGACAGCACGCGAAAAACATGGGCCGATATCAATACAGCCATGCTCGAAGGCGCGCAACAATATTTCAGTGTCACGGCCGTGAATACAGCCGGAGAAGAGTCCGGTTTCTCGAATCGTGAGACCACCCGAATTCAGGTCACCACGCCCGGTGAAAACATAGTGAATAACGGGGATTTCGAAAACGGGTTCGACCATTGGAATTGGTGGGAGCAAGATGCCGATGCAGATTACGAAGTGAACGGAGGCCAGCTCCATTTCATTATTCGCAATGGTGGCAATGCGAATTGGAACATTCAGGCCATTTATCCCGGCATTGTGCTGATCAGAGGCAACACCTATCGGATTGAGTTTGACGCCTGGGCAGACAAGAATCGCGTGGTCTGGTTCGATGTGGGAAAAAATGGCGATCCCTGGACCGACTTTTCCAGGATCGGCGGCACAGCCTTGGCACGGAATAAAAAACATTACGCCTATGAATTTACCATGAACGATCTCACTGAACCGAATGCACGTATTGTACTGAACGTCGGTACAAATGATGCGGATGTCTACGTGGACAACGTCTCACTGATCCAGATCGTGCCGTCCGATGTTGAGGAATCGCCTGTTTTTCCGGGTGATTTCAGCCTCGGCAGGAATTATCCCAATCCGTTTAATCCGGTGACAAACATTCAGTACACACTACCGGAACAGGCGAATATCAGGATTGATATCACCAATGTGCTTGGTGAAGTCGTACAGACAATAATCGATCAAACCATGGAAGCCGGAGTCTATTTGCAAACATGGGATGCATCCGATCTGAGCACAGGCGTTTACTTTATACACATGGTCGCTGAAATCAGCAGAGATCAATCAGATTATCATCAAATCAGAAAATGTTTGTATCTTAAATAAACTTTTCTTTCTGTTACGGAAGGAGGATGAGATTGGATGCAAATATTGATGCACAAACACGATAGAAGAATATCTTCGGATAAGTCGAGAAAAAAGCTGAAGAAAAGCATTTGGCCCAATGGGATATCGAAAGGGAAATCAAGGTGTAACGAAAGGAGAAGTACCCTCGATAATCTGTTGAGTAATTAGAACAAATCCATCCTTTCATCCTTCCGGTCACCCGGGATATCCATCCTGGGCGTGGGATAAACGGGATATCTGTCCCGGAATAGCACCTCATGATTTATGAAAAGACATAAGATTTATCCTGAAAAAGAGTCTTTGTATTTCTATACGAGTACGCGGAGTGCCCTGAGTGAGTGATACAACCAAAAAGGAATCGTGTGGCACGAAATATTAATATAAGTTACTGGGTTTCCCGTCGTTAAAACATCGTGAATAAAGTTTCTGGTGAAGCCTTGTATAATTCACAGCAGGTTTGTTGTAGGGTATGTATCTTCTGATTTTTTCTTGTTTTTAGTGATAATTGTTGTTATACTAGAATAATTATTTTTCCACCAATAACTTACATCTTTTGCGCTGCATAAAATTCTTATGGGGAAAGTGCGATTTCTTTAGGAATTGTAATATTCCGGACGATCAGAAATACAAGAATTTTACAATAAAAGGGGAAAATGCGACGATAGTGAGATAAAGTGATGGTTCATATTTATCATGCTTTACGGAGGTTTCAATATAGTGCTGATACCATAGCAGTTTTTATTTTTAAATTAAAAGCATATAAGAAATGGAATTCTTCCAAGAATAATATATATCTAACTATTACAATCTATATTACAGAGCAAACGATGGATTAGTAATTGTATAACGCAGGGTATTAAATCAGTTTGTAATTGACCGAAGAACTTACCTAAAATCAGAATATTCAAAGCTTCGCATTATTTATTTTAAGGTACTGAAGTCTATTACTCCACAATCTTCGGGCAACATAAACAAATATATCTTAATTAAATTAACTTAAGAATATATTATATAAGGAAATTAAATAATGAAAAAAATCATTTTTTTGGTAATTGTTCTTCATCTATTTATTGCACTATTAAAATGTGGTGGTGGAGTTAAATATTTAAAGCCAAATGAAGAATCACCCATCAATACGAGTGGTATTTCTGAGACTGATATTAAGATTATGTGCAATGATATTTTGGAAAAAATAAAATCATCCGATTTAATCAGGGGTAATTCAATACAGCCTGCAATTGCAATTCTAAAAATAACGAATGAAACATCTGAATATATTAATACAAATGCTTTGATAGAAGAAAACATCATTATACCTCTTAAAAGAGGTAATTTTATTCGTTTGATAGAGAGAAAATATTTAAAAAAAATTCTTGAAGAAAAAGTACTAGGGCAAGCTGGTTTTACTGGTAAAGGTAATGAAATTGAAAATTATTCATTAATTGGGGTTGACTATTATGTGAAAGGGGAATTGAATTCCTTAGAAAAAACATCATTTTCTAAAGAATATATTTTATACACACTATCATTACAATTTCTATCTGTTTCAAATAGTGAAATTGAATATATTTTTCGAACCGAACTAAGAAAATTGAGAAAAAAAGGATTTTTCAATGAATAATTTCAATGAATTTGTTTTTTATCTGTTTTAAATTTTTATTTCATAAACGAATAAAAGCTTACTGATATATTAGTCAGAGGATTTTTCAAATAATTGTGGGAGGTCTAATATCATGATTATCAGAAAATATTTACTATTAATATTAATTCCCTTAATTAATTTTTCATACTTATTTTCTCAAAATATTGTCAAGAAAATTCCAGGATTTGTATTAATTGATACTGATTTGGGCATTGGTAAATTAAATGATAAAATCAAAGTATACAGACAAATTGGAAATACAAATATTGAAATTGGTATTGTTGAGCTTCTAAGATTTCAGGATGGTAAGTCTGGTGCGAGAATTATTAAAGAGTTTGAAAATTACCATATTGAACTTGGTGACCGGGTAAAATGTTCACTCGTTGCTTCAACAGAAAACATACAAATTAATAAAGAAGGTCGGATTTCCCAAAAACTGTCAAATTCAACAAAGGAAACACAAAAAGAAAAAATAAAACAAACTGAAATAAATATAGATGAAATTTTAGACATTAATTCTATTTCACCTGACGAGAAATTTTTAGATGACAGTGAATTGATAAAGGAATCACCAAGAACCGAAGGTTCTGATGATTCAATAAAATTACCTAAAATAAGAAAAAAAAATGGATATTATGATTTCTATGATCAAAACGACTTTACCGCAATCTCCAAGAATGATAATGGAGTTGATGAAAATAATAAGCTGCCGGATAGAGAAATTAGCGCATATTTATCTACTCCACAAAATATTGGTGGATACCAACGAAAATCATATTTCTCACCAAATACGGATTTTAAAAAATTAATCCTTGAATCTGATGAAAATTTTGAGAAAAGTAATTTTGCTGAAGCAAATAATACATATGTTAATATAATAAACGGAATACCTGTAAGTGATCCTGTTATTAATAGTTCATATATACCATTACTCTGGAGAGCAGGATATACTTACTTATTAATGGATGATTTCAATGAATCATTTAGTTGTCTATCCACAGCGAATCGTCTTTTTGAAACATATATTTTCCCCAATGAAGCTCAACCTACGGGTGCTTTAGCTCATCGATTTTTCTCTTTAAAAGAACAAAAGTATTATCTTGGTAATGAAAAAGAAAAAGTGTACAGCTATTTTTTATCATCATTTTCAGCTTTAAAAGCGAATAATGTTGAAAATGCAATAAGAGAAGCTAGAAGGGGTTTAAGAATAAGTCAAGATTATCCTATTTTATATCTTGTATTGGGTAATGCACTTTATCAAAATGGGGAATTTGATAATGCAAAATCAATGTATAGAAAAGCATTACAGTTAAATCCACAAATTACCAGCTTAGATCCAATTTGTAAAAATGGATTTTTAAATAAGAAAGGTATTATATCAATTTTTTTAATACCTCAAAGGAAGTGGGAAATCGAGTTTGATTTTTCAGATAAATTTTATCCTGTAGTTGCAGAAAAATTTTCTCAGTCGTTAGATCAGAAACAGATCGGTCGAAGTATCAATAATAATTTCAAAGATTTAGTTGGATGGATAGGACATGAAATAATCACATTTTTTGCACCGATTGGGATTGGTATTGCTGTTGGCAACTATGCAAAAAAGCCAGAGACAGGGCTTATCACAGGTGGGATAAGTATGGCAACAACGAATATACTTTTCGGTACTTCCGATTATCTTAAATCAACAGTAATTGTAGGCGCTTTTACTATCGATATGATATCTATATTTGCTGAAGCTATGTCAGGCGAGAAATCTTCAAGTAAAAAGGATAGAGAATTATTTATGGAAGAAGCTATGGAATGGATTGGTGGATATGAAGAGTATATTGCACAACTTCAATATTTCTATTTAATCCCTATGAGAATAGGTGTCTGTTACATACAAACTTCTCCAGGTGATTATGTATTAACTTTTAACTTAGATAATAAAAGTGTTTCGAAATATGTAAGTGTGAAAGAAAATAACGTTACAAATGTATTATTATTCAACAAAGGAGAATAAAACATGAGATTTATAATATATTTTTTCTTAATTACATTTTTAATATGTCCTTTGGTTTCTGAAGCCAAGTTTAATTTTTCTTTCGATGTCTACCAAAAAAATAATAAAGGTTCAAACATATTACGTATTAGCCCATTGGGGCATCGTGGAGGATTCAGTACGTCTATGATTGAAGCTGTCTCAGAAGACATTGGTTCATTTTTTCCTTTATATGCTAATATTATTTTGTTCAATATAAGTCATCCTTGGTTAAAGCCTAAATATTTTGAAAGCAAGCATACTACTCGTGTGCCAATATTTTCGTCCTACATTTATTTTGGTTTTGGTTATGCTGGCGATTCATATAGAAGGATTGGATTATCTTTTTATTTTAATCCAATAGTTGCTGTACCACTAGAATTAAAGATAGATTATATGAATTATAACCGTACTGAAAGTACCAGTTTAATTGTCTCATATGCCATTGGAACTTGGTTGTCAATTGGTAGATAGATATAGTCATTTGATTGTTCCATATATCATGCTCCCGCAAACCGAGTGAGTTCCCTAATCCACTAAACAAAAGCTGGAAGAGAAATAGACTATTGAAGGATGACACTACATTCTAATATTGTACATGCACAATTGTTACTGATCGCCCGGGAGTTCATAATCCCAGGCGTGTAATAGGGAAGGATATTAATTCTCTGTTGGGTTTGGTGGGTGAAAGGCAGACTTGCCTGAGATGGATCAGGCAATTGTATATTTTTAACTATTAAAAGAGAAAAGGCCTGGCCGCCGAAAAATCTCTAAAAATCTGGATTCAACTCACGAAAGAACTGAAATTCCTTCCGATCTGACAATAATAGTTATTTAATTATTATTGGTTCGGGATTCAGACATCATCCCCCTTATCACGATTGTAACAATCCCCATTCAAAGAAGGGATAAAAAGGCTGTGGGTGTTGCGAAGCAACACCCTTATGCAAAAGATTGATTGATTTTTATTATATGTTTTTTTACAATGAATTGTAAGGGAACTCAGTATTTTGGGAGGGAATAGAATCATGTTGAATAAAAAAATTACCCTTTTATTCATTTTATCGCTCTGTGTGTCATTTTCTTTCGGCTCAGAATACAATCCATTGCCGAATACCCTTGAATATAAGCTTGATTTAAGTGTCGAATACGGCACAAAGATGTTGTACGGTCAATGTGAAATATCCATTTTAAATGACACGGAACAAGCGATTGAGAATATTCCCGTTTTATTGTACCGGTTGCTTTCGGTTAAAAATATTACAGATGATAAAGGCAGAGTCCTGCCTTTTAATCAAAACGTTGTCAGTATCTTGGACTGGCAGGAAATACAGGTCAATTATATCGAGATTTCTTTAAATGATATTCTTAATCCGGGGGAACAGATAAAAATTGATATCAGTTATGAAGGATATTTATTCGGGTATTCGGCGGAAGGATGGCGTTATGTGAAAGACCATATCGATGAAAAATTTACCATAATAAGAACCGATGGTTTTGGTTATCCCATGGTTGGTTATCCTGACGATCAATACATGATGAGTGTCTATGATCAGTATGATTATCTGATCAATATTACCGTGCCGGATGAGATGACTGCCGTAACCGGAGGCAAGCTGATTGAAAAGAAAAAAACCGGCAATAATATAATATTTACATATCAGAATAAAAAGCCGTCCTGGCGGTTGGACATTGCGGTTTCAGATTACCGGATTGATCAAAAGGGTGAAAACCGGGTCTATTATTTTGCCGGTGACAGCCTCGGTGCTGATAAAGTCATAAACGCTTTACAGACTTCTTTGGATTTATACACCCAATGGTTCGGTCCTCTGAAAAATAATCAGGGATTGACAATTATAGAAGTCCCCGAAGGATACGGCTCACAACAGGATGTCAATGCGATTATTTTGACTGCTGATCATTTTAAAGCGAAAAAAGAGATGATTGGCATTTATCATGAGGCCGCACACTTATGGAATGTCACCCATTTGGATGATCAGCCATGTCGGTTTGAAAGTGAGGGATTTGCACAATTTTTACAGTTTTTATTATTGGAGAAACTGGATAACAGGGAAAATGCGGTTTCTGAAGCCGCGCAAAGGTTTCTTGATCGGGTCAGGAATGATTTTAACGAGAACAAGGAATATCAAACGGTTCCGATCAGGGATTACGGGATCCGTGATATGACCGATTATTCGTATACCCTGGGAATGGCGGTGTTTGCCATTTTTTATGATTTGGTCGGACAGGATCATTTTAATCATATTATCGGATCGTTCTATTCTGAGAATTATTCAACAGGCGCTACCCTCGATGAATTTGTACATCACTGTAAAACACTGGCACCGGTGGATCTGGAACAATTTTTTAATGACTGGATTTACACAACCAGCGGAATCAAACAGATGATGAAAGGGGCGACATTTAAGGAGCTGTTAGCGTTGTATTCAGGTGGTTAGCTCAGGTATTTTATCATAAAAAGACTATGGATATTAATATAAAATCCCACTTTCTTTTCAAAAAGAAAGCGGGAAATAAAAGGTCTGGCTACCGAAAAATCTCCTAAAATCCGATTCCGCTCACGGAAGGACTGTAACTCCCCCGTGAGATAGTAAAGCTTATCTCACGGGGGAGTTACAGTCCTTCTTATCGTTCGCTGCATACGGATTTTCATACGGAGATTTTTCGAATGCCAGGAAGCCCATACCCGCCAAATAGAATGGCTGGCATGCCTGCCAGGAAGAAAAAGTAATAAGCTGGAGAAGAGATGTTTAAAACATCGCACCTTTTCGGGCAATGATTACAAGCCACCGCCTCTGGCGGTGGTAGTTGACTTCTGCAGATTACAGGGGGGAGACAAACTTACAGAAACAAAAAAGAAGCTGCTTGTCAAGTGACATAACAATGAATCCGTCATTTATTGTGATTCGGGAGATGAAAGGCAACCTTAAATTAAAGGAATATATTATGCGGATCAAAAAAACCACGACCGGTATTATCATGCTGTTACTCGTCACGTGCCCTTTATTCAGCCGGGAAACTGACTGGCCTGAACCGCGCTGGGGTCATTCCATGGTGGTCATAGATACGGCTCTCTACATTTTTGGAGGAGCGGACAGCAAAACAGGGCTTCAAAAGATGTTCAACAGCGCATCTTACCATAATGATCTTTGGCATTTTTGGGAATTTTCTTTTCTTCAGTATGAATCACAATATGAGGAAGATGCACCTTCTCCGCGTTGCGGGCATGCAGTTGACATTCGATACCAGTCGAATAGTATGTTCCTCACCGGCGGTCGAGGTGCCGAAGGTCCTGTGAACGATCTGTACGTTTTCTATCCGTCCGGAGGATCCTTTGGAGAAGGAAGCTTTGGTGAAATA
The DNA here is from genome assembly GCA_016932575.1 of bacterium. Lineage (GTDB taxonomy): Bacteria > Zhuqueibacterota > QNDG01 > QNDG01 > JAFGCO01 > JAFGCO01. The sequence continues at coordinate 15,534 of JAFGCO010000033.1, forward strand.
CATTGCAACATCCCGTTGGAATATGCGCCCCGATACAGTCACACGGCCAATGTCATCGGAAACCATGCTTACATCCTCGGTGGTACAGATGAAGCCGGAAACGGCCTTTCAGACTTCTGGCAGTATGGATTTTTTACAGGCCAATGGACACCGCTTGAGGATTTTCCCAGCCCCATTTCGGGCCATGGCTCAGTTGTGCTGGATGAGGATCATCTTCTGGTTTTCTGCGGAGGGGATCCTGGGTCCAACACCAACTATAACGACATTTATGAATACACAATTTCTACCAACACCTGGAAAAAAGTGGGGAATACAGGGGATCCGATGCCGGGTGTCCGGGACATTTCCTGGGCCTTTGACGAACCGGGCAAGAAGGTATACATGATGGGGGGTGTGACAGACAATGGCCTCCAGAGCGCACTGTTTCAATTGGATGTCAGTGAGGTGCTCAGTACCGGCCTTATCCATAATGTTCGTCTCAGCGATTTTATCGTCCAGTATTTTGTCTACTGTCTCCAGTGCAGGCTGGCCTTCCTTCCTTTGACTGTTCAAAAAAGATCCGCCGGAGGAGAATCACAGGGGTATCTTTATCTCTTCGGCGGCATGAATGAAGACAGCGTGGCCACCAATCAGATGCTGCGCTATAACATTGCAGGCAATCAATGGGCGGAACTGACGGAGACAGGATGGCAGGATATTCGAACGGAGATCGAAGAAAATCATGATCATCCATGTCAATTCATTTTAAACCAAAATTATCCCAATCCGTTTAATGGGGAAACCCGGATTACATATTCACTTTCCCGGCAGGGACAGGTACAATTGAATATATTTGATACAAAAGGCAGGCAAATCGAAACACTGATCAATGATGTGCAGAATGCCGGTGAGCACATATGCTTCTATAGGGCCGATGGTTTGCCCGGCGGCATATATTTTATCCGGTTGCAGACGGATAAGGAACAATGGACCAGAAAGGCAGTGCTGATAAAATGAGGGTGAACAAAGAGGCTGCCGTAATATCTGCATCACTGGTGAATTCATGAATCACCAATGATGATGTGCTCAGATTAACCAACGGGGATGATTAAAATGAAGACTTTCATGCGTATTTTTCGGATGGCGTTTTCAGGACTGTTTTTGTGGAGTATGGTTTACGGGGATCCGGGTGGATTGACAGGGCAATGGCAGGCCAGGGATTCGGAGGGAGAATCTTTTCGTGTGGTGTTTCAATCGGATGGTACGGGCAAACTCGATGCCGAGCCTTTTACATATAAAATGGATGGCAATATATTAACCCTGAATACCGGAGAAGGGGCGCAATTGATTCTGACGTGTCAAAGACAGGGCAATGGCTGGGTGCTTGCCATGGGTGATGTGTATTCAATAAAATTAAGTCCTCTGTCAGGACAGACACCCGGAACAGGCAGGGCCCTGTCGCAGGGAGCCGCCAATGAAAACAGAAAAGACGGTCCGTCTTCTTCGGTATCTGGCCAACCGGGTTCAAGAGCGGTTGTTTCGAGTCTGGCCGGTTCGGGCATACGCTTTGTGCGGGAAGAGGGAAACGGACAATTCGGATGGGTTCAAATCAATCCTCAGACGAGTCAGGTTTCGCTGATCCGGTCTTTTCCGGATACCTATATCTGCAGCCCGGCCATATCGGGCGACGGGTCTGTTGTTATTTTTGCTGTCCGCCATCCGCGTCAGCCGCATCTTATCGGTGAGGTGAACGGTCAGCGTTTTGATCTTGCCTTTCCTCCGGATCAGGATATGCAGGTACGGCATCCCACTATGTCCAGGGACTGTAAGCTGCTGGCCTTTACCATTCGCAGCTCGAAGCATGTCGGTAATGTTGATGTGCACGACTGGAATACGGGTGCTTACGATCATACATATATGGCTGTGGGAACCTGGTACAAGGTGGTTTCTATCAATCTGAATACCGGGAAACAGCAGGCGGTTTATCATGACGATGACCTGGTTCCGGATGTGATGAAGAAGCGGGGTCTGGGACCGGTATTTTCTCCTGTGGAAGACATCCTCGTATATGCAGATAATCTGCGTATCTATGTCTGTGACAGCTATTCAGGGCGGAATCTGCGGACGTTTCAGGCACCCACCGGATCAACGGGGGGATGGACAGGAACAATGGAAGTCAGTGAATACTCGGGACTGGCCTTTTCACCGGACGGTAAAATGATTGCCTATTTGAGCCAGGGACAGGCAGATATTGCGATTTCTCCTGATCTTATTGTTTTAATGGATGTGCGCACGGGAAATTCGCGTTTCATCAGATTGCCCAGACAATCCAACCTGAGCGGATGTGCGCGGCACGGGCTGATCTATCTGGATTTTTCTCTGGACGGACGGCAGCTTGTTTTCAGTGCTTCTGTGATGAACCAGCAGCGTGAGATTGTCGGACCCTTCCTGTGTGTGGTAGATCTTCAGACAGGTTCAGTTTCGGCACTGGATGCCGCGGGAACCGGCGCTTCGGATCCGGTATGGAAAGGGCGCTGAAGGAAAGCTTCAATCCGGACATTCTGGTTACTGCTGTGCTGATTTTTTTATTGATTTTCTCCGGGATTCTTCTTAAACTTCGATGAAAATTTTTCCACAAGATATTGACGACTTTGATTCCGCATTGTAATCTTATATAGTGGATATCGGCCTGGCTGAGATTTATTACGCGAACTGAGATCGAAACTGCCTCCATTCAGTGAAGGGAACAAGGCGGGGCTTTGGTCTTTGTTGAAGTTAATTGCGAAGCAATTGAATAACTGCCCACAAAAAACATTGCAGAACACTTTTTGAACCGGTGCAGCAAAAGACAGGATGATCAAAAGAATTGATTAATAAAAGTCATTTCCATGAATCACTAAAAGAGATGAGGATTATCAAATGATCATTTTAAGGAACGGTATTAAAAATAAGGGGGATCCGTCAGCCTTCCGATTGATGAAAATGAAATTCTGGCTGGTGATAATTTTACTGACAAGTGAACTCTAATTGAAAGGAACATATCATGGGTAAAAAACTATCGGTTTTAATGATTGTCGTTTTGATCGTAACCGGCTCATTATTCGCTCAGTTTAAAGTGGGTGATACCGAGTTAACTTTACTGGGAACGGTCACTCATCTTACTGCCGATGAAGATTATTGGACTTATTACAGCTATACGATAATATCATTAACAGCCGGTTTTGGGCATTTTATCTCTCCCAACGTTCAGCTGGGGATTCAACCCACATGGAATTTTGAGTATCGTAAATACAAGGATACAGATTATTCTTCCTATGATTTCTCTGAAAAAGAAAAATCAGACTCGGATGGCATCCTGGGTGTCTGCCTGTTTACCAACTTTAATATAGTCTCTGGATCTGAAGCAGTGCCTTATTTGTCTATTCAATACCAAATCTCGAATATTGCTCCTGAAGGCGGTGCTACTATCGGGGATGTCTCTGCATTAAATATAGGCGGCGGATTACGTTATTTCCTCGTTGAAAAAGCCGCAATAAATTCAACATTGCTTTATTCTTTGCCATTAAAAGACGCAAAATATAAGTATAAGTCATTATCACTTTTGCTGGGTTTGTCAATCATCATATAAATTGATTTTACGCAGTCAGAATATCATGCCTTGCCTGCTGAACCTTGCGGGGGTCGTTGACCTTCGCAAGGTCAGAAGGTTACCTATGAACTTCTTAACCGGTTGCTGATACCGCTCCGCCGGATAAACGGGCTGTTGAATCCGAATTAACCTATCACTTTTATTAAACTGTGATTGTCATAATGAAAGGAGAGCCTCATGTTAAAGGCCTGTGATGTGATGAACAGAAATGTTGTTACCATCAGCCCTGATCAATCCCTGCTGGAGGCCATGAAGCTTCTTGTGTGCAAGGAAATCAGCGGATTGCCTGTCGTGAATTCAGAAGATCAATTGATCGGCATTGTGACAGAGAAGGATATTCTTAATTTTGTTTTCAGCGGAAATTTGAAAAATACGAAAGTGAAAGAGGTGATGACCTGCGATGTCAAAAGCTTTCCACCTGATGAAAAGGCAGAATACGTCGCACTGGTAATTGGAGAAAACAAGTTCCGCAGGGTTCCGATTGTTGAAGCTGACAAGGTTGTGGGCATTGTTTCAAGAAGAGATATACTCCGTGTGGTGCTTGATATACATTGTAAGAAATGAGCAGTGAATGATTTGAGCTGGTTTTTAAAGCTTCTTTATTATCAGCCCAAACCACAACCTCGGATTGTGGTATGATTAAGAGTTAACCTGTTTGAAGCATTGTTAAATTGATATTAATATAGGATCCCACTTTCTTTTCAAAAAGAAAGTGGGAAAGAAAACGCCTGGCTGTCGAAAAACTTCCTAAAATCCGATTTCGTTCACTGAAGGACTGAAACTCCCCCATGAGATAGCAAGGCTTATCTCACGGGGTCAAACATCAGTCCTTCCGGGCGTTCACTCAATTCGAATTTTTTAACGGAGATTTTTCGAATGCCAGGAAGCCCATCCCCGCCAAATAGAATGGCGGGCAGGCCTACCAAGAAGAAAAAGAGATGAACTGGAAGGATGATTTTTAAAACATTACACCGTTTAGGACAATGGTTTCAAGCCACCGCCTCAGGTGGTGGTCGTTGACTGAATATCACTCAGTTCCTTCCAGTATCGGGGATGGATGACCATCGTAATCAGAAAGATGAACAATTTTTTAAAAGACATAAGATATAAAGAAGGAAATATTATTTTAGCTGAATCCCTAAAGGAGGTTATTCAGAGTGCTTAATAATTTAAAAGTTCTGATCACTTTTAATGTGATTGTGCTGAACATTATCAGTCATCCGCGATTTGCAGTCTGTGCCTTTTCCGGGATTATTCAGGAGAATATTGTTGTCAATGGTGAATTCGATCACGGACTCGATTGGTGGAGGGCGGAGGATTTCTCAGAGAATGCAGCGATGTCGGTCACTGTTGATTCGACTTCACAACTATCCGGAAAATATTCTGTCAAAATCGTTGTGAGTCAGCCCAGCGGGACTGACTGGCACATACAACTGCGTCAGTTTTTCAATGCTGTTGAAGGGAATGTCTATTATGTCACTTTTAAGGCAAAGGCTTCCAAACCTGTATCTATGATGTGCATGCTGCAGAAAGTGGCGAGTCCTTATACTGCGATAGGTTATTCAAGATTTGATCTGATGACGACTGCACAAACATATACATACAGCGGAACCGGACCAGAGAATTTCGAAACAGCCATCGCGTTTTTCTTTGGCGATATGGATGCGGGTACGACAATATGGATCGATGCCATCCAAATAACCGAAATCGCAGGCGAGAATCTCAGCGTTGAAGTTGTTGCGGACATGGCCGATAAACTGGGGCTTGCCGAACAATGCGGATCGGGCACTTTATTCGGATTCAGCGGAACCCAGCCGGATGACGAGTGGGTATTACCGATCAAATTAAAAACTTACCGAACCCTGGAAAAAAACTGGTCTATATTTAAATCAGGGCTTTATGAACGACTCGAGAGCCTGGAAGTGCGCCATATTCAGGTTTTACTTATGGGGCAAAACGTTCTGCAAGGAGATGACTGGTTTGATGAAAGAAATAAACCGGGACTCGACGGAAACTGGGACACGTGGATGAATAATCTGAAATCAGTGGTTCAAAGAATCACTGAACATGACTTTAAAAACATCGAATATGAAATCTGGAATGAACCGGATTATCCTTCTTTCTGGCCATGGACCCAAGAACATTTTTTTGAGACCTGGAGAATCGGCTTTGAAGCTGTTCGGGAACAAGATCCATGTTCTGTGATTATCGGCCCAAGTCTTTCATGTTTTGATTTTGCATGGCTGACCTCTTTTCTCAGTTATTGCAAAAATAACGATTGCCTTCCGGATATCCTGAACTGGCATGAACTCAGAGATCCTGACGGCGATAAAATCCCGATGCATGCCGGTCAAATACGCCAGTGGATGACGGATAACGGTATTGTCATTGATCGGTTATCCAATGGAGAAATACTCCCTGTAAACAGACAGTTTGTCCCTGGAACCGTGGTCAGTTATATGGCGAATATTGAAAGAGCGGGAATTGAAAGCGCGGCTCACAGCTGCTGGGACGACTGCGCGCCTTTATGCATCAGTAACTGCTGGAACAACAGTATCAACGGATTGTTGAGCCATGATCTCCAGAACGCCCGTTCTTGCTGGTGGGCGTTTAAAGGGTATGCCGATATTACCGGCCAGCTTGTACAGGTCACGCCGGAACCGAGGATCAATATTGATGCTGTCGCCGGTTATGATGACAATCAGGAGACCATCAACATTCTTTTGGGTAATCACAGCATGGATGTATCATCGACTGTATTACTGAATCTGATCAATCTGGACAGCATTGATTTTCTTGCAAACAAAGAACGGTTATATATCCGGGCAGAACGCATTACAAATACCGAAACAGCGCCCCTTGAAAAACCCGAAATTATTCTTGATGAAGGCATTTTTATTCAGGATGGACAATTATCAACGTCTTTAAAATTAGAAAAGGGGGATGCCTGTGTGTTAAGGCTGACGACCTCTTTGACACAGGCTCCAGATGCTCCTGCATCTGCTTTTTATTCAAACAGGCTTTTCCAAAATTATCCCAATCCCTTCAATCCTGTTACCCATATCGAATATACGCTTGAAAAGCCAGGCGATGTCACTCTGAAAATATTCAATTCAAACGGCCAGTTCGTTAAATTATTGATTGAGGAAAGGCAGGCTGCCGGACACTATCATTTACAATGGGATGGCACTGATTTTAACAGACAGAAGGCGGCCTCAGGCTTGTATTTTTATCAATTAAACATTAATAATAACATCTCGACACAACGTGCCCTGTTATTGAAATAGAAAACGCCATAGCATACTCTGATCATTCAGGGGATGGGCGAATCCGGGATTTATTCAGATTGTCCGGGGGGTCCAACTCCGGACAGATAAATACAAAAGGCTCTGCTCACTGAAATCATAATACAAGAGAACAGAGTTAGAGTAAATCATTACGGGTATGTGACAGCATTTCAATCTGTCTGAATGTTGCCGGTATTTGACTGGTGAAAGCACTCCAATGTCATTCATGGAGGAAGCAGATCATGAAAACAGCTATCGCGATTCTTAATATTGCCATCCTTGTTTTTTTATTCAATTGTCATGATAAATCCACAGAACCGGGAGAAGGTACAACAGAGGATATCCTGACAGTGACAATGGATTCTAAAGGGGGTGAATTTACTTATGATGATTTATCATTGGTTGTGCCTGAAAATACTTTTAAATCTCAGTGTGATTTGCGTGTCACCCGGATTTCCAACCCAGAGTTTTTTGCGGAATACACTGTAACTAAAACCTATAAAGTTGAGGGTATACCAGAAAATATATTCAAACCCATTCAGTTTATAATGAAGTACAACGGCTCACTGACAGAAGAAACTTATATGGTAGTCGGACAAGAATATTCTCTTGAGAATCCGGAGCTTCCGGATACACTTTTCATTTTTACCCCGTGTTCTGATTCTTCAGGTTATTTATTTTGTGAGTGGCCTCCGTCAGAACAGGAATTGTTATCCGTGCGCATGAACAACCCCTCTTTTTACAAAAAATGCGCTGATATAAGAGCGTTTATGTTGATTGCGGGGATCGCCGATTATACCACCCTGTCGAGCAGTATAGGGCATTTTAGAATCCAGTGCCCGCGTTATTTGAAAGGAACGATCGATCCTGTTCTGGGCAACACTCTTGAGGAGGTTTATGCTATATTTCATCATATGGGATTCCAATACGTCACTGTGCTTCCTACGTTGCAGGAGATTGACCTTGTAAAAGTGCAGATTATTCCGAACATGCCGTATAGATATGTTGACTATACGGAATACAGCCATTCATATTGCTGGGAGCTGTCAGGCGAGTGGGAATTTCTCATGTTCTTTTATGAGGAATACCTGACTTCCGACTATTTTTCGAAAATACGATTAGCTGCCGGAAGATCTTTTTTCAAACTGGTGCTGGAAGGCAATACGAACACTGACCGGTACAAAGAATCATTCTGGTTTCGGCATGCGTGTATATCCTGGTGCGAAGAACTGTTTACAGACGAAACCGGCCATTACCCCATTGAAATCAGCGGATATGAGACAGAGCCTCTGGATGGGCTGAAACCGGCCGATTATACGGCCGGATACGGACAATCGGCCGTTGTGAAGTATCTGGTGGACCGGTACCAGAAAGATGAATCCAAACATCTTCTGGCAAAAATATATGAGCAAATCAGGCAGGGGACAGATCCTGTGACAGCGATACTGGATGTGATTCCCGATCCGGTTTCTCAATGGTGGACCGACTTTTTAAAAGAATATATAAGCGGGAATATTTATCCTGTAAGCAGTCATAAATTTGTATCGCATGTTTCAGGTGCAGAGGATATACAAATTGCAACAGGCGAGATTATATTATCCGGAAGCTACAGAGATCTCTCTGCCAGACTTTATCGTGTGAATTTGAGTCATCTTCAAAATATGAATGATGTCAAGATCGAATTTGAGGTCATACCGCAGGAAGCCAATGTTGAGGATGTGACTGTACTCCTGTTCATGATCAGTGATCATACACTCACTTTTATCGATCAGGGAGGTCATCTCATTCTTGAGAATGTGAAGGCATTGACTGATTATGAAAATGATCTTATGGCTGTGGTGGTTAACAGCCATTATCAGTCTCCCGGGTATGATCATCAAACAAATATTGATTTACGGCTAAACGCATGGAGTCCGCCACCCGATGAGGCAGCCTGTCAGATAGAACTGGCTTCTCTTTCAGGAGACAAGTATTACACGGACGGCACCATGAATGTTGAAATTTTCGGACTGGATATACGTTCAGGCGTGCAATTGCAGGGTGATGATACATACACCGGTGAATGGCAGGAGCAATTGTCCTCCGGAATTTCAAGGGGCATGATCAAACTGCAGTTTAATCCCGGTTCAGAACGTAAAGAAATGACGTATCTGGAAGCCTGGGAAGAGCGTGAGACCGCGAATGGTGATATCATTTACGAGGAAATCATATGCAATGAAGACGCCTTGCAGGCGTATGATGTGGATCCGTCCTATTGGTTATATTATATCACCCATGAAAATGTCTGTGATTATCTTTCAAAGGTGGAATGCCGTTACCAGGGGGAATCATCGGGATTTTCGGTCAATCAGTATTCATGCACGAACAACAGTCATTTTTCTGTGCGATTGAGGTTTCAGGATGGAAATTGAAAGATACCGTTTACAATGGTTTTTCGACAGTCTCATCAATCGCATGAATGCGGATCCATGACTGCGGGTTCGTTTTATATTTTGATTTTATATTTAAAATCATACGGTCAACATCCGGCTCGCGGCCGGCGATTTCGATCAAAAACCACAAGTCAGGGCTGATTTTCAGTGTTCAATCCATACAGACATCGTTCCATGAAAATTAAAGGAGAGAAAAAATGAAAACGCTTGCGATTTTTATTCTGTGTGTGATGGTCCTGCTGGCTGCATGTGATAAGAAATCAACCTCGGAACCCGATAACACAAATGGTTCGGAATACAACGTCGATCCGGATTTCGTCGTCAATATCTACCAGCCGGATTCTGTGTGTGAAGGCACGACACTGCTGACAGACAAACACACAGGAAGCCCCCGCCTGATCGAGGTGAACACGCATGGCGAGATCGTCTGGGAATATGTACCCCCGGAGGAGGAGGTGAATGTCGGGGCTGAAGTTGAATTGCTGCCGAATGGGCATATTTTATTCACCATGACTCAAAGCGGTATCTATGAGGATAATCGCAGCGGCAAAACCGTATGGTCACATGAAGATCCCAAGGTCAGCCATGATGCGGACCGGTTGGAAAATGGAAACACCCTGTATGTATTCGGAGCCAATGACCAGAAATCCGATGCCCAGGTGAAAGAGGTAAATTCTGACGGGGAACTTGTGTGGGCCTGGTACGCAAAAGATCATTTCGATTACTCCCCCTATAATGAGATTTATAACGGCGGCTGGACCCATGTCAATGCCGTCACCCGTATGGAAAACGGCCATACGCTGATCAGTATCCGGAATTTTAATATGCTCGTTGAAGTCGATGCGGGCGGAAATGTGACCAAAAAAATAGAGCAGTTGGCCTTTCACCCTCACGACCCGCTCATTCTTGATAACGGGAATATTTTGGTCATTTCTCAGGAACCACAGACCAATAATCAGCACAGAGCTATCGAGATTGACTATGACACTGAGGAAATCCTATGGGAGTATGGCTTCAGTGATCCGTACGACTGGCCGACAAGAGACTGCAATTTACTGCCGAACGGAAACCTGCTTATCACCACCGCTTCCCGGATTGTCGAAGTCACGCGCAGCAAAGAAGTCGTTTGGGAATTTGGCCTGAAAGATCCCACTATACTGGGTGAATTGGTAAGTCACGCCAACCTGGGTTTTTACAAAGCGGAGAGAATCACGGATTAAGGTCCGTGATTGAAATGGCCTGAAGAAAAACGGAATAAATTTTTTAAAAAGAAAGACAATGAACTCGGCTAGGGCGGGCTCTAGTACTTAATTATTCTAAATGCACCAGGTTCAGTAACAGTTTATTTTATTGTAGAAAGAAAAAAAATAATAATTATTATGTCAACTTTTTTATAATCCTGCTTTCCCCGAATCGCTTTTCTATTTGGATATGCTTTCAAAAGAAAAATTCTCACTTTCCCCAAATCGCTTCGCTTCCGGGACATGCTTTCATAAGAAAGCAGGCAAAGTAACTTTCTGGCAGCGGAAAATCTGAAAATTTGAAAAAGTTCAGAAGATTAAAAAAAATAGTAAGAAATCTCCCAATGACAAAACCAATATAATAGGACCGGGGATACTGTGAAAAGAGCCCGGAGAAAAAACAGAGAAAGCATCTGGAGACGTCAAGGAGACAATATGATGTACTATCTCACCACAAAAACACCTGAAGAATTAATCAAAGCCAGAAGATACATAAAAATCGGACTTGTTGGTATTATGGCTTGTATCATTGTCGTATTCATCAGCGGTTTTCCAATGAATTTGTGGACGCCGGACAGTTTTTTTAAAGCGGTTCTCATTTTAGGAATACTGTACTTTACAGGTGCCGTATTTAACGGACTGTCGATTATCCAGGAAGATCGTGAGGTCCGCAATCATAAAGGCGGGATCTCGGATCCCATCGTCAATCCGGCATCTTCCGACAGTAATTTCTGGGCCGGCTATGCCTGGATCGCGGCAATTATATTTTTATTGCGTTATCTTTATCTGGCAGTTTCTTAAATGAAATTAAAATCAATTTCTTTTATTGTTGCATTTATTTCCTTTTTTTTCTAATGTATAAAAATATCAAGTTTTAAAATGTTCTTGTCATCCAGGAGTGTTGTACCCGGAGTCATTAATGAGAGGGTTTTAATCAACGATGAACATCATTGTTATATATGATTGAAACGGAGAATCCCATTTATTAATATCATAAAAACAGGATGTCACAATGAAGGCAGCTCAGCATGTAAAATCGGTGCGGGTGTTCATCTTCCTGTTTACCTGCGCCGGTATACTTTATTCACAGCAGCCGGCTTTTCCCACGACCGAGGGCTGGGGCAAATATACTGTCGGCGGAAGAGGCGGTGAGGTTTATGAAGTGACCCATTTGAACGACAGAGGTGCAGGCAGTCTTCGCTCGGCAGTGAATGCTTCCGGCCCGCGAACCGTTGTATTCAGGGTATCGGGCACGATCGAGCTGGAATCGAATCTTTCTGTTAATCGTCCTTACATTACCATTGCAGGTCAGACTGCGCCGGGTGACGGGATCTGTATTAAAAAATATCCTTTGATCATTAACACCAACCAGGTGATTATCCGCTATCTGCGGGTAAGACTCGGAGATGAATCGGGTGCTGATGAAGATGCCGTATCGGGCCTGCATCGCCGGCATATCATCATTGATCACGTATCCGCAAGCTGGAGCGTGGATGAAACGGTTTCTGTCTATCATTGTGACAGTGTGACGGTTCAGTGGTGCCTGATATCGGAAAGCCTGTATAATTCCACCCACGAGAAAGGTCATCACGGATACGGAGGCATCTGGGGCGGGCCGAATGCAAGCTTCCATCACAATCTGTTCGCGCATCATTCCAGCCGGAATCCCCGTTTCGCTTCTGGCTGCGGAAATACAGATTTCAGTAACAATGTCATTTACAACTGGGGATATCAGAGTGTCTATGGGGCTGAGAAAATGGAAGAAAACAGTACGACCTTTGTGTTTTCTGCCGTGAATATGGTCGCTAATTATTATAAAGCCGGGCCCGGCACACTGGGCGGCGGCGCGCAGTACCGGATCGTCCGTCCTTCCTCAAGGAATAATCTCGCGGATTACGGAGAGTGGTATGTCACGGATAATTTTGTTTATGGGTATCCTGATGTGACTGCCGATAACTGGAACGGAGGCGTACAGCCAGATCAGAATACCCAGACCGTGAGAGATTCTATCCGTTCCGATGTTCCTTTTCCATGTATTTCTATTGAACAGCAGACGGCCGAAGAGGCCTGTGAGCTGGTTCTGCAAAATGCGGGAGCTATCCTGCCGAGAAGAGATGCACTAGATCAAAGAATCATCCGGGAAGTGTCCGATGGCACGGCCACATACGGAACGGGCACGTATAATCAGGAGCACGGATTCGGCACCGATCCAAGCGGTATCATCGATTCGCAAACCGATGTCGGCGGCTGGCCGGCGCTGCATGCCGGACCGGTTCCCGAAGACAGCGATCATGACGGCATGCCGGACAGCTGGGAAAATGCCAATGGTCTGAATCCGGAGGATCCCGAAGACAGAAACGGGACGGGCGAAGGAGGATATACGCATCTTGAGATTTATCTGAACAGTATCACGGAGTTTCCGCCGTTTCTTCCCGGACCCGTCAATGTGACCGCGGAACTGGTTGACTTTACCAAAGTCGAACTCACGTGGGAGGCCGACCATCTTGAAGACGAGACAGGCTTCCGGATTGAGCGGGCGGAAGGAGAAACAGGCAGCTTCATCACAGTCGCGGAAGTGGGAGCCGATATCACGACCTGCACTGATTCGGGGCTGAGTGAGCTGACACTGTACCGTTACCGGGTCGCCGCATTTAATGACAGCCTGACATCCGGCTATGAGAAGATCGCAGAGGTGACGACACTCAGCGCATCCTCACCGCCATTGGCCATAAGCGCGCCATGGCCCAAAAACAATACTGTCTATGTTGTTGCCGCGCCTTCACTCATGTGGGAAGCCAGCATGAACGCGGACAGTTATGATGTGTATTTCGGTGCAGCAAATCCGCCGCCGTTTGTCTGTAATCAGACAGAGACGATATTTGTGCCCGGTGAATTGGAAAGGGGGATAAAATACTACTGGAGAATCGACGGAAAAAATATCCATGGAACCACAGAGGGCCGGGTGTGGAGCTTCACTGTCAAGCCGGAAATCCCGTCGGGGCAGATTGTCTGCTGGCGATTCGATGAAGGAGAAGGCACAGCCGCATCGGACGAGGGCCAGTATCACATGGACGGATCGCTGGTGAATATGAGTGCGTCCTCATGGACGGATGGAATCCTTGACGGAGGTCTGAGCTTTGACGGACTGGATGATTATGTTATCGTGCCGCACAGCGGGATCCTCGATTTTGGAATAGAAAGCTTCAGCCTGTCCGCCTGGCTGAAGGCAGAGCCGTTAACCGGGGCTTCGATGTACCTGATAAACAAGGGATCATTTGCGAGAGACGATGCGGCGGGAACCACCGGAAGGTGGTACGGACTCGAAATAAAAAATAATGAATTGAGATTTGCGATCGATGATGATGTCACGAAAAGTCAGGCCAAAGTTGTTCAGGTGGACACACTGCTTTCCGGGAAGTGGGCACATATTGTCGGTATCAGAGATGCGGCCGAAAGTATCTTGAAGCTGTACGTCAATGCTGAAAGGGTGTCGACCGTATCCGATGCCACAGGAAGTATCTCACAGGAAGAGGATCTTTCTCTGGGTAACAGCACAACCGGCACGGCGCCGTTATGGGGCGTGCTTGATGAGGTCAGGATATACAATTACGCGCTCAGTGATTCGGAAGTTCAGGCCATTTATGAATACGTAACCGCTGTTGAAAAAACCAAAGAACCGGTGCCGAACGAATTCGCACTCGGACAGAATTATCCCAATCCGTTTAACTCTTCAACAAAAATCGGATTCTCCATCCCGAAAAAGTCAAGGGTCATGCTGACCGTCTTTGATATCACCGGAAGAAGCGTGGCCAGGTTGTTGGACGAAATAAAAGATGCCGGACACGACTCGGTTCGTTTCGACGGGTCAAACTTAAGTTCCGGACTCTATGTGGTCAGACTTCAAATCGCGGATAAAACGCTTGCAAGGAAGATGATTTTGATAAAATAAGCAGTGGATCGTTTTTAACTGTCCTGGCTGGTGAGAAGGATGTTTGGTTTTTCTGGTGTAATACTTGAAAACTGTGAAAGGCAACATGAAGTCAGATGGCTATTGGCGTATTTAAAATAATTATGTACAGGAAATTAAAACCATCTTTTTAATGACCAAATGTCGTACAAGTAAATATATTCGTAAATTTAAAAGATTTGGATAATCATTGCTATTATTTGATTTAATGAAGGTCAATATTCATGTTTGCGGTTGATAGAATAATGAAATATGCATTACTTTTCATCAGTTTATGTTTTTTTCAATGTTTAACAGATAAGACGGAATCTGTTACAGAATCGGGCGATAGAGATCCATTGATTTATTATTTTCCGGCTTACCCTGGAAAGATTTGGGAATACGATGCTTTTTATGGATTTCAGGCAACATCAAGTATGGAAGAATATTCCGGAAAAGAATCCTGGGAGATTTTATCTTTTTCAGAGAAGTATAAGAATGGTCAAATACGATGTTCTTTCAAAGGGACAAAAACTGACCTTGAATGGGGTAAAAACGAGTTTGATACAGTTTTGGTTGAACCTGTCAATTGCAGTAAAATATATGATATTCAATTATCGAGTGGTGTTTTTTACGCTTTTAACATCCGTGATGGTGAATGCAAAACGGTTTTTGATTTCTTTATTAAATATTTTCTGATTGATGACAGGTTTGTAATTGGTTTTTTTCCTGATTATCAAGATGAAATCAATATAAAAATTGATGGAGATCCTGAGCTTTATCAGGAATATACATTAAAAAAGGATATAGGTTTATTGAATTTCACCGGTCGCAGGTGTTCAATATTCGGCGGGCCGTATTTGAAGTATGATATCATTCAATAACATGACTGCTGAGGTCGATCGAATGAATATGGTCGTAAATGCGGATTAGAGATAACGGTTTTGAAAGTTGATTTTAAGGCTTATATGTTATGGTCAGCATTTGACGCACAGTTTGTTGTGTCACATGAAAGGCATAAGTTAAAGTTAATATTTATTGCTAAACTCAATATAGAAACCATAATTTGAAAATCAAAGGAGTGTCTGAATGAAAACCAGAGGATTGATGATATCTTTACTTTTGATAAATATCTCTGCAGTTTGTTTTGGTCAGGATTCCATAAAATTCAACCATACATTGAAAGGTTTTGGAGCGGATCTTGACAAGTACCGGTTTTATTTTCCTTTATATATGAATGATAATTTGAAAATTGAACCTGAGTTTGAACTTTCGTATTCAAAACATGGTAACTATTCTCATATAGATTTTGAGATTGGAACGGGTATTTTTTATATCATCAACTACCAAAGATTAATTTCCTATTTCGGCTTGAGAACAGGTTTTTCTTACAATAAGCAACAGCACATTAACGAATATGGATTCATTTTAAGTCCTGCTATTGGAGGTGAGTGTTTTATTATTGACAGATTTAGTGTGGGTGTTGAACTTTTATTAAAATATGTTCACTCAGATGGAGAAACCGAATACTATATCGATGAAATTCAAGATATAAAAATAAGAAGACTCAATACGTTCACGTATCTTATTGTGAGGTTTTATATTTTTTAAAGAATTGAGTTGCTTTTTATGATTCACGCGGTCTCAGCGGGAACCGTCTATTTTTGACGCTATACGCCATTCAGCAGAATGAATGAAGCTATAATTGCAATCCGGTTCTGGGATCGTCGTGGTATTGTTTGTACAGAACGAAGAATGCTTAAGCTTACGGTTAATTCAAGATAACAAAACATGCCATGAAACCAGAAGTGATAGAGTCAGGATCTGGGCTAATGAAATAATAATATTATCAACACAGGAGGGCTTATGAAAAAAAGTTTAATCATCATATCAATAATTCTGTTTGTGTCGACAGGTTGTGACAATCAATCGACAAATCCTGAGAATAATGACGCCCTGATATGGACGTTCTCAACCGGAGATTATATAGACTCTTCCTCACCGGCCATTGATTCTGATGGTACAATCTATATAGGGTCGGGGCATGATAAAATCTTCGCCGTTAATCCGGATGGCTCCCAAAAATGGACATTTTCAGTTGCGGGACACGGGGGCAGTTCACCTGCAATCGGTCCCGACGGTACAATTCATATGGGTACTTACGCCATCAATACGGATGGCACGCTGAAATGGAAATTTACAGGTGGAGGTTGTTCTTCATCTGCGGCCATAGGTGATGACGGGACTGTATATGTGGGATCCTGGGATGATCATCTTTATGCGATTCATCCGGATGGCACGCTGAAATGGAAGTATAAGACGGGAAACGGCATATCTTCCTCTCCCGCCATTGGCAGTGACGGTACTGTTTATGTGGGTTCTGTTGATAAATATCTTTATGCCGTCAGTCCGAATGGTTCACTGAAATGGAAGTATTCGACTGGAGACGCCATATGCTACTCATCACCTGCGATTGATACAGACGGAACAATATATATCGGATCTCATGATAAAAAGCTGCACGCTGTCAATCCGGATGGAACGGCGAAATGGTCATTTTTAACCGGGCATTCTGTGGAATCTTCTCCGGTGATCGGCAGTGACGGAACAATCTATATCGGCTCATTTGATCGAAAATTTTATGCCATAAATCCGGATGGCACGCTGAAATGGAAGTTATCAATGCAGGAAAATGTGTATTATTCATCACCGGCAATTGACAAAGAAGGAACGATTTTTGTCGGATCTGTCGATGAGAAACTCCATGCGATAAACCCGGATGGTACTGTCAAATGGACGTTTAAAACCGGAGCGAGTGTCTCCTCTTCTCCTGCTGTTGGAAATGACGGAACGATCTATGTCGGATCGGATGATTTTAAACTCTACGCAATTCAGGGAACTCCGGGGGGAGTCGCTGATACGCCCTGGCCCATGTTCTGCTGTAACAATAGACGTACCGGGAATAAATAATAATTAACAGTCTATGCGATCCGGGTCTGTGAGAGAACCGTTGGTTTTTTATGCTCCGGATCATTCAGCAGTATGTATGTTGTTATGATGAAAATCCGGTTTCCGCAGTGCCCTGAACGGCTTTTTCTTGGACGAAGGATGTTGGGCAATATCAACCGATTCATGAAAACGGTAAAACGGGATGTAAAGTCCGGGGCCAGCGGACCATTTAAACAGAGGATTTTATCATGCTTTCCGCAAAAATTAACATACTGATGATCTTAATATTGCTTGTATCCTGCATGTACAGGGCCCCTTCAACAAAAAGAATCGGCAGGTTTAAAACTGAAAGTGATTTATTTCTGGCGCAATTTGACTGTAAAACGGATGTGGATGATATTCTCTCGGTTGCGGGTGTGGCAACCATGCTGGCCGATTCCCGTCTCTCCGATGTACAATATCATGCAGTTGCCGGTGCTTATGGAATACAGGAGGGGTTATATGTGCCGGCCGATGTGTTGTTTGAAACCGCATTCGGCAGTCACTGGTCCGATGCGCACTCGGATCCCAGGCGTGCCCTGAATGAAGTGAACAGGCTTGTTATTCAAACATTAAAAAACGGAGGAAATGTCTGGATTGCCGAGGCCGGGCAGTCCGACTTTACCGCTGCCCTGATTCGAATTGTCCGGAATGCACTGCCAGAGATTAACATAACACCTCTGTTACATGTTGTGCAGCACAGTGACTGGAACGAACGCATGACCACATCGGATGATTTGACTTATGTGAAACAGAATGCCTGCTATCATAAAATCCCCGACGGGAACGTGATTGGCAACGGATCTCCGGGATTGATAATAGATTCAGAGGTCAATCTGAAAAATTATATTACGCATCCAAAACTCTTACACATCTGGGAAATGGCGCTTGAGATTGCGAATCAATACAATGGCGCAGACGGAAGATATAACAATCCTTCAATAGCCAGGGGGGGACTGGATTTCTCAGACGTATCTGAAACCTGCTGGATTTTCGGTTTCAATGATTTGTCAGATACAGAGCATTTTTTTAAAGCGTTTTCTTTATGAAAAAAAATAATGAAAATCAATAACCTGTGCGGTTTCGGCCGGATTATCCTGGTTTCAGGAATGATGGTCCCTCAATTGATATTTTCTCAAAATACTTCCCGGAAAAATAATGACAATATCGGCCGGAAATGGTCCGATATTAATTATGCCGGCGATACCCTGACGGGTCATCTGCTGGATATTTGTCTTCCTGCAAAAGGAGAATCCCCTTTTCCTGTGATTATCACAATTGCCGGAAGCGCCTTTTTCAGCAACAATTCGAAAGAGAGGGCTTTTCAAATCGGCGAGCCGCTGTTGGAGCACGGATTCGCTGTTGTTGCAGTCAATCACCGGTCAAGCAGGGAAGCCGGATTCCCGGCACAGATTCATGATATCAAAGGGGTTGTGAGGTTTTTACGGGCGAACGCGTCCACATATGGCCTGGATACCACATTTTTGGGTATCACCGGAGATTCCTCCGGAGGCCATCTGTCGGCTTTAATGGGAACAAGCGGAGGAATCGATACCTTGACATTGGGACAAGTTACTTTATCCATTGAAGGTGACGTCGGAGGCAATTGCAATGAAAGCAGCCGGGTGGATGCTGTCGTTGACTGGTATGGACCGACCACCTTTCAGAAAATGGATTCTTGTGGAAGCGAGATGATTCATGATGCACCCGACTCTCCGGAATCAACACTTATCGGCGGGCCTGTTCAGGAAAATGGCGATCTTTGTGCTCTGGCTGATCCCATTACCTATATTGATGAAAATGATCCGCCTTTTCTGATCATCCATGGTGACGCGGATCCTCTGGTCCCGTATTGTCAAAGCGTTTTGCTCCATAATGCTCTGACGGGGAATGGTGTTTGCAACGAAATGATCACTGTGCCGGAAGGGGGGCACGGCAACGGTATCTGGCTGGATGAAAATATAGAAAAAATGATACATTTTTTTGCAGAGGCAAAGAGAAGAAAATAGCCGACCGATTGATTCATGCTTAAATGCAGACACTCTTAACAGGCGATTTTTAGCCTGAGTTTTTGTTCTGCCGAATTACAGTGGATTGAACTGATGATTAAAATTCTTGTTTACAATTTATTATTTTTACTTCTGGTGCCTTTCCATTCATTAAAGGCCCGGCCACACAGATTTATATTCAACCGTCCGAGTCTTGAAATCGGGAGCGGGCATAATACGCTTTTTTGGTCGTCCCCCGTAAGCATAAAGACTCCCGGCGGAGTGCCGGTCAACAGAACAAAATTCTATTTTACATCAAATATTCGTTTGAATTATCATCTGAATTTATTTGGTAACACCCATGCTTTGCCGTTTATCGGTTACAACCGTTTTGGCGGAAACAGTGGCGAAGATAAGTATTATTTTGATACCATAGAAATTGGTTCCCTTTTTATTTATCGTATCCTGAATGTACGACTGGGCGCTGGTGCCAAAATAAACTCACAATTCAAAGCCATATATCAGTCATCTTCTTTTGATATGGAAGAAAACCGTTCAGATTGGTTCACAAAATGGTCATCAGATATGGGTTTACGGGCAGGCTATTATTTTAAACCGGTTTATATCAGTATTGAATGCTGGTTCGGATTGAGTAACCTGGCAAACCGTCCATTGCCGAATACCAGGATCAGGCAGAATCATTACCGGATTTTGATTGGCTACACCATTTAGGATTTTGGTAAATCCCCGGAATCGTGAGTACAGTTGGAATCACTTTGAGTTGTCTCCCTGCAATTTAAAACAGGCACCCCGACACTTTAACCTATCATCCACCGCATTTTTTTATTCTTGATTATTTTCTATATAATGAATACAATTTAATATGTCGAATGATATACTTGACTATTTCAGGAATACAAAAGGCATGATTATCGATATCAGGCACAACAGAGGCGGTGATAATATGTCTTCGTACTTTATAGTACAAAGATTGATAACATCACCGATAACCGATGTTGGTTATTCGCGTGTGAAAGGGAAGCTGGAACACACTTTTTATCCTGCGGGAAATTTTCAGTATTCAAAACCGGTGGTATTGCTTATCAATGGCGTCTGTTACAGTGCGTCTGACCATATGGCGAATTTACTTAAGAAAGTGCCTCATGTTACCGTGATCGGTGATACCACTGGCGGTGGAGGCGGCATACCCGGCCGGTATAAACTGCCTCAACTCGGGCAGGAGTTTCGTGTTCCAGTGCTGTGTTTGATACGATACGATGGCGGACATGTGGAATGGAACGGCATACCTCCTGATATTCTTGTGCCGCAAACGAAAAATGATATCAATAATAATCGAGACAAGCAGTTGGAGTGCGGAATCAGTTTTATTAATAATGCAACTCGCTGACCGGCCGTAAAAAGCATCAGGAGGGTAATGGAACGGTTTTTTTGTTTAGTAAATTGCATTTCCGGGAGATTATTTATTGGTTTTCAACCGGTTATTGTTGCTATGGACAGAAATGAAGCAGAGCGTTCAGGATATGCTTCCCCATGGGAGGTCATGGGAGTATAAACAGAATAATTCACGGGATAGCGATTGCTGACCCGCGGCCGCATAGTCATTTGCCAATCCCGGTGAAGAATGAATGAAAGAAACAAATGAAGCGTCTTTTACGGATTTTGATTTTATACCCTGTTGTTTTGTTTTCACAGGACATGATCATATCGCTTCAAAACGGAAATGAATGGCTATATTCAAAAACATTAGAGCGAACTGATATTGATGGTGAAACAACTTACACTGCATCAAAGATCATAAAAACAATTATAGGTGACACGGTCATCAATAATTTAGATTATAAAATATTACAAAGTTACAATGAGACAATACCCGATGAAGTCACTTTG
The DNA here is from genome assembly GCA_016932575.1 of bacterium. Taxonomy (GTDB): domain Bacteria; phylum Zhuqueibacterota; class QNDG01; order QNDG01; family JAFGCO01; genus JAFGCO01. The sequence goes on from JAFGCO010000033.1 coordinate 36,952, forward strand.
GAATTCTGGCGATCTGACAGTCACTGCTTTAACATTTTCGGAAAAGGAAATTTATACAACGATCGAATACAAAATGATACTTCATGGACAGATTATGACTGGCCTCCTTCCGTTTACACTTACCAGATATTGATTTACAACGACACTATTTTTGGCCAAAGCAGGAAGCTTCAAGAATGGAGGTTGTATGAAAACATAGAAGGCGCCCCTATTGCAAATCAAAGCAGGATAACCAAGACAGCAGAATATTTTGGTTTGTTCTCAGAAACGACGAGTTCATTTTTTGAAGGCATGAAGGCAAAATCATCATTATATCTTCAGAGTGCGTTCATTAATGGTGTTTATTATCAGGTGAACGATACAAATATCGGCTTGGTATCCAAAAAGGATGGCACTTTTATTTTATACCATTGTTACCCGAATCCTTTTAATCCGTCCACACAAATTAAATATACTGTGAAGAGATCATGTCGGGTGAGTTTGGTCATTTATAATTTGAGCGGCCACATTGTCAGGGAACTTGTCGATACCTATCAAGAAGCGGGTCATTATTCTGTTACTGTAAATATGCAGGAGACACCTTCAGGCGTCTATTTTTATAAAATTTTAATGGGTGATTATCAGGATGTTAAAAAGATGGTGAAAATTGAGTAAACAGTAAAACTGCAGTTACAACAAGGACAATGGCTTGTACCATGAATTCCAACCGGCAAAGTGATATGAAATAATTTCATTGATTTTATCGGCCATGAATCCGGCGTTTGTCATCAGAGGGCACAAAGGAATTTACAGTGCATAAAAAACTTCAAAAACTGATTTTTCTTTTGATGGTGTCATTTTTTATCAGCTGTATTCGGGATAAAAATCCCACAGATACAATAATAAAATATTTTGACCTGGCATTGCTCGATCAACTCGATATAGAAAACTTGTCCGGATTTTGGGCATCTGATACATTGATTACAAAAATAGATTCAGATTGTTCAACGGCTGTGAACAGTCAGGCATCAGTAATATGTGTCCGGTACAAGTGCAATAATAAACATATCGGAATTTCTGTGTTTCCCACGCAAGACGCGGCTATATCCGCCATGGAATCGATCATTGATGATGTATCATGTGTGATTCAGAAAGACACAACAAGTTATCTGCCGGATTTATATTGGTTTTCGGATTGTATCCCTAATATGGTTTTTACAAATAAATGGAATACAATCATTGAAGTGGGGTACTATCATCAGGATTTTGAAGAGATAAAAGCAGTATTATACGATACCGCATTTGAGATTGCGAATAGGATTGATCAGTTAAGTGATGAATTTTAAACTGCTGGTTTATTCTCTCGGGCTCGCGGTCAAAAAAGAATAATACGGGGAAAAACAAGAATTGGACAGAACAGCAATGAAGAAAGCGTATAAACGTGTGAAAAAACCAATGGGAGTGTATCGGATCATAAATACGCAAAATGATAAGGCCTTTATCGGCTATGCTTTCGATTTAGAAGCAAGAATCAACCGGCATAAAGCCGAACTGAGATTCGGCAGCCATCGAAATAAGGAATTGCAGGAAATATGGAATTCATCCGGCGATTCTGCTTTTGAATTTGAAGTACTTGATGTGCTGGATCAAGAAGAATACAATCAGACAAATGTTGATGAGGAGCTGCATATTCTGGCTGATATGTGGATTCAGAAACTGAAAAAGGCAGGGACTTCTGTCGTGTGCCTGTGAGAAGAGAACGACAGTGCCGGATATCTCAAACTTGCTGTTTTTTTAGCTGACAGTTTTCAGGAGAAATGAAAAAAATGCTCATTCAATGATAAATTAAGTAGTACAGGAGGTCAATATTATGGAAAAATCAGACAAACGAAATGACAGGAGCCTCTGGGCTGTTGGTGGAGGTTTATTACTGGGTATGGGTGCCGGTTTTTTCTTTTTACAGAAATCCGCCCTGGCATTTGTCGGATGTATTATTATCGGTTTAGGGCTCGGCCTGATGGTTACGGCTGTTTTGTCTAAAGTAAAATCATAAAGCCATCATTCAGGTTAAAACAAACCGGTCAAAAAATTAATTTTCGGGACGACTGCTCCTGGTACGCGGCCTCTGAAACAAGCCTGTTTTCCTCTTAATGCTGTGGGAGAATGCGGTGATGAGCGGTTTGGGTGAGCCTGCTTTCGCTTTGCTTCAGGAGAACCGGGCACGTGCACAGATATGCCCTTTGAATACGGCTTAGGGCCGCATTGGTTTCTAAGAAAGGATGAATAACATGAAGCAGTGGTATGAAGAGTTGTTTGAAAATTATAGGATGAAATATGATCATGAGAGTTTCACTCAGGGGACCATCGGGGAGTGTGATTTTATTGAGAAAGAAATCCACTATAATAAAGAAATCCGAATATTGGATATAGGGTGCGGGACGGGTCGCCACTCCATTGAGTTGGCGAAAAGAGGATATCATATTGTCGGTATCGATTTGTCAGAATCACTTTTAAAACGGGCAAAAGATAAAGCGTCGGAACAAAATCTTCACGTTGTTTTTCAAAAACAGGATGCAAGAAAGCTTGCTTTTTCAGAAGAATTTGATCTGATTATTATGCTTTGCGAAGGTGCCTTCCCATTAATGGAAACAGATGAAATGAATTATAAAATTCTCCAAAGTGCTTATCATGCTTTAAAAACGGATGGGAAATTCATATTTACTACATTAAACGGATTGTTTCCTTTATTTCATTCTGTCAAAGAATTCCTTAGCTCAAATACGAAAGAAGGAAATGCCACTTATGGAAATAATACATTTGATTTAATGACATTCAGAGATTATAATACAACCTATATTGTGGATGATCTTGGAAATAAAAAAGAATTGAAGTGTAATGAACGGTATTATGTTCCATCCGAGATAACCTGGTTGTTAAAAACACTGAAATTTAAAACCATTGATATTTTTGGGGCCGAACTTGGTGCTTTCAGTCGAGATGATCGATTGTCAACTGAAGATTATGAGATGTTGGTAATAGCAGAAAAATAAATCAAATTCAGTAAAAAAAATATCCGGCAAACCGAAAGCCTTAAAACTGATATTAATGATTTTAAATGATGCGTCACTGCCGGTTGTGTGACATGTTTAAGCCAATGGGGTCGAGAGAAAGAGAGGGATTTGAAATATTGCATGTGGAATCCAGTAACAGATGAATTTGAATGAAGGAGAAAATTTTGAAAAAAATGAATGGATGGCTTCTCATAGGGATTACTGGAGTGGCCGTGTTTGGATCTCACTTCGGGATTCAATATTTCCGTGCAGTGCGGGGCAGAAACGATATATGGTGGACGCCGAAATCAATGGCTTTGCCGCTCGATAAGACGAGACAGAACTTCGAGATATTCCTGAACGATGAAACACTGCAGGACCATTTGGCCCGGGGATCCTTACAGGTTACCAATCCAGAGGGAGAGACTCGCCGGATCGTATCAGACGATGTCACGGCCCGGCTGAACAACTGGTATAAGACCAAAGCTTCTTTGCTCCATTCCGCAATTTTCCCGGCTTTCTTTCTGGGAATATCTGTAATGTCACTGATTGTGGGAGTGATACGAAGTCTGACAAAAGACAAAACCGTTTTTTTGCGGGCCTGATGCAGGCGATGCCTGACAGTGGCGACTGACCCGCGGCCATGGGCCGATGATTCTCACAGCCCATCGCCGGATATCCAATCAATTTTCGCGATCTGCTGTTTTTGATGTGCCCTATTAAAGGCATTTTCCCCTCGTTCTGCCCGGGTACAATGCAGTATAATAAGGGGGGAAACCATGAAGATATTTTTAAAGATTTCTTCAGGGATTTTATTGTATATTTGTATAGTTTTCGCTGTAAATTGTAATAAAAAAAGCCCAACCGAAACAGAACCGTCTGTACCTGCAGGCGACACGCTGTGAGTAGAGGTCAGCGAGAATGTGCTGGGGTATCCTGAGACCGGTGTGACTGTATATCAAACTCCCGATACCATAGGTTATCTTTATTCTCCCAAATTGGGCAATACCAATTTCAGGGTCACTTTGGATGGCGTGCAGGTGCCGGACAGCGGATATTTTGTCATGAACCAGAACCACCGGCTGACAGCGACTTGCGAGAATAAAGTGATCTGGAAACTGGCTCTGGAAAAGCAGGTATATTACAGTTGCCCCGCTGTAGCAGATGACGGTACGATCTATATCAGTACAGGCATTTTCAGGCATACGGATTGGGGCACACTGTATGCGGTTGATCCGGACGGAGTCATTAAATGGTCCTATGATTGCGAGTACAATCCCTATTCGCCGGTCATCGGCCGGGAGGGTACTGTTTTTATTCAGGATTTTCATAATCAGGTTTACGCGGTTGAACCGGATGGAAACCTGAAGTGGAAATTCACTGAGTTTGACAAACCGGTTCATATCTGGTATGATATGGGACAGAGAATTCCTGCAGTCGCCACAGATGGCACAGTTTATATCGCAGCGGACGGATTGTATGCGCTGGATCCGGAGACAGGCGACAGAATCTGGCGGTTTAATCCCATTTACAGTAAATGCTGCAGGCAGTCTCCTGTGATCGGGCCGGATGGCACCATTCACATTTTTATTCACCAGTATGATTTCTATGCGGTGAATCCGGACGAGACCCAGAAATGGCATGCCCAGCTCGACCATGAAGAAGAAATGTCTTTTGCCTGTCCGGCCATTGATGAAAACGGCAGGCTTTATATCGGGGCGGAACGGGGGCTGCCCGGCTTTGTCTACTGTTTCGATTCATCCGGTGTAAGGCAGTGGAAGTATTTGGTGAAAGGGGATGGACGGAGGACCGTGAGGGGATCACCCGTGATAGCCGAAGACGGAAAGATTATTGTTGCCACCAAGTCGGGGGGCGAAGAAATACCGGCAAAAATCATTGCACTTTCTCCTTATGGAACAAAAATATGGGAATATATCGTAGAAAATTTCCATGGGCCCGGATCCGCGGATGACGTCTATTCAACGCCATCGATTGGTGCGGACGGCATGCTCTACTTTGGTTCAGAGACCGAACATTTTTATACGCTGAATCCGGATGGCACACTGAAATGGAAGATCCAGCTGGCGCACGGGATTAATTGGTCCTCTGCAGCGATTACAGAGGACGGTACGCTCTATATTGGCACACAGGCCCTGACCGTTGAAGAGGATCCCCTAAACGGTGGCAACCTGTATGCAATCCGTACGGAGAGCATGGGATACGCTGCTTCTCCGTGGCCGAGGTTCCGGCAGAATCATAAGAACAATGGCAGATACAATGGTCAATAATATTACATCACCGAATTTTGTATATGGATCGAAACGCGACCCGTATTTGCTGATTTCTGAAATCGGGTGGAGTCTATTGTCTCTGAAAAATCTGTCCAGCCAGTTCAGCCATTGACTGGACATGACAGCAGCAGCTGCGTGATTTCCGGCATGAACAGGTTTTATTATATTTTGGTTTTTTAATCACTTTTATGTAAATTCATCCAACCGCAAGTGAGTCAGGCGTTGGCTTTCGGATACGGACAGAGAGTGGGATGGTCGAAGCGCATGAATCTTGACAGCATTATATTTGAATTAAGCGTGATTATTGTCGGGGCCGCCGCTCTGGGAACATTATTCCTTTTTGCAAAGCAGCCGTTGCTCATTGCCTATATTGCAATCGGTTTTGCTGTCGGTCCCAACGGTTTATCATTGATCCGGAGCACCGACCACATCGCACAGATCGCTCACTTCGGGGTCATCCTCCTTCTGTTTATCATCGGTCTTAATCTGCAACCGGTAAAATTCGTCAGACTATTCAGGCGTACCGCCTTACTCACGCTTGGCACCTCAATTCTGTTTGCAAGCGTATCCTGTTTTTTCGCCCTGCTTCTCAGGTATGATTGGCACAGTGCCCTGCTTTTCGGCGCGGCTATGATGTTTTCAAGCACAGTTGTCGGCCTTAAACTTATTCCAACCAATGCTCTGCAGCACAAACGCACAGGCGAACTCATGACCAGTGTGCTTCTACTGCAAGATCTATTGGCGATTCTTGTCATACTTTTTGTCACCGGAGAAACCAGCGATCATGTGCCGGTGACATTTGCGCTGCTTACAGGAAAATTCGTGTTTCTCTGCGTTCTGTCGTTCATCTGTATGCGTTATGTGATCGTGCCGTTGCTCACCCGTTTTGATGCGATACAGGAATATACTTTCGTCGCGACGCTGGGATGGTGCCTTTTTTGGGCAGAGGCCGCTCACTTTTTCGGTCTTTCTTACGAGATAGGTGCTTTCGTTGCCGGCATCTCGATTGCGTCGTGCAAAGCTGCTGTTGGCATTGCCGAACATCTCAAGCCATTGAGGGAATTCTTCCTGATTCTTTTCTTCTTTGCCGTCGGCGCCGAACTGAATCTTCGAATCCATATACTTCACCTCGTTGCGGCCCTTGTGTTCGGCGCATTGCTGGTACCCTTCAAAGCTTTTGCGTTTCGCTTTGCATTTCGAAAAGCCGGAGAATCGTTCGGGTTGTCCGGGGAGCTGGCAGCGCGTTTGGCACAATCCAGCGAGTTTTCGCTTTTGGTCGTGTTCGCTGCTTTATCGGCCGGGGTTCTATCAGCCGAGAAGGGCATGGTGATTCAGATTACCACGATTGCCACGTTTATCATTTCAACATACTGGGTGGTGTTTCGATACCCCACACCGATATCAGGGAGCGCGGCGAATCGACAAGACTGAATCTGGGGATGGAAGATTCAGGACATCGGGCTTTATGATCATTCGGGGCTGTGTCCATGGACGTTTAACAGATGCGGGCTTAAGCCGTCCGCGGATTGTTTGCACTTGGGCGGGACAATAGTGCGATTAAAGTGTTATGAAATAGAGAATCGGATTATATGAAACCTAAAATTTATTTTTATTTATTGACTTTTATTTCAATAATTATTTTTTGTTTTATTGCTTCAATTTTAAGTGATTTATATAGCGATTTTGTATCTCCTGGAATTATTAGAATAATAATTATACATTAATTCAATAATTTATATTGAATTATCAATTGGTTTTAATAGAATTGAAGAGCTTGAAGCTGCTATTAATCAGATTGGGATTAAAGTACTGGAAATCCCCAGGGAAGCCTTGTTTCTTGCTGGGAAGATTTTTCTTGAATATCGAAAAAATAAAGGCACAAAAAATTCTACTCTTCCAGATTTTTTTATCGGGGCACATGCAATAGTGAATTCTCTTACTTTAGTTACTAGAGACACGGCAAGATTTAAAACCTACTTCCCAAAACTTAGGCTGATTGCTCCAGAAGATAATAGATAATTTTCTCAGAATTCAGATAACGGATTAATAACATGTCGCATTGGAATCACAGAGTAATAAGAAGGTATGATAAAAAAACTGATACCGCCGTGTTTCAAGTTCATGAAGTCTTTTACGATGATAATAACAAAATTGACGGATGGTCTGAATGCCCTGTTGAACCAATGGGAGAAACTCTTTCTGAATTGAAAAAAGAACTCGAATATTTTATGAAAGCGCTTGAAGAACCTATATTAGAAGAAAAACTTGAAGCGGGTAAACAAAACCTTGTAGAGATAAAAATCAGTGACAGATAATGAGACTAATGCACGGGATTCAAACACGTGTCTTTTTTTGAGTATTTGAGAGTTCGGTCTAAAATAAGGCAGTCCGAAAATTGTCGGTTGTGTTTGAACCCGTGATAGGGGTTATGCTGCAACATAATAACGATAAAAACAAATTCAGTCAACGCAGGTCATTTAACAAAAATCCGATCGTTATATTTCCATTTAATTCTGGAATGATTATTCATTCAGGGTTCGGAACATAGCCGATAGTAACAATTTTTCCATGCTTTTTTATCATATTTTTTATTGATTTTCTATAATATTATTTTTAAAATTTAAAAATTCTTCATGCGCGATAAATGAATCATTTTACTGCGGAAATCAATCATAACGGACAGGTGTAAGCCAGACAATGATCCATATTATAAAGATGCTCATTATTATAGAGTAAAAAGTATGAAGCAATTGTATGATAACAGGAGAAAATGTTATGAAAAAATTTGTAATAATATTGGCTGTTATAGTCTTAATTATTTATTTATGGGAACCATTGACTCTAATGAATCACAGATATGGCTATATTGATGAGATTGCAGATATTACCGGTAATAAATATAATAATATTAAAGATAAGCATAACAGTAATGAAAAATATGATAATTATTTTGATTGGGAATATTACTCGCTGCTTGATTTTCCAGTGAAAGATAAGGATAAAAAAGATGTGCCATCAGTAAGCTTTAGAAAAAGTCTCTCTTCATATTTCAAAGAAGATGCGATATGTTTTAAGTCTGATACGACAATACTTGTGGGCATTCGTTATTGGTACGATGATATTCATGGCGTCAGGTCGTATTATCATTATGTCATTGAAAAATGTATTTTAATGAAAAATGGCACCTTTAAATTACGAAGAGATAAAGAAATCATTGCTGATAAAGATAAAAACATTATAAAGATTATAAATAATAATAGCAGTAACGATTTTTATGATAAAGCGAATCAATGGATTAAAAAGAATATATTTGGAAATTAATAATATCAATAAATGTCATTAAGTTGGTTCATAGACATTTCGAGTTTTATGGAATTTCTTTTATGGTATGAATTGCGTTCGCTCTGGCGCGTGATAATCCGCTTTAATCCCTGTCTAGGTTATCAGCTTTGATTGCCTGGAATTGAAAAATCCGTGATGATCAAAGGAGGTTTATTATGAGATTGATTCATATCGTTTTCCTGGTTTTATCTTTTTCATTATTGACTCTGATATTACATTGCGATAAGGGCCCCACTGCGGCGGACATAGAGGCCCTGATTCTTGAACCGGAAAAGCGGATTTTGAATAACTGGCAGGATCAGCAATTCACATGTACAATGATCCTTAAAAATGGGGATCAGGAAGATGTCACCAAAAAGGCTTCATATGATATTTTTCCCGGGAATGCGGGAAGTATGAGTTCTGGCGTAAGGGGCCTGTTTCATGCCGATGAGAGTGAAATGGGTATGGAAACCGTGACTGCGACTTACAAAAGCCATTCAGCGAAAGCCACGGTTGCGGTCACATTGCCGGAGGAGGACAACATGGTTTTTGTCCCTGCATTTTATGTGGTCGTGGGCAATGATCATGGTGATACCAACGAAAAACCGGCACATCGCACTTATATCAGTGATTTCTGGATTGATAAATATGAAGTGACAAACATGGAATATGTCAATTTCCTTTCTGAGGTGACAGCTTCAGGTGATGCTTCGGGAAATGCCTCTTATATTTCGATGGATAATCGTGTTTTGATCCGGTTTACCCATTCTAAAATCACTTATATCAATGAAATTTTCAGCATCGAAACGGGTAAAGAAAATCACCCTGTTACCGGCGTTACCTGGTATGGCGCCATAGCGTACGCTGAACATTACGGGAAGCGTCTGCCGACTGAAGCCGAGTGGGAAAAGGCCGCCCGGGGCGTGGATGAACGCACCTATCCCTGGGGGGAACAGGAGCCTGCACATCTTTATTGTAATTTTAATAATCAGAATCAGGGAACAGTGCCGGTCGGATATTACAGCTCTTTGGGTGACAGCCCTTACGGTTGTTGTGACATGGCCGGCAATGTCAATGAATGGTGCCATGACTGGTACAAAAGCGATTATTATTCGGAAGAATTTATTATGGATCCGCAGGGCCCGCCGACCGGAGAAGACAAGGTGTTGCGCGGCGGCGCCTGGCCGAGTTCGGCCCACAACATACGGTCGACGGAAAGAAGCGGCGAAAGTCCAAACGCGTCACGAAATGATCATGGATTTCGCTGCGCAAGATCGCGCAACTAATATTGAAAGCATCCAAATAAATTGTTTATTCATCATCTTTGAAAATCGGACAGCATTGTCAGCATCCGTTTTTCATAAAGATTTATCGGCGTTAATTTTTATATCCAATTAAAAAAAGGAGAGAGACAGTCATGATTGAGAAAAGAAAAACAGTGGTCGTTATTACAGTGATTATTGCAGTCCTTTCGTTCGCAGCCGTTTCTCAGGGACAGGAAGAAGCACCTGCGGTGAAGGTCAAGGGAGGCATGGGATACTCCATATTCGGGAAGAGCACGATCGACATCGGGAGTATGAACGATAAACTTGAAAGCCATGGGTACACCAGACTTTCCGAGAATTATTTCTGCGTGGGCGGTGGCGGACACAGCATTATTAAAAACCGATGGATCATTGGCGGGGAGGGCTATTCCCTGCTGGGGGACGATGTCACAAGTGACAATTTCAATGCCTCGACCTACGTATTTCAGGGATTTGCGAATATCGGATACATCGTCCTTTCAAAAAAAGGATTCAGCGTGTATCCGCTTATCGGACTCGGCGGCGGATCGATGAGGCTCACGTTTACCGAAGAGGGCGCCTCTTACTCGGTCGATGAGGTTCTGACAGATCCCAAACAATGCGCCCAGCTTACTGCTGGCGGCTTTTTAATCAATCTGGCTCTGGGCGTGGATTACTATTTAAAACTGGGTGAAAACGAAGAGGGTCACGGCGGATTTCTGTTGGGAGTTCGCGCGGGCTATACCCTTCAGACGTCCCAAAGCGGATGGGAAATATACGACAATGAACTCTTCGGTGCTCCCGGGACTTCCATGACAGGCCCCTTTGTCCGGATTATTTTCGGCGGCGGAGGATATGAAAAAGAAGATTAAGCGGTGATTCTGATCGCCCGGGATTTCACAATCCATGGAGAAATAAACATGATGTGATATCACTTGATTTAAATCAGCTTGAGTATATCTTTCAGGGATGGATATCCCGGATTCATCGGGCACCCGGGAAGGAAATCCCGGGCGATAGAAAAAGAAAGAGAACATCAATGTACACAAGACGAAGATTCATACAGACAGCCGCTGCAGTTGGTGCGGCCGGATTTGCCGGTACTTTTCTCTGTACGGCGCAGTCTGCAAAAAGCCGAAAACCAAACATTATCATCATTTTTACCGACGACCAGGGCTATCAGGATCTTGGTGTTTTCGGCTCAACAAAGATCAGAACCCCGAATATCGATAAAATGGCAAAAGAGGGAATGCAGTTTACAGACTTCTATTCAGCTGCTTCAGTATGCACACCCTCACGGGCGTCTCTATTGACAGGTTGTTATCCGGAAAGGGTCGGCAACTTGCCGGTACTCTTTCCCAGTGACAACAAGGGATTGAATCCGGAAGAAACCACAATTGCCGGCATGCTGAAAAGCAACGGATACGCCACTGCATGTATCGGCAAGTGGCACCTCGGGCATCTGAAGGAATTTCTGCCTCAAAACCACGGATTCGATTCGTATTACGGTATTCCATACAGCAATGACATGACCATCGCGAATAAAATGAATCTGTCTTCTGATTTAAAGCTGAGAGAAGGCGTGACGCTAAAAACAATCTGGAAGCCAAAGAGTGATTGGGTGCCGCTGATGCGGGACGAAGAGGTAATTGAGTATCCGGCTGACCAGAGCACACTTAGCAGACGTTATACAGAAGAAGCAATCAAATTCATTAAAAGCAACCGGGACAGGCCTTTCTTCCTCTATATAGCCCACACAATGCCGCATATCCCACTGTATGCCTCGCCTGAGTTCGAGGGCAGGAGTGCAGCAGGGCTTTACGGCGACTGTATAGAGGAGATCGACTGGAGTGTGGGAGAGATTATTAAGACGCTCAAAAGTGAAAGCCTCGACCATGACACCCTCATTGTCTACACTTCAGATAATGGACCATGGAACCTGAAAGGAAATGCCACAGACAAGGTTAAAGGCAACAAAAACCGCCGCATCGGGGGCTCTGCCTTACCGCTTCGAGGTTACAAGTTCCAACGACTGGAAGGTGGTATGCGCGTGCCTGCTGTTATGTGGTGGCCGGGGCGCATTCCCGCCGGTACAGAATGCCGGGAGATTGCAGCAACAATCGATTTGCTGCCGACTATTGCCGCCCTGTCAGAGGCGAAGCTGCCAGAGAAGATAATAGATGGAAAAAACATACTTCCCCTGATTGAGGGCAGAAAAGGCGCAGGAAGTCCGCACAAGGCATACTTCTATCGAACCAGAGGTGTGCGGGCCGGCAACTGGAAAGCCATCAAGCCTGAGGAAGCAAAGGAATTTGAGCTGTATGATTTGGGCAGGGACATATCCGAGAGCAAGGACCTTGCTCAGGAAAATCCTGAGATCGTGGAACGATTAACGAAGTTATTGAACGATCATAAGGAAGAAATTGATAGAAACAAACGTCCGCATGGAATTTCAGCCGGAGCAAAAGGCTGAAGTCCCTGATAGAAGCAACAATGACTGTTATCTCACAGGGTGGCACGTCGTCCACCGGATTAAAAATTACCGGGGCAAACCTTGTGGTCGTGCGAATTTTAATCGTCCCGGGGGGCTTACCTGGGGCAGAGGCCGTAGGTTGGGTTGAACGCGCAGTGAAACCCAACATTAAATATTTGATTATAGATCTATCGTAAAATAAACAAGTCCGTTGTCTGGGTCTGTGACACAGGATCCAATAAGAAGAGAGTTTAAGTCTTTCGGGTTATTTGCACCGGATACGGAGTTTCTGTGTGATCAAATGGCAACCAGTTACTTACCATTCGTTTCGTAAATTTTCTAATATTTTGTCTGTTTTCTTGTTGATTTAATCGAATATTATTTTTATACTTAATCAATTATTCCATCAGATACGAACATCCTGTGCGCCTGCATTCAAAGCCTATGATTGGATGATGAAATTATAAAATGTTGTCTTTCTGTCAAGCATTCAAGTTGCAATAAAAAAGCAGATATGTATAACATCCTATTCAGAAAAAATACTGTTTTAAAAACCAATTAAATTTATTGAGCTTATCAGATGCTTTTAAATCTAAGATAGTTATATTATACAGAAATTTTATAATGACTGGACAGGACGGATCGCTTCGCTCTGAAGTCCTGTCCCGGCGATTCACCGGAATTCCCTGCTCGGTCGTTTTACGACCTCCTATCAAGGGATTCAACCAGCAGTCTTCGGCTCTGGTGAACCGCCGGATTAGCGGTGTGACCGGATGCTTTAGGTTGAGATTTCTATGGATAATTATCATTTGAATCGAGCATTTTCATCGCTTTCAACTCCACTCATATCGGATGCTTGTTTGCGTTTAGGAATATCCCTTCGGTTAGCTCCGGCTGGGATCTGCCCTCTGATACCTGACAGTCATATTGCTGGCAAGGTTCTTCCAGTGAGACATTATGGAAGCGTTGATATTTTTTTAGAGGCAATGGGATTTGGTCAGGAAGGCGATATTCTTGTGATTGATAATAATGGGAGAATGGATGAAGGATGCATTGGTGATCTGACGGCTCTTGAGGCTCAAGCCTGTAAATTGGCCGGAATAATTGTTTGGGGGTGTCACAGAGATACAATGGATCTTAAGAAGTTAAAATACCCCATCTTCAGCTATGGTGTATGCCCTGTCGGACCTAAGCGACTGGACATGCGTGAACCCAGTTCGTTTCAGTCGGCAAATTTTGGGGATGTATTAGTGAGAGCCGAGGATGTTGTTTTCGCTGATGCAGATGGAGTATTATTCGTCTCTGTCCAGCAAGTTGAGGAACTGCTTTCCACAGCCAAGGCTATTTATCATACGGAGCGTCGCCAAGCAGATGCAATACGGTCAGGAAAAAAGCTTCGTGAACAACTCAAATTTGAAGAATATTTGGAAAAGCACTCCAACAACCCGAGCTATACATTTCGAAAGCATTTGCGAGAGATTGGGGGCGCTATTGAAGAATAACAGGAAACATAAATACGTTACCCGCCATAGTGCCCTGAATGAGCCATATAACCAAATAGAAACCGTGTGGCCCCGTGAGATAAATAGATACAACCCATAAAAATGCTATTGGAAATTTTAACATAAATTAAGTCCGTAATAACAAATCAACCTTCACTGTTATCTCACGGGGTGCCATGGCTTTTAAGCCATGCGTGGGGGATGGGCTTGGTCGGGGCGCAAACCGGGTGGATCCCCTGATCCACCTGATTACGGGGCAGAGGCTCCATAGAAATGCGTCTTAGGGTTGTGAAGCCCGGGACGATAATAAAATTTAAAAGAGCAAATAAAAAAATGAATGCGAAGAGAAAAACATTACCTTCAATTTATGTTCAAGCAGTGATAGCATTGATGTTGATACAGCTGGTCCACAAAATCGTTCGAGAGATACCCGGGGCGCTGAATATGGGAGGTCCTGGAGCAGCTGCAGTGCCGGTTTTTGCGTGTTTACTTTTTATAGGCGTAATATTGCTTTTCTTAAAGGTAAAATGGGGATTGATTCTGGGAATCATTGATGCTGCATGGATGATCTTTCAGCCTGTCTTGGTTCATATCATTATGGCAAAACCAGACATGAATGGTATCTGGTGGTATCCAATATTCCCGTGGATACAAGCTGTACTCATCATATATTTCTGTTGGATTGCCTGGAAGCATTGGTAAAATTGTAACTTGTGATTTCAAATAAATGGATGTGAGGTCCGAGGCCATCGTTCATTTGATGATAATAAATGGGGGGCTGCCGGTGCATCTTTCACGATTATAATTCATGAATAATAACGAGTTAAATTATTTGAGGTTTGCTACTACATGAGGAAGGAGTGTTCATTATGAAGGTTTTAACTCAACAATTCAAATCAACTCTTGCCAGAATCATTTTTTGTGTTCTGCTTATTTTAATTTTTCTGTTGTGTTTTTTCTGTTGTGACAAGAAAAACGGCATGTCTTCTGATAATAATAATAAGAAGAATGAACCTCAGATCATATGGTCACCCCCTCCAGAGAAGAAACTGTATGAACATGATAAGTATGGACGATTAGATTATATCAATGATGAAAATGGTGATATATTTGTTGATTATCATTACAGCGGCCAACAGCTGATAGGGTATAATCAATATATCAGATTCTTTAATATTGGCGATGACGGTGAGATTGATATCAGCGTGAGTATTCTCGAGGATAATTCAACTGTTCAGGAATATCCATACCAGTTGACGGTTGCCTCCAACCAGGGATACACACTGGTGGTTGAGGGAAAGGCCGGTCCACGTTGGGTAATGACCGAACGCATACTATCAGTAAGCTGCCCGAATGCCGTGGAAACGGATTCATCATCTTCAACATGGACAGGGGTATCAGATCACATATATCGCTCCATATCCAGAGTATACAGGGAAGGGAATGAAAGCGAGGGCATTGAACCGTCTTTGTACGATGGTATCCCCGTATATTATTATCAATGTGTTTACCCGGAATATTTCAATAGCCTCAGTACTGATTCTGACTGGTGGACGGGTACAAAATCGGATTATTCTGCATCAATAAATACAGATGGTGCCGGTTATTATGAAATCATCAACTCATCAAATGAAAAGAAATATGTATTTTGGGAGTCAATTTCTGACCTGGATGAAAATAAAAACTTTCAAATAAATGCTGGTATCAAAATTGTATCCGCAAATAATGAGGACGGGGGAAATGGATTGGTATGGGGGGGACACAGTAACGGTGAACTCAGTTATTTTAGATTTTTCAATAACCATGATTCTTATACGATATTGGATGATCAGGGGAAAGACCTTGAATACTGGTCTGATTGGACGAGATCTGACAGTGTGAATGACATTGGAACTTACAATGAGCTGACGGTTAGAAAGTATGATGGACAATACTACTTTTTTATCAATGAAGATTATATCGGGAGCCATCCGTTTAAATCATTTTATGGCCATTATATCGGTTTCAGAGTAGACTGTGAGACAACAATACAGGTCAATTATATATTGGTTCATCATTTGGAAAGTGATTCTTGAAATTTAATAAGGCAGCATAGAATGTGTTATAAGAAAGATTCCGGATCATCCCGAATATCTTACCCGTGATGTAAACCAGGTGGATTTTCTAATCCAGTTGATTACGGGGCAGAGGCCCCATATGATAGTGATATTATACAGTAACTTTATAATTATTTGTTTTTATCAAACAATAATAACAAAGATGGAGGGATTGAAGATGTTAAGAAAACTTTTCGTTTTATTGATTCTCTTGGTTATACTATTATTAATTTTCTGCAGTGATCCATCGAGTAGTGAAGAAAATTTTGCAGATAATTCGATAACTGGATTCTCAGGTAAAATTGCTAATTGGGAAACTGAATTTTCTAAAATACCAGGTTATGAGAGCAAAGTACCTGTACTTAAAGATTTTGTTGGTTCTCTTTCTAATCCAACCGAATTATTTACTTCGGTTATAGGTCCTGAAGGTAAATTTGAGGTTGAGTTAGGTGACGAGCATCCAGCGTACGAATATTTAAAAACCGTATTTTTTACAAAAATAACCAGCATTAGTTCTGGGCTTTCTTATAGTGATACAAGTGCAATTTTTGATATTCTTGGTCCATTCACGGTTTATGATCAATGGCGAAATAATTTAGGTATAGTACGTTCATCTAATTCACTTTCAGATTTAATAAATAATACACGCTCTCCAGGTTATGCAGGAATTTCAATAATATATGTTGATAGAGATGTCATTTTAAATGGTAATGGAGGCGCAATACATTGTGACAACTTGAAATTTAAAAAGGGTTGGAATCAATTTATTATTGAGGTGTCATCAATAAAAAATACTTCTAATGAATGGTCATATAATGAATACTGCTTAATCTATAAACCAGTAAATAAGAATTCCTGTAAATGGTATTTATATTAATTTGCTATTTCGGATCATCCCGGGTATCTGACTCTGGGCGCAAACCAGGTGGGGCCCCTGATCCAGTTGATTACGGGGCAGAGGCCCCTTACAAATGCGTCTTAGTGTGATGAAACTCAAGTAAGATCGGAAAAACACACCACTGTTTTCAATTATCCAATAAGGCCTGTTTACAGAACTAAAGAGGCTCGCTCTATTCATGCGAGTGCCCGTGTTCTCCGAAATAGGATTCCCTGAATGCTTTCAGTGTTTCACGGAGTTTCTCTACAGTTTTCAGATCCGTGGTCTGCTTGGCTTTCATCGACCAAACAAGCAATTCGTGAAGCAGGGACAGTTCCAGGTCATACTTTGCTTTTTTGGCCGGATCCTCCTCCGTTACCGGTTTGATCCGCTGGGTCATGAAATACTGGGTCACAATGTGTTGCAGCTCATTTGCATGCTGTTCCTTGTTGTTAACCCAGCGAATAAGTTGATTGTAATTTTTGTCTTCGGCCTGTCTGAGCGCATTAATCTGGTTGATTGATTTTTCAATGGTCATAATGTGTTCCGCAATCAAATCAGCGCGAAGCGTGTCATTGTAAATCCCGCATGGAATCTCGCAGTGTGCAAATACGGATTGCGCACCCAATCCGGAGATCAGGATTAAAATCAGAGAAAAAGTTTTCAGATTTTTCATAGGTCACCTCCCGGGTTTATGATTGACTCAATGTAAAACGGATGAAAAAGAATAATGTTCCCCTTTCAGGTTATATCGGATTCATACAGTCTCAGTGGGAACCATATATTTGGCGCTCCTCATCAGTATTGTACATTGACAATTAATTTAATAATAGAGGCTAATCATTTTTGTCTTTCATGTTTAAAAGTGATTATATTCAATCGATCAGCTCCATACTACCTGTTTATTCCGATATTTATTTTTCATGTTTTTTATTGATTTTCTCTGTTATTATTTTTAAACTTCACAAATTATTATTCTGATCATCCCGGGTATCTTACCCGGGATGCAGCCTCGGTGGATTTCCTAACCCGCGCCATAAAAGACTGGGGCAGAAGCCCCATATAATTTCGATCCGATCTGGTTTCGACAGAAAAGATACTTTAAATTTAAAGAATATTGCTTGTAAAAAATTTTGTTTTTTAATGCAACGCAGTAGGTCTTGGGAATCAGGGAACTGGTTGAGCAGATGACTCATTTTTAGGGGTTATGCTGAAAAAAATGAAAAAGCAAAAAATCGGATGACATTTATCGTAAAATTATCGATATTGAGGTGCAAAAACGAGGTTCTTTTTTTATGACTACACAATCTTCCGATACAAATAATAAATCAGAGAAGATGCTTATCTCGCTGCTTAGAGAAAAGAGCGCGGCCAAAAAGTTTGCGTTGATTCGATCCTTATCGCAATCAACCATTCAACTTTCAAAACGAGCTATAGCTCGCGCGAATGAGGGCATTAACGATGATCAACTAAATATACTATTTATCGACCTACATTATGGAAAAGAGTTGGCGAATCAATTTAAAAGACGCCTAGACGAAAAACATGAAAACGCCTGATATTTTATCTGCTCTTACACCGGTTATCGAGGTGTTTGAGCAACTTTCAATTCCTCACTATATTGGCGGTTCGGTCGCGAGTTCAATTTACGGAATGGCGCGAGCAACAATAGATGTCGATATTGTTGCCGATATAAAAAAGCATCATGTCTCGAAACTAAAGGAAAAACTGGACGAAAAGTATTACATAGACGAAGACATGATATTGGGGGCTATTAATAATTTTTCCTCCTTTAACCTCATACATTTTGAGACCGCAATTAAAATAGATGTTTTCATTTATAAAGATGAACCACATCAGAGAAAAGCTATCGAACGAAAAGTTAAAGACAAATTTGACGAAGAACTTGATTTTGAATATTATTTTTCATCGCCGGAAGATATAATAATTGCAAAGCTTCGATGGTTTGAGCAAGGCAATCGAGTGTCCGAGCGCCAGTGGTTAGATATACTTGGCGTAATCAAGGTTCAAGGTGAAAATCTCGATATTCAATATTTAAGAGTGTGGTCCCAAAAACTTGGACTTTTAAATTTATTAGAAAAAGCGTTCAATGAAGGAGGCATTCAATTTAAAGACTAAAATGCTTTATTGCAATAATAGGTGCATTTTAAAATATGTGCGTCATTCCGCGGCTAACGATTTGCACGCAGATCGAACCACGTGCCATATTTACTGTTCTTGAAGGTTAGTGGAATCACTTGTTTTCTTTGAAATAATGGTTGGTGGTTCGACCGGTGAAAATTTGATCATGCCTTTTATCGCCAGACGCTCCGCATGGTTTACAAATGGCTGAATCGTCGGAGTCAGAGAAAGAGCTGCAACTGGAGAGGATTTGACGAGATGCTGAAGTACTACAGCATCCCGCGCCCGAGAATCATCGGATACTGGGAATAATCAATGCTTTTGTACGAAGCGAGCTGTACTGAAGAGCCTTGTGCGGGAAAACCGCACGCAGGGATCTGTGAGGGGGCTTCCGGGTAACCGGCCGGTCTATCTTGATTGCCAACCTAATTGAAATAAAACAATAAATGGGAGAATATCATAAATTTAAATTAAATTATTATCACAAAACCAAAGGAGTATGAAATGAAAAAGACAGAAATGTTAAATTGCAAAATTTTTCTATTTACTATGATTTTATTTTTTTCAAATAATTATGCACAAGTGATACAATATCCAACTATTTCATACAGCACATATATAGGCGGTACAAGACCTGACTATTTTTATGATAGTTGTTATGATGAAAATGGAAATCTTTTCTTAGTTGGAAAAGCTGATACAAATGAGGTTATTAAAATGAATGTAGCACTTGATTCAATTTTAGCAGGTGTGAATATCAAGTCTTCACGTACAACTACACCAAGAAAGGTAGCTTATGACAAGCATGGTAATGTATATGTAGTTGGAACCACAAACACATGGGATCTGATTACAACAGATAACGCATGGGATGACACATATGCGAATAATCCTGATCAGGGCTCAGATGTTTTTATCTATAAATACGACTCTAATCTTCAAGAATTACTTTATGGAACATATTTCGGAGGTTTTAATGATGATTATATAGGTGATATATATGTAGATGACAATGAAAATATATATGTGCTAGGGTCCACATTTTCCGGTATGTTTTACGATAATATATTGTACACAAGCGATTATCCAAGAGTATATCTAGCAAAAATAAATACGGTAACTGGTTTATTGGAGTATATCACATTCATGAAAGGAGATGGTCAAGATAGAGGATATGCAATGTCAGTTGTTAATAATAAATATATTTATATTGCTGGATCTACAGGTTCAAAAAATTTTCCTACTACACCAGGAGCCGTATTTACTAATGCATTAGGACCTCATTTTGCTTATGGTAGTTGGGATGCTGATGCATTTATCGCAAAATTGGATATTGATGGTGGAATATTAAAATCAACCTATTTAGGAGGAACATCTGGCAAAGAAAGATGTAATGATATTATTGTTTATGGTAATAAATTAATTGCAGTTGGTTTTACTGAATCAAATGATTTCCCTATTTCTAATTCAGTGCTAAATGAATCATATCATGGCAATGAGGATATTTTTATATGCGTGCTTGATACTGACTTATCTCAAATTACTAGATCTGTTCTTTTAGGAGGAGAGGATGATGACAACATTAATTCTATAATAATGGATTTTCACGGTAATTATTGTATTACAGGTTATACTGAATCAACATCTTATCCGATAACGGACAATGCAATAAGTAGCACGATTCAGGGAATGAAGGATTTATTTATTACAAAGATAAATGAAGAATTTAGTAGTATAATATTTTCATCTTTTTATGGAGGGACTAATAACGATGAAGCCAAAGTGATAACAATAACACATGATTATAATTTATTATTAGTTGGCGATACTTATTCTGATGATTTTCCTGTCACTAATAATGCCATTAATAATGAATTTTCAGGTATAGATGATGGATTTATACTATTACTTAATGATCTAATCGATCCTCCTACAGTACCTGTATGTAATTTTAGCGCTGATATTATATTTGGTGATATTCCTTTAAATGTGCAGTTTAGCGATTCTTCATCTGGAATAATTAATGAGTGGCTATGGGATTTTGGTGATGGGGATTCAAGTAATGAACAAAATCCAGTCCATACCTATCAAACTGCAGACACATTCACGGTTTCATTAACAATAGAAGGACTAGGTGGTTCAGATACTCACATAAAAGAAAAATTTATTATAGCAACTGAACCAACAAACGTAAATGATGAAATCATTCATAATGCAAAGCATTTTATGCTTCATCAGAACTATCCAAATCCATTCAATCCCTCAACGAAAATTGAATATAACGTAAAGAAAGCATGCAAAGTAAATCTGGTTGTGTATAATTTGAATGGTCAGGTAGTTAAAGAACTTGTCAACTCATATCAACAGGCAGGCAGGTATTTTATCAATCTAAACATACAAGATATACCATCAGGAATATATTTTTATAAAATTAAAATGGGTGATTTTCAGGCTGTCAGGAGAATGGTGAAAATTGAATAAGTGTTTGGTATAACCCATATTTGTCCTAAAAAGTCAAGGGAATAAATTATCCCTGTGCGAAAAAAGGGAACTTAATTTTTCA
>JAFGCO010000034.1 GCA_016932575.1 bacterium
CAATGTCCAGACACGAACCTTTTTGATGTGAACCGACCGATCACCAGAAGCCACAAATTCCAGAAGATGTTGGTAATTGATATTGTCTAATGAGTTGATTTGAAGACCGGCGATAAATTCTTTGAACTCTCGAAGTCTTAATGCGAATGCCTCAATTGTAAGGAAAACTCTATGTATTCGGAGGCGCGACCTTCAATCACGGTTTGTCAAAAGGCGACCAGGTCAACCGGTACAATGATTCCTGGTGCTATAATCCCCTTCTGCAGACATGGGAAAAAATAACGCCCGGAAATGAACCGCCTTCGGCCCGTGAAGGTCACACAACCGTGACGATTGGCGGCAAGATTTATCATCTGTTCGGTGAAGACAACGGGGGTGTGAAAAATGATATATGGTAATATGACCCGGAGTCCCGTAAGTGGTCCGTGATTCAGGTGAACGGGGGCGCAGCCCCGGACTCGTGCAAGTGGGCCGCGGCCGCGGCCCATAATGGCAATATCTATGTGAGCGGCGGGCAGGATGCCTCGGGCGAAAACCGCATGGATGGATGGCGGTACAATTTTGTCGAGAATACCTGGAATCCATGGGTCAATCACGCTCCCTGTGCCGGGCACACCATGATTTTATATTTGAATTATCTGCTGGCCTTCGGGGGTATGCGATGGAACGACCAGGACTTCCGGGATGATTTCCGGTCCTGCGATCCGGCCAAAGAGAATGAATTCAGATATATTTATCCAAAAGGGGATGTGCCGGCAGGGCGCGCGTTCCATGCGGCGGCCACAGACGGAAAAAAATGTTATATTTTCGGCGGCAAGGGAAATCTCGGGGCTTTTCTGGAATCCCACGGCATCAGTATCATGCCGGACAAGGACTTTTCAGGCGGTGTTCTGAAAGCCTGGCCGGGTGTGGGACTCATTCTGCTTCAGGCGGCTTTTTCGGATCTTGATATGATGAACAAGCGGCATATGCAAGGCTCAGGCGCCGAGGAATATGCGGGCTCGATTTATCTTTTCGGGGGAATGGATCCCGACAACAAGGCGGTCAATTCTTTTTACCGGTACGATATCGCTTCGGATTCATGGGAAGACCTGACAGATGCCCAGGATGATGTCGAGTCCGGCCTGCCAGTGGGATTTTCATTGTCGGCTTATCCCAATCCGTTCAATGCATCAGTCACCATTCGGTACATACTTTCCGGAAGCGCCCCGGTAAAAATCACCATTTACAATAATTTCGGCCGGGTGGTGCGGATTTTTAGTGACAGGCTTCAACCGGCAGGGGATCAGCACGTGACCTGGGATGGCAGGGATCAGCACGGATACGCGCTTCCCAGCGGGATTTATATTTGTCAAATGAAATCCGCCGGATATCTACAATCGGTTAAGCTGACATTACTGTGGTGAGTCGGGACCTGGCATCGGCAATCAATGAAGAAATGTCCGGACGGATTGATTTCAGAGGCTTTTAAATAATTCTGATCATGGTTGACAATTTGGTCAGAATCCTTTATATTTAATGCGCCTGTCTGTCAGCCGACAGGCGTAAGTATACTGAATGCTTAATAAGTGAATCATCCAGGATAAACAGATTCAAAAAAAGAGGAATTTATGGCAAGCACGACAGATTTTCGTAATGGTCTGGTTATTCGTTTCGATAATGAGCTCTGGACCATTGTGGAATTTCAACATGTCAAGCCGGGAAAAGGAGGAGCGTTTGTGCGCACCCGTCTGAAAAATGTGAAAACAGGGCGGGTTTTAGACAAAACATACCGGTCGGGTGAGAAAGTGGAGGATGTGCGGCTCGAAAAAAAGAAATATCAGTATCTCTATGGAAGCGATAATGAGTATGTATTTATGGATATGCAGACCTATGAACAAATACACCTTAACAATGAGGTTGTGGGACAAACGTCAAAATTTATTAAAGACGGCATGGAAGTGGAAATCCTGTTTGGTGAAGGAGAGGCATTAGGTGTGGAGGCTCCGATTTTTGTAGAATTGCAAATTGTTAAAACAGATCCGGGTGTCAAGGGAGATACGGCATCCGGAGGTAACAAGCCCGCCACACTGGAAACAGGCGCTGTTGTTCAGGTGCCCCTGTTCATTCAGGAGGGCGAAACCATCAAAGTGGATACGCGCACGGAAACCTATGTGGAGCGGGTTAAATAAAGGGGAGCATCAATGGATATTGCGAATATCAAGAAACTTATTAAATTGGTGGAATCCAGTCAGATCAATGAATTGGAAGTCCAGGATGAAGGATTGCAGGTGCGCATTGTGAAAAATGCGGCCGGGACAATGCCAGCCGCCCCTGCGGTTATTGCTGCTTCCCCTTCTGTGCATGAACCTGCGGATTATTCCACGCATATCCAGGAAGCGAAAGTTGAAAAAACAGATGTGAAGGGTCAGGATAATGTGGTTGAAATTCTTTCTCCCATGGTGGGAACCTTTTACCGCGCGCCCGCGCCTGATGCCAAATCTTATGTCAACGAGGGCGATACGATTCAACCGGGTCAGATTTTATGCATTATTGAAGCCATGAAGCTGATGAATGAAATTGAAGCGGAAATTTCCGGAAAAGTGGTTCAGGTTCTGGTGGACAATGCTCAACCTGTGGAATACAATCAACCTCTGTTTTTAGTGGAAAAAATCTGATATCTTGAAAATGCCAATTTGATAACAGGATGTGCCATTGAGTCATAAAATTTTAATTGCCAACCGGGGAGAAATAGCGCTTCGGGTCATCCGGGCATGTAAAGAGCTGGGACTCCATACAGTCGCTGTATATTCACAGGCGGATGTGGACTGCCTGCATGTCCGGTTTGCAGATGAAGCCGTCTGCATCGGTCCTCCCGCACCTGCAGAAAGCTATTTGAATATTCCGCGCATCATCAGTGCTGCAGAAATTACCAATGCCGATGCCATGCATCCTGGATATGGTTTTCTGGCCGAAAATGCGAAATTTGCCGAGATCTGTGAAACCTCCGGTATCACATTCATCGGTCCCACACCGGAAATGATTTCCAAAATGGGCGATAAGATCTATGCCAAAAGCACCATGAAAAAGGCAGGGGTGCCGGTGATTCCCGGAAGTGAGGGGGGTGTGAAAAGCGAAGGCGAAGCTGAAGAATTGGCCCGGTCGACAGGCTTCCCGGTTATTATCAAGGCGGCCGCGGGCGGAGGTGGCCGGGGCATGCGCATTGTCCGGGAGCCTTCGCAAATTTCCAAGGCATTTTCAGCCGCAAAAACCGAAGCTCAGGCCGGCTTCGGCGATTCAACTGTCTATATTGAACGATACTTTGAGTCTCCACACCATGTAGAAGTACAGCTTTTGGGGAATGGCAAAGGCAAAGTTATAGCTCTGGGAGAACGGGATTGCAGTATTCAGCGAAAACATCAGAAACTGATCGAGGAATCGCCCTCACCGGCAGTGACCCCGGAGATACGGAAAAATATGATGGCCGCGGCCATTGCCGGCGCGGAGGCTGTCAATTACCGGTCCGCAGGAACTGTTGAGTTTTTATTGGACGAGAAAAAACAATTCTATTTTATGGAAATGAATACACGGATTCAAGTGGAACATCCTGTGACTGAAATGGTGTTTAATGTTGATTTGATCAAAGAACAGATTCGGGTGGCTTTCGGGGATGATTTCAAACATACACATGCGAATATTGAACCGGTCGGGCATGCCATCGAGTGCCGTATTAATGCTGAAGATCCTTTTGAAGGATTCCGACCCATGCCGGGAGAAATCACAAGCTTTCATACACCAGGAGGCTTGGGAGTTCGTGTCGATACCCATGCATACGCCAATTACAAAATACCGCCATTTTATGATTCTTTACTGGCCAAACTGATCGTGCATGGTTACGACCGCAGAGAAGCGCTGGAACGCATGAAACGGGCGCTGGAAGAATTCGTGATCGAAGGTGTACCCACGACGATCCCGTTTCACAAGCAGGTAATGAAAGACGATCGATTTGTCCGGGGAGAATTCAATACTCACTTTCTTGATCATTTTACTATGGAAGCTGACAGTGATTAATCCCATAAATCTAACTGGAAGGGTAACACGATGAACATTCCGTCAAATTTAAAATATACGAGGGAGCATGAGTGGGTGAAATTGGATGGAGAGGTGGTTACCATAGGCATTACTGATTACGCGCAGGGAGAATTGGGAGACGTTGTATTTATAGAATTGCCATCGGAAGGAAGCGCGACAGATAAAATGAAGCCTTGCGGCAGTATTGAAGCTGTTAAGACGGTTTCCGATGTTTTTTCTCCTGTTACAGGTGAGGTCATTGAAGTGAATTCCAAATTAGAAACCAATCCACAGGCCGTTAATCAGGATCCTTACGGAGAAGGCTGGATGCTGAAGATCAAACTGGTTAATGCCGGGGAATTGGAAGATTTGTTATCCGCAAATGCGTATCGGGAAATGATTGAGGCAGAATAGTCACAAATATATATTTTCCGGGTATTATTCGTGTTCAAATAAAAAGAAGCAGTCGGGGAATTTTTCATGCCGTTTATTCCTACCACAGAGCAAAATCGCAAGGCCATGCTGCAGGCGATTGGTGTCTCCGATTTTGAAGAATTATTAAACGACATCCCCAAGGCAGTTCGACTCAAAGGAGAATTGAATTTACCCTCCCAGTTATCGGAACTGGAGGTGACGAACCTGATTCAGCAAATAGCCAATCAAAATGCTCATGCCGGTACCCATGCCTGTTTTCTTGGGGGAGGCGCCTATGATCATTTCATCCCGGCGGCTGTAGATCATCTGATCTCACGTTCCGAATTTACAACAGCCTATACGCCTTATCAGCCGGAAGTGGCCCAGGGCAATTTGCAGGCTATCTATGAATATCAGTCCATGATTGCGGAACTCACAGGTATGGATGTGGCCAATGCCTCAATGTATGACGGAGGGTCGGCGCTTGCTGAAGCCGCGCTTCTGGCAAACGGGCAGACCGGACGTCCGGATATTTTAATATCAAAATCCGTACATCCGTATTATCGGAGAATTGTGAATACCTACGGCCATCGAAGCGGCATGACAATCCGGGAAATCGGCCTTAAAAACGGCATTACAGACACAGATCACCTGAAAGAGATGCTTGGAGACCAAACAGCCGGGCTCCTTGTTCAGCATCCCAATTTCTTTGGATTACTGGAGCCGGTTGATGCATTGAATTCCCTCGTCCATCATGCGGGAGCGTTATATATTGTGTCTTCGGATCCCATTTCTCTGGGAATTTTAAAACCGCCGGGAGCCTTTGGTGCAGATGTTGTCACCGGAGAAGGCCAGGTCCTGGGTAATCCGCTCAATTTTGGCGGACCTTATGTAGGTATATTCGCTGTAAAAAGAGAACTGGTACGCCGTCTGCCGGGAAGGCTGGTTGGGGTGACCCAGGATACAAAAGGCAGACGTGGATTTGTGCTCACTTTACAAACCCGGGAGCAGCATATCCGTCGGGATAAAGCCACCTCTTCCATCTGTACCAACGAACAGCTCTGCGCATTGGCATCCACAGTTTATCTGGCACTTATGGGAAAACAGGGCATTCCGAAAGTCGCTGAATTGTGCATTCAGAAAGCGCACTATCTGGCAGAACAAATACAAAAACTTGACGGTTTTTCATTGATGTTCGACCCGCCGTTTTTCAAAGAATTTGCTGTACGATGTCCGATGGAGCCGGAAAAAATTATTCACTCCCTGTTAAAAGAGAAAATATTTGCAGGGATCGACCTGAGCCGGTTCGATTATGGCATTCATGATGGATTGCTGATTGCTGTGACTGAAAAACGGACCAAAGATGAAATGGACCGGTTTTCGGAGGCGATGAAAAAAGTTATTTGACGGATCCGGCTGCTTCTCCTGATAACATCCGTTGCCATGGTTCCCCATATTTTTTTTCAGGTTATCTTAACAGACAGACGGCTGTTCCGGTGCACGATATCAGGCATTGATTATTTCAATAACAATCATTTTTATGTATTCATTTTTAAGTAAATACAATGCATTTTTTCTATAAAGGTTCACCTTGAATGTCAAGGGAGGTTTTATGAAAACGCTTCAACTGTTCCTGATTTTCGGATGGATAGCCGCGACGTTGTTACTGTTCAATTGTCAGAAGAAACAATCCCGGGCGTTTCATGAATCAGAGACCCAAACCATTGAGGTGGATGTTCCCCGAACGGATTGGCGGGGGACGATGACTGTGGCGTCAGCAGATACCGGTCTGCTGAGCCGCGTGTTAACTGCCTCGCTTGCCCGAAGATTGAAACCCCAGGGATTTAAAATCGTTACTAATGCCCTATCTGATAAATCCACGGCTGATTATGTGCTTGATACGAAGGCTGTGCAAAATGAGAATCAACTTGAAATCGCCTATACATTACGGGATGTAAAAACAGACAGTGTCTATGAAAACCGGATTATCTATGAACAGGAAGCCGTGTTCACTGCGCTTGAAGCAGTTTCGTATCAGGTGTCTCAAAGTCTGGGCGACACCTCAGTTCAGGAAACACAGTCGGGGACAGTCTCAGATTCGATATTTCAGCGGTTTCTCAAGGCAGAATCCGAGCGTATGCTGGGGACACCGGCGGCCCTGAACCGGGCAGTTCGGCAATACAAGGAAATTCTCCGTCAGGATTCATTATTTATGGAAGCCTGGATCGGACTGGCCGAAAGTTATCTTATCCTTATTGAGCAAGGCTGGGAACGGCATCATATCTGGTTAAGTTTGGCACAGCAGGCCGGATTCAAACTTCAGAAATGGTTCCCTGAAAGTGGGGAAGGGGAAAGCATTCTGGGCCGGATCGCCCTCATTCGGGGTGATTTTCGAAGTGCGGAAGATCATTTTCGTCAGGCCCTTGAAATAAATAAAAACGGGATGAGCGCCTGGCGGGGGCTGGGACAAATATTCGGGCAGTACGGATTGTATGAACCGGCCCTTCAGATGTATGAACGGGCTCTGGAACTGCAACCTTCCGATTTGCAGGCAGGCATCAGCAAAGCCTTGATTCTCGGCGGGCAAGGGCGCCATGATGAATCTGTCATTTTATTGAACCGGCTCATTGCCGCGCATCCGAGCACCCTTTATTTACATTCTTTTCTGGCTCTGCAGCTGTATTACCTGAACCAGACTGAAGGGGCCAGGGAGTCCGTGCGTCTGGGATTGGCCGACGCCAGTTATCAGCCATTTTCTCATGCGGTGTTGGCCATGATTCTGGCGAAACAGGGCGATCTGGATTCAGCATTGAGTGAAGTGGAACTGGAAGTGAAACCCCGGGCAGAGGGCAATGGCTCGCTTGCGACGGCTGTGGCGGCGATTTACGCGTTGCTCGGAAGAAACGGACTGGCCATCCAGTGGCTCGACCATGCGGTCAATTGGGGCTATCAGGAATATTTCTGGCTGGTGAACGATCCAAATTTTTCAGGACTTCAAGGGGACAAGCGGTTTCAGACGATTTGTGATACCCTGAAAGTTGTGTATGAAAAAAGAAGGGCATCCTACTTGCAGGATCAAGTATTATAATATTTATGTCATGGCCATGAGGGTATTCGAAGGCCTGTGTTCAATATCACGAAATCTGTCATTCATTGTATACTGATCGAATCTTGTGATGGGATCCTGGTTGCCCGATTATTTGCACGGGACGATTTTCACCGGCGGATCCTGAATTTGTTTTTCAAGGGAAATCAGTCTGGACTCTAATTCTGCCGTTTTTTTCTCCAATTCAGCCACTCTTGATTGAAGGTCTGGATCAGTTGCGTGACTCTCATTCAATCCGCTTTGAGTGAACGCTGTCAAGATCAATAGAATCAGAATTGATAATAATACAGCCACAAGGATTTGTTTTTGATTCAAGGCTCTTCTCACTCCTTTAAGGTTGACATGGTATATTGCTTTAATGACGCCCGCAATGTTGAAAAGGTTTTAACCGGGGGAATTAAAGACTAAAGCCTTAATTCCAGCTCGAGTTCATCACGGATGGGGATACCGGTTTCACCGATTTCAGGAATGGATTTGAATTGTCTTGCGTAGGCAATTGAGCGATGATCAATCCGGGCAATTCTGAAACCGCGCTTTTGATAGAAACGCAGGGCATCGAGATTGTCATTGGTCGTCAACCAGACTTTTGTGCGTTGGTTTTCAGCGGCCAATGTTTTTACAGCGTCCATGAGTGCGGTTCCAATCCCGATCGAGGGAATCAGGCTGTTTAGTGTGATGATTTCACATGAAAGATCCTCAATTTTATAAGTAACCAATCCCGACTTTCCGTTCTCCATCCACGCGATAATACCGTCCATCTGATCCGGATAAACGATTTTTTTATGCGCCACAATGAAATCTGCATGCCATTCCTGATGAATGAAATATTTTATCCATGCTCTGTCCTGATCGGTTACCGGTTTTATATGGAATGGCTGGGTCATGGATTCGAGGATTACATCTTTCGAATACGTACGTCGATGTCTGGGTTGTCTTTTAAAAGTTCAACCAACCGGGATGTGTCCGTATTGCCGTAATGATAGGGATAAATCACTTTTGGCATGAAAGCCCTTGCCGCATCGGTGACCATTTCGGGTGTCATGGTGTAAGGCACGTTCATGGGCAGAAAGGCGATATCGATATTCTTCAGAGATTTCATCTCCGGTGTGTTTTCCGTATCGCCGGCCACATAGATCCGTTTGTCTCCCATTGTCAAAATATAACCGTTCCCTTCCCCTTTGACATGATAGGGCTCGCCATTGTCGCGTTTATGTACAATATTATACATCGGAACCGCTTCGACAGGGATGCCGTTGATGGTCCTTATATCCCCGTTTTTCATAATGATGCCGCCCTCGATCTGTTCCGAACAGAGTTGCGTACAAATCAGTTCGGTTGAGTCGGTCCTGATTTCGATTAATGCCTCCGGATCCAGATGGTCCCTGTGGTGATGCGTGATGAGAATCAGATCTGCGTCGGGCAGTTTTGAATAATCACCCACACGCGTAAACGGATCGATATGAATCACCTGGCTTTTATAAGTAAACATGAGAGAGCCATGACCGATAAAGGTGATTTCCAGATTTCCCCCTGATGTGAGTATCACATCTTTTTGCAGACTTTGCTGGGCCGGTAATGCGCAGAAACTGATGAGCATTATGAAAAGGATATATTGAATTTTCATGTGAATCTCCTGTCATTTATTTGAATTGACTCTAGGAAAATAATACAGAAAATGGTCAAATCAAAACGACAAATTCCGGCATGTTGTTTTTAAGATATTCAAAATTTAATCCGTGCATTTTCTTCAATAGTTTTATATATTCCAGTATATTAAAACATATTACCTGCAGGTCAGGGATTATGGATCATCGAGCCTTTGTTTCAGTAACCGGTTTTCCCACTGTATTGAATTCTATGCGCTTATCCAAGGGTGCTTAACATTTAAATCTGAAATCCTGAAGTCATCACTATATTTGAATGCATTACCGGTCGAATCGGAGGGCAATCATGCATCGATCTGTTTATTACAACTGTGCCTTGCTTTTCATCTTTTTGTCAGGTATTCTGAGCGCGCGGAAGGATATTCCAGAAATTTCAAATTTCACCTATCAGCTTCAAAATCTCGATCCGGTAACTGTGGGTAAAACCGGATTTGATCTGGTGATTATGGATTATTCGTCTGAAGGGGATGATGAATCTGCATATACGGCCGATGAGATTGCCTCCTTAAAAAACAGCAGCGGAGGACAAAAAATTATTTTGTCCTATCTGAGTATTGGCGAAGCAGAGGATTACCGGTTTTACTGGAAGAAAAACTGGAAGCCCGGGAATCCGGACTGGCTGGATGAAGAGAACCCGGATTGGGAGGGCAATTATAAGGTTCGCTATTGGAATCCGGTGTGGCAGGCGATCATTTATTCTTATCTGGATCGTATCCTGAGTGCCGGTTTTGACGGTGTGTACCTGGATATAATTGATGCTTATGAAACATACCTTCATTTCAGTTCAGTACAGGCCAGTCTTGAAATGGTCCGTTTTGTAAAATCCATTCGTGAGTATGCCCGGTATCAGAATTCCGGCTTTGTCATTTTTGTGCAGAATGCAGCCGAGCTGGCGGATATGCATCCCGAATATCTTGATTGTGTGGACGGGATCGGTCAGGAAGATATCTATTACGGATATGAGGGTGACGGTGAGGCCACCGATCCTGCTGTGAGCCGGGAAATTGAAACCTGTCTTGATAAGTTTCTGAATCAGGGGAAGACCGTGCTTACTGTGGATTATCCATTTTCAGAAAGCGAAGATATACCACACTTTGATGAATCAACCCTGAATAAAATTACCGATGCCTATACCAAATCCAGGGACAGGGGCTATATTCCATACTGCACAGTCCGCGAACTCAGCTATCTGACCATCAATCCCGGATATGAACCGACAAGCGTGAAAGAAATGGTCAGGGCAGATTGTTTTCTATTGTTACATAACTATCCCAATCCATTTAACGGACAGACAACGATCCGTTATCAGCTGTCCGCAGGAAGCAGGGTGAAGGTCAGGATTGTCGATATATTAGGAAGAGAGATCGAAGTGTTGGTGGATGAAGGGCAGCCGGCGGGACGATACCGGATACATTGGGATGCCTCCGGTGTGCCTTCTGGTATTTATTTTTATGAGATCACTGACGGAGATTATCATGCGGTGAAGAAGATGGAATTGATGAAATAAGGAAAATTTGGAAAGCATGATTACACGAAGATTCATGATTTTATGTCTTTTTGTGTGTGTGATGAGAGATTGGGATTAGAACGACTGCCATTTAGGAATAAGCCACAACAGGTGAAATGTCATCAAAGTCTAATAATCAAATTCAGGATAAATGTGGGCGGTCATATGAAGCGGTTTAATTGCTTTGTCTGGATGATTGTAATTTGGCCGTTTTTGTTAACGGGTCAGCGCATCCGGCCCGGCGACTTGGAATACCTTGGTGCATTTCGTTTGCCGGAGGGGCCTGATGAAATCGGCTGGGGTTACAGCGGTCAGGGATTGACCTATTATCCGAACGGCGATCCGACAGGCCCCGAAGATGGATTTGCGGGATCTTTGTTTGGAATCGGTCATGATTGGAACACCTATGTCTCGGAAGTCAGTATTCCGGTGCCGGTGATCTCTTTAAATAAAAACGTCGATGAGCTCAACACGGCTGTAACACTTCAGCCTTTTCAAAATATTCGTCCCGCCTATTTTGAAGATGTCTATCTGGAGCAAACCCGGACAGGATTGGCCTATCTGCCTGCACAAGGGAAACAATCTTCAGGAAAACTCTATTACTGTTTCGCAGCCCATATGGGGGAAACAGAAACCCGTCCAACACATGGCTGGTGCGATTTGGATCTCTCAAATCCGCAATCCGCAGGTCCCTGGCGATTGGGTGAATACTGGAATTATGTGACTGCGGATTATGTATTTGAAATTTCTGAATCCTGGGCAGAACTGTACACGCCGGGATTGCGGCTGGCAGCCGGAAGGTTCCGGGACGGCGGCCAGGGTTCTCAGGGACCCACGATGTTTGCCTATGGTCCCTGGAACCACGGCAATCCACCAGAGCAGGGGAGTACAATTTCCTGCACACCTCTGCTTCTGTACGGTGATGTCTATATCGAAGGCAATCCGACCATGAATGGTTACCATCATTCTGATGCATGGGACGGCGGGGCCTGGCTGACTGCAGGTGATCGATCCGCTGTGATATTTACCGGCACCAAGGGCCAGGGCCGATGCTGGTATGGATTGATCGACGGAACGGTCTGGGAGGAGCCTTACCCTAACGACAAACCGGATTATCTCCTGGAAACCCGCGGCTGGTGGAGCGAGCGTTTTGAGGGTCAGATGATTTTTTATGATACGGATGATCTTGCCGCCGTAGCCCGGGGAACACTTGAATCCTGGGAACCGCAGCCTTATGATTCACTCAATCTGGATCCCTGCCTGTATCATATTGAGTCTGAACGGCAAAAATCACATGTCATGGCCTGTGCCTTTGACCGGGAGAGGGGATATTTGTATGTCATGGAGCCGGAAGCGGATGATGACAAGAGTCTGATCCATGTCTGGCGGGTGCAAGGCGAAGAAACCAATGTTCATCGAAGTCCATCCACTGTTCAGGGATTTCAGCTGCTTCAGGCCTATCCGAATCCATGCAATCGGAGCATGGTTATCCGGTATCGGCTAAACGGGATTGCATCAGTCCAATTAAAGATCCTGGACAATCGGGGACGGCTTTGTAACACTCTTTTTAATGGCTGCCAATACCCTGGAGATCACATCTTCTCATGGAATGCGACCGATGCGTATGGAAAATGGCTTCCGTCCGGTCTGTATATCATTTACCTGAGAGCCGGACATTTTTATCAGGTTAAAAAATTTATTCTGTTAAACTGATTTGTCAGAATTATTCGGCGGCTTGGTTTTTTAATCCTCTCGATTGATTTCAAGGGGTTCTGTACGAGTGCCAAGGATAATTTGGGCTTGGTTTTTGCAAAAATACAAAAATTAACCTATATAACTGAAAAACCTATACTTTTTTCACCAAAACCGGTTAAAAAAGTACTGTCTCCTACTTCAGTTTATTAATAAAGAATATTCAGAGAATCCGCATTATGAAATATGGTTCAATTTATAACAATTGATATTCAGCGTTGTATTTTTAAGGACTCAGTATTGAGAGATATGATGATGCAAAAAGACCGCATTTTTATTGGATTTATCATATGATCCTGAGGTGATAATGAAGGAGACCATTCAGGATCACTTATTTGCACTGATGCTGAAATCGAGAAAAGATGCCGCCGTTCAACTGATTGCGCAGTATGCAGATCAATATGGCAGTGAAGCGGCTGTCATTCACTTGCTGGAACCGGCCTTGAACCGTTTCGGAGTGATTTGGGCCGGTCAGGAAAATGTAAGTTTGGCGCAGGGGTATATTGTCGCAAGGATCGCAGAGGAGGTGCTGGCAGGAGCGGCCGCAGCGAAACCGGTGTATATCGGTCAAAAAAAGGGACCAATTGTTATTGGAAATATTGAAGATGATTATCATGACCTGGGCCGAAAACTCGTTACCACATTTTTACGGGCTTATGGATGGCAGGTGGTCGATATGGGGAACGATGTTTTAGCGGAAGACCTGTTTGATCAGGCTCAAAGCGTGAAGTCAAAAGTCATTGCTGTATCTGCGATGATGTATACGACAGCGATGAATATTCAGAAAGTTCGGCAGGTGATCAATCGTCACGGCCTGAAAGGAAAAATAAAGCTGGCTGTGGGCGGAGCTGTCTTTTTACTGCGCCCTGAATTGGTTGATGAAGTGGGGGGAGACGGCACTTCCCGAAACGCATTGGGAGCTCCCGAATTGATGAAGTCGCTTTGGGAAGCGGCCGATCGTCTGTAGGAGATCTTAATGAACAGCATGGAAAGAATACAGGCAACGATTCGGGGAATGGATAAGGATCGCTGTGCTGTCAGTTTAACCCTGAGTTTATTTGGCGCTCGGTTAATCCAATGTCCTCTGGAAACCTATTACACGGATGCTGTCTGCTATTCTCGGGGGCAGGAAGAGGTCCTCAGGCACTGTCATCCGGATATTCTTTTCGGTCCTTTTGCTCTGCCACTGGAAGGCAGGGCATTCGGAAGCGACATCCGGTTTATGGATAAAAATCCGCCCAATCTGAAGCGGCCGGCATGGGCCTCCGTTCGGGAGATGCCGCGGTTGAACTTTCCTGATCTGGATTCTGATCCGACCATGCTGTATTTTTTCGAAGCGGTGCATCATATGAAAAAAATCCATGGGAATAAAATACCGATCGCTGCGATCACGCTTTCGCCTGTCGATCTTCCTGTGATGCTGTTTGGAATTCATGGATGGCTTGAATCCGTTCTGTTTTATAAAGATGAAACCAGAAAACTCATGGATAAACTGGTTCCTTACTGCATAAAAAAGATCAATCGATTCATGGAATCGGGTGCAGCTTTTGTTGTCATGCCCTGTGCGTTTGCGAATCCTTCGGTTATTACACGCGAAATTGCAGAAACAATCATGCTGCCAGTTTTAAACGATACTTTCCGTGAATCAAAGGGCCCGCTGCTGATTCATTCCGCAGGAGCACCGCTTATTCCCTTTCTGGATTTATATTATGATTTGCCCGGGGTGTCCGGATTCGTATTAAACGGAGAGGAAGACATTCGCCTGGCCCGCAGGAGGGTGGGCCCGGAAAAGGTGCTGATCGGCAATGTGGAAGGTCCCACCCTGGTCAATCATTCAATCGATAAAATTGAACAGATCTGCAGGCAGACACTGGATGCGTGTGGAGACGATCCCCGATTTATTTTTGGAACCACCGGTGCAGATATCGCTTATGATACTCCTGTCAGCAATATCCAGGTATTTACGAAGACTTCTGATGCAGCTGGAAGAGGAAAACTGTTATGAAATCGCCGAATTCCATCCGTTGCCTGGCCTGTTCGATATTTAAGGATTTTTTAGATGCCATTTTATCCGAAGGCGAGATGAATCTTGATGTGGAGTATATTTCCTCTATGCTGCATATGCATCCTTCCAGGCTCGATGAAATACTTGAAGAAAAATTGGCCGAAAACCAGAATATTTCACGAAACACACTG
The DNA here is from genome assembly GCA_016932575.1 of bacterium. Taxonomy (GTDB): domain Bacteria; phylum Zhuqueibacterota; class QNDG01; order QNDG01; family JAFGCO01; genus JAFGCO01. The sequence goes on from JAFGCO010000034.1 coordinate 14,690, forward strand.
ATTCTATTCGGAGATTGCCATCCGTATATGCAAGACCAGATGAAACGATATCATGCGCACCGGGTGGCCGGCATCAACTGTGCTGAAATCTTATTAGGACGGAAAACATACCAGGCCCTGCGAAAGGAGGGTGTTTTTTTCTTAATGCCTGAATGGACGATTCACTGGAAGGAAGTGTTTCAGCAGGAATTGGGTCTGGACAACACATTGGCGAAAGAAATGATGCAAGACATGCATTCCAGGCTCGTTTATCTGGATTTAGGCACCAGGCGGATTCCCCGAATGATTCTGAATGAAATCTCCGAGTACACCGGTCTGCCGGTAAAGATCATGAAAGTCGATCCCAGTTTATTTAAAACGCACCTTGAATCTGCCTTAAAATCCCTTCAGGGGGACTTGTCTGTACAATCCACAGAGCAGCAGAATCTAGCATTTCAAAGCATGGCCCTGGATATGATCGAGGCCATGCTGCATCAGGCGGATAATCCAAACCAGCTTCAATCGGATATTGCCAGTCAGATGCGCGCTTTTACGGGCGCCCGGGTCGTCATTCTGGCCCAGTTTGTAGATGAATTTGACAAACCGGGACATAAAATAATGGTTGTTGATCCTGAACGGCACAGGGATATTGAAAAGGCGGATTCAGTGCATGCAATGCTCTGGGAAACCCGTCATTTAATGCAATCGAAATTGTGGGAGCCGAATGCTGTCAATCCGGATATTGGCCGTTTTATGAAAGATGCCAATTTTGAAATGTCGATCGCCGTTCCCCTTCATGTAGGTAAAAAACGGGTGGGAGCATTATTGCTTCTGGGACTGCCCGATGATAATTCCATCGGGATGGCTCTAAAAATGCTGGATATTATTGCAACGATCCTGGCCCTTATTTTCAGAAATGCTTTGTTATTGAGTCACCAGGAAAATATCATCGAAAAACAGACGCGAAAGCTTAGGGAAAGCGAGTCCAAATATCGGCTGCTTTTTAATGTTGCCGGTGATTCTATTGTTATCCATTCATTACATGGAAATTTTATTGAAGTTAATGATATTGCCTGCGAGGCTCTGGGATACTCGCACGATGAACTGCTGCGATTGCATCTAAAGGACATTGATGCGTCTCCTTCGGATTACGCCATGAATCTTCATCTCAAAACAATTCAAAAAAAAGGAGCGCTGGTATTTGAATCAGAACTTCGAACAAAGGAAGGACAATTGCTTCCTGTTGAAATTAACAGCCGTTTGATCGATTATGAAGGCGGTTCGGCCATTCTCAGTGTTGTCCGGGATATTTCAGAGCGTAAGCAGCAGGATAAAAAGCTGGAATCCTTACTGAAGGAAAAGGAGGTGCTTTTAAAGGAAGTTTATCATCGGGTGAAAAATAATTTTATGATTATTTCCAGCCTGCTGCATCTTCAGTCTTCCAAAATAAAAAATCAGAAAGCGCTTTCATTGTTTCAGGAAAGCCGGGACCGAGTCCAGACAATGGCTTTAATTCACCAACAATTGTATCGTTCTGCAGATTTGGCCAGTATCAATTTTAAGAGTTTCATTGAACAACTGACAGGCAATCTTTACCGTTCCTATGTTTCCAATCCTTCCAAAATTAAGCTGCTGCAGCATGTGGATGATGTTTCTATCAGTGTGAACAAGGCCATTCCTTGCGGATTAATTCTCAATGAGTTGATCACAAATGCATTAAAATATGCCTTTCCTGGCAACCGGGAAGGTCTGCTTAAAGTGGAATTGCTGTCGCCTGATGAGAACCAAATAAAATTACATGTTTGTGATAATGGTGTGGGATTACCGAAAGAGATTGATGTTGCCAAAAGTGAGTCACTGGGTTTACGCATGGTAAGCATGTTATCACAGCAGATCAGGGGGAAATTAAGGGTAAAATCCAGTAAAGGTTTATGTGTTACTATTACTTTTCCAAGGGGGGAAGAGCAGACAGTCGAAGAAGTAAAAGAGTAAGGCTGATAAATTCAGTTAAAGATCTGGTAAATCATTCAGCAAAGATACAGTGAATGATTGATGTAATCAAGAGGATATTATTATGAGTAAGCCCGCGAGAGTATTGATCGTCGAAGACGAGGCCATTATTGCCCAGGATCTGAAATCCACACTGATTGATTTGAATTATGAAGTGGTGAACATTGTCAGCACAGGGCAGGATGCCCTTGACTTTCTGAAACAGGGTACAGTGGATGTTATCTTAATGGATATTCGAATTAAGGGCGATAAAAATGGTATTGAGACAACGGAATTAATCAATGCGAAATATAATTTACCGGTCATTTTTCTTACGGCTTATGCAGATACAGAAACAATGAAGCGGATCAGGAACACGGATGCTTATGGATTTATTGTGAAACCAGCCAGTGAACAGACCATTCAGGGATCCATTGATCTGGCTCTTTACAAACACGGGCTCGATCAGAAATTGCGTGAGCGGGAAGAGCGGCTTGCTCATATGAATCAGGTACTTAAGGCCATTCGGAATGTGAATCAGTTAATTACCAAGGAGCGGAACATTTCCCGGCTCATTCAGGGTGCCTGTGACAATTTGATTGAAACACTGGGTTACTCACGGGCTTTTATTGCTTTATATGACGGACAAGAGACACTCTCGACATTTGCTTATGCCGGTTTCGATAATCCCGTTGACCGGCTGGAAAATTTGTTGCGGGCTGATATCTCGCAATATCCCCCCTGCATCCAGCAGGCGTATCAAGTAAAAAACAGAATCAATGTTACGGATACAGAGAAAGATTGTGATGACTGCATTTTGCGTAAAGAATATCGCCAGTACAGCCGGTTCAGTATGTGCCTTGCCTATGGAGGAAAAACATATGGTGTGATGTCTGTGGCGGTTCCATCCGTGTTTGTATATGAAAAAGAAGAGCAGTCACTGTTTGAAGAATTGGTGGATGATGTGGCCTTTGCGCTTTATCGTCTTGAACTGGAAGAGAAAAGAAAATATGCCGAAGATATGCTGAAAACCCGGGAACGTACATTATCCAATTTAATGAACAATATTCCGGGAATTGCTTACCGACGCCTCCATGATGAGACATGGACCATGGAATTCATTAGCAACGGATGTGTCCGGGTGACAGGTTATCAGCCCATTGAACTGATTAAAAATTACCGATTGTCCTTTGATCAACTCATTTATCCTGAAGATCTGGAGAAAATCCAATTCAAAGTGGATCAATCGATTCTGGAAAATCGATCCTATGAAATGATATATCGTATCCATACGATAGAAGGGGACCTGAAATGGGTGTGGGACCGGGGTGCTTTTATCGGAGAAAAGAAGGATGACCGACCCGTTTTAGAGGGTGTGATTCATGACATCACCGAGCAAAAAAAGGCTGAAGAAGCACTCAATCAGGAACGGGCGTTTACGGAGATGGCTTTGGATGCCCAGACAGATACATTTTTTGTATTCGATCCAAAAACTGGGAAGGCGGTTCGCTGGAACAAAAGGTTTGAACATGTATCGGGATACACAGCCGAAGAAATTGCGGATTTGCCGATGCCCGTGTCCTATTACAGTAAAAAAGATGTTGACAGGGCCATTTCGTTTATTAAACAGCTGGCCGTTGAAAAAGAAGGCCTGATTGAATTGTCTCTGATTACCAAAGACAACCGCAGGATTCCGTATGAATACCGCGTTACAAGTATCAACGATCCTGAAACCCAAAATCAATATCTGATTTCTGTGGGAAGAGATGTGAGCGAACGTAAAACAGTCGAACAGGCGCTCAGAGAAAGTGAGCAGAAATACCGGGCCCTCGTCGAAAATATGACCGATTATGTATTTTTAATCGACCGGAAAAATTGTGTGCTTTCCATCAATCGTGCGGCAGAAAAATTTCTCCAATGTTCACCCGAGGACGTTATCGGAAAGTCCCTTCTCGAAATATACCCAAAGTCGCTGGCAGAAAAATATATGACGAGCATCCGACATGTTTTTAATACCGGAGAGCCGCTGATTGTCGAGAGAGAAACCAAAATGCATAATCATGTATTCTGGATTGTTGCCAGCCTGAGTCCGATTAAAGATGAATCGGGCAATGTTACTGAAGTTATTGGTTCGAGCCGGGATATCACCAAGCGCAAACTGGCGGAAAATAAGCTGAAGGGGAGTGAGCAAAAATATCGGGCCCTGGTGGAGAACATCAGCGATTCAGTTTTTATGGTAGATAAAGACAATCAGGTGATATCTGTCAATCCGGCCGGCGTTCAATTTTTACATCGGGAACATGAAAACATTGTAGGAGAGACGATATACAGGCTGTTTCCCAAAACATTGGCGGAACAATATGTAAAAAGCATTCAAAGTGTTTTTCGAGACGGCAAACCGATCCTCGTTGAAACAAAAACGATGGTTCAGGGCAGAATGTTATGGCTGGCAGTCGGTTTAAGTTCGATCAAGGATGATAGAGGCAAAGTCACTGCTGTGATCGGCGTCAGCCGGGATATTACGGAACGTAAAAATATTGAAGAGGCGCTTATTCAGAGCGAGTCACGGTATCGTGCAATCGTGGAGGACCAGACCGAACTTATCACACGATGGCTGCCGAATGGTAAGCGGACCTTTGTAAACGGGGCTTACTGTCGATATTATGGCAAGACTTATGATGAGTTAATCGGAGTAAGTTTTTTCCCTTTGATTCATAAAGAGGATTTAGGGAGGATTAAAACAAAAATCCGGACACTGACTCCTGAGAATCCTGCAGCCATTGATGAGCATCGTCGGATCATGCCGGATGGTGAGATACGCTGGCATCAGTGGATCGACCGGGCGATTTTTAATGAAAAGGGCAAAATTTGCGAAATTCAGTCAGTAGGACGGGATGTGACCCAGCGAAGGCAGGTCGAGCAGAATTTACGTCATGCAAACATTCAGATGAAAGCGATTTTGGAAAATACAGATGAAAGTATTATGATCGCGGACAAAGCGGGAATGCCCGTCATGTATAATGAAGCTTATATACAGATTATTCGTGAAATCATGGGAATTGAGATGCAGCCGGGTCTGAAACCTCACAGAAAAGTTACGGACGCAAAAACCAGAAAATGCTGGGATGAATGGCATAAACGGGTGCTTGCCGGTGAGAAGTTCAACGTCGAGTTCGCCTGTCCTGAAAAGCAGGGTGAGATGCGATATTTTGATATTCACTTTTATCCAATCATTGAAGACAATGAAGTGCGGGGATTTACAGAGTTCAGCCGGGATGTATCAGACCGTAAAAAAGCCGAGAAAGCAGTCAAAGATAGTGAACAGTTCATGATGTCTGTATTTGAAAGCATTCAGGATGGCGTCAGTATTTTGAATCCGGATTTGACAATACGTTCGGTCAATCATGTGATGCGTGAATGGTACGCTAAAAACGAACCCCTTGAGGGGAAATCCTGTTATTACTGTTATCAGGGCCTGCAGCAGCCTTGCGATCCCTGCCCCTCGCTTCGATGCATCAAATCAAAAAAAACAGAATTAAATGTGGTCCCGGGTCCTTCCGGCTCGCCAGTCAAATGGATTGAACTGTTCAGCTATCCGATTATTGAGCCGGATACCGGTAAAATAACCGGCGTGGTCGAATTTGTCCGGGACATCACCCAGCGGAAAGAATATGAAGAGGCCCTGCTTCAAAGCGAGTCCCTGATGAAAAAAATTGCTGACAATTACCCCCATTCTTATCTTGCCATTATCAACAGAGATTTAACTATTGGTTATGCTGCGGGACAGGAATTTAAAAAGCAGGGAATGGATCCGGATGATTACACCGGGCAGTTGATTGAAAATGTGTTTGGCAAATACACACCGATTGTGAAAAGTGAATATTTAAAAACATTCCGTGGAAAAGAAACCGCCTTCGAATTGAATATAAACGGTCAATATCTTCTGACTCATACTGTACCTCTTATCAACGAACAGGGAGATATCGATCGAATTCTGATGGTTGTCGAGAATATCAGTGAACGAAAAAAGGTAGAGGAAGCACTCAGAGAGAGTGAAACCAAATTCAAGGCCATTGCTGAGCATTCTCCGGTCGGTATTATAATGATCAAAGATAATTATGTTGTTTATATGAATCAGTACTGCCGGAAAATCGGCCAGTTTCAAAAAGGAGATATTGAAAACCGGCCTTTCTGGGAGCTGGTGCATCCGGACATGCAGGCATTTATGAAAAACCGTGCCCGAAAAAGGCTTCATGCCATCAATGAACCCGTCCGATATGAAATAAAAGTATTAACCAAAAAAGGCCAACTGAAATGGGTGGATTGTTCCACGACCGTTATCGATTATCAAAGCGAGCCGGTTTTAATCGGGATTTTGATCGATATTACCGAACGCAAGCTGGCGGAAGAAGCGTTGCATGAAAAGATGAAAGAGCTGGAAAAATTCAACCGGGTCATGGTTGGTCGTGAAAACCGAATGATCGAACTGAAACGGGAAGTCAATGCCTTAAGCAGCTCATTAGGCAGGTGTAAAAAGTACCGGGTGCCAAAAGAAACAGAGTAAGTCGTTGTGCAGTCCGCATAATAGAGGTGGAGTATCAAGATGAATGATCAAGGCAAAACCAAAGCACAGCTCATTCAGGAGATCCAGAATCTGCGCACGGAATTGAATCGTCTCAAGAAAAAAAAATCTTACCGGGAAATGGAGAAAAGCCGCAATGCGGCCCTGAACCTTCTGGAAGATTTAAAGCAGGAAGTGGAAGAACGAAAATACATTGAGCAGAGACTCCGTGAGAGCGAACAAAGACTTTCTCTGGCACTTGAATGCACGGGTGTCGGATTATGGGATCAGGATTTTCGTAACAATAAAGTATATCGAAGTGATGGATGGGCAAAGATGCTGGGATACTCACCGGAAGAAATAAAGGATGATTGGATATTCTGGAAGTCAATTGTGCATCCTGATGATTGGGCGATGGTCAAAGGAGTAACCGAGGCCCATGAAAGCAGTCAGTGTGATACGTTTAATGTCGAGCATCGGATGAAAACCAAATCCGGTCACTATAAATGGATACGTAATTGGGGAAAGGTGATTGAGAGGGATGAAAATGGCAAGCCGCTCCGTGCTCTTGGACTTCATGTGGATATTGATGCAAGAAAACAGACAGAGGAAGAGCTCAGAAGATCTGAACAGGCGGCCCGGGAAAGTGAAAACCGTAACCGGATGCTGCTTGATTATGCCGGCGTGGGTATCGGGTATTGGGATATCAATGGCAATTTGCTCATGTTTAATCCTCAAGCTGCCAGAAATATGAATGGAAAATCCGAGAATTTGTGCGGAATGAATATAAAAGATCTGTTCGAAGAAAAGGAAGCATCGATCTATTTGTCACGGATTAAAAAGGTAGCGAAATCAGACCGGCCGATGATCTATGAAGATCGAAGTTTGCTGAGTTCCGGGGAGAAGTGGTTTTTATCACAGTACAACCGTGTTTTGGATGATCAGGGTAAAGTGACCGGAATCATGATTATTGCGAGTGACATTACAGACAAGAAACGGATGGAAATTGCCCTTGCAGAAAACGAGCAAAAATACAGGCGGCTGTTTAACAGCGCCAATGATATTATCTTTATTCACCAGTATACAGATGAAAGGGTACCGGAACATTTTATTGAAGTGAATGACTGCGCTGTCCGGACTTTGGGATATACGCGCAATGAATTATTAAATCGCACACCCATGGATATTATTTCACAGGATGACAAGAAAAGAGTAGAACGTGAATCCGATATCATTTTCAAGAAAAGCGAATCCCTTTTTGAGCGGATATTTATCACTAATAAGGGGAACCCCATTCCATTTGAATGCCACACAAGGTTATTCGATTACAAGGGCCGGCCAACTGCCTTGTCCATTTGTCGTAATATCTCCGAGCGCAGGCGTACAGAGCAGGCACTGCTTGCAGAACAAAATTTGCTTCGGAAAATCATGGATACGAGTCCTGTGGGGATCACTTTGGTCAATGCAAAAGGAAAGATTACTTTTGCCAATCAATGTGCTGAGAAACTATTCAAATTAAGTAAAAAAGAGCTGACTTCAAGAACGTACAATGATAAGACCTTTAATATTAGAGATCCCGAGGGGAGGCCTTTCCCGGATGAAAAGTTACCCTTTTGCATTGTAAAAAATACTCAAAAATCGGTTTCTGATGTCCGTCATGCCATCATCGGGCCGAAAGGCGTCAGACGACTGCTTTCTGTCAATGCCGAACCGCTTATTAATGAGCAGAACCGGTTTGATGGCATGGTAGCTGTGATTGAGGATATTACGGAACGCATGGAAGCAGATCGAGCCCTTCGCGAAAGTGAGAATAAATTTCGAATGCTTTTTGAAAACACGTCTTCAATGATTATTTTGCATGATATGAACGGGCGTTTCCTGGATGCCAATCAGAGGGCGCTTGATGCGTGGGGATACACCAAGCGTGAATTCCTTAAAATGCGTGTTTCAGATATGGATCCCGATTCTGTCAGGAGAGATGATCCTGAAAACCTCTGGAAACAGCTTGATCAAAAAGCAAATGTAAGGTTCGAATCAGAAATTCGAGGAAAGAACGGATCACATTGCCCGATTGAAATTATGTTAAGCAAGTTGTCACTTCATGGTCAGAAGGTGATTATGGCTGTTTGCCGGGACATTACCGAGCAGAAAAAATCAGAAAAAGAGATCCAGGAGCATCGAAAAACATTGCAATATTTATCCGGACAGCTTATTAAAACCCAGGAAGAAGAACGGAAACGTCTTTCGAGAGAGCTTCATGACGAAATGGGTCAGGCTTTAACTGCAATCAAATTGAATATTGCCACACTGCAGAAAAGCCTGGCTGGATCAAAATCGGAACAGTTCACCCGCCTTTTAAATGAGACGGATCATTTGACTCAAAACCTCATGGATGATATGCATCGTCTTGCCCTCGAGCTGCGGCCCAGTATTCTGGACGATCTGGGTTTGACACCGGCCTTAAAATGGTACACCAAGCAATTTGCAAAAAGGTACGATATCAAGGTGAGTCTTCAGATACAGGCGATGGAAAGGCGGCTTCCGGTTGAACACGAGACCATTTTATACCGAATTATTCAGGAGGCATTGACCAATATTGCCAAATATGCAAACGCCAGTCGCGTGACAATCCGTCTTCAGCATTCCGATAAGGCCGTGTATGCAAGCATCCTGGACAACGGTCGGGGATTCGATATGAAAGCATTTGAAGCCAGAGGACCGGATCAGCGCGGAATTGGTCTGGTTGGTATGCATGAGCGTGTGGCAGCTGTAAACGGAGTTGTGAATATACGATCCCGGTTAGAGAAAGGGACAACAGTTAAAATTGTGCTTCCATTACGATGATGTTGATTTTACATGTCCTTCTGGCATTACCGGATTTTTTTATGGACAGGCATGAGATAATCGATTGAGTTGGATGTGTCTGTTTCAGACGGGCTTTAGAAAGGGGAAGTGCTCCTGTTAAAATTTATGGTCACATATAAGGATTTATAAAAAGGCACTGCCATGGAAGAAATCAAGATTTTTATCACTGATGACAACACAGATTTTCGGGACAGGGTCCGAGCGCTCGTTGATAAGGAGAAAAATCTTGTTGTTGCAGGTGAAGCGCCGGATGCCAATCATATTATCAATGAGGTAATGGCTTCGGGGGCTGATGTTGTGCTGTTGGATGTGAGCATGCCCGGTATGAATGGATTGGAGGCTGCCAGGACGCTGAAAGAAAGAATGCCGGGATTAAAAATTATCCTGGTTTCTGTGTATGATATTGAAGAATACAGGGAAGCAGCTTTGACCAGCGGGGCTTTCGGGTATCTTGTCAAGAAAGATGTAATGAACGAACTCGTTCCGCTTATTTGGAAAGCAGTGGTGGCGACGTCATAAATAATAAAAAAAATTCAGTGATTGTTATATATTTTATCGTGGATTTTCTGCGTTCAGGCTGTTAAAAATTTGGGTGGAGATGCCTATGACGGTTATCAAGAATATTCTTTATATAGAAGACAATCCGGGTGATGTTAAGCTGTTCAGGGAAATGGTGTCTGGTTGTTCGGTACCTATGACGCTTCATGTGGTCAGGACCATCAAGGAAGGCAAGGATATGATCCGCCGGCATGAATTTGATGCTATTCTTCTGGATGTGGAGCTTCCAGACAGTTATGGATTGGATTCCGTAAAAATGCTGGTTGAAGCCAGTCCTCATACTCCGGTGATTGTTTTAACTGGCCATCAGAATGATGTCCTTGGTGTTCAGGCCATTCAGTCCGGCGCGCAAGATTATCTGATAAAGGGGATTGATTATACGCCCATGATTCACCGCATCATTCAAAATGCCATCGAGCGAAAAGATATTGAAGATCAAAGAAAAGCAGCCGAACAGCAAATTCGGGCCTCTCTTATTGAAAAGGAAACACTGCTGAAAGAAATTCACCACCGTGTCAAGAACAACCTGCAAATTATCATGAGTCTGCTGAATTTACAGTCAGCCAGCATTCGGGATAAACAGGCACTGAAAATTTTTAAAGAAAGCCGTCAGCGAATCCATTCGATTGCATTGGTCCATGAGAAGTTGTATAAATCAAAAAATTTTTCTGAAATTGATTTTTCCAGTTATGTTCGTTCAATTGTCCATGAGTTGATGCGTGCCTATTTAATACCTGAAAAAGTTGAAGTGAAAATAGATATTCAGGATATTTATTTAAGCATTGATATTGCCATCCCTTTGGGATTGATTGTGAATGAGTTAATGACAAATGCATTGAAGTATGCGTTTCCTGAACAGAAGGGTGGACATGTAAAAATCAGTCTGCATTCCATTTCAGATCAGCAATATGCGTTAAAATTTTCAGATGATGGCTTGGGATTCAATAAAGATGCGATCCTCAAAAAAAGAGGTCTGGGTCTGCAGCTGGTGGGTATCTTAACAGAGCAGTTAGAGGGCCATTTAAAGATTGACTGCGAAAAAGGATCCCGATTTCTGATTCAATTTCCGAGATTTCAGTCATAAAACCGATGTGTTTAAAAATATTTATAATATCCGATTTATTATGAATGCAAATTTAAAAAAATTTTGTGCGCCTGGCTGTGAAATTCACGATGAGCAGATCGCTCTTTCGAATGGTGTCTCTTTAACCATGATGACATTTTTGCCCTCCCGAAGACAAGGATTTCCGGCGGTGGTTTTTGTTGCCGGATGGGTGTCCCGCATCGAAGGGTGGGAGCATGTACTGCGGGATATGACAAGGGACTTTCCTGTGTATTATATTGAGACACGCGAAAAAATTTCATCCAGGGTGCCCAGAGGAGCCAAATTCGATGTCTATGCTATTGGCGATGATATTGTACAGGCTGTCGATCAACTTGATTTGCAGGACAATCAGTATTTATTGTTCGGCAGCTCTCTCGGTGCCACTGTCATCATGGATTGCTATGCCCGCCTGAAGACAAAACCCTGCTGCCTGGCTTTGGTGGCACCCAATGCAGAATTTCGCATTCCATTTCTATGGAAAGTCATCATTGCACTCTTCTATCCTCCTTTTTATTTTTTACTGAAGCCCTGGATCAAGTGGCATTTAAAATATTTTCGTTTAAACGTTAAAAAAGATTGGGCTCAATATGAAAAATACTGTCGCACTTTAGATTGTGCAGATCCCAAAAAACTGAAATCAGCTGCCCAGGCATTTTCGAAATATCGGATATGGGAGGCACTGAAAACGATAGATGCTCCGGTTCTTTTGATTGGCGGTTCGCACGACAAGCTCCATGAACCGGAGAATTTAAAGCGTATGACAGAAAAGCTGGCCATTATTAAATACGTGGATTTGGAAACCAATGCGCGAACACATAGTGCAGAAGTGGTAGAGGCTATTCGGGAATTTATTCGGGATCATATTCTTAAAAATTTTGAATAAAGCAGGTTCCTTGTTTTTAACCGTTAATTCACAGTTATTCACTCTTGTTTTTATATGGTATATTTATATATTATCTTAAATAATGATTATTTTAATCATACACTTTCTATATTTTATGCCAATGACGAAAAAAAATATTTGCCCAGTTTATTCAGTTTATTTAGATGGGCATGGTGATATCACCGATACCATGCAAAGAATCGGATGATATTGTTATGCACGTATTTGATATCAGCTATAAGATCCAAAGTTTTAATTTTATATCGAATAAAAAACGGACAATAAATTTAAAGAGGGGAATTGGTATGAAGAAACGATTTCAGTTTGTTCATGCGGCAATGGTCAGTCTGTTGATATGCGGTACCTTGCTGCATGCCGGCATCACCGGGAAAATTTCCGGTGAAGTGTTCGATCAGGAAACACAGGATGCGCTCATCGGTGCCAATATCGTTGTTGAAGGCACTTCTCTCGGAGCGGCTTCCGGTGCCGACGGATTCTTTAATATATTAAATATTCCGCCGGGAACCTATACAGTGAAAGCCATGATGATGGGTTACAAAACTGTGGCCGTAGAGCAGGTACGTGTTTCCATTGACCAGACCAGCCGGGTGGATTTTTCATTGACTCCAACGGTGGTTGAGACAGATGAAACCGTGACCATTGTGGCTGAACGCCCTCTGGTCAAACCGGACATGACCAGCTCGCTGGCTTCGGTATCTTCTGAAGAAATTGAAGCCCTGCCGGTGAGCGACATGAGTGATGTACTGGCCATTCAGGCCGGTGTGGTCCGAGGTCAATACGGACAAATGTATATCCGAGGCGGCCGTTCCGGTGAAGTCGCTTACTGGGTTGACGGTGTGGCCACCACCGATAAGTATTCGGGGGGAATGGGTGTTACCGTGGAAAATGCCGCCATTCAGGAGTTACAGGTGGTGAGCGGTACGTATAACGCCGAGTACGGCCAGGCCATGTCGGGGATTGTCAATGTGATTACAAAAGAGGGCGGAAAAAAGTACACCGGCGATTTTATGGCTTATGTCGGAGATTATGTCAGCAATGGAGATGAGTGGCATGTACTGACCGGTTTGAAAGTGGTTGAAGATCCTGATAAAGCCAGCGGATTGAGAGCAGTCGGAATTAAAAAGAATCCGCTCGCCGATTTCAATCCGGTTTATAATACGGAGTTTAATCTCAGCGGTCCTGTGCCCCTGTTCGGTGACAGGCTGACGTTTTTTACCAACGCCCGCTATCAATCCACGGAAAACTGGGTTTACGGCAGCCGGTGGTTTATTCCTCAGGGATATCCTTCCGATTCCACCATTGTTCCCATGAATCCTTACTGGCGGATATCCGGCCAGGGTAAATTAACCTGGCGGATCAATCCCAGTATCAAATTGAGTTATAATGTGTTCTACAATCAATGGGAAAATGAAAGGGCCAATCCGGGCCTGGAACTGCGCAGTTTTCGGTATAATCCGGACGGTCTGCCCAAGCAAAAGGGCAGCGGACTGACACATATTGTTGCCTGGAATCATGTGCTCTCCCAGAATACTTTTTACGAACTTCGATTTACCCGTTTCGATAATGAGTATGAGCATCATGTTCTGGAGGATCCCCTGGCTTCCTGCGATTATCTGGTGAGTGTGTACGAAGATACATCCAAAAATATCAATGCCTTTATTTTTGATGAGGATGACGAAGATGCACAGGCGCAATGGGATAAAATCAAGGATAACGGGCTGAGCTATCATTATATTGTTGATCCGGACGGTTCGATGGGATATGTGCATCAGGATTCCCTCGGGGCACCCGCAGCGAACAGTTATCTGAATTCGGGCATGAGCTCAACCAACGGAGCAGAACATTTCAAACGGACTTCCGGCTACTGGATCGCCAAACTGGATTTAACCAGCCAGATGCATAAGGCCCATCAGTTGAAGGCCGGTGTGGAAGCCCGTCTCCATGAGATGACCCTTAATCAGTTCAATCTTAAGGAAAAACTCGACACCAGCGGTAAACCCATTGATCCTTATGAACCGATGATTCCGGAAACCAGCACCATATTTCATCACAAGTATAATCGAAAACCCATTGAGTTTTCTGCCTATATCCAGGATAAAATCGAGCTTAAGGAAATCAATCTCAATATCGGTGTCCGGTTCGATTATTTCGATGCCAACACGCTGGTGCCGGTGGATCCCCACGATCCCAATATTTATATGCCATTTAATGAAGAAAATATTTACAAGGACTGGGTGGATCCGCCAGAAGATGCGACCGAAGCCCAGCGGCAGGCTCATTATAAGAGTTACGAGGGCAAGGAATACACGCCGGAAGAACGGAAAGCATTTATGCTCGAAGAAACCGAGGTGAGTTATGCGATCAGCCCGCGTCTGGGCATTGCCTACCCCATTACGGATCGGGGCGTGATTCATTTTTCATACGGACATTTTTTCCAGATTCCCGATTTTCAGAGGCTGTATTCCAATCCGTATTTCAAGCTCTCCGAATCAGGAGCGGATGTCATTTTCGGCAATCCGGCGCTGAGACCGGAACGGACTGTGCAGTATGAAATCGGTCTGCAGCAGCAGCTTACCACAGATATCGGGGTGGATGTGACCTTGTTTTATAAAGACATCCGGGACTGGGTAGGCACAAGTCCGCTGATCATCACGGACTATGGTCCTTCCGTGAAATATTCCCAGTATGAAAACAAAGAATACGCCAATGTCCGGGGTGTCACAATCAAACTCGAAAAACGCTATTCCTATCATTTTTCAGCGGGTCTGGATTATTCATTCCAGATAGCAGAAGGAACATATTCCAATCCCGACGATGCTTTCACTGCGATTCAGGCCAATCAGGAGCCCATTAAAAACATCGTTCCGTTAGACTGGGACCAGAATCATACATTGAACGGCCGGATTGTCACACACTTCGGCACCTGGACCGCTTCACTGATCGGACGATACTGGACCGGCCGGCCCTTTACACCCCAGTTTGCGCAGGGTGAAAGAACGGGGCCCGCCTCAAATATCGGTTTAAAAGAAAACAGCGCCCGGCTGCCGAATCAGAAGAGTGTTGATTTGTACCTGAAAAAGCGCATCAAACTTTCCGGTATTCATATAAATCTATTCATGAATATCTATAATCTGTTTGATAGCCGGGATGAAACCACTGTTTACGCTGATACCGGCACAGCCGAATATACAACAACTGTACGGCCCGATGAAATTCCCTATGATCCAAACCGGGTCGGTTCTCTCAACAGCTATGTTGTGCGGCCGGAGTGGTATACAGCCCCGCGCCAGATTCAGGTCGGATTTTCCCTGGGATTTTAAGGAAGAGCGAAGGAGATAAATATGAAGCGTATTTTAATTATTTTAATTGTCACAGGATTGCTGGGCACGGGTGTGCTTCTGGCACAATCCGAGATGAAAATACTGCACGGCGACGCTTCGGAGCACAAAAGCGGTTTGCATGCAGGCAATCAATTCCGAACCACCTTTTATAATGACGGTACATTCGGTCAAATTGATTATCCTCCGGATATCGGCGGAGAATGGCCCATCAACAGCGGTCATTTGTATCTGGTGGACGGAAATGTGTTTGTGGGCAGTGAGGTGATCGATTTGAAGGGCAACAAGGTGCATATCGTCAGCACGGTACAGAGCGCCAATATCCAGTATTCTACCGGAGACACAGGCCCCCATGGTGAATGGTGGACCTTTCTGCCCCTGAGGGGGTTTTCAAGCCCCATGTATGACAAGGTGGCCATGTCCAAGTGGCCCTGGTCCTGGCCGGCATCCTGGCCGGATAAATCGGATGAGCCGGATGATCCGGGCTGGCGCATCGACGATGAACAGAACCTTGCGGATAAAAATCCCAATCAGGCAGGCTGGAACGGTTATTTCGGCAGAAACCAGTTCAATGCGGATGAAGAGAGCTTTTTTTATGCGGATGATTATGCCAATCAGGAGTTTAGTTTTCATCCGGATTCCACAGATACGCTGCGGGGGGGGCTGGGGATCCGCATGAAAGTCCGGGGATTTCAATGGTCGAATGCCCTGGTGGAAGATGTGCTGTTCTGCCTGTTCGATCTGGAGAACATCGGCACCCACGATTATGATAAAGTGGTCTTCGGATACAAGATCGGTAATGACCTGGGCAATACATTTACAGGTAATGATACAGGTGATGACAGCGGTGCTTATGTGAAAGAGAAGGATGTCGCCTACATGTATGATGACAACGGTGTCGGATACGGAGGATGGGAACCGGTGGGCTATTTCGGCGCGGCATTTCTGGAGAGCCCTGGGAATCATTATGACGGCATCGACAATGACGGTGACGGCCAGGATGGCCCGGGAGTTGTGATCACCACGGACATGTTTGCGGAAACTATTCTTGAATCCGGGCAGCGTGTGGTCAAGATCGATTATATAACATTTGAGCGAACGTTTGCCACCATATCAGACGAACCCCTGATCGTTCAATACCAGGATCGAACTCTGGAATTTGCGGCTGGCGATACGGTCCGTGAGATTCCTCACAACCTGATCGATGACAATCTTAACGGCCTGATCGACGAAAGCAACGGAGAAGCGATCGGAACAGGAGACGATCAGACAATGACCTATCTGTATACCGGCCTCAAGAGCATTGATTACCTTAACGATATCGGAAAAGACAACCTGCTCATCGATGAACGCCGGGACGACGGGATCGACAATGACGGCGACTGGAATCTGATTACAGATGATGATGTGGGCCAGGACGGATCCAAAGCTCCCACACCGGATAAAGCCGACACCGGTGAAGGAGATATGAAAGAAACGCCGGGCGAACCCCATTTCGATGCTACGGATATCGATGAAACCGATATGCTGGGGCTGACGAGTTTCACCTTGTATAACTGGCCGACGATTCCCCAATATGATGACGATATCGTCTGGGAAAACATCAAACCCGGATTTTTTGATAATCTCCTGCAGCATACAAACGTTGAGCTTCTTTACGGCTCCGGATATTTTCCCATGAAAACGGGACAGATCCAGCGCTTTTCCATGGCATTTATCTGTGGAGAGAACCTTGATGATTTCGATGAAAATACGGACTGGGTTGCTACCGCCTACGGTGAAAATTACAAGTTTTCTCAGGCGCCCAAAACACCGACAGTTACAGCTGTGGCCGGTGACGGGTATGTTAAACTGATGTGGGATGACGCAGCGGAGGATACCACTGATTTGACCAACAAAGACCCGGTCACGGGATGGGACTTTGAAGGGTATCGGATCTACCGTTCCACGGATCCTTCGTTCAGCGACATGCGATCCATCACGGACGGAAAAGGCATCGAGTCCACGTCGCCTTATTTCCAATGGCCGATGGTTCAATTCGATATCGAAAACGACTATGAAGGATACGCCAAGGTGCCCCTGAAAGGTGTTCATTTCTGGCTGGGTGAAAATCTGGGGCTGGTGCACTCTTACATAGATACAACCGTAACAAACGGATTTACCTATTATTACGCGGTGGTTTCTTATGATCATGGTTCGGATTCTCTGCTGATTGCGCCCACCACATGCGCCCGGTTTGTATCGGTCAACCAGGATGGAAGCATCGATGCCGGGCCCAATGTGGTCTGGGTGCGGCCGGAGGCGCCGGTGGCCGGGTATCGGCCTGCCAATCCGGGCAACATCGAAAAGTTGGAAGGGTCTAAAACAGAGGGCTACATATCCATTGAAATTATGTACCCGGATTCAATTCAAGCAGGCGACAAATATCGTGTCACATTCCAGGAAGCATTTGAGGATTCAGGGGCTGTTCTGCGTTATGCCACCACCGGTTTTACTCTGGAGAATACTTCCACGGGTGATACGCTTTTCGATAACAGCCCGGATTTCCATGAAGATGTGGAACTTGACATCACCGAAGGTTTTCGGCTCCATTTCCATAACGTTTACGATCTGGCGGCTGAAAATGAAAACAAGATTGGTTGGAGCCGTGCAGGTATCTGGCCGCTGGATGTGGATGCCGGAGATTCTGCTGTCGTGGCTGATTTTGATATTATTTTCTTCGATACATTGGGTGTCGACAGCTCTGTGGCTCTCCCTGAGGAGAGAAATTTTGATGAAGTGGTTAAAGTGAATTTCAAGGTATGGAACAAAACTGATGAATGCTACATGAAGTTCGCCTATCGTGAGCGGGATTCGGCGGCCGATTCACTGGCAGGGTATTTTACCTTTGCGACAAATCCGAAAGGCAGACTGTACAGCGATGAGATCTGGATTTTAAGCGAAGATACTCTAACCCAATACGAGATCAAGATGGTCTCGCAAGCGGTTGACACACTGCAGCCTCAAGGCGGAGATACAGCATTCATTCGGGTGAACAAGCCGTTTCTTGCCAATGATGTATTTGTATTCACGATGCAAAACCCTTCCGTCGATCAGGAAGAGGCCAAGAACGATCTCAATGATATCCGTGTTGTTCCAAATCCCTATATTGTCAGCAACAGCTGGGAACCACCGAATACTTATGCGAATGGACGGGGACCGCGGGAATTACACTTTATCAATCTGCCGGACCAGTGTACGCTTCGAATATTCAATATTCGTGGTCAGTTGATTCGAACCCTGGAACATGATTCAGGAACTGCCAGCGGTACGGTGATCTGGGATATGAAATCAGAGGAAGGTCTCGACATTGCCTACGGGATATATATCTATCATGTAGATGCCGGCAAGGTCGGAAATAAAATAAGTAAATTTGCGGTGATCAAATAGTGAGCGTGGCAGCAATGATTGATCATCATTGCTGCCAGGTTATCACTTCAAGATAAAGGAGACAAGGAATGAAAAAGACGATTATCATCGGGCTCATTCTGATGCTGGCCGTATTTTCGGTATATTCCCAGAATATTACCAAAAAGGGAACAACTGCGGCTGGTTTTTTAAATATTGATGTGGGGGCACGAGCCGTGTCCATGGGATCCGCTTTTGTCACTGTGAGCGATGATCCCACGGCGGTTTATTGGAATCCTGCCGGACTCACGCAGTTGCATTCAACCCAGGCCATGTTCAGTCATACGAAATGGCTGGCGGATATCACATTTAATTATGCGGCGCTTGCGCTTCCCCTCCCGGGGATTGGCACGGTGGGCGCATCGGCCACCTTTTTAACCATGGATGAGATGGAGAAAACAACGATTGAAAATCCCATGGGAACAGGTGAAATGTTCAGTGCCGGCAGTTACGCGTTTGCACTCTCCTATGCGAGAAAGCTGACCGACCGGTTCGCTATCGGCGGGAATATAAAATATGTCAGTGAAAGAATTTACCATTCTTCAGCCAATGGTGTGGCCCTGGATGTGGGGACTTTATTTCAAACACAGTTCAATGGTTTGATGATCGGTATGAGCATCTCCAATTACGGCACGAAGATGCGGATGAGCGGCCGTGACATGTTGATTCAGACAGATCCGGATCCTTCTATTGGCGGGAATAATCCCAATATTCCGTCCAATATGGAAACCAATGCATTTGATATGCCCCTGATGTTCCGGGTGGGGATGAGTATGGATGTGCTGAAATGGAGCGATGAGTCAAGTCTTAAATTGGCCATGGATGCGATGCATCCCAACGATGATGTCGAGTACGTGAATATCGGAATGGAATGTATCTTATACAGGATGATCGCATTGCGGACAGGGTATAAAACCCTGTTTGCTGGTGAAAGCGAAGAGGGGCTGGCAATGGGATGTGGATTGAACACCAAAATCGCAAGCTATGGTGAAATAAAACTTGATTATGCTTATCAGCAATTTGGCATTCTGAAGAATATTCAAAAATTTACAGTCACCATGGCATTTTAATGTGCCGGTTCCAATGATTTTTTACATGTTGCACATATGTGATGAATGGTGTATATTAAAATGATTGCATAAAAAGAAGCAAGTTCACTAAAACGGAGGTCAACAATGAATGCAAATCAGGTCAATAGCGATAAAAAGCGATCGCTCGTTTCAGCCTTGATGACAGGTGCCATCGTTGCAGTTTTATGTGTGGCCGGCTGGTTGCTGTTGATAAAGCCCAACTATGTCAAGAAACAAAATGAAATGCTTACTGAGAATACAAAACTTCAATCGGAACTTGAGCAGCAAAAACTGGAGAATGAGAAACAATATAAAAAAGTGAAAGAACAATATGAATTGGAAAAAAATCGTAATGAAAAACTAATGGTAGCGAATCAGTCCGTTCAGAAGGAGTTAAAGAAATGCCAGGGGAATATCAATATCTGTGATAAAAAACTGAAAAGCAAAACGAAAGAATTGACGGAATGTTCAGAAAAACTTGGTGATTTGGATAAGGAAAAAGATCAGCTTTTAAGTCAAATCGATGAGATTTCAAAAGAAAATGCCTCGTTGAAAGAGGAAGCTCAGATTGTGCGGAGCGAGGAATCGTCACCTGTGATAGTCAAACGGCCACAGATATCCAAAAAGAAACCGGCAGCGGGTACCCAAAATATCTCCGGATCAGAAATAATCATCCATTATACAAAGGATTGCGAGCAAAATGTCAACAGCATCCAGGAAAAGCTGAAAGAATATAACGCGAATATCACACTGAAACAAATAACAAAAGGCAAATATGATAAAAAGAATAAATGTATTTATCATTTTCCGGGGAGTTCTTCTGTAAAAGCCGCTGAACAAATTAAAACAGTATTGGATCCGATCGTTGAGATCTGTGTTGAAAAATCAAAATTCTGGTTTATATTTCAGAATAAAGACCGACTCGATTTATGGCTTACAGAAATTTAATCCGGGAATGATATTTTTGATGGGCAAGGTATGATATATTGGTATACAATTGATGTTTCGAATGGTTATAAGAAAACGATTCAATATTAAAGCCAGAATCTTCATGTTTTGTTTGCTTCTGCTGCAATTATATTGTATAAGGAAAGAAGATAAACCGAAACAGCCATCCGTTATTGCCAAAATTGGTTCCAAAAAAATAACAGCGGAAGAATTCAGATATCGTACAAAATTGACGCCCCGTCCTGGCAGTATCAAAACCGTCAATGCGGCTTTAAACAATCTGATTGCCGAACAATTACTGGCACTCGAAGCCGGCGATACATGTGAACTGGCAAAAAGTCCTGTGTTTCAGGCGCATATCCAGGGGATTCGCGAACAGGCCATGCGTGAACAGCTTTACCGGGAAACCGCGGTGAAACAGGTTCGCCTGAAAGATGAGGAGATAAAAAAGACATACACCCTGTCGCAGAGGGTTTATGATCTCGAATTTTTTACGATTAATCGTCCTGAAATTGTCGAGCAGGTGGAATTGCAACTGAGCACCGGTCAAACCACTTTATCGGATATGTTCGAGTATTTAAAGACGCAGGGTGAATCAGGTCGGCAAACGGTCAAATGGCGGGATCCGGAAAATGACGAGATCCATAAGTCTTTATACAATCGGGAGCATCGTGCCGGTGAGATTATGGGGCCGCTGCGTATCGGTACAGAACAATGGATTATGATGCGGGTGCTGGATTTTAGGACAGAGCCGGTTATCGGTCCGGAAGATACACAAATGCGGATGCATGAAATCCGCGAAAAGCTGACAGACCTCAAAGCCAAGGACATCTGGCATAATTATAAGAACACGCTGATGCAGGGGAAAGAAATGCGGTTCGAGAAAGAGGTGTTCGGTCAAATTGTCGAATGGTATATGGAAGAGCAGCGTGATTCACGGAACGGAGATATCCCACCGCCCCAAGAAATTGAACCCGATACACAACTGATATCAGATACGCCTGAAAAACTTGATTCAATGCTTGACCGACCTTTTTTCCGTCTGAACGGTGAAACCTGGACTGTGGGCGATTTCAAGCAGGCGATTATGTCTCATCCGCTCGTTTATAGGAAAAGGAAATTCCTTCCCAGCCAATTTCCCCATTATTTCAAGCAGGCCATTGCGGATCTGATCGCAGACCATTATTTAAACAAGGAGGCGTATCGACGCGGGTTGGACAAGCATCCAGAAGTAAAGTTGTGCAGTCAATGGTGGGAGACCAGCTATCTGGCACAGCACCGGATTAATCAATATCTGAAGGAAATCAATGTCAGTGAACTTCAAAAAAAGGATTATACTTATTACGGTCCGCGCGCGATTAATGAATATCTGGTTCAACTCAATCAGAAATATGCCAGTAAAATTGAAATTTACGAAGAAAATCTCACACAATTTGATTTAAATGAAGTGCCTCTTTTTGTCTTGCGTCCGGGCATGCCCTATCCGGTGGCCGTTCCCGGTTTTCCACATTTTACTGATGCGGATACGTTGTTGTTCGGGAGTAAAGATAATATGAAATGATCAATAGATTTTATTATTGAATATGATGGTCAGTTCATTTTGATAATCCTGATAGAATATTTTGTTCTGTCAGGATTTTTTTATGGGATTAATGAGTATACAGTGTTCAATAAAAACCTGAATCTGTTATTTTTTTCTTGACATTCAAATTTTATTTTTTATATTACAAACGTTTTCGGTAACGTTTTCGGTAACGTTTGCAACACCATATTCACTTTCACCTATGATCACGATAAAAGATATTGCATTACGCCTGAATATTTCGGTGTCCACAGTTTCCAGGGCTTTACGCAACCATCCGGATATCAGCGCGGAAACCAAGCGTAAAGTGATGGACATTGCCAATGAGCTCGATTATCAGCCCAATGCCATTGCTCAAAGTCTGAAAAGAAATCGGTCCAATCTGATTGGTGTAATTGTTCCCCAGGTAAAACATGATTTTTTTGCAACCGTGATGAGTGGTATTGCCGATGTGGCTTATAATGCCGGATATGCGGTTATGATTTTCCAGTCCAATGAAAATTATGAACGTGAAGTATTGAATGTGAAAGCGGTTATGGCCCAGCGGGCTGCGGGAATTCTGGTATCCATATCAAAAACAACAGAAAATTATGATCATTTTTTTCAATTGATTGACAAGGATATTCCTATTGTTTTTTTTGACCGGGGATGCGATAAAATTCCTGTGAGCCAGGTGGTTGTGGATGACCGGGACGGGGCTTTTAAATTGGTAACCCACCTTATTGAAAGCGGATATCGTCGAATCGCGCATGTGGCCGGTCCGCAATTTTTAAGTATTGCCTCCGAGCGGATGAAGGGATATCAGGACGCACTGCAGCAAGGAGGGATTCCTTATGATGATTCACTGGTTGTTTTTGGCGGAGTGAACGAAGAGGATGGCTTGACGGGATATGATTCGCTGGTCAATCAATGTAACCGGTTTGATGCAATTTTTGCTGTAACGGATCCTGTGGCCTATGGTGTTTTTCAGCGCTTAAAAGAACATCGGCTTCGAATTCCATGTGATGTGGCATTGGCTGGTTTCAGTGACAGTAAAATGGCCTCCCTGTTAGATCCGCCATTAACCTCGGTAAGACAGCCAACATACGAGATCGGACAGGAAGCAATGCGGGTACTGCATAATCTCATTCAGGAAAAAGAGAGACACTATCAGTTAAAAAAATATATTCTTAAGACAGAACTTATTGTCAGAGAATCAACAATTCAAAAAGAAACAAAGGGTTAGGAGGGCAACCGTATGAACCAAAAACACATGAGTATTGTGTTGTTTTCGCTGATTCTATTGATATTATCAATGAATATATATGCGGGAACAACAGGGAAAATTACCGGACGTGTGGTTGATCAAACCACGGGGGATCCTTTGCCCGGTGCGAATGTCATGGTTGCAGGCTCGGGTTTAGGAGCTGCTTCGGACATCGATGGTTTTTATACCATTCTGCAGGTGCCTCCCGGAATTCATACAGTATCAGCGTCTGTTATCGGTTACTCACAGGCAACAGTGACTGAAGCGCGCGTTCGCATCGATCAGACGACCAATATCAATTTTGAACTGAGTATGGAGACCCTGCAGGGAGAAACCGTCACTATTTATGGAAATAAAAATATTGTGAAAAAGGACGTGGCAACGAGCGTGGCCGCATTTTCCACTCAGGAAGTGGCTGAAATGTCGATCGATAATGTTGATGAAATGGTCGAACTGCAGGCAGGTGTGGAAGACGGATTGATCATTCGTGGTGGCGATGCGAATCAGGCACTTTTTCGAATCGACGGGTTCACTATGCGTGATCCGAGAAACAACCAGCCCATTACCGGTATTGCGATCAATGCCATCCAGGAAATTTCTGTGGAAAGGGGTGGATTTAACGCAGAGTATGGTCAGGTCCGCACCGGGATTATTAATGTGGTGACCAAAGAGGGGAGTAAAAGTGCCTATCATGGAGCCATCAGCACCAAATACAGTCCGCCCGCGGCCAAGCATTTCGGCATCTCGCCGTTCGATCCGAATTCCATGTGGAACAGGCCCTATTTGGATGATGACGTCTGCTGGACAGGAACGCAGAACGGGGACTGGGATGAATACACGCGCCGGCAGTATCCCACATTCGTCGGATGGAATAAGATTTCGGAGGGGTTAATCACAGATAATAATCCTGATAATGACCTGTCTCCTGTCGGAGCTCAAAAGGTATATACCTGGGAACATCGCCGAATCCCGGTCAATGATCAGCCTGATTACAATATTGATGTCGGAATCGGCGGCCCGATACCCATTATCGGAAAGCCTCTGGGCAACCTGCGTTTTTTTGCCAGTTATCAGCGGGAGCGTGAAATGCTGCTGATTCCTCTTACGCGGGACGACTATTTAAGCGTCAATCACAGTCTGCAGCTGGTTTCGGATATCAGTTCATCCATGAAACTGACAGTGACGGGCCTTATGGGAGAGAATTACAATGTGGCCATTAATGATGGTGATGAAGTCTTTATCACAAACGAATTCGGCCCCAATGACAACCGGCCCTATATTCTCTGGACGCCTACGAGTTTTATCAGGACTCCCGAAGAGATCGCCAAGGCCACTGCCGAAAGACGCGAAGGCCGTGTCTTCTCGGATGGATGGTACAATAACGCCAAAGTGAGTCACCAATCGATTGGCGCCAAGTTGACACATACGCTGAATCCAAATACGTATTACGACCTGACTCTCGAACATATTTCGAGAAAATATAAAACCGGCCCTATTGATGAAAGAGATTATACCAAGAACAATGAGATTGTATCCGGTTATTTCGTCGATGAATCACCCTTTGGCTGGAGCCCGGAATCTAAAAATGCGCTTGGCGGGTCAGAACCCTTTTCCGGAGGTCATACCGGTGAGGCCCGGGATTCAAGCGAGATATCTTCCCTTAAGTTGAATTTTGATCTGACCAGCCAGATCAACCGCAGTAATATGATCAAGGCGGGATTTGAAATGGCCTATCATGATTTGAAACTGGACTGGGGCCAGGTCAATAACTTTACAAGCAAGGTTATATTCAACCGGGAGCACAATTTTCCCTTTCAGGGCGCTTTTTATCTGCAGGACAAAATGGAAGCACAGGGATTTGTCCTGAATCTGGGGCTGCGTCTTGATTTCAGCAATGCCAATGCGGAATGGGTGGATGTGAGTGATAATCCATTTGACAAAGACTATTTATCCAACCGGTATGAACCTTCCAATGACTATAAAGCAGTCAAGTCGGAAACAAAATGGTCCTTAAGTCCCAGGTTGGGTATTTCTCACCCCATCACGGACAATTCGAAGCTGTTTTTTAATTACGGACACTTCAAACAGCTGCCAACGTATGAAGAATTGCTGCGAATCAGCCGGACAGTGACCGGCGGTATGCAAAACTACGGCAATCCCAATCTGGAGATGGCAAAGACTGTCGCCTATGAACTGGGGTATGATCACATCCTTTTCAATACCCTGCTGGTTCAGGCTGCTGCTTTTTATCATGATGTCAGTAATCAGCAGGCGTTTACAAATTATACCAGTGCAGACGGTTCGGTTATTTATGCGGCCAACAACAACAACAGTTACGAAGATATCCGCGGATTCGAGCTGACTCTGAGAAAACAGAGCGGTCGCTGGTTCACTGGATTTGCCAATTACACGTACCAGGTGAACACCTATGGATTTTTCGGTACCCGAAATGTTTTCGAAAACCCATCCGAGCAGCGTATTTATAATGAACAGACACGAAATCTTTATCAGGGGAAACCTCTGCCCCAGCCCTATGCCCGGGTCAGCCTTGTTTTCCGTACGCCTCCTGATTTCGGAAAGCAATTACTAGGATCCCTTGTGAATAACTGGACATTGAACACGATTTATAACTGGAAAGCCGGAGACTGGATCACCTGGAATCCTTACAACCAGCTGGATATCTATGACAATGTTCAGGTCAGGAGCAAGCATGACTTTACACTTCGTATCAACAAGACCATTCCTTTGAAAAAACTGACACTCACATTATTTATGGATGTTGAAAATCTTTTCAATTCAAAAACGCTTTCCGGATGCGGTTTCTACGACTTTTTTGATTACCAGCGTTATATGGAATCCCTGCATTTACCCGATAACGAAGACTGGGACAATATTGTCGGGGATGATAGACCCGGTGATTATCGTAAAAAAGGCGTCGAATTCACGCCTATTGAAATCAGGGCCAATGCTATGGAAGAACCCAATCCGCAGGAAGACCTGATTTATTACGGACAGGAATGCGGCCAGTATCTTGAGTATAGGGATGATGCCTGGGTGGTTGTTCATCAGGAACGGATAGATAAAATTCTTGAGGATAAATCGTATATTGATATGCCAAATCAGACTTCTTTTAATTTCTTGAATCCACGGCAGTTATTCTTCGGCGTGAAGTTGAGCTTTAACCTGGATTAATCCCCATCATTATTATGAATCATAATAGGAGCTACTATGAACATATATAAGAAAATAAAATCGATGGCGGATCGAATGATGATTCCGTGCCTTTTTCTTTTAATGGCCGGAAGTCATTCGATGTTTGCCCAGGAGGTGATCGGTGCGCAGGAATTACGATGGCTGAGAGTGGGCGAACTGCATACATGGTTCAGCAGCTGCGGTGCTGAGGTCGAATACGGGCGAAGGGGCCGGGCTTGCTGTCAGGCCGAGGATCAGACAGACAACATGTATTGGCAGGCCCTCTACCAGAATTCGGACAGGAATATTTCCAAAGGCATGTGGCTGGGAACCACGGATTTTAAAGATCCGGTTTCAGGAAAAACCTATGCTTACAAAGTTGTACAGACAGGTCCCCGGTTTGCGAATATGCTGACCAATTTTATGCCGGAACCGGGTACTTTCAAGATGGCCGGACGGTTTCTTTCACCGATTGTGGTGGTTGACGGGGAGGTGGCTACAGAAAATTATCTCAATGATGTGGTTGATACTGTGGATACGAATTTACCCGCAGACAGAATGATCGTAAGCGTACTTCACACGAATATCGGTATCACTGTGACACGAAAGATAATGGCGTTCAGCCAGCAGTATCATGATAATTATTTCATCGTTGAATATCTGCTGGAAAACACAGGCGTCATCGATGCGGAGGGTACCGAGGCACCTCAGGATTTAACCGGGGTGTATATGAATCTGTTGTGGCGCCATGCCCCCGGTTGGGAGGCGACCCGGTTTACCGGGTGGCGCGCCGGTAACATCGGCTGGGGCCGGAATACTGTCAATGATGTGTTTGGACAGGATCCTCATGCGAGTGATTTTGAGATGCGGGGATACAATGCGTATTACGGCCCGCATTCGGCGTCAGGCCTGACTTATGAAGAAGACTGGGGCTGTCCCAGAGCTGATCGAAGTTCAGCATTGGGAGCACCGGCATTTATAGGCGCAGTGACTATCCATGCTGATAAAAGTCCCCAAGATCACACAGACGATCCCTATCAGCCTAATTCAACCCCGTATCTGGGATCGGATGCCAACATTACCTCACAGATCGATTCGTACAATGAAACCATCATGGCCGATCAATACAATGCCATGTCAGCCGGCCATCCGGCTGATGGCGATCACCGGATACAGGTCGGAGATGATTTTGCGGATCAGTATGGAGACGATGCAGGCGGATACATACAGAGCATCGGATACGGACCCTATGATCTGGCCGTGGGTGACAGTGTGCGTATTGTGTTTGCTGAAGCCGTGGATGGCCTGGACCGCGAAAAAAGTCTTGAAGTCGGCAGCCAGTGGTACAAAGATGTGGATCAGTATGAATTACCGGACGGCAGCATGACAACGGACCGGAATGCGTACAAAAAAGCGTGGGTATGGACTGCTGAGGATTCAATTTTGGAATCCTACAGAAGGGCGATTAACAATTACAAAAGTGATTATAACATTCCGTTACCGCCCCCCCCGCCAGCCAAGTTTGAAGTTCAGTCGGGAGGTGACCGGATTATTCTTACCTGGGAAGACAATGCCACCACATGGCCCAATTTCGATGGTTATCAGATTTTCCGGGCCATCGGACGGGTGGATACCTTTTATACGGAAATATTTTCATGTGACGCTTCAGATGTGGAGCACAGATTCGAAGATCTGACCGCGCAAAGGGCTGTTGATTATTATTATTATATTCAAACCAAGGACGACGGCTCCACCAATGATATTGAATCCGGTGTTCCCCTGGTCAGCAGTAAATATTATACACTGACGAATGCACCTGCTTATCTGCGCCGACAGGCGAAAAATAGGCTGGATTCTATCCGTGTGGTTCCCAATCCGTTTCATATTCGAGCGCGGGCCATCCAGTTTGAAAATGCAGACGATCGTATCGCCTTTTTCGGATTACCGCCCAAATGTAAAATTTTAATTTATACCGAACGCGGGGATCTGGTCAATACCATTGACCATGTGGATGGCAGCGGCGATGAACTCTGGAATTGCACGACTTCTTCGAATCAGATTATTGTCAGCGGATTATATATTGCCTATATTGAAGTGACCGAAAATGTGATTGATGAGGAAACAAAACAGGTCAAGCTTCGAAAAGGCGACGCGGTCACCAAGAAGTTTATTGTGATTCGATAAATAAGACAAATCAATTAAAGACGGGAAAATAGATATGAAGAAGATATTAATTCTCTATTTCGTCGCGACCATGATTACAGGGGTTGCTGTCCAGACAATGGCCGCGGAAAATAATAAAATTGCCCAGACCGGATTTCAGTTTTTGAGTGTGATTTCGGATGCCCGCGCAGCCGCTATGGCTGGTGCTGTCAATAGCCTTGAAATGGGATCCAGCTCTCTGTTTTTTAATCCCGCGAACATGGCTTATATGAAAGGCCATATTCATATGTCAGCAAGCGACAATGAATGGATTGCGGGGATTCATCATAACGCGTATAGTCTGGCGCTGAATCCCGCGCCCGGTAAAGGGAACACCTGGGGCGTCATCGGAGTTTCTGTACAGCAGGTGGATTACGGGGATGTGGAATGGACCATTGTGGATCCCCGTGAGAGTAACAAAGACGGGTATCTGGATCTAGGCATTATCAAGCCAAGCGCCCTGGCCGTGGGTGTGGGGTATGCCAAGGCATTGTCCACACAATTCAGCGTCGGTGGACAGGTTCGCTGGCTGAAACAGGACATGGGTGAAAGCTATATCGCTTCTCCAACCTACATCGAGGATGGCGATACCCTCAAAATTAAAAATGAGCTGACACCCGTTTCTTTCGATTTTGGCACCCTGTTTAAAACCGGATTCAAAAGTCTGGTGTTCGGCATGTCGGTCAAACATTTTTCCAAAGAAATTTCCTATGCCGAAGAAGGATTCCAGCTGCCCCTGGTTTTTACTATCGGTGCGTCTATGGACTTAATGGATCTTATCCAGTGGGATGCCATTGACCAGAGCCTCCTGCTTTCCGTGGATGCCACGCATTACCGCTCTCACCCTGAACAGGTGATCCTCGGACTGGATTATACATTAATGAAACTCTTATCTGTTCGGTGCGGATATGTCAGCAGCAATGATGAAGACGGTGTCAGTTTTGGTATGGGAATCTCACAATTCGGATTACAGCTGGATTATGCATATACACCATTCGGAGTATTTGATAAAGTGCAGCGTATGACCGCACGATTTTCATTATAAACCGTGTGAATTTACTAAGTGAAGGAGAACACTTAATGAAATACAAAATATTGATTTTGATGAGTCTCCTGGGAATCGGAATCCTTTGGATTGGCGCGGGATGCGAGTACGATGCCCCTACCTCACTTTACGATGCCGATGCAGAGGGAACAGCACCGGCAGCAGTTATCAGCCAGGTTGTTCCTTCAGAGACAGCAGGGGGCGGCGTGAATGAAATCGAGATTCAGGGAGAAAATTTTGCCGCACAAGCAGGTGACAATGCGGTTTATTTCAACAATGTTCAGGCGGAACTGATTTCCGGGGATTCGACAAAATTGGTTGTTTTTAGGCCAGATATCACCGGAGACGATATTAAAATTAAGGTGGTGGTTCCAGGAGCGCTGCGAGTTACTGAACATTCTCCGTATGAAATTACTTCTGTCCTGGAGAATTTCACAGAGGATTTTGACGATACCGGAGATCAGCGCGGTTTTGCGCTCGACAGTGAAGGCAATTTCTATACATTGATGCGTGACAGAACCCTTCATAAGCAAGCATCAGGCAGCAATGAGAAAGAAATTATCGCCGATATGAGCGAGCGATCTATCGGACGGTTACGAATCGGTCCTGGAGGCAATCTGTATTATACGCGAAGAAGCAGTTTTTATGTTTTTTCATTTGAAGAGAATAGGGACTCAGTCTATGCAACTCTTCCGGGAAACGCGGAAATGTTCGATTTTGATGAGAATGGGTATGCCTATTTTGTCGGAGATGGAGAGGGCATGTATATATTAAAAGCTCCCGACGATATTCAGAACGGGGATGATTATTCGGCATTTGAATGCCTGGCGGCACGGGTTTACAATGGTGCCGTTTACGTACTGGCCGAATATTCGGGCAATGATGAATCCGTTCCCGCCATGGCTGTCTGGAAAAATACAATTACCGGTGACGGCACAGTATCGGAAAAAGAATTGGTGCTGAACTGGAGTGAAACTGCCTATGCAGATGCCACTCCGGTTGATATTGAATTCAGTTCAGATGGGGCCATGTATATTTCAAGTGATCATGAATATCCGATTGTGAAAGTTAAGGGCGATATAGTTTTACCGCTGTACAAAGGCATGATCGCCGGTCCTGTGACCCAGTTAAGCTGGGGTGCCGGGAACGATCTCTATTTTTATGTCGATGCCCAGGATGCAGCGGACAGGAACATTTTTAAAGCGGATATGGGTCAGCCGGGTGCTTCGCAATACGGCAAATAATAAGCGTAAGCCGGTAAAAAATGGAGGCAGATGTATCGCCTCCATTTTTTTTATATGGGTGGTCTCTGTCTGTTCAAGAGACATTATGCTTGACAAAAAGACATTACTTTGTTAAATTATTTTTCCATAAAAGCGCGGCCACCCTAGCTCAGCTGGTAGAGCAGCTCACTCGTAATGAGCAGGTCGTCGGTTCGAGTCCGACGGGTGGCTCAAGGACAATGCTTCATCAAGGTCCTTTTTTATTTTGGGAGTTATACCCATGAAAGCAACGATTTATTCCACGATGATATTCGCTTTCTGCGCATCGATTTTATTCGCATCAGAGAATTCAAGCTTTGAATTTTTAAAAACCAGTTTTGGCGCCCGGGCGGCAGCAATGGGTGGTGCTTTTGCAGGCGCCCAGCAGGATCTGATTTCCATCGGGTACAATCCTGCCGGTTTATTGGGGATTAAATCAAAAAAAGCCGCTTTCAGTTACCTGGATTACTTTGCGGATTTCAAAGGTGGTTTTACGGCCTATGGGCAGCAATTATCCAACGATCGCTCTGTGGCGTTTTCTATTTCTTATATGAGCTACGGAACCATCGAAAGAACCGATGTGACCGGCAGGAGTTCGGGTTCATTTACTCCGGGTGATTTTCTTGTCAGTGCTGCCTATGCGGCGAAGTCCGACATGGGCATTCGTTATGGCATCACAGCCAAATTTATTCAATCTCAGATCGACCGATATAAAGCCAATGCTCTTGCAGTTGATGCAGGGCTGCTTTATCGGATTGAGACCCAGCAGATGAATGTCGGGATAAGTATCAATAATCTGGGTCAGGCGATGTCAGCTTATCATCAAACAAAAGAAAATTTGCCTCTGGCTTATCGCGCCGGATTATCAAAAACCCTTGCCCATTTACCGTTAACTCTGCAATTTCAATTCATGCGTTATCAATTTCAGGAAAGTGATATATTCGGAGGTTTATACTGGGCGCTGGGCGGTGAATTCCAATTAAGTCAGGTAACATTTCTCCGATGGGGGTATAATTCAGTGGGTAACGAACAAAAAGCCGATTCTGATATTGACCGCTTTTCAGGAATCTCTTTTGGATTCGGAACCCAGTTTCAACGTTTTGTTATTGATTATGCATTTTCATATCATGGCATTCTGGGCGGCACCAATCAGTTTACCATTCAAATGATCCTTTAATTTTCATGTCTGCTTATAACGCTTTTTCCATCTCTTCCGGGTCCTTTTTAATAAGAAGTGTAATTATCGTTCTGTCATTTTTCACACCGGTATTTGCCGTTCTTTCCACTGCTCAATATGGATCTATCCGATTGAGCGCTCATGAGCGCGACTGGAAATATGGTAAAGAGGTTGTGGAAATTGCACAATCCTCTTTACCCGAAATCAACGCGAATCTGGGACTTTTAAATGAGATATCCGTGCATATTGTTATTGCTCCCACCAGGGTTGATTTTCAGCAGTTGACCGGAAATCAGATGCCGGACTGGGGTGTTGCCGCGGCTGATCCCCGAGAGGGAGTCATATTTTTAAAATCCCCGCGATTCGAGCGCCCGGCTATCGGACTCCATACAATTATTGTTCATGAGTTATGTCATATAGCCATGGGGTATGCTGTTGGAAAACATTCTATTCCAAGATGGTTTGATGAAGGATTTGCGCTATATCAGTCAGGCGAACTGGGATTGGAGAGCAACATTGTCCTTGCCAGAAGTTTAATCAGCGGCCAGATTATTCCATTGGAAGCCATCGATCATGTGCTGACATTTCGCCAGCAAAAAGCCATGTTGGCTTATCGTGAATCTTTAGCTGCAGTTCAATATCTGGTTGAACAGTATGGCATCGAAGCTTTGCCCCGGCTCGTTTTTGCACTTTCTGAGGGAAAGACCATGGATAATGCCATCTTTTTGGTCACAGGTGTTTCCATGACGGTCTTTGAAGATCATTGGATTGCATATTTACAGCAAAAATACCTTTGGTATGCTATTCTGGATACGCGAATCATTCTGAGTTTTGTATTTGTCGTTTTATTTTTATGGGCCTGGGCATATAAAAAGCTTCGATCCCGGCATCAGCGCATTCTGTGGGAACGCGGGGATTGCGAACATGTATTACAGCATGATATTTCAACAGGGGATTGATTTTTTCTCTTTGAATTGCATGATGTTTGCAATATGACTTTTATTGAAAAAATAATTGAAAATCAAAAATAAAACTGTTATATTGCTAGCCAGATGCAAAGAGCTCAGTTGAAAGCCCATGATTCAGATGCCATTATTTATTCAAGGTATTTTGAGGATCATGTCCTGATCAAACTCAGGGATTCTGTTAATCCCAATAGTGTTCTTGATCGTTTGCATACGTTCTTTGATAATTTATCCAAAGAAGGCATAGAGCATATTGTATTTGATATGGGTAATGTTCCTTTTCCCAGCGGCAGTTTTATCGCGTTATTGATTGCCAAAACAATCGAAATACGACATCGGGGAGGAGATCTGCAGATTATTAATTTATTGGATACGGCAAGGAATAATTTTTCTTTTTTTACTCCTCTAACTTTTTTATCTATTGTAACAGATGCCGATCATTTTGAACCGAGTGCTCCGGGAGTACCACAGAAGTCTAAAACAGCAGAGGTTCCTTTTGATGAAGCAGACAGTATGCCTCGCAGGATACGCGTTAATGCGACTGTGGATGCCGTACAGGATATCACTGATTTTGTGAATGCATGGGCTGAACGCGAACATATCGAACCGATTACACTCAGTAAATTCAGGATTGCTGTTCACGAAGCGTGTATGAATGTGATTGAACACGGCTATCAGTTTGCGGAAGGGAAAGAGCTTGAGATCGAAGTGAACACGGACGACCGGTGTTTTATGACCATTATTTCGGACTGGGGAATCCCGTTTGAAGATTTCGGAAAGCGGGATTACAATGTACAGGAAGCATTTGAAAAACAGCAGCGTGGCGGCTATGGTTTTTATATTATGCAGCAGTCCGTCGATGAAATTCGTTATGAATTCGGAGAAGGCGGAAACCGGTTGACCCTCGTGCTGGAATATCCCGTTCCGGAGGAAGGTAACAATAAGGACGATTAGCTCAGTTGGTTAGAGCGCTGGTCTCACATACCAGAGGTCACTGGTTCGAATCCAGTATCGTCCACACTTAAGTCATTAAAAATTAGTTAATTGTAGTTAAGTTCTTTTCAGTTGCATTTGTGCCAATTTTTATGGAAAAATGGCACACTTACTAAACCTCCTTATAATGTATATTATCCGAGGGGGTTTTTTATTTAAATATCGAGATGATATCAATAGAAAAAAGTGATTAAAGATTTTACTTTTATATGTATGAGATTGATGGGCAACAGGATATGAAGATAAAATTAATTGTTTTAATGATCATTATGATTCTGCCTGATTTTTTAAAAGCAAAATCTGTCACTTATGTAAGACTTGGTTTGAACATTTCTGCTCTGCGGAACGAAACCGAGACGAGTGATCCGGGTATTTCTTTTGGCTTAGGGCAGGAACACTGTCTTTTTCATTCTCCAAAAAAATTTATTGGAATTTCACTTAATTATAGTAAGAAGAAAATCAAACTGAAGGATAGAACATGGAGGTGGAATCCAAATCTACCATCATCTAAAGTAGGTACGGGTGATATTAATATTAATATATCCTACCTTGAATTACCGTTAATGGCCGGTTATTCAATTATCGTTGATGATAGATATAGGATAAATATTAGTATGGGACTCGAGATTTCAATCCCTATTAAAAATCATACAAAAATTACTAATCAGAAAGTGACATACAAACTTGATGAATTTGAGGAAAATGATATCGATTATACTGTGCTTGATGAAAATTATATAATCCCGTCAATAGGATTACCCATGGGAATCTCGATTTCTGTTAAAAACGTGGCGATAATCATTCATTATTCCTGGGGGCTCACAGTGACTGAAGGCTTTACAGACTTAAGTATGAAAGATAAAATTGATACTGTCAGAATGAGTTTAGCATATTTTTTTTAGTATTAAAGTCTCATGCGACAAGATATCGGGAACACCCATATACGATTCTTCGGTGAATAAATAATATTTTGATAAATATGGGATGTTATCGTATATTTGACTATGATTGTTAATCTCAATTTTCATCAGCAGAATTTTAAATAAATTTCACAAATGGAAATCAATCACAACCATTCTTGTTTGCACTCGGAACCTCTCCTGGAAGTTTTTGAAGTGACAATGGATATTAAGTGGCTGGCCTGTTAATTTTTGATAACAGGGTTTGTAAAATCATGTTTTGTTCTCATGATTATCTTCAATTTAGACACACCTGCTGTCAATGCCGGTTCCCCAAATTTAAAAAGCGGGTCATTTGAATGAAAAAGCAATGGGCCATTGTTATTTTTATTTTAACCTGTTTCTGTCATGCAGCACAGTCGGGGAAAATGGTATTCAGAAATCTGACTCCCGAAATGGGCCTGTCGCATGGTGATGTGCTGTGTATTTTTAAGGATCATGAGGATTATCTCTGGATCGGTACTGTGGATGGATTGAACAGATATGATGGCATTGGATTTACAAAATATCAGTATAACAGAAATGACACCTGTTCACTTTCCAGTAATTATGTTATTTCTATTAAAGAGGACTGCCGCAATAATCTCTGGATCGGCACTGCAAGGGGGCTCTGCAGATATGACCGGGATTACGACCATTTTGAAAGAATTCCTTTTTATGATTCACAAAACCGCCGGATTGAAAATTCCGTGGTTGAAATTTTTGAAGACAGAAACAACCAATTATGGATGGGCTGCGGCCGGGGTATTTATCTGTTCGATCCCGTTCAAAAGACATTTAAAGTCTGTTTTGAGGAGACGTATACGCCTGATGAACTGGCCTACTGTTCCGGAATATGCCAGGATATCCATGACAACATATGGATTTCATTTCGAAGCGCGGCAGACCTCGGGCTCATCAAATATCAGCCAAAAACAAAAACTCTTTCGGCTTTCAGTGCAGATCAACCCGGTTATCAATTAAAAGAGAATGCAATTTACGCTTTGCTCATCGATGATCGAAACATGATCTGGATTGGTTATGTCACGAAGGGCCTGGATGTGATTGATATGCAGTCCGGTAAGATTATGAACTATAAGCGGGAATCAGGAGACAGCCATTCATTAAATAACAACAGTATTTTTTCTCTTGCAGAACACACAGATGGAAAAATACTCATTGGTACAAATGGCGGCGGTTTGAACGTGTTTGATCCAACGACTGGCTGGTTCAGCCATTATACTACATCCCAGTCTGAACAATCCCTGCTCAGCAACAGCATTCAGGAACTGTATGTCGGCGATGACGGCATTGTCTGGATTGGGTGCTGGGCCGGGGGAGTAAGCATGTCGGATAAACGATTTGGGCGGTTCCTGCTTTACAGACATGATAAA
The DNA here is from genome assembly GCA_016932575.1 of bacterium. Classification (GTDB taxonomy): domain Bacteria; phylum Zhuqueibacterota; class QNDG01; order QNDG01; family JAFGCO01; genus JAFGCO01. The sequence goes on from JAFGCO010000034.1 coordinate 51,450, forward strand.
CAGGATGTCCATTCATTGTATGGAAATTCCGTAACCAGTTTTTCACAGGATTCGAAAGGAAATATCTGGATCGGAACTGACGGCGGCGGGATTAATCTGTTCGATACGGACAACCTTCGATTTGTTAATTTTAAAAGTCAAAAAGGAAATCCTCGAGCTCTGACGAATGATAAGGTCCTGGCTGTTCAGGCAGACAACCGCGGCGGATTATGGGTTGGCATGTGGCGCGGCGGATTAAATTATTTTCAGATTCAGGGTAATCAATTGATTCTGAAACAGAAATATCTGCCCGTTGATGCGGACAATCCAAACAGCCATTCGGTTTTTAACTTGTACCAGGATGGTCACGGCAACCTGTGGGTTGGTGCTTTTCAAACGGGAGCGTATTTATTTAATCCGGTTTCCCGAAAATTTGAAATCGTTCACTTGAACTACCCTGAGGGAGAAAACATCTATCTGAATGGAATTCATGATATCTTTTGTGATCATGAAGAAACCGTGTGGTTTGCCACTGAGGGCAGCGGCCTGATCAACCTGGATCGGGAAACCGGCAAGAGCGAATTTTTTATTCATGATACAGAGGACAGTTCCAGTCTGATCAGCAATTCAATTAATGTCATCCATGAGGACAGCCGGCACCGTCTGTGGATCGGTTCCTTTGAAGGCGGATTGAGCATTTTCAACCGAAAAACAAGGTCGTTTAACAATTATACCATGGATCATGGTCTGCCAAGTGCGACTGTTGTTGGCATACTGGAAGACAATCATGAAAATTTATGGATCAGCAGCACGGCCGGTCTGTCAAAAGTTACTTTGGATACATCCCATGGCACAATTAACATTTCGATCAGAAATTACACGGTGGAAGACGGACTGCAGAGCAAGGTTTTTAACCGCTGGTCATATTTTAAAAGCCGTTCAGGAGAAATGTATTTTGGCGGTCTGCATGGTTTTAATGTTTTTCATCCCGACAGCATCAGGGACAATGATCATATACCCCATATTCATATCACAGATTTTCTGCTTTTCAATCAACCAGTGATTATCGGTGCAGAGGATTGTCCGCTGAAAAAACATATTTCACAAACCAAGGAACTGGTTCTGAGCCATAAACAGAATTTTTTCACATTCAGGTTTATTGCATTAAACTATATTTTCAGTGAAAACAATCAGTATGCCTATAAAATGGAGGGATTTGATAAAGCGTGGAATTATGTAGGCAACAAACGGGAAGCGAACTATACCAATCTGAATCCCGGCCATTACACGTTTCATGTCAAAGGATCCAATAATGACGGACTTTGGAACGAAAAAGGAAAATCTCTGAGTGTTATCATTACTCCGCCTTTCTGGCAAATCTGGTGGTTCAGAATTCTGCTGTTGTTTCTGCTGGTTGCAGCTGTGCTGGGATTTATTGAATTCCGGATATACGATCTTGATAAGCAGAGGAGAGTGCTTGAATTACTTGTGAAAGAACGCACAAAAGATCTGCAAGAAACAAATGCTGAGCTGGAGGCCAGAGAGGCCTCCATAAAAGAGTACGCCGGGGCATTGGAACAATCCAACAGAGACCTGGAAGCTTTCAGTTATTCAGTATCCCATGACCTGCGGGCACCCCTGCGCAGTATGAGCGGATTCAGTCAAATATTACTTGAAGAACATTCCAGTAACCTGAATAATAAAGGGAAGGATTATCTGAAGCGTATCTCTCTTCGCTGCCGGGAGATGGGGAATCTGATTGATAATCTTTTAAATCTGTCACGGTTAAAGCGGGATCATTTATACTTTGAAGAGGTGGATTTGGGATTGGAGATTCAATCGATTGCCCGTGAATATCAGCAAATGGATCCGGACAGAAAAGTTCAATGGGTGATTGCGGAACATCAGATTGTGAAAGGGGACAGGGAGCTTCTGCAGATCATGATGAGAAACCTGATCGATAATGCGTGGAAATTTACTTCCAAAACATCCAGGGCCAGGATCGAGTCCGGTTCGATTCAGATGAAGAATAAAACAGTCTATTTTATCCGGGACAACGGTATTGGGTTTGATTTGAAATATTCGGAGAAGTTGTTTGAAACATTTCATCGTCATCAGGCTGATTTTGAAGGAACGGGGATAGGGCTGGCTACGGTCAAGCGTATTGTCTCCCGGCACGGGGGAGAGATATGGGCGGAAGGCAAGGAAGGTCAGGGAGCCACGTTTTATTTTACCTTTGTGGGAGATGTTTCGACAACAGTTTAAAACGGGATTCATTTTATTATTATTGAAGAGAGAAACCTTTGTTTTTTCAGGAACAATTTCTCTTCTTTTAAAGTATTATTTTGAAGTCTGAATTGAGGAATGCCTGATGATACCGGGAGGAAGAAACCATGAAAAAGCATATTTATTTGAAAAGCATTATCTTTTTTATAGCATCCTTTTCCTTGTCCGCCCGTGAGACCGGATTGATCCGCGGTCGGGTAATCGATGCGGAAACCAAACAGCCTCTGTTCGGCACGAATGTACTCGTTCTGGACACCCAGCGGGGCGCGGCAACTGATGATCAGGGTGAGTACCGTATTGAAAATGTGCCTGTAGGTACATACCGGCTCCGCTTCACCTACATCGGATATGAGCCTATTGTCGAGACGGATGTGGTGGTGAAATCAGCGGCTCCTGCCTTTGTCAACGTTGAACTTTCACCAGAAATTGTGGAGGGAGAGGGCGTGACTGTCACGGCAGGGTATTTTCAATCCCAGACGGAAATTCAGCCCAGCACGATCGCCTTGTCCCGGGAGGAAATCCGGCGGTTTCCCGGCGGTTTTGAAGATGTGGTTCGTACCGTATCTACGCTGCCCGGGGTTGCCATCAATATGGCGGGAGGTCGAAACGATCTTCTGGTCCGGGGAGGCGGGCCGTCTGAGAACTTGTATCTGATCAATAACATCGAAGTGCCGAATATCAATCATTTCGGCACGCCCGGCAACACCGGCGGGAGCCTGAGTTTTGTCAATCTGGATTTTGTGGACGATGTGACCTTCTCAACAGGTGGTTTCGGTGCGCGATATGGAGACAAGATGTCTTCGGTGATCTCGCTGACCATGACCGACCGCATACCGGATCAGTTTGAGACCAAAGGCACGATCTCGGCTACGCAGTACGGGTTTGATTTCGAAACGCCCCTGAAAAAGCGGGGCAATCTCATTTTTTCTGCCCGGAAGAGCTATCTTGACCTGATTTTCAAGGCAGCCGGACTGCCTTTTGTCCCGGTTTATACGGACTTTAACATATTAATGAATGTCGATCTTTCTTCCAGGGACCGGTTATTCCTGATCGGGCTGTCTGCAATCAATAATGTGGACCGGAATCAGAGTACCCAGGAGAACCGTGTATTCAATGCAGGGTTGCTGGACAATACACAATACAGAGGTATCAGCGGACTGAACTACCGGCGGCTGCTGCCTCAGGGGTATATGGATGTTACATTGAGTGTGAACCTGTCCCGGTTCCGCTTGAGCCAGATCGATCAATATAAAAACGAATACTTTTCCAGCGATGCGGACGAATGGGAATATGCCGCCAAGGTGCAGGTTTTCCGTTCGCTGGGTAGGCGTCTCAATTTACTCACAGGGCTTTCGGTCAAAGAAATAAGTAACGAGAATACAACCGTTTTTGCTGATACCATTTATAACCGGTCCGGCAACCGGGTGCCCATCTCTCTACTCGGATTGCATCCTGAGAATCAGGTCAATGCATCCGCGCGAAAAACTGCCGGATTTCTGGAACTGGAATGGTCACCCTTGTCAAGTCTCACCATCGGTCCGGGGATACGGGCTGACTATTACAATTTTATCAATTCACCTCTTTACATTGCTCCGAGGTTGTCTGTCCGATATCAGCCAAATTCTCTCATTACTTTGAGAGTCAGTGGAGGCATTTATTATCAGTCTCCTTCCTATGTGTGGGTAGTGAATCCGGATAATCAGGATTTACGGGCACTAAAGAACCGTATGATTGTGGTCGGCGGAGACTATCTGCTGCGGAAGGATACCCGAATTTCTGTGGAAGGCTATTTGAAAAAATACACGGATCTGCCTGCGGGAAATATCCCCAATATCAATGATTATATTGTCCTGACCAATACAGGTGCTTCGTTTGGAGGGCGTGAGGATGATTTCCAATCCTTTGGATTTTTTCCATTGGTCTCAGAAGGTATGGGCAAATCCCGGGGCGCAGAATTATCCGTACAGAAAAAATTCTCGGACAGTCCGCTTTACGGACTGGTCAGTCTTGCATACAATCAGACGGAATTCACCGCTCTTAACAGCAAGGTATATCCGGGGCAGTATGATCAAAGGGCAATTATCAATGTATCCGGTGGATATATTTTAAATGACAAGTGGGTATTTTCCGCAAAATTCAGATATTTTACAGGTGTGCCCTATACACCCGTGTACCGGCCTTCTGAAAACAAGGGAACCATTCAGAATTTACCGGGAGATTACCTGTCTGCACGTTTGAAACCCGGGCATCATCTCGATGTGCGCGTAGACAGGTATTTCAATTTTCCGAAGATCACGCTGATCATTTACATAGATATCCAAAATATTTATAATTACAAAATTCCCATGAAACCCAGCTATGATTTCTGGAATGATAAAATTGAAAATTCAAGCGAGATTGGTATCCTGCCATCTATCGGAATCAGCCTGGAGATTTGAGGGGAAAGGATGAAAGTAAAAATTCTCTGCCTTGGTTTCACCGGCAATCGTTATTTCCCCGGAGGAGGCCGAGTATATTCTTCAGGCTGAACGCATGCCGGGGCCGGGACTTGTCACGGCGATAACATCTCATCTTCCTCGATCTCAAAAGCATCTAAAATCAAGGGAAAACAGAGGCTTTATCGTATGGGAATTTTAAACAAAAATGTGCTCCCTTTTTCCTCGCCATCCGATTCGGCCCAAATTTCACCACCGTGCTGTTCAACAATTTTCTTACAAATAGACAAACCGATACCGGTTCCCTTGAATTCATCTTTTGAATGAAGCCGTTTGAAGATACCAAATATTTCATTGATATATTCCTGATTAATACCGATTCCATTATCTTCAATAGAGAATTCCCATTCTGCCTCTTTTTGTTTGGCTGAGATAACCACTTCAGGCTTTTTATTACAGTATTTAAGTGCATTATTGATGAGATTTTGAAAGAGGCGTTCCATTTTTACGGGATCACACTTGATTTCGGGCAGTGTATTGATCCGGATGCTGGCGTTTTTTTCTTTGATTGTAAATGAAAGATTTTTAATGACTTTATCTATCAGGCTGTTTAAATTCGCATTTATCTGAAAGGTGGTCCGGCGGCTTACTCGTGAATATAGCAGAAGGTCCTGAATCATGGTCTGCATGCGCTGTGCGCCTTCCATTAAATAATATAAAAAGGTGTTTATATCATTATTCCTGTTATTTTTTAATTTTTTCTCCAGAAGCTGTGCATAGGAGGATATCGCCCGCAGCGGTTCCTGCAGATCATGAGAAGCGATGTAAGCGAATTGTTCCAGTTCTTTGTTGGAACGTGCAAGTTCTTTTGCTGTTCGCTGACGCTCTTGAAGAAACAAAGCCCCTTTCAGGGCACTGCTGATTTGGTAACGTATTGTCTCATAAATCCTTCGTACTTCTCTTTCGATTTCAAACAGGATATATCCCAGTTGTGTTTCTTGTACGAAGAGGGGAAAAACAGCGAGGGCGTAATGTGTGTTGCGAGGCAGTATATTATCCGGTAATAATTGTTTTGATGTGAATCGAAGCCCATTTATTCCCAGATCCTTTCTCTCATATTCATCATAAGCCAGTATCAGCCTGGACCAGTCAGAGGGAACTTTATTTTCTGTCTCATCATACAGCACAAGATAGCATGATTTAATATTCAATCGAAGCAGTTCTTCGGTGATAATTTCTACTATATCCGGGATTTTGTAAGTCGTAACAAGAGAAGCATTGAACTGGCTTAATGCAATTGAACGTCTTTCTGTTAAAAATACCTGATTGCTTATGATCTGCTGACCGATTTCTCCAATAAGAACACGCGCCTGCTGCAACAATCCTGAAGCGATTGACAGCGCATGCGGATCGTTCGCAAGTAACGGAATTGTTTGATGATAGAGGACAGATATTATCTCATGCCAGGCATCAATGTTGATGTCATTTAATGGGATGTTTCGTAATAAACGGTCTAGCACTATGATGAAATCAGGATGATTTATTCCTCTGACTTCAGCCGCATATTTGTCCAGTAATGCTTCAGCCCATTCAGAAGACAATTCTTGCGGACGGATTCCCAGTGCCTTGTTCATCTCTTCAAGAATAATTTTTCTGGGAAATGTCGTGGACTTTGTGTGGGTATTCTTTGGTGATTTCAGCTTTGACGGCCCAATTTGCTGAACATTATATGAGAGACAGCCACAGGAACGGCGGACCGTCAATTTTGTGGGAAGGACAATTTCTTTTTGAGCATCCCGGCCGTTTAATAAGGTCAGCATGATTTCAGCAGCGTGCTTTCCCATTTGATACAGCGGCTGTCGTACAGTTGTTAAAGGGGGCATGACCAAAGTCGTTTCCTCGATATTGTCAAAACCGATAACAGCAACTTCTTCCGGCACTTTTATCCCCTGCGCCGTCAACGTCTCCAAAGCGCTGAGCGCCATAAAATCATTGGATGCAACAATGGCTTCAAAATCGGTTTTGGGATGAAGTTTCCGAATGTTAAGCAGCTCATAAATTGCTTTAGCACCTGACGTCCAGTTAAAATCACCATCCATTACCAGGCGGGGGTCAAGGGGAATTTTATACTCAGAGAGTACTTCTTTATAGGATTGATACCGATCTTCAGCCTCCTGATGACCCGATGGTCCTCGAATGAAAGCAATACGATGAAAGTGATGCACTTCTATCAGGTGGATCAGCGCTTCCCTCATCCCTTTTTTATTATCAATAAGTACACTTGGAAAATCCGTTATTGGCAGCCCAATGCTGGTCATGGGTAAAGGTTGATATTTGTCAATAAATGAAATCAAGTCTTGATAGTCAACATAATTGCTAAGAGCCCCAGACATGACAATCAGACCATCCAATTTCTCTGGATTGATCAGGTCAGCAATAACATTACGCTGAGCAATAAATTCATAAGGTTCATTAAGTGAACCAATGACGAATGAGATTAAATTTGCATTATTAAGCCTGGCGATATCTGCAATTCCTTTATATATGGTGGCCTGATATCTTTGCTCAATCCAATCTGTCAGGAAACCGATGGTTAAGTCATTTTGATTTTGTTTTTTTTGTATCATATTTGTTTTACCTGCGATTTTTCCAGCGTGATCATTGGGTTAGAAAATGAAACCGAATTTTTATTTCTACGATCCCAGAGTAAAATAGAATGTCGCGCCTTTATTCACTTCACCTTCGGCCCATAGTTCACCATGATGTCGTTTGACGACACGTTTGGCTGTTGCCAGTCCGATGCCGTTCCCCTCAAATTCGGAATTATGGCGCTGAAAAGCCTCAAATATTTTATCGGAATATTTCATGTCAAATCCAATGCCATTGTCCTGAATATAAAACACCTTTTTGTCCTGATCAGAGGTCATTCCAAATTTTATTTTTCCTTTATGTTTTGTTGATGTAAATTTCCATGCATTGTCGATAAGGTTTCTTAACATGACATGCAATAAAGACTTGTCTCCTTTTACAAACAAATTTTTCGATATGGTGAATTCAACATTTCGGGTGGGATTTATGCGTTGGAAATCCTTAACGATGGATTCTACCAACGAACTCAGATTAAATCGTTTAAACTGGATGTCTTTCCGTGATAGCCGGGACAGGATCAAAAGATCGTCAATCAGATTCCCCATTTGTTGGCTGGCATTATGAATTCGCTGAAGAAAATGTTTTCCCTGCTCATCCAGTTTTTCTGCATAGCTTTCTAACAGTGTCTGACTGAACCCATTCATGCTTCTGAGAGGCGCCCTCAGATCATGTGAGACAGAATAACTGAAAGCTTCAAGCTCTTCATTGGATTGTATTAAGGCCTGGGCGTATTTTTGAATGGATGTCTTTTGATTCTCAAGTTCCTGATTTGCCAATAGCAAATCTTTTGTTCTTTCCTGAACCAGAAATTCAAATTGTGTTTTTTGTTTTTTTATTCTGTTTATCCTGGATTCGACAACAACAACCAAACCTAAAACAAGAATTAACATAATAGAGGTTTTGAACCACCAGGTCATCCAGAATGGCGGTGTTATGATTATCTTAACCGCGGTTCCGGTTTCATTCCAGATCCCATCATTATTTGAAGCTTTAACTTTAAATATATATTCACCCGGATTAATATTTGTATATGTGGCCTTTCTTAAATTTCCATCAGAATATAACCATTCAGAATTAAATCCTTCAAGAATGTATGCATATTTATTTTTTTCAGGGTGGAAATAGCTGAGAGCGGCAAATTCGAAAGAAAACATATTCTCATCATGGTTGAGCACAATTTCATTGGTTTCATGAATTGACTTGTTAATGATCACTCTGCCATTGAGTGTATCATGGACGTCAATATATCTTCCTGATACTTGAAAGTTAGTCAGAATGACATCAGGGATCCTCAAATTCGTTTTAATTTCATCGGGTGAGAACAGATTAAATCCTTCGGCTCCCCCGAATATGAGCTCCCCATTTCTCGTTTTATATGCAGAAAATTGATTGAATTCCCTGCTTTGCAAGCCATCATCTTCGTTATAATTTTTAAAGTGAAAATTTAAGCTGTCTGATCCTTGTTTTGGTGTGATAATTAAATGATACAGTCCGTTGGGCGTTCCCATCCATAAATTTCCCTGATTGTCTTCAATGAGTGTTAAAATTAATTTTTCAGTCAATCCTTCGTCTTCATTAAATAATCGAAATGTTTGTTTTTCTTTATCAAATAAGTTCAGGCCTTTCCTCGTAGCTACCCAAATAAGGCCCCTTTTATCTTCAATAATTTGATAAACGCCATTACTTACAATACTGTTGGGATTACTGTCATTGCGTGTGTAATAAATTAAATTCCCTGTTTTTTTATTTAACACATTTATTCCGGCTGTTGTGCCGAACCAAAGGTTCCCCTCTTTATCCTCCATAATGGAATTGATTTGGTTTGAATTGATCGAATTTCCTTTTTTATCGGTGAAATGAGTAAATGTATTTTTATCTCTGTTATAAATGAAAAGCCCTTGATCCAGGGTTCCAATCCAAAGGACTCTTTCAGAATCTTCAAAAATACTCCAGATATTTCCACTCGGAAGGCCTTTTGAATCTGAAGGATCGGATAAATAACGAGTAAATTTTCTGCCGTCGTAACAGTTAAGCCCGCCAAAAAATGTTCCGATCCAAAGTCTTTTTTTATGATCAATATGTAAACAGATAATTGTATTGGTACTTATACTATTTGAATATTTCTGATCATGAACGAAATTTGCAAATTTCTCCTTGACTCTGTCAAAATAAACAAGTCCGCCTCCGTTTGTCCCGATCCATATATTCCCTTTATCATCTTCTGTGAAACCATTGATATCATTATAGGGCAGACTGTGCGTATCTGAAAGTAAGTGATGATAAAGTTTGAATTTGAAAATATCCGGATGATAATAGTTCACTCCTTTTTTATATGTTCCTGCCCAGAGAATTCCTGTATTATCTTTGTAAAGGCAGGTAATTGAATTGTGGCTGATACTATTGTCATCTTCCAAATAATGTGTGATATATTGAACAGAAAAATCATTTTTATTGAGGATATTGATTCCCCCATGGTCGGTTGCAATCCATATTGCCCCATTGTCATCCAGCACAATATCCGTGATAATATTTGTGTTCAGCTTTATATCTCTGGAATTGGTATGAAAATGGCGAAATTTATTTGTTTTCGTATTAAAATAAAAAACACCCAAACCAGCATTGATATTGGCAATCCAAAGATCATCATCGTTATCAATACACATTTGAAACAGCAGATGATCAGTTTTATATTTTTGATAAAGAAAATCATTTCTATAGGTGATTTCGCAGGTATGTGTGTCCATTTTTTCTATGATTCCGTTTTGGCAGACCAGCCAAAAATCGCCCTGTGAATTTTCGGCTGCTGCACTGAGGCTGCCGGCGGATTGTAATGCCGCTGAAGAATCACAGGCCACAGCCACGATCCGGCTGTTTTTGGAAACATATTGATAAATCGTTGTTGAACTGAAGTACCAAAAGTTCCCTTGATGATCCCGGATAATGTCTCTTATATCTGCGGTATCAGGAATTGATAATGCTTTTTGTGCTTTTTGCGTATTTTGAGAAAAGGTATCGGTAATCGGGTCGTAAACATTCATTACATTCATGGCTTCGATCCACAATTTTCCCCTGTGGTCCTCGGTAATGTTCATAATAAAATTATCACTTATTGATCTGGGATTGTTATTATCATGTCGGTACGTTCTGATCGAATGGCCATTGAAGCGGTTTAATCCGGATACTGTGCCGAACCATAAAAATCCACGACTGTCTTTATAAATGCATTTTATTTGATTATTAGTCAATCCATGTCTTTTATCTATATGTTTAAACCTGTACTGATGCATCATTGCCTGAATCGGCGTCATGGATATCCAAATTGACAGGATAAGAATTTTCAGTAATACATTACAATACATTCTGTTTCTCTTGAACTTAGTTTGTCTGAATTGAACAGGAGCCATGGATATAGTGGGAAGAATTTTCAATTGAATCATCATGATTTTATTGTGAAATAAAACGTACTCCCATGGCCTTCTCCTTCCGACTCCATCCAGATTTCACCGCCATGGCGCTCGACAATTTTTTTGCAGACAGCAAGCCCGATTCCCGTACCCGAATATTCATTCAGGTGATGAAGGCGTTGAAAAACGCCAAATATTTTTTTCTTGAATTTTGGATCAATACCAATGCCATTGTCTTTAATGGATATAATCCAAGTGTCGTTTTTAAGCTTGGCAGAGATGTGTATCTCTGGCTTTTTGTTACAGTACTTGATTGAATTGCCTATAAGATTTTGAAACAGCCGTTCATATTGGACCGTGTCACACATGACTGAGGGCAAGGAATCATGGGTAACGCTGGCTTCGCATTCATGGATGACCATTTTTAAATTGATAAGCACATGATCCAAAATTTCATTTAAATCTGTTTTTTCAAAAGGTTTGGTTTGTGAGGTTACGCGGGAATAGAAGAGCAAATCATGGATCAATATTTGCATTCGTTTGGCGCCGTCGATCATATAAAAGAAGAATTCTTTTCCTTCTTTATCCATCTGTTCATGAAGCTTTCGTTCCAACAGACCTGCATAAGCACTGATCATCCGTAAAGGCTCCTGAAGATCATGTGAAGCCGCATAGGCGAATTGCTCCAAGTCTTCATTCGATCTTTTCAGGGCATTGGCGTGGGTTTCAATTTGCCGTTTTTGAGCCTCCAGTTCGTTATTGGCCACTTCGAGATCATGGGTTCTTTCCTGGACTTGCCTCTCCAGGATTTTCCGCTGTTTTTTCATGCCGTATGTTCGGTATTCAACCATACCATAAACCGATAATCCGAGCAGAAAAATCATCAGCAAACGGAACCACCATGTTAGCCAGAAGGGAGGACGGATATAAATATTGAGTGCTGCCCCATTTTCATTCCAGAATCCGTCATTGTTTGAGGCTTTTACCAGGAATGTGTATTGACCTGGATTCAGATTGGTATAAGTGGCCATGTGCTGAGTATTACGGCCATCATTCCATGCTTTTTCGAATCCTTCCATTTTAAAGGCATATTGATTATTTTCGGGAGAATTGTAATGAAGTGCGGCAAATTCGAATGTCAATACATTATCCTTATATGATAAAATAAGTTTACGGGTCTCTGTGATAGAATTCTCCAGAATGATTCGGCCGTTCAATGTCTGCCCTGGTGAGACCGGATTATTGAAAATTTTAAAATTTGTAATGACAACATTGGGAATCGTTATGTTCTGATGGATACTGTCCGGATGGTAACTATTGAATCCATTCACACTGCCAACATACATCGTTCCTGTATCGGAATCCTTGGATATTGCATTTATGCTGAATTCACCCGCCTGAAGACGATCCTCTGTATGATATCCTCTTATGACCTTTGTTTCAGGATTGAACACAACCAAATGCTCTCCGTTGCAAATCCACAAATTGCCCTGATTGTCCTCATTAATCCCATGAATCGTATTACTGTATAAACCCTCATTAACTGTGTAGTGGTCGAAGACCAGAGGGGCATTCGGGTTTTCATTATACGCAATCCGATTCAGACCGGTTGTTGTGCCAATCCATAAATCGCCATTGGCACTGCAGAACAAAGATAAAATTTTATTGTCACACACACTGTTGGTATTTTTTTTGTCATGTGTATAATGGATAAAATGTGTGTCATTGGGGTTCAGTCTGTATAATCCATGCTGATCAGTACCGACCCACAAACGGCGATGTTTGTCTTCGGTAACACACCAGATAATTTGATTTTTCAAAGATGTTGAATCATCGGAGAGGTACGGATAATCCACGAATATATTGAGGGCCGGATTAAACTTATAGAGCCCATTTCCCCAGTTACCGATCCAGAGATAGCCTTCATGATCCTGAAAAAGGGTTACAATATTGTTATTGGCGATATCCTCTGTATCGCTGTGGTATCTGTAGAATATTTTTTTATCCCGATCAAACCGGTTGAGACCCATTTCAGTGCCGACCCAGAGTGTTCCGGAATCGTCTTCTTGGATTGTTCGCACCGTATTGTGACTGATGCTGGAGGGATTGGACGGATCATGCATATAATGCTCATATTGATTTGTTTTTTGATGATATGCATTCAGTCCCCCATTTCGCGTGCCAATCCAGAGGATACCCCGGCTGTCTTTGAACAAGGAAATTATGATATTGTCATTGAGCTTGTCTGGTGCATTGGGATCGTACTGATAATGGGGAAACTGATTTCTGTCTTTGTTATATTTGGAGAGTCCGTTCCAGTCAGTCCCGATCCACAGGACGCCGGTACGGTCTTCGAAAATATCATAAATACTATTTCCAGCGACACTCAGAGGATCATTCGACCTGTGCTGATATCGAATGAAATGGTCGTTTTTTTCAGTTGATAAAAGCCGGCTAATTCCGCCTCCCCAGGTGCCAATCCACAGATCTCCGGATTTGTCCTGAAACAGAGACATGATCGTATTATGAGCGATGCTTTTGGGATTATCGGGATCGTGTACATATCGAGTGACACGTTTGGATTTCGGATCCAGTTTGTTCAGTCCGTTTCCCCACGTGCCGACCCAAATGAAACCCTTCCGGTCCACTAAGACAGAAGTGATGTTGTCACCGCTTAAACTGTTATTATCGTCCGGATTGTGCCGATATTGCCAGATGACCTCCTCTTTTTGAGGATCGAATACGCTCAATCCCGCCCGGGTTCCTATCCACAGATATCCTTGTGGATCTTCAGAAATAGCACTGATTTTGTCGTGAGCAATACTTTTAGGATCATCGGGGTCATGACGGTAATGAACGAACTTTAAAGAATCCGTGAAAACAGACGGCTTATTTCCTGCCGGTTTGATGACGAGATTGAGTCCGCCTCCCCAGGTACCGATCCAAATTCCGCCGGATCGGTCCTGGTAAAGTGTGTATATTTGATTGTGACTGATACTGAACGGATTGTCCAGATCGTTCTGATAATGGATAAAGCATTCTTTTTTTGGATTAAATATGTTCAGTCCGCCACCGGCAGTGCCAATCCATAATCCTTCGAATGGATCCACCAGAAGTGTCCGGACAAAATTGAAACTCAGACTGTTTGGATTTTCGGAATCTTTTCTGTAGATCCTGATATTGGAACCATCATACCGATTGAGCCCGTCATATGTGCCAAACCATATGAATCCGATGCTGTCCTGAACCACGCAGGTAACAGAACCCTGCGACAGGCCCTGTTTTAGAGTTAAATGTTCAAAATCGATTTTTTGTGCCGGAAGGATCGGGGAGAGTATCAGAAAAAGGTGAAGCCACTGCCGCCCAATAGAATACCGGTATATATAATGTTTTCCAGCCCGGCTCATAAAACAACCTTGCCCTTGTTTCGGCTATCCGTCTCGTTCATATTAACGCTGGGACTGATCAGCTATCAGATGTTGCATGGCTTCGGTTAACACAGTGACCAGAACCCGGAGCTCTTCGGCGTTCGACGAAAGCAGTTCGGCACGATCCACATTTTTA
>JAFGCO010000035.1 GCA_016932575.1 bacterium
ACAATGGTTCGATTAAAACTTAACCTGTGTTTTTCCCAATGTTTCCGCCTGTGCCATTTCAATCCCACAATGGTTCGATTAAAACCGCCGGATTGTCTCTATGCCATTGCTCAGAATAAGAATTTCAATCCCACAATGGTTCGATTAAAACAATCCTTAATCGTGTCAATCCAAATGGCACAATACCATTTCAATCCCACAATGGTTCGATTAAAACTGGAACATACTAAATGGGTACTTGCACGTTCTCAAATTTCAATCCCACAATGGTTCGATTAAAACCCCATTTCCATCCGGCCCTTCAAGCGTAAATCCATATTTCAATCCCACAATGGTTCGATTAAAACTTGATGCCAGACCGATAAAAGAACAGGAAATAATCATTTCAATCCCACAATGGTTCGATTAAAACTTTATCTATTAATTTGTATATTGTTTTATCAATATTATTTCAATCCCACAATGGTTCGATTAAAACTAATATGCAAGTCCAATGCTTCAGGTAGATATCCGAATTTCAATCCCACAATGGTTCGATTAAAACTTATCTTGCATGGGATAAACGACAGGGGCATCCGGCATTTCAATCCCACAATGGTTCGATTAAAACTTTACGCCCGCGCGTTCCGGCGGTACGGGATATATTATTTCAATCCCACAATGGTTCGATTAAAACGAGAAAAAAACCAATGCTGACATGAGTTCTATAATATTTCAATCCCACAATGGTTCGATTAAAACAACGGCTTGTCTGCACATTTCAAGGATTTCATCGATATTTCAATCCCACAATGGTTCGATTAAAACAAACATAATGAACATTTATGCCCTCGTATTTCTCTATTTCAATCCCACAATGGTTCGATTAAAACTTTACTCTGTTAACAGATTCAATCGGCCCGGATGTATTTCAATCCCACAATGGTTCGATTAAAACGGCAAAAAACGGACCGGCCTCATCGCGGAAGATTTATTTCAATCCCACAATGGTTCGATTAAAACGGAGAATGGGCATTTCACACTACCGGAGTTTGTGGCATTTCAATCCCACAATGGTTCGATTAAAACGGAATCAAGCCAGGCAGGTTCCGCATGAGGACATATATTTCAATCCCACAATGGTTCGATTAAAACGGACAAGTTCTGATAAAAAAGTTCGGCGCTTCCTTTATTTCAATCCCACAATGGTTCGATTAAAACGCAGGCGGTAAGCTGGAAGGAGAAGGGCTTGCTATATTTCAATCCCACAATGGTTCGATTAAAACGAGATCATTATGTATAATTGACAGTGAGCTGTCTGTATTTCAATCCCACAATGGTTCGATTAAAACTTCAAGCAACGTTCACTCGAACAAAATCGTTACTACATTTCAATCCCACAATGGTTCGATTAAAACGCGGATTTTTATGATTCAGTAACTCAAACAGATGATATTTCAATCCCACAATGGTTCGATTAAAACAAGATTGCGAATTAAGATATGATGTGATTACAGCATTTCAATCCCACAATGGTTCGATTAAAACCTGATAAGGTTGCCGGAAAAGCCGGAGAACTCAAATATTTCAATCCCACAATGGTTCGATTAAAACGAAGAAGGGCGGTTTGAATTCGGTTGCGTATCCAAGATTTCAATCCCACAATGGTTCGATTAAAACTGGAAACACCAAAAAATATTACTTTAGATGATTATATTTCAATCCCACAATGGTTCGATTAAAACGCAATAGAATCGGTTTTAATACAAACATATAAAAATATTTCAATCCCACAATGGTTCGATTAAAACTTTTTTCTGATCGGTAAAAACGGCGGATCTTCAAGAATTTCAATCCCACAATGGTTCGATTAAAACTCAAAGGGAGTATGATCGCCCATCCACAAATCGTTATTTCAATCCCACAATGGTTCGATTAAAACAAATTTCAAAAGAGCTATATGGACAAAGATAAAAAAATTTCAATCCCACAATGGTTCGATTAAAACCCCTTAAAATAGGGTCTAAAAAACAGGGAGTTATAAGCCCCTGACAACTTGAAATCGTCGTCTATCAATGGTAGCGAATCGTCACGTAAAAGGTCGACGACATTATAAAAACACATCCATAGGATTTTTATCGAGTCCGATGACTTCCTTTTCGAATGTATTATCATTGGGAAACCGGTAAACGAGTACGGAATCTTCCTTCTTCTTGATCATTTCCCTCAATTTCTTCAAAAGTTCCTTTAATTTACCTTCCTTGATTTCCCCTTCGAACACACTGTTCTGCACCCAATTTAAATAACATCGGCAAATTTTCAAAGCCTTTGCCACTCTTTTTTCACCAATATCATATACAAGAAGCACATACATGATCACCACCACATTCTGAAGGCTGAATAATTTTTCATACCCGTCACATGCTTGATCAGTTTGTAGCATTCAAGACGAATCAAGCGTCTGTATGATACATTTCGACCCAAGCTTCGATGCTTGATCGTGGTTTTCATGCGTTCGTCATATGCCTGAACGAATATTTTTCGACCTTCTTCATTCAGATAACAATAATTCAGCTTTTCATCAAAATGTTTCGGCTTCAGCATTTTCCGGTTCAGCAAATTAAAAATCATCCGGTCAATGATAAAGGGTTTGAATACCTCGGCCACATCTAGAGAAAGAGAAAAACGCCGGAATCCAGGTTCATGTAAAAAACTGACTGCAGGGTGAAGCTGTGTATGGTAAATCTCTCCCAGACAGGTTGTATAAAGCATGGTGTTACCGAAAGAAACCAGCGCATTGACAGCATTTTTCGGAGGACGCCGAGTCCTTTTGTCAAAAGGGAATTCTTCATTATCAATAATCAAATCCCAGAATTCATAATAAATTTGCCTGGTCCTGCCTTCAGCCGCCATAAGCTCATCGATATTTGATGCATCAAGCGCACGCATTTTTTCCTGTTCGATGACCTTGATGCATTCGGTCGTGTCTTTGCCCCGGCTGTTGTAATATTTCATATTATTCAGTATGTTTTCCATGGCCGCAAGAATAAATTCCTTAGCCAGAACGATACGTTTCTCGGAATCCAGATAAATCGCCGACTGTCGAACCACTACTTCTCCGCTGACCAAATAATCCCTCGGCACCAGCGTACTGCTGTAGAAACCGTAATAATTGAAAAAATGTGCGATTATATGCTGCTTACTTAAAAAATTGATCAGCTTTGTGTTCAGATTTATCTCTCCGAAACAGTACAGAGATTCCACGTCTTCGACCGGAATCACCCTGCGCTGCACCCTTTCCTTTTCATCCGTTGCAGGAATAAATTCAGGCTCTACCAGGGTTTCTTCGATGTTTGGATCAAAATCCGGCTCATCCGCGTCCTGCTTTTCCGCTCTTTCAAAAAACAGGGTGTTCTGCTGCCGCCGGATTCGTCCCGCGCTGAATATGTAATATGGTCGTTTCATATTTTTTTGCAGGTCGACCAGTCTGGTCGCCCACCGTCTGATCCATCGTTTTCCATGTAGGTCGGCCAGCATGGCTGACTATTAAACATCGTAAACCACCACTCTTAAAAGAGAATTCAAGTAATATCGTTTTTACTATCACCCTTTTTCTTCTACAATAACCCGGACGACCAAACTGGTTGCCCTACATTAATTACTTTTCATCATATTTACAATAGGTATACGGATAATCATCCCAACTGTCAGTCAAACCGGCTTTCACAGGATTATTAATCACATATCGAACAATTCGATTAAATTCTTCCTGATTCCGGATTACATGATCATAACTTTCATTCTGCCAGAAAGCGCCTCTTCTGTTCAGCAGCTGATTTGCTTTCAAGGCCGTATACCACTTCAAGTTTTCCATAATAGCCGAAGCCGGATACTTAGATGTACCTTTCACTGAATCATCACAGGTAGATCTAGTATCAAATACAAGATGCACATGATTCGGCATAATTGCGTATGCATGTAAATTATATTGACTTCCATCTCGATAATGCAATGCCTCCCGGACAATATCAGCGATTTGATTGTTACACAGCCAGTCCGGACCGCTTTCACATTTATCCAGCAATTGATCAAATTTCTGAAAGTATTTTTTTCTTATGTCAATTATCCTTTTTTTCACATTGTCATTCATGTCATGCCTGATCATTTTTTCATACATCATGCGTTCATGTTTATATTGTTTAATAATTTGTGCAGGCAATGATCCGCTCAGCCGAAATGTAATAAAATAGCTTGCCTGTAACGGCTGATAATGTGGCAGATGGCGATTATAATAAATATTTTCCAATTCTCGTTTCATGTTCAATTCTCTGGACGGCCATACTGGTCGTCCTACAACGGACTCTCCTATGTAGGTCGGCCAGCCTGGCCGACCATTGAGCAACGAAAACCAACTCGTTAAAAATAGAACTCAACTAAAATCGTTTTTATTATCACCCTTTTTCTTCGTCATTTACCCGGGCGGCCAAACTGGCCGCCCTACATATTACTGCCAGCAGAATTCATAATAGGCACACTTCCTGCAGAACGTTTTGTTTTTCAAGCCCGGCGGTTTGTAAGACTGCAAAATATCCTGAACTGCCTCCGTCAATTTTTCAATTTCCAGTTCATCCTCTTCCGAAAGCCGCAATTTTTCAGTTCGCCGGATCAGAGGATAATCGATCTCGGCCGTGGCTTCGACACCGAGCTGTTTCAATATATACAAATAATATTTGGTCTGCCAGATATGTGCCTTTTCCACAGCCCTGGATTTTTTAACCTCATAAATCACACCTTTGGCCGCATCAAATCCGTCAATGACAATATTGTCACCAATGGCAATCTCTTTCCGCCTCCGGCCGTAACTCTGCTCACCCACCAGTTTTCCCTGAAACACCGTATCACTCTCCTGCTCCATACGAATGCCCTTGCTGAACAGCCACAGCTTGCGATGGCATACAAAGTAGTAGTTGATTTGTGTGCCGGTGAATTTTGGCAAAACACCGATTTTATTTATCATAAGAAAAATCTATTTACGAAATAAATCGTAATTTTAAAACACATAGTAAACGGTCGCGACCGTTCACTATAATCTGCTGTTGATATTTTGTGTAACCAAACATGATAACTTTAAAATATATTATAATTATCATTAATATCTTCAAATTCATCTGTCATACCGATTTGTGGATTGTAATGGCATTTCGCGATAGTGATGTAATTTTTCAGAGACTTTACACTTTCAGTTTCAAACTCAAAACAATGAACATCAATTTGTTTTTCATTTTTTAATTTACAATACATACCTAGATGGATTGAAACAAGCAAACGCTCGGCAGATATAAAATCATATTTTTTAATAAGATCTTTATATCGTTTAAAAAAACACGCGGGCAGCACTTGAATACCATCAAATTTGTCATAAAATTCTTCCTCATTTTCTTTGTGGCAAGTATAAGGTTGTAAAGATTTCAAAGATTCTGCAAAACCAATTCGTGTATCCGAATAATTCTTAAATTGTTTTTCATCCCAATTCGGATAAACAAAATCTAAATAATCTTGCAATTTTTCTTCATGGACTATATCTATATTATTCAATAGCTCAAGTGTACGATCGATAATATTGGTTGGATAAATATATTTATCATTTTTACTCCCATTGTTACAAACATATATCGGCACAATTCCCTTTTCTCGTTTTCTATTTACTCTCCCAAATCTTTGTAGTAATGCATCCAATGGAGCAGGTTCTGTAAACATTAAATCATAATCAATATCAAGGCTTACCTCAATTGCTTGTGTCCCTATTAACAATTGATTATTTTTTTCTAAAGCTTTCATTTCTTTATCATTTCTATCAGCAGAATTGAAACGGCTGTGTAATAACGTGACTTTTGATTCGTTTAAGCCTTCCGTATCTTTCAATTGTTCATATATTTTTTGAGCATTCTTAACAGTATTGCATACTACTATTATTCTTTTACCCATACGAATACATTTTTTTATATCAGATATTTGATTAAATATATCACCGTCTCTTATCTCAACTTGATGCCTAGTAAATTCCTTTAGGAGATCGTTGCTTGCTTGAACAGGCTTACTTATCCCTAATGTATTTTTCAATTCCTCAAGCATAAATGTTGGCAAAGTAGCCGTCATTATCATAATTTTACAGTTAAAATATTTAACAAAATATTCCAAGCTTGTTAAAATTTGAGCAAAAGTAATTTCATCATAAGCATGAATCTCATCAAAAACCAATTTTGCACCAGCTAATTCTGTAAATCCCATTTCAAAACCTTTTACTCCGTATGTATATTTTAGGATTTGAAATGGTGTTATTACTTTAAGGGGGTAAATCATTTTTTTATATATGTCTCTTATTTTTTTTATTTCTTCATTCTTCTGTAAAATTGACTTTTTGTCATCACTCATTACTTCATAAAGACTTGCTACATATTGGGTTAGTTTACCATGCTGTATTCCGATTAAATTATTTCCTTTTATTTCTTTTACAGAAGAGAAATCTTTTATTAGCCGTTTATGCATTGCATTGATGGAAGCTGTATATGGTAAAATATAATAAACTCTACCTTGAGAAATAGTAATCTGCTTTTTTAACCATCCAATAGCTGATTCTGTTTTTCCCGAACCAGTGGGTGCTATTAAAATACAATTATCTGATTCTTTAAAACATTCCTTCTGATGTTCGTATAAATCCAATCCACCTGCTAATAAATTGTCCTTTAGTATTTTCAAATAGGAAAAATCTTTGACCTTAAAACAATTTATCTTTTTTATCCCTGCTGAACCATAATGATCGCATAATTTCATCGATCCCAATAATAAAAGATTTTGCCAATAATCAGGATTAGCCGTATTAAAAGTTGACTTGTATGTAGGTTCAACTATTTGCTTTAAAGGATGAATTAAATCATCAATCTTTATTTCCTTTTCCAAATTTATTGGAATTCCATGTATATGTTCTTGATAATATTTAGGAAATTTTTCCGATAAATACTTTAAATAATCATAGAGAAGATTATACTTCAAATTTGAGAAAAAATCTTCTGGATGGAATGGCTTTTTATATTTTGCATCCCTTTTATATTTCAAATTCAATTCAAAATCAAGGTCTTCATCCGATTTCCACTTTTCTAATAATTCAAAAAATGTTTTATGATGCCCGATTACGACTCGCTGTAAAATAATTTTATCATTTTCATTTAGATTAAGTTTATCAAGGAAGGGTATTGAATAGAGTTCATGTCGTTGATTATTCCAGTAGTTTGATTTTTTACCTTCAAGTACTTTTTGAAATTCAACATGACATTTACCCCAATCGTGAAAATAAATCACATAAAATAAAAGCTGCCAAAAATTATCAAGCTTTGTAACCTTTGGTAGCAAAGGGAGTGCTTCTTTAAGTTGAGAATAAACTGCCAGACAATCCTGAATATGTTCAATTAAAGTTGTACCGTCAGATTTTCCCAAAGCGTGTTTCATAATTCCTGCCAGTAAATTTCGATACCTTTTTCCTTTATAAAAAAATCATTTGTAAAATCAATAAATCCCTTTGCATTTAATTCTTGATTCTGCCTGTAATTGCTTTCTAAAAGATAATAAGGTTTTGTACCAACATTTCTTCTTGGAATAGTATTTGTAAAATAAACAGGTAAAGCATTTATAGCGGCAGCCAGCACGTATTTCCCAAAAGGTACAATCGTACCTTTTAATTTTGTTAGTTTCTGCATAGGCTCAACTTCAATTTCAACAACCTCATTCACAGAAGCAAGGTCGCCAGATCTACCCAACAAAAGCTGAAAGTAAGGATTGCCGAATGCATCAGCGACTTTTATATCTTGAGTATAAATCCAGAGATGATTATCAAATAAAAATTCCCTCCTGATTACATTAGACTTAATACCTTTTAGAGAATTTTGCATTTGATAGATCGTTTCCAGATCAACTGCTTTACCGCCCGTTTGAAAAACGAAACCAATTTTATTGTCTTGCGGCATATAATATTCTCCTGAAGCAGCTGAAACAAGACCATATATTGTTGACAATGGCGGGACTGGGAGGCTTGGCTGAAATCCGCTTATTAAGTTTGGAAATCGAAATGAAGCTGTCCAGCTTGTTATATATATTCTGATAACTTTCATTTTAGTTTTCCAACTTTATAGTTTCGATGTAATTATCTATTGTTTCGTTAACTGATCCATAATAAAATGAATCATTCTCTAATTTATTCAAATCTTCATGAAATTCATCCATAAAACCAACTCGTTTACCAACAAAAATTTTACCCTCAATTTGAGATCTATAATCATTCAGAACTTGTCTAAGTGCCTCTGTTGAAAAAACGGTTTTCCCCAGTTCTTCTTTTGCAAGATGTGAAAAAGGATGATTTCCGCTTTTAAGCGTCGCCAACACAATTAATTTTGGTGTTACGTCAGCTAAATTTGTTGTTAATTTTGCTCCCCCAGAAAGTGTTTTTAAGGCGAGAATTGTGTCTTTGACTCTTTGAATTCTTATTTCATTTTCTAAACGTACCAATTTATGCGGCTTTCCTTCTAAATCTTTGATAATGGGATCTTCAATTTCCACAGCACCATTTTTTAAATAAATATCTTTCATCGTTTTATTAATGTTTAAAAAGCCAGTTCTGCCTTGCATGCTGAATGTCCCGATTTGGTTCAAGTCAATTGAAAACATACCTTTCATTATCGCGCAATATTCATCTTTGCCATAAGGGACCGCATCGCCTTCTTGTCGTGTCATCGAAGACCAATTTTGAACGATAGGATTGTAGGCAACTGCAATTAATGCAGAATTTTTTAATGGAGAAACACGTGTTAATGTGACATTTTCAGATTTTTCTTTTCCTGTTTCCGGATCTTTAACAATTTTTTTGCCTGCCCTCATGTATCCAAAAATATCATCGTCAGGATATTTAAGCGGATCAGCTTCTGTAAAAGCGATTTTCTTTTCACGTATCACCGGTGACATTTCCCATTTGAGATCGTTTTTCAGTGTTTCTCGCCACCAATACCGCCAAGCCTGACCGGAAACATAAGGATATTGTTTTCCATTTTTTATTATTTTTTTAGTAGTAACTGCGTTCTCTAAATTAGTTGTCGAATCAGAACCAGCATTATTTAAGGCTGCAACATCAACATCAATTAATAAAAAACCTTGTACTGTTTTCATGATACTTTTCTCCTATAATGTATTTACATGTTTTTCTTCTACAATAGCTTCTTCAATTTCCCCTTCGGGAATTTCTGATCTGTTAACACCTTCATCATGATATTTTTCATACAAATGGATTAACAGCAAATCTCGAATTTCTCCCCAATATTGACCATCCGGAAAAAGATAATCTACATAATCCTTGATTCTGATTACAGGTTCATCAGCACCATTTTGAAAATTCGCTTTAATAATTTTAAGCAACGCTCCTCTTAATTCATAAGCTTTTCCAGCAGATTCAAACATAAACAAATATTTCTTGAAATTTTTTTCCTTTTTCGATAGCTCAAAAATTACATCTGAAATTCGAGCTATCAATTCGACTTGTTCTTTAGTCATATTTAAAACCTCCTTGATATAATGATATGTTATTTCGATTGGAAATTTTTCTAATTGATTTTGATAATGCATTTTATGAGCATTTTCTAATTGCCTTAATATTGATTTATTTCCTAATAATTTCTCATATATTTGATTCGAATTATTTTGATAATCATCTTCTTTCAGAGCGATAATTTCCCCTTTCTTTTCCTGAAACCATTTATAATTCACAGCATCCCACTTCGCGCCTTTTATATGATAAAAACGGTTTATAAACCTGTGCCAATAAAATTTATGATAACGCAATACTTTATTTAGAAAATTAAAAACTGGATTTGGCAATTGATGTATTGTACAGGACGGGTCAGCGCCAAAGTTAGTAAAGATAATTAGTTGAATATAATCAGAATATTCATCATCTTTAACCTCCATTATGATTTGTTCAGCTAAGTAAAAAAGCGCATTAACTGATTTTGTATATGGAATTCTCAATATTCCAGTGCTTGTATTTCTATCAATTTTATTAAGATTCTCATCAATAATACGATGCTTCCAAAAGTTACTTAGACGATTAGACTGTGTATGTAAAAATCCATTTTTCCCCTCTAACAAAACGACTCCTAACGGGATAAAAAATAATTTTAATGTACATTCTTTACACAAGAATATTCCTGTTTCATGTGAGTGATGAAAATTTACAAATTTGCCTGAACCGCTGTTGGGGAAAAAATCTCTTGAGTTGTGAAAAAGTAATCCTTGTTTTCCACAGGTTTTACAATACCCTTCATCAAGGCAGCTTTCAATCTTTTTATTTTGTATAATTGACTGGTAATAACTCTTTGTGCTTTTCTCGTATTTTCCTTTCAAACTTGGATTTAAAATTTTTGAAGTTGTAAGAAAAACAGAGTAAAGATTTCTATTCCATTTTTTAATATATACGTCAATTAAAAATTGGACAATTTCTATTTCAGATTTTTTAGGAAATCTTTCAGAAATTGATTGAAGTACTAATCCTCCTAAATCAACAAAAGGATCACCTGTTATTATGTTATTTTTTAAACATCCATTATTTAATGCCATAATTAATCCCTTATTTTAAATTATATTATAATTAAGAATAACTACACAGCAAACTAGCAAAACTGATTTTTATCAATCCTAATGTTGTCCCCAATAATTTGTCTCCAAAAAATCCTTTTTAACCTTCGATCCTCTATGGGCGACCAAACTGGTCGCCCTACAAATAAATCAATACCTTCTTTTGGGTATATTATCCCATTTTGTCCCCTGCCAATCCGTGATAATCCCCTGCTCTTCACAGACAGGACAGTGCCAATATATATCGCCGCCCTTTTGAAAAATGGATGTTAATATTCGCCCCTGGCATGTCTTTTTCCGGCAGGGAAGTCCCGTTTTGAAATCTTTCGCTGGAAAATGTTCTGTTGCTGTTTTTATTATTAATACCAAATAATCAGCCAGTTTTTTCACAGCTTTCGGTATTTCAGCTACTTCACCTTTTTCATCCAGATAATGTGTGATATTTATTTGATAAAATCGACTCAAATTTACTCCGAGGATATGTGTATGTAAGTCAGCCGGGCTGGCCGACCATTGACGCAACGAAAACCGATGCCTTAAAAAAAGCTTAAATTAAACTCTCATGACCATCCGTTCTCATAAATACTTTCTCCAAAAATCAGATTGTGCCATTTCAAAACCCGCTTCATCCGAATCGGCCGTGACCTTACATTTTAACATTCGACCCTCTATGGACGACCAAACTGGTCGTCCTACATTTGATCCATCACCCTTCCAGGCTGGTTGACTTTTGAAACCACAGAACCCGACGTCTATAAAAATATTCAAGCAAAAACGTTTTTTTATCCATTTTTCTTTGACAATTACACGGGCGACCAGACTTGTCGCTCTACATACCCACACAACCAAACCCCATGCTGCATTTGTCTCCCACACCGCACTCCCAGGCGGTTTTCATCAGTTCATCGGAACCTTTCATTTTTATCGGAACCACAAATCCTTTGATACGGGTTTCATCAGGGCGGCCCTGGCATAGAATAATCAATTTTGAAACCGGTTTTCCTGACCGGCGTTGTTTTTCAAGATATTCCTTGTCGATAGTAACATTGAGCCGATTGTCATCAGGCGGTCTACCGTAAGCTGTCTGATGTTTCTTAATCAAATTTTGGCGAACCGCTTCGGGCAGCTCTTCATCCTCGGTTCGGTAATAATAGGTTTTTACGCCTTTGGACGTGTCAATCATGGTGGCGACCACGATTGGAGAAAGCGGCCGAAAAACCATGGGGGATTGAAATTCGGGATCGGGCAGACTTTCAACCTGCATAATATAAAACTCGGCAACCCCAATCCTGATGATCTGACTAACAAACAGCCCCTGCACAAAATTCTGGATAAAATCTTGAAGCATGGGACTGGATAAAATAAAAGAAAGACTGGAATGCGCTTTTAAATGAAACCGGTTGCGTTTCAGAATATACCGATCCTTAAAATTCAGAAATGAAAATGTGTAAAGCTTGCGCGGTTTTCCGTCCTGACCGATATATCCGTGTTCGTGGAGAAACTGCGCGAATTCAGCGGATGCCGCATTGAGTATCCGATAAATAGCAGCGGATAGCGGATACTGATAATTGACCGGAATACTGCAGGCGGACGGATTCTGCAATGTGATTTCAAGACGCATGATGGATCGGCAATAAAATGATATGTAAAAATACCGATTTCGAAAAATAGACGAATCAGATAATAATCACTTTTATGCAGTGCACAAGATGAAATATTAAAAAAATAACGGTTATTTTATGATAAAAAATAAATCTCTTAAAAGCAATGAAAAATATGATCGATTTTTTCGAATTTATACTGATTTTTTTGTTTACATCTCCTCATAATAATAAGGATATTGTTCCGGCGATTCACCTGATTTTTTAACAATTTTCGGATATTTCTCCGATGTATCGCCTCCTTGAACAGACAATAAAGTCAGTTCATGCCACCACTCTTCTCCGAAATCGAACAAATAATAAAGCGTCTCTTTTTCTTTTAAATGCAATTTTTCGATAGTAGTTTTTTCGGCATTGTATTTTTCCTGGGCGGGAAGCATTTCAAAATCTTCCATGCCCATGGATGGTGTATATTCCGGAGCATGATAAATTTTTCTTTTATTATCCATTTTTTTCCGGGTCAGAAAAAATGAATATAGATGAGGATCGTACCTGTCGAATGCATCAAAAATGGCTTCGTGCAGATCGTCCAATGACTGATTTCCAAAAATGGCTATATTCCGGTAAATCCTTTTATCATGCATCAATGCCACTTTGAATTGATAAACCTGCACCGCTTCCTTTTCTTTTTACCCTGGGTTTCCGCAGCAAAATTTATATTTTTTGCCGCTTCCGCACGGACAGGGATCGTTTCTTACAACACTGGGTGTATTCTGTTGTTCAAAAGAGAGAATCCTGCCTTTTCCAGCCGGTTTATGCTCCTGAAAATAATCCCGTATTTCCATAACCGCTTCAGGGATGCCTTCCAACATGATCCCTCGAAGCTCTTCCATTTTCTTCTTGCTCTTTATTTTTAAGGTTTTCTTAAAAAATTCCTGGTCTATGAAAAATAAAATCGGCATCAGGATTGCAAATAATTCTTCATCTTCCTCGTTGATCCAGCCTTCACCATGCAAATACATGGCATCATGAAAAGCAAAACACCAGGATTCGGGAAATATCATTTCTTTTTTCTGATGATTAGAATCTTTAGACATCGTAAAAATCGGCTCGAAACGGTCTTCATGGATCGATTGCACGGTCTCGTTATAAAACCCGATGATCGATTCCATGAATTCTTCATCTTTTGTTTTTGTTTTCAATTCCGGCAAGCCGCCCGCTCTTTCAAAAATAAACCCCATCCAATCGTTGCTCTTGATCAATTCAGGCCCGATTGCCACTGTAGCAAATATGGCTTGTATTTCATCGATTCCCGGCGGATCCTCAAACACACGCTGGAGACAATCTTCAAGTTGATCGATTGTTATCTCACACACAATATCTCACGATATACAATATCATTTTTAAAAAAATTCATGCTGTAAAAGCCCATGATTTATCTGCTACGCAGACGGCATTGCTTTGCAGTTTTTATAATTGATTCAATAAACACATGTTGCCTTCCCCTTTTTCAACCGTTTCATCCGATACGCCTTCACCAGCTCCATAAAAATTTCCAGGTCGGTATCCAGATCAAACGGAACACCGTCAAAGTAGAAAATACGGATTGGAAAATCATTATGATCCCGGCTGATCACAGGATAGACGGCATCGGTAACAATGCCGTTCATGCATGTAAAGGGGCTGATATCCACAACACCGTCGCACCCGGAATGAAAAAATCCGACAGTTTTGCCTGAATTAATGGTCATTTCACCCAATGATTTTTGCGGGGGCAAATAGGGCGTACTGTAATCAAGCACCTGCCCTATGGGCAGTTCTTCTCTGCCTCGGAAAGCGGATTGAAATGGTGCGAGGAGCGCCTTCTCATCATGATGCTGCACCCAGTCTCTGATTTTTGCTTTCAGCATGCCGGCACTGACTGTCTTTCCCTTTTCCCTCAGTTTGCGTTTCACCTCCCAGTTGGTATACCAGACCCATTCAGCAATATCCGCTATCCAGACTTCCCCCCCCGCCGCCTCAATCCGGCGGACAATCTGTTGATTGCTGAAGCTGTTGAAGCGAAGAAATATTTCGCCCACTGCTCCGATCAGAGGCCGGCTCGCAAGAGGCTCTTTCAACGGGATTTTAAAAAACCGATCGCGGATCATCTCGAGGCTGCCGGTTAATTGTGTTATCTGAGTGTGCATATCCAGAGATCCGTCTGTAAAAATCCGGCAAACAGTGTCAAGACCATCCTGATGAACTTGATCGGCGGAGCCTGATATTTTTTCATAGGGCCGAATCATAAACAGAAGCTTTCTCAGGATATCGGAAACCAGAACAGTGCGCCATCCCGTACGCAAGAATTTATTCACATTTGTGGCAATATCTGCATATTGATTGCTGCTTGTGGGAGAAAAAACAATACAATCTGTGTATTCTTTTTCCCGAAGCACCTTTCTTAAAAATGGAGCGTATTGACCAAACCGACAGGGACCGGAAGAAGTCGGCAGAAAGAAAGCGGTTTTGGCAGGATCAAAATCCTTCGCTTTGATCACCTTCATAAAATTTCCAAGAACAACACGCTGCGGAAGACACTCTTCTCCGGTTGTCACCCCAGCTGACAGGGAGAGCGTTTGTTCATCCGATTCAGGAGAAACCGACGCATCAATACCCAGTGACTGAAAAGCAGCCGCCATGGTTTGCGCTGCCCCCGTACTCATCCGTGGAATATATACCTTTCGTCCGTATAAGGGATGCGCTTCTCCGATTCTATTCTGCATGGTTTCCTTTACTGTCTTGTTCTTTTATTTTTTTAGTTGGTTTATCTTTAACTTACTCCCCCAACTCTTATTTGATTCAATATTTTATTACCATATTACCCAATTACCCTATTACCATCTTTGTCTTGTTTCTTGTTTCTTATTTTTTGTTTCTTGTTCTCCGTTTCTCCGTTTCTCCCCTGCTCCGTTTCCGTCACTCAACCAACGACTTTATGACACAATGACCCTATGACTCAAAGACTCTATGACCCAACGACCCGAGGACTCAGATCATCCTTTTGCTTTCCAGAAACGCCTCGATTCTTGTCATAATGCCAGCATCGTTGGAATGGCTGTCCAACTGTAAAAACAGAAACGGCCGGCCCAGCGCCTCCTCAACATAATGTCGTATATATGAATCCGGACCGCACTTAAAATTGCTGAGATAAATGACCTGTAAATCTGGATAGTCGCGTGTCCACCTGCATGCCTGTAAAATCCGGTATCCATACTTCCAGAACATATGATCGTGAACGTCAGAAATATCAACATGATCTGTCGGTAAAAAATCCATGGGGATAACATTCATACCATAAATATCACGGAGCTTGCCGGGGATATTAAGATTCAGTCCGGAATCATACAGATTATAGGGTCGTCCCGTCAGGACAATGCCTTGTAATCCTTCGTTTTTTATTTTCCGAACCACCTGCTGACCGTGGTTTTTTATAACCTCCTGAAAACGTTGCTGCACTGTCCGGGCTGTGTAAAATGCCCGCCGATGCTTCTGTCGGCCAACCCGATATAAACCTCGAATCTGCTGATACAAAGATTTTTCAATAATACGATCTGTCATGCGGAACTGGACATTGGGGCAAAACAAACGATCCTGCAAAGTGTCTAACAGCGGGCTGTGAGAGGCCACCAGAGGAGCAGTCTGCGTCCAGGGACAGATAAAGGATTCAATGGTTTTTCCCTGACTGGATTCATTCACAACATTCGGCATAAAAATAAAATCAGCATCGGCATCCAAAAGCTGCGCCAGATGCCCGTGAGCGGTCTGAACCGGAAAACAGGGTTCGGCTACAGTTGACTCAATACCACGGTGAATTGTGTTTTGATGGGTTGAAGCCGAAAGAACAATCCGAAACCCCAGGGTTTCAAAATAGGCTTGCCAAAAGGGAAATCGATCAAACAGATGAAGAGCCCTGGGAATCCCTACAGTTCCTATGAACTTTTCCGATTCCGTCTTTGATTTTGGAAACGTCATACGTTCCCGCAATTCAAATAAATCATAAATTTTAGCTCGATGAATGGATTTGGTCCGTTTCCTGTACCGGTCCGAGCACTTGTCACCCCAGTAACTCTTCTCGCCATTGATATTAAATTCCTGAATTGTACATGCATTGCTGCAGCCCTTACAGGTAAATTCGCGAAATTTCCAGTGCATCTGTGATAAATCCCACCCCCTGAATTTCGATTTTTTATTTTCAGAAAGCCTCGATAGTAAAGCCGCACCAATAGCCCCCATAATTCCATTGTGAGGAGGCACGATAATTTCTTTATTGAGCACCGTGCTGAATGCAGCAGCCACTGCATGATTGTATGCCGTTCCTCCCTGAAAAAATATCGACTGGCCAATAGGACGTTTTTTAACAACCCGATTCAGATAATTATGTACAACCGACAGGGAAAGACCGGCCACAATATCTTTCTTTAAAATACCTCGCCTTAAATAAGGAATCATCTCTTTTTCCATAAACACAGTGCACCGCTCTCCCAGTTTCAGGGGATGCTCGGATTGCAGCGCGAGACTTGCAAATTCATCTTTAATCTGAATGCCGATCTGGTGAGCCTGCTCTTCCAGAAAAGAGCCGGTCCCGGCAGCGCAGGCATCGTTTAAGGCAAAATCAATGACCACACCGTCTTTGATAGATATAAACTTGGAATCCTGTCCGCCAATCTCAAAAATCGTATCAACAGACCGGTTGAGATACTTTTGCCCGACATGAATCGCCCCGGTCTTATGGGCCGTAATTTCATCTTTTATCACATCCGCTCCGATCAGCAGGCCTATAAGCTCCCGTCCCGAGCCCGTGGTACCAGCGCCCCGAATCCGTAAACGGTTGCCGAACTGCTGAATTATTTCTCGAAACATGCTTTGCACCACATCGATCGGCCGTCCTTCTGTCATCCGGTAAATTCCGTGAATCAACTTTCCTTCCGGTGTAATCAATGCCAGATTGGTGCTGACAGATCCAATATCAAGTCCGAGGAAGGCATCTGTAACTCCCTGCTCCGGGAATTGAAACGAAGCGTCCTGATCATCGATCAACTTGACTTTCTTTAAAGAAAGCTTTCCTTCAGTGGGGAACTCCGGAACGGTATCCCTGGATGAAAATGATATAGGCATCGCAACAGCAGCAGATGTTTTACGCATACCAAGCAGCGCAGCGCCAATCGCCGACATCCAGAAATGATATTCGGGCACCACCAACATATCATCTGTGAATCCAAAAAGAGGCCGTATAGCATTCACCACTCCCTCATTGGCTGCCATACCGCCGATAAACGCCACTTTATCACGGATATGTTTGCCTTTGGTTACAGTGCCTTTAAAATTCCGAACAACGGCCTCGCACAATCCTTTGAGGATCTCTTCCGGCTGGTATCCCCTCTGTTGGGCATGGATCATATCTGTCTTCGCAAACACGGAACACCGACCGGCTATACAAGCGGTCCGCCTGGCATTTCGGATAACCTGTCCGACTTCTTCTACCTGGTATTTCAGCCGGTCTGCCTGCTGATCAAAAAACAAACCCGTACCGGCAGCGCATTCACCGTTCATGCCATAATCATGAATCTGAATCTGGCCGTTTTCATGATGAATCCCCAGAAACTTGGCGGATTCGCCGCCCATTTCAAAAATCGTATTCACCTCCGGATACAAACGGCCCGTGCCTTCTGCCGTCGCCAGAAATTCCTGAATATAGGGCAAGCCCAATTGTTTTGCAACGGCTTTTCCGCCCCTCCCTGTCATCCAGATTCCACATGCTTTATCTTCCGGCAAACGGGTCAGCAGTGTTTCCGTAAGTGTACGGAAACACCGGAAAGGCTCCCCCTGATGCCGAATATAAGGAGAAAGCCAGACGGATTGTCCGGATCTTTCCAGAAATTGAAAATGCAAGGGAGATAAATCGGTTGTTCCGGATGTGAAAACCGCCATTTTCAGACTCACTGATCCGATATCAACGCCTATTTGATTCATTTGATCTCGCATAGAACTTACAATAAAATTCATATTAAAATTTAAAAATTAATGAAATCCATTCGGGATCTGAAAACCGTTTTGCCATTTGACAGGCATAGTCTATACTGAGATGAAGGTTTTCACCCATCTTTAAATAAATACCGCCCCCGAAACTCGGGCCATAAATCATTTCATCATCCATAATCCGGTAACAATTGTCTTCCACATCGTGAGCGACGGACCCGCCGGTCCGGACAGCGATACGAAATGCCGGCATGGAATACTGATATTCCAGACCGGCACCATATTGATCAAAACCAAAATGATTGTCACGGAAATTCACCATTCCCGTGCATTGATGTCCTTCGGACGGTTCAAAGGTATACGAAAGACCAATATCCATGGTAGTGGGAAATTCAACGGGCTGTGAGACAATACGCAGCGCTTCCTTTCCGGCGATCGGATCTTCTGTGTAAGTGGGCAGATAAACACGCTTTTCAAGATCAGTACCGTCGAATCTCATACGGGTTCCAAGATTTCGAAGGGCCACACCAATCTGAAGACCGATATCCGATTGATACTGGACGCCAAAATCAAAAGCCATTCCTGTGGCTGAAGTATTCATAATTTTCTCAGAAACCAGTTTGCCAGTTACACCGATGTTGATACGGTCGGTCATGGCCCGGCTAAAACTCAGTCCCATTGTGACATATGCAGGTGAATAGGTTTCACCGGTTCCATCGGGGGCATATTCGGTGGTTACCGGGATATCGCCGAAATCCAGAGATTTTAAACTGAGCCCGAAAACACCCGCACTTGAGAAAGAACCCTGAACTGCAATATAATTGACATCAATATCCGCAATATAATTCATTCGGGAGGCCATCAGTTCTGAGGTCCTGTCTGTGGCGGCCATACCCGCGGGATTCCAGAAAAGCGCTTCCACACCGCTGATCCCGGCAGTATAGTTACCTCCCATCGCAGTACCGCAGCAGCCCACAGGCAGGATCAGTTCCATGGCGCCAGCGGTTCCCTTCCGTTTTTTGGTTCCTGCGACAATCCCGGCATCTGATACAATGTGCAGAAAAGCAATCCCGATCATCAGATATCCGGTAATAGTACGCCTCATCAATTTCTCCTTCTGTCTTTTCAAAATAGAGGTTCACTCAGGAACCCATCCATGCCAAATGACCGGCACAGTCATATCTGTCAGATGTTATCTTTTATCACATCCCGCTTTCAAGAACCGTGTTGAATAGAAGCTTGTATTCGTAAAAGCCGCAATGGGCCCGTCCGTCCAAATTTATCAAAAAAATAAAACGTGTCTTATTCAAGACCCATGCCTGTCGGACAATTAATACTGACGCAGCCGCTCTTCAGGCATAATAAGGGCCAGCTTCAGAATTTTTTCTCCCAGATTGGCGCAATCGACATGTGCGATATACATCCCGCTGGCCACCGGAATACGAAACTCGTTCTGCAGATCCCACACCTCAAACTGAGAACCGTTGTCATGATTGAGTGTACGAACCAGCCCTCCTGCCAGATTGTAAATCCGGATGATTGTATCCCTGGGCGGCAGGTGTGTAAAGCGCACAAAATGCTCGAGCGGTTTCATCTCTTCCGCATTGCTCCCGAAATAGGGATTGGGAAATACATTGATCCTTTTAACATCCATTCTGGCCAGAGAATCATTCTCAATCACGGTCAGCCCCTTCGTGCTGAATTCAAATCTGTCTTCAGGTGTATTCAGTTTATTTGTGATAAACAGGGCGCGATCATTTTCAGGGATGCCTGCATCCTCAAACTCGACAAAAACCATACCGGTCACTACGGCATAACGAACCGGATTGCCTTCAGCCAATTCTCCGGTTTTACCCGGTGACTCTTGTAAAAACTGTGAGGTCTGATATTCATTTTCTTTTGCCGGATCATAAGGCTCGATTGACGAAATATATGCATAAATGGGTTCGTAAGCTGAAAAATAATTCAACATGCCGCTGCCGAAACCCGTGGTATCCCAAACTCCCAGACCGGTCTCCTCGGTTTCGGCATATCCTTCATGATAGGCATTATATCCGTCATCAATTGTGATATACAACCGCTCTTTTTCTCCGGTATCACAATGATGCCTGTACATGGCAAAAGGCACCTTTTCCGTTAGTACACGCTGAGTTCGATAATCCCAGGCAACCGAAGAATCTCCGAAATCAACTTCAAAATCATCGGTGCCCCACAATCCATACTGATCAAAATCTGTTGTTTTCGGATTGTTGCTGTTCACAGTGCCTGAAATAGTACTCACAATGTAACTCGGAATTCCCGGACTGAATTCAAGAATGGAAATACCTTCATCCACACGATTGCCATCGTCATCTGTCTGATAAGTCCGCTTCAGTCCGGGATCAGGATTAATGACATTCACAAGCATACCGTCAATCAGCGGGATACTTGCGTCATGGCCCTGGAGCTGACCTTCAAGTCTGGTGACAGCATCCCCATCCATCTGTTCAGTCAGGCGCCAAACGACTGTTCCGTCCTGATCACAAAGATCCACCCGATAATCATGTCCGGCGATCTCATTCGGATCAACAAGGATGACAGAGACAAAGCCGTCACTGTTCCCTCCGGTATGCGTTACGGGAACCGAAGTGCTGTCTTCGGGCTGTACAGGGTGACTCCGGCCAAACGGATCCTGCGGAAAAACCTCCTGAATTAAATTCACGCGGGTGCTGCTTTCCAGAAATTTGGAAGGAATGCCAATGTCACTGTACGCGTAAGCAGTGACCAGAAAATAGTAAGGGCGGTTGTTGATGAGCCGCTCGTTTCCTCGTAATGCATCGGTCTTGGTTACCAGATAATGCCGGAGACCGCTGTTCGATCCATGCTGTAGGACATGTTCAACCTCCTGATCTATGGATTCAATGTATCCGACATCCAGAATATCACCGATTTCATTATCCAGATCAAAAGTTGCAATCAGTCTGCGTGCACCAAGTCCGGTATTGGTTTCATATTGATACACATTGTAACCTTCAAATCCTTCACTTGCTTCCGCGTTGTCCTCCCATGTCAGTACGATTTCGCCATTAAATGCGCCTGTATGAACAACGGGTGCCTGAGGGGATGAGAGGAGATCAAAATTTGCATCATAGGCTTTTTGGGCTGCCTTATCCACCCGTTTCAGTTGACTGACGCTTCGCAAATAATCGCTCCCCTGGGCAATGACAATACCGGCAACAACTTCCTGAGAGTCGCCCGGTGCCAGAACAAAGGGCCCGCATGACTGAAGAATGCGCCTGTCTCCGGATGGATTTGATTCGGCGTCACGCCATCCCGTACCCGTAACTGGATCGCCGGAATAGACTCTGGCAGGGACCACCGGCCTTCCATTTAGATCCTCAAACGGGGTTCCATCATGATGGAATCCGGACATATAATAGAAGGCTTCTGTTCCGGTTTCAGGATCCGGTGTGGAAGGATCCATGAGCACATAATCAATAAAAACATCCATCCCCAGATTTTTATACCCCGGAATCCGGCCGCCGAATGCTTTCGCTGTGTCTCCCGGACTTCCGGGGACAATTGCTCCCTGGAAAAAATCGTACCCGATGGCCGGCGTTCTCTGGCCATACATGGCATCAGCGCCGTCATTGTATACATAGCCCAGGCTCAATGTGGTATCACATCCGCAGAAATCATCCGTACCATCCCCTAAATCAATATCGGCCCAAATGCCCAGATAACAGGAATCCACAGTGATCTCTTTTTTATTGTAAAGCTGAAATTTTGCAAATATCATATCTCCCAGAATATCGGAACGGTCAAAGCCCCAGAGAGTAACGCGGCATTCAAGCCCGATGGGTGCGGTCTTGAAAAGATTGGTATGCGCCGAGGAGGTTAAATCATTCATCACATACCAGATCATTTGATCTCCGATCATGTCCGGACGATCTCCCTTTACTGCATTATAAACACCGTCATCATCCGCATCAATCCAGGGTGCACCGTCTTGAACCGGCCATTCAGCCACATCCGGATTTTCTGGCCCGTCATTTTTATTGACAATATATAACCGGTATTTTGAAAGATGCGGATTGTCCGGCTCACCGTCTGGCAGCACTTTACCTGGTGTCCATTCCGAAGTAAATTCCGCGCACGCAGTCCGGGGTACACCACTCACTTTTCCGGCCACCCACAAACCCGAAGCAAAATTGATCGTCAGCCCGCTCTCTTCCGAAGGCCAGTACATCCCCGCATCGTCGGTCTTGGCATTTGTAACAATCGTTCCGTCGTTAACCATCCATGAAAAAATACGATTGGGATTGAAATAATCGATATCCGGATAGGTCGCTGTTTTTGTCAGCTCCCGGCGGTCATGGTCAGCAGCTGACAGCAAACTCAATCCGATAATCATGATGGCAGCAGCAATGAAAACAATAAAATCCCTTTTTTGACACATCCAGGATCCTCCTAAGAGACAAATTAAAACTTCAGCAATAAAAGTGACATTGAGCAACTTACCATTCTGGCCATCCGTACCCTTGAATTAATACTCCACCCGCAATCCGAGACGAATCTGCCGGGGTTCTCCGTAATTCTCGGGATCTGCCAGACGGAAATCATACCATTGTGCCGCTTCCGGATTATCCTCGGCCCAATGCTGCCCCTCATTCGTTGAAAACCACCCGTCATTGCTCGGCAATCCAGTCGCAGGATAAACTCTGGCAAATTTCCGGGAGTTAAACAGATTGATTATCCAGAGGAACGGATTGAACGAAAAATGACCCACCTGAATTTCTTTATCCACACGGATATTCAGAGAGGAGGCAGGGGCCCAATGTGCAGAATTAATGGCGCCTTCCGGGATTCTGCTCGCCGTGCCTCCGAAAATCATTGAAACCGGTTGTTCAGGTGTATAGGCCAGTCCACTGCCATAAGTATACCAAAGATTGACTCCCAGCCGCCCCAGAGGATACCCACCCCAAAGCTTCGGCCCGTCTTTTGCCAGTGTCCTGAAATCAATATTGATCGTTGCCGTGTGCCGCTGATCATAATCCAGTGGTGCCACATACGTCGGGCGCTCTTCAGGATTGTGCCAGGCAATATGATACTGGGTGGCCGGATCCGATCCTGTGCCATTGGCCCATTGAATTGTATAGTTGATATCCGCCATCACGCGATGGGTTCTGCGCAGTGAAAAATCAAAAGAAAATCCCTTAACATTACCGAAATCACCATTGTCATACATGGTATAGGAGCGGGGACTGGCACCAATTCGATTGTTCAGAAAAATCTGATCCCGGACTTCCTTGTAATATGCAGTCATTCCCAAAGACGCATTTTCTCCAATCTGCTGTTCGAATCCCACTTCATAGCTTGTGGTCTTCACGGGTTTCAAATTGGGATTCGCATTGTCTGTAAAATTACCGCTGGTCAGCGCTGTTTCAAAATCTTCCCAGGAAATATAGGTAAGCTGATAAGGCGCCGGCTGGGTATACTTGCCGTATTGCAGATGAAAAACCGTCCGGTCAGTCACAGGAAATGCAATACCCAGTCTGGGATTGATCTCATTATAAACAGGAGCCCTGGTAAAATTTTCACCGGCGATCATGCCCAGCGTATCCAGTGTGATATGATAGGGATCTGCAATTCCTTTCTGATCAACCGTGATATGATCGATCCGCACTCCCAGATTCAGCACCATATCATCAAATTCCATTTTGTCTTTGATATAAAAAGAGACTGTTTTGGGCTGCCTCGGTGCGTTCTCTCCTGAATTAATCCGGTGCCGGCCAAAAATATCCCAGCCTGCCGGATTGGCATATCCTGACTTGTACGCCTCACTGATTTCCTGACGTGTTGGCTCCCGATACTCTGTGGCCGCATCCAGGTAAGCCTGACGCACAGCGCCGGAAACCTGGGCGCCGATTTCATAAAACCGGATCATATTGGTGAATATCTCCGCACCCGTCCGCAGTTCGTGTGTCTGATGTATCTGCCAGGTTCCATCCAGCTTGTAATGGGAGCGGTGCATATTTTCACGATAGAACCAGGTTTGAGGATATCCGAAAGTTTCAAAATAGACAAATTCCCGTTTCGCAGCAGGTAAAATGCCCCATGCATCCGTTTGTTGAATATTGGGGATCAGCTCGGGATTGGTCCAGTTCTCAAAATCATCCCAAATGACTGGATCTCCGTATTCCCAGTCACGTTGATAATAATTGGCATTCATTTCCAGAAAGGCGTTATCGGCAATCATAACCACCGCTTCGATATAGCCGGTGTAAATATCTTCCATGCCTTTCGGCATATGAGCGGCGTTAAACGGTGCTCTTGCATGGATATAATCCCGATAATCACGACTGAAATAATGCCCGCCCGCCTTGAACTGAATATTTTTAAATCTGTACTTGAG
The DNA here is from genome assembly GCA_016932575.1 of bacterium. Lineage (GTDB taxonomy): Bacteria > Zhuqueibacterota > QNDG01 > QNDG01 > JAFGCO01 > JAFGCO01. The sequence goes on from JAFGCO010000035.1 coordinate 24,664, forward strand.
ATTGGCTGTCCCGGTCAAATTCCGGGTTCTGTTATTGGGTTTGACGCCATACAGAGGTGTTGGTTCCGGACAAATTCGAATCAGTGAATCGATATTTTCATGAAATGAAACCGGCTTGACACTCGGACCCCATCTGGGGCTGCGGTCTTTTTGGTCAAGATATTCTGCATTAACAAAAAATTTCAGCATGCCACCGGTTTTAGGAACCGGACCACTGAAAGAAGCATTGTAAAGATGATATCCGTAGGAATAGGTATCCAGCCCCCATCTGGCCTGATGATCATCCAAAAATGCATCCGTTACAACTTCCCCCGAAACGGTATATCGATTGCCGCCGGTTTTGGTTGTCATACTGACGATCCCGGAATTAAATCCGCCATACTCCGCGTCCATACCACCAGGCTGAAAAGCGATTTCTTCGAGAGCCATGTCACTGACAGCACCGGTCCGGATACGCGTATAGGGATTATTCATCAATACACCATCCAGATAAAATGCCACCTCGTCATGACGTCCGCCACGAACATGAAGATATCCCTGATCTTCCACAGCGCCACCCTGAGCCGCGATAATATTGCCAAAACCGCGTATCGGCAAATGTTCCAGGTTTTCTGTCCGAATGACTTTAATGTCATTGGTTGCATTCTGATCGATAAGAGGACGTTCAGCCACAACCACCACTTCCTGTGCCTCAAGTATCATTCGCGGCATTTCAATATCGCAATAGGTGGAAAGATGATGCGTGACGATAATATTCTCGACGGTGACCTGCTGATAGCCCATAAATGTGGCCACAACGTCATACCGCCCCGGTGGTACATTCAGAATCACATATTCCCCGTTTTCATTGGTTGCCGTGCCCAGACGGGTCCCCCGGATAAACACATTGGCACCCATTAAAATATGACCGGCTTTCGCTTCGGTCACGATTCCGCGAATCTTTCCCGACTGGCCAAAAACCAATCCGGATAACAATAGGATCAGCATTAACAAATCCAGGCAGAACGAAAATCGTCCGGATTTATTCATAAAATCTCTCCAATATTGATCTTGACGTGCCTGATTCAGATAACTGCCCCTAAAATCACTGGCTTATGCATTTTAAAATATTTCGCCTGTTGAATTCGGTTTGCCCGGCAGATACTCTTCCGTGAACATTCGATACAACAAAAAAATGTCACAGCGCTTATAATTTACGAATTTTTAATCAAGAAGCAAGTTGAAGTTGTATAGAAAAAAAGCCCCGGCCAAAAAACGGCCGGGGCTTTGATAAATCTTCATCCAAAATGAATGATTAATTGATACCGGGCCTCGGTTCGCCGGATGCCGTGGTGGTTCGTGTATCCCACCAGACCGGTTTGCCGTACATATCATCATGTATGCCGGCTTTGGCCGCTGCCAGATTGGTACTGTTCCGCGCTTCCTCATCTGTGGGATAGGGGAAACGAAGCGGAACGCCCAATCCCGGATAAGTGGTCGCCGGCAGCTCATAGGTTTCGATGACAGCCGGATATCCGGTGCGGCGGAAAACGGAAAATGCCTGCACGCCATTCGGGTACAGAGCCATCCATCGCTGCGTACAGATCTGTTCCATGGCATTGGCCGCATCATAAGCGACGCCATCTTCCTGCAGATAGGCGTCGATCTCGGCGGCTGTAATTTCAGCTGCCTCGGGTGCATAACCGGCCATCGGAGAGGCCTGAGCCAGTGCGGACCACTGCTCGCAGGATGCCCGGATGCCTTCTTCATACCAGCTCTGAGCGGATCCGCCTGCAGTCCATCCCTTCAATGCGGCCTCTGCAAGAATGAAGCAGACATCCGCATAGGACAGAATCTGATAAGGTCGGTCCGCATCGTAGGCGATAGGAACACCCAGAAGAGAAATGGTGGACTGTACAGGACCGGCGCCTGCATCACCATTAATCTGGCCGACAAAGATCGTATCAGGGCCGTCAAACTGTCCCTTGCCGTAATCATCATCGATATCCTGGGCATAAATCGGCAGTCTCGGATCGTTCATGCCCACCAGCAGATCAATCATGGTCTTGCTGCATCCCTGATCGGTTCGGGTGTCGAGTGTTTCCATGAGTCCGTTTCGGTACGGCTTGGATCCGTCGATCGCCAGGGTCGCGTTGTCATCATTGGACTGGATGTAGATTCCGCTGCTGACCACTTCTTGGATACCTGCCTGCGCGGTCGCTTCGTCTGCACCTGAAATACGCATATACATCCGAAGCAGCAGCGAGTTGCCGAATTTCCTCCAGGCATCCACATCGCCGCCGTAGATCAGGTCGCATTTGGAAAGCTGATCGCCTTCCGCATCGGCCAGCATGGCCACTCCTGCTTTCACCTCTGCGATCAAATCTGTATAAATGGACTGCTGAGTATCAAATTTCGGGGTCAGTATCCCTTCATCACCCATGAGGGCTTCCGTATAAGGCACGTCCCCCCAGCAGTCTGTCGTGCGCTGGAAGAAATACGCCTTCATGATTCTGCCCACGGCTTCCATATCCTTATATTCTGCTTCCTGGGCTTTTTCAATCACAATCGCCAGGTCTTTCAAATGCCTGGCATAATCTGTCCACCAGAATCCGTTAATATTGGTGCCTCTGAACAGATAGCGGTCTTCATCGATATACTGAATTTTGGCATACAATTGAGACCAGCAGGACAGATATGTATGGTGCATCCAGCCTGCGCCCAGCTCCTGGTCAATGCCTTCATGCATGGCATAGGTTAACAGGGTGGTTGCCGGAACGTCGGTTGGATTGTTCGGGTCGACATTGAGGGAATTAAAATCATCCGTGCAGGACGAAAATAAAACCATCAATACGGACACGCACAATAGTATAAATACTGTTCGATCTTTTCTCATTTTCTGCATCCTTTCGTTTCGGATAATAGCCTTTTTGAATGCAAAATTACAGATCCAGTTTCAGGCTGACTCCGTACATCCGGGTGCTCGGGAACTGATTCTGCTCAATTCCCTGCGTGATATTCGAGGAGAAGCCTGTTTCAGGATCGATATTCGGTGCTTTTTTATAAAGAATAAAGAGGTTCCGGCCTTCCAGACCAATAGAAGCACCCGAAAGTCCAAACCGGCTGACATATTTGAGCGGAATACGATAATTGAGGGTTATGCTGCGCAGCTTGATCCAGGTGGCATCGTAAACACTCAGGTTATGCCCGCCAAGCGCGGGATATCTGCATATGGAATACCAATAGCCATCAATGGCGGTTTCATTCTTCACATACCCCGTGACCTCGCCCTCTTCATCTGTGACCTCCTGATATCCGTCAATAATGACGCCGCCTTCACGGCGGATATCATTACCTGTCACGGGATCGCCGTCATCCGCACCTGTCACGGATTCTTCCAGTATGCCGGCGTACATGCCGAACATATTGGTGACGCTGAACACATCACCGCCCCAGCTCACGTCGATCAGGGTGCTCAATGAAATGTTCTTGTACCGGAACGTATTCCGGATACCGCCGGTCCAGTCGGGAAGCACATTGCCGACCACATCCAAATCAGCCCCACTCTGATAATTGCCGTCTTCATCGACCAAGGGTTTGCCGTTATGCATCAGCGTGGGCCATCCTAACATCTGGCCCCAGGGTTTGCCGGGACGGGCGACTACTTTCAGATCCCATGCGGACGGCCAGAGTTCGATCTGTTCAATATCACCGTAAAGCTTGATGACCTTGTTTTCATTTTTCGCCCAGTTCACCGTGATATCCCAGTCAAAATCATTGGTTTTCACCGGTGTGCCCAAAAGGGAGAGCTCAACGCCCTTGTTTTCAATCTCACCGGCATTGATCCACTTAAAGTTAAATCCGGTGGAGGGCGGCAGGTCAACACTCATGATCTGGTTAATGGTATTTTCTTTATAATACGTAAAAGAAAGGCCCAGACGGTTGTTCAGAACCTTCAAATCCGTTCCCAGCTCGATACTGGTCTTTTCTTCGGGTTTTAAATCCGCATTGGCCAGCGTATTTTCCAGTGACAGCGCAGGCATGCCCATGATCGGGTCCACGGATGAATACGCAGCAACCAGAGAATACGGTTCTGCCGTATTTCCGACCACCGCCCAGCTGGCCCGGATTTTACCGAACAGGTCCTTGGGATCGATGTTCGCGAAATCGGAGAAAATAAACGATCCGGTGACTGACGGGTAAAAATAGGAACGGTTGTCTTCGGGCAGTGTGGAGGACCAGTCATTCCGGCCCGTAGTCTCCAGGAAGAGATAATCCTTGAACGACAGAGACAGCCGGCCATAGACGCTGTTGTGTTCCGTATTCTCCATATCCATATCCGTTACCGGCTTCACACTGGCATTGGAAAGCGAATACAGATCCGGAATAATCAGGCCCAGCACTTCGATCTTTTCATACTTGTAATGATTCTCCCGGTAATTGGCGCCGACCAGAGCCGTCATCTCGATGTCTTCGGTCAGTTTGCGGTTGGCCCTGAAGAACAGGTCCGCATTGATTTCCTCGCTGAACCGGGTCTGATCCTCAAAATTTCCATCCGGGAAATCATTGGTATACATGGCGCGGACAATTTTTATATTTTCGCGATACCAGTCTGTTCCCACGCGTGCAGTTCCACTGATCCAGCTGTTGAATTTATAATTGGCTGAAACATTGCCAAACACGCGGTTTCGATTTCTCGAATTGGTATTTTTCTTTAAAATCCAGTATGGATTGTTATGGTAGGCATAATTCCACCGGTACGGGGTGCCGTCTTCTTTTTGAATATTCTTTTTCAAAAAGCTCAAATCGACCTGACGGCCGAACCAGCCTGTAAACTGCTGCATCGGGTTGAATCCGCTGTAACCGTTGCCCACCAGATTGTCATTATCGGTCTTCACATAATTGGCCATTCCGGAGACGGACAACTTTCGGCTGAGCTGCAGATTTCCGCTCAGATACACGGAATTCCGCGTCTGGTCCGTATTGGTCATAATACCGGTTTCGTCCTGATGGCTCAGTGAAATCCGGTAATTTGCGGACATGGTGCCGCCGTAAAACGAAAGGTTGTGTTCCTGCATCATACCGGTCACGAAAAAATCCTTGACATTATTCGGGTGGGAAACCCAGGCTGTCGGAATCCGGTCCCAGGTGGCAATCGAAGGATCAATGGTTCCGTCCTTAAGCGGAGAATTGTACTGGGTAATATACAGGGGGTCTCCCTCGACGTCCGACACCACGATATACTCATGATCACCGTACAATTCTTCATACTGATCGGAAAGGTATCCGTCCAGAGGCGGTCCCCAGCTCTCGTCCGTACCGTCATTGATGCCGCCGTAATTGCCGTCAAAATAGGCAAATTCCCCGTAGGAGGCCAGTGAATCATTGGCGATCAGGGCGCCCTGGCCGTATTTGTTCTGCAATTTAAACTGGGGATTCACCGTTCTCCACGCGATATGATTCGTATAGCTGATGCCCAGCCCCTTCCTCACCACCAGGCCGGCTTCTTTTCCGGACTTTGTGGTAATTTCCACCACACCGTTCAGGGCCCGGCTGCCGTACAGAGCTGCGGCATTGGCGCCTTTCAGAACATTGACGCTCTTGATGTCATTGGGATTGATATCCGCGGCCGCGTTTCCAAAATCGATATAACCGCCGTATGGATCATCCGGGATCTCCTCATGCGTCGCATCGCCCAGGCTGGTGCTACGGGCAGCATTATTGATGGGAACGCCGTCCACCACGAACAGGGGTTGGTTGTCGCCCGTAAGCGAGCTGACGCCCCGGATCTGAATACGCGCTGAAGAGCCGATGGCACCGGAAGAGCCGACAACCTGCACACCGGATACCTTTCCTGACAGATTGCTGACGATGTTGGGCTCGATAACTTCAGTCAACTCATCAGCATTTACCTGCTGCTGAGAATATCCGAGCGCCTTTTCTTCCTGGGTTAAACCCAGTGCGGTTACCACCACGCGTTCAGTACCAATCACATCGGGTTCCAGCTCAAACAACAGGTCTGTCGTTACGTCTCCGGGGGCAATTTCCATATCCAGCCGCTTGTAGCCCATAAAACTGGCCACCAGTTTTACGGGGCCTGTCAAAACCATCGAAAATGAAAAGTTGCCCTGTTCATCGGTTGCAGAACCGACGGTTTCCCCGATGACCATGACATTTGCGCCTACAAGTGCCTGGCCGGTTTCTGCGTCAATAACCGAACCGCTGATTATGACAGATTGGGCCAACAAACAACCCGCTGTCAGGCTCAATGTAAAAAATATAATGACTTTTGCTAATATTCTCATTTCGCACTCCTTTTGCCTTAATCCTGTATTTGGATTTGCCTCAAGGTAAAAAAACTGCTCACTTCATTTAAACCTATTTTGCCCCACGCGCCTCCTTTCTCAGTAGGATTATAAAAATCTTCTAATCGCTAACACGCACCTCCTTTCCTCTTCTCGATTTATGTTCAATGGAATTTTAAGTTATATTCTTAAAAATGAAGAAGCCATCAACTTCTTCAAAAAAAATAACAGTTGATGGCTGATTAATAATCACTTTCCCCTTATCCCCTTTCTGCAATGAATACCCTCGAACCTTCTCAATTGCCATATTTTTTACATCAGGTACTGCTTTGAGGACTGTTTTGAAAATTCAGAAGCCAAAGGATACTCTAATTGTTAACAAACAATGATAACCACATGCTAACAATTGAAATGATAACCATTTTGAACGAATTTGTCAAGTGCTTTTTGCGGCTGATTGAATGGTCAAATGATCGAAAATTCGGTTCTTGTTTTCAATAAAAAAGAATACTTCACTCTTGAGAGTTGAGGTAAAACAGATATGCAAATGGATGGAATATTCATCTTAAAGCATATTTTTCACGCCCTGCTGGCCTGAACCTTTTTTTGATAAGTGTACCTGGGTTCGGCCCCACGCGTGATCACAGACTCGGTAATATAGCAGGATTTCACATTTTCCATGGAAGGAATCCGGTACATAATATCCAGCATCACGTTTTCCATAATGGAACGCAGGGCCCTGGCACCCGTCTTCTTTTTTTGCGCTTCCCGAACAACAGCCTTTAATGCCTTCTGATCAAACTCCAGCTCAACATGATCCATTTCAAAAAGAAGTTTGTACTGTTTGACCAAAGCATTTTTCGGCTCAATTAAAATTCGCATCAGTGTTTTTTCATCCAGCTCATCCAGCGTTGAAACAATGGGAAGGCGTCCGATAAGCTCCGGTATGAGGCCGAATCTCAATAAATCATCCGGTTCCACCTGGCTTAATATCCTGGCCAGCGAATCCAATCGGTTTTCTGTAATCTTTGCTCCAAATCCCATAACCTTTTTACCCACGCGATGCGCTACAATTTTTTCAAGCCCTTCAAACGAACCGCCGCAAATAAAGAGAATATCTTTGGTGTTGACATTAATCAGGCTCTGCTCCGGGTGCTTTCGGCCGCCTTTCGGCGGGACTGAAACAATGGATCCCTCCAATAATTTTAACAGGCCTTGCTGGACACCTTCACCGGACACATCGCGCGTAATGGAGCTGCTTTCTTCTTTCCTTGCAATTTTATCAATTTCATCCACATAGACGATTCCTTTTTCTGCCCGCTCCAGCCGATAATCCGCGGATTGCAGCAAACGGACCAGCACATTTTCAACATCCTCTCCCACGTATCCCGCTTCTGTCAATGTTGTGGCATCTGCAATCGCAAAAGGAACCTGTAGAAATCGGGCCAGAGATTGTGCCATCAGCGTTTTGCCCGTTCCCGTGGGACCGATCAGTAAAATATTACTTTTAGACAATTCCAGATCATTTTTCACTTCCTGGCCAATCCGTTTATAATGATTGTATACTGCCACAGATATCGATTTTTTTGCCATTTCCTGACCAATGACATATTTATCCAGTTCACCGTTGATTTCCTGTGGTGTTGGAACCGGCTGTGCCAATTTCAAAGAATGACGGGACATATCCGAACGAATGATTTCTTCGGCATATTTGACACACTCATTGCAAATATTCACACCTGGTCCGGTAACAATGGCCTCGACCTCTTCGGAGGAACGGCCGCAGAACGAGCAGATATACTGACGATCCAAATCAGGCCCCTTTCTTCTCTTTGCCTTTATCTTTGCGTTCTAAAACATCGTCGATAATGCCGTAGTTCTTGGCTTCTTCCGAAGACATATAAAAATTACGTTCTGTATCAACAGTAATTTTTTCAAGCGATTGTCCCGTATGTTTGGATAGAATCTCATTCAGTTTTTCCCGAAGCGTGAGAATCTCACGGGTTTGAATTTCAATATCCGTGGCCTGTCCCTGGGCACCTCCAAGCGGCTGATGAATCATCACCCGTGCGTGCGGCAGCGCGGTCCGCTTGCCTTTGGCGCCGGCGGCCAGCAGCAAAGCGCCCATGCTCGAAGCCTGTCCCATACAAATCGTGGCCACATCCGGCCGGACATATTGCATGGTGTCATAAATCGCAAGACCGGATGAAACATATCCTCCCGGTGTATTTAAATATAAAAAAATGTCTTTTTCCGGATCTTCCGCTTCCAAAAACAAAAGCTGTGCGATGACAAGACTGGCAATCGCATCTTCTATCGCTGAACCAATAAAAATGATTCGTTCTTTTAAAAGCCGTGAAAAAATATCATAGGCCCGTTCACCCCGTCCGGTTTGTTCCACCACAATGGGTACGAGACTCATGTCTTCTCCTTTTATTTAAGTAATAATTGAAGATTTTTTCTTTTTACCGGGTTTGCGCGTCACTTCTTTTATTTTCGACTCGGATATCAGAAATGCTAAAACCTGATCTTCCAGTAATTGTTCGCGGATTCTGTTTTTCGCTTTATCACTTTTAAATTGCGCGCGGATCCTTTTTTCCTGTTCCGGACTGGATTTAACCATCCGGTCAATTTCCGCCTCAATTGCTTCGTCCGTTATTTCAATAGATTCATTTTCTGCAATTTTATGCCATATCCGGTCCCATTTGATGGAAAAAACAACCATCGGCCGATGGTGTTGCAAAAATTGATCCTTATTTACATCCGACTGGTTTCGTTTTTGCTCTTCTTCAAACATCATATTTAATGTGTTCTCAATCTGGGCAGGCGGTAATGAATAATCATTACGCTTGACAATTTCCTGAGACAATCGGTGCCGCACTGTGTTTTCCAATTCTTTATCTCTCTGTAATTGCAGATTTTCTTTTAATTGATTTTTAAGCTGATCCATATGCTCGTATTCCCCAAGCGACTTTGCAAAATCATCATCCAAAGCCGGCATCACCTTTTCCATGATCCGGTGAACCTTGATGAGATAACGCTGAGTTAATGGCCGGTTATCCTTCTTATCCGGTCCCGGTACGGATATTTGTACCCGGCGCTCTTCACCGGTCTGAATTCCGACAAGCTGTTCTTCCACATCCGGTCCGAATGGAGGCTTGCCCATTTCAATCAGGTGCTTTTCATATTTTTGACCGACAATGGGAAAACCGGTATCATCCAATGCCTGGATATCCGCTTCCAATAAGAATCCCTTTTCAGCGCCCCCCTGAACCTCATTTTTCTCGGCTCGTTGTTCCCGAAGATATTCAAGCATGGCCTGAACATCCTCTTCGATAACAGGAACAATCTCTTTTTCAATCTTAATTCCCGTATAATTTTGTACTGTAATTTCCGGTTCAACCTCGACTTCTGCTGTAAATTTCAGGGACTGCCCCTCTTGATACTTCACATCAAGTATTATTCCTGGCGCTACAGGAGAAATATTCTCCGCCTCAATGGTTTTCGTATAAAATTCTTGAACCAGGTCATCGGCCACATCCGCCTGGATGGCCTTACCAAATCGTTTTTTGATTAATGACAAAGGCACTTTTCCCTGCCGGAATCCATCCACCCGGACTTTCTTCTGATATTTGCGATAGGCTTTTTCAAGATAGGGCTGTACTTCTTCTGTTGGAACTTCTACAGCCAAACGTTTTTTATAGGATTCGATATCCTTAATTTCTGTTTTCAAGTTTTGACTCCTTCAACTATCCCGCATTCGACCGGTATTCAAAATGATATAATGAAAAGCTTCATTATTGACAGGATATGGTTTCCTGAAAATACTGAAGCTTGCCAGTGCGAGAGAAGGGACTCGAACCCCCACGTCCAAAGGACACTAGATCCTAAGTCTAGCGCGTCTGCCAGTTTCGCCACTCTCGCTCGAACGCGTAAAGATACAATAATTTATTTTAAAAATCAAAGGATTTTTGGAACAAATATCTTGCTTGAACGTTCAATGTTTAATCTCTATTTACAACATGAAATATCCATAAATTACAGGAGTCTCGAATTCTGGCTTGTTAACGGTTATTTGGGAATAATTTAAATATTCAGAACGATCGTATTGTTTGGGAAGCTGGAATTTGAGATTCAGCACACTGCCGATATGTTTTATGCTGGATTACCATCTGCATAATCATATCGGGATTTGTGGACAGGATTTTTTCATTCCAATTCTTACCATCTGACAGGAGAATGCCTATAGAATGTGGATAATGGAGACTTGCACAATCATCTGAATGAGATGTGTTGTGTGAAATACGACAAACTCTTCTATCATTAATCCACAAAAGGAGGAAAACCCTATGAAAGAATCCTGTCACAAGCAGCATGTCAGGTATCACATGATCTTGGTGAAAACAGGCGTAATTATCATGCTTATGTTACTGTTAATAACGCCTTCAACAGGTCAGACAGTCAAAAAAACACAGGGGATCATCAATGCCGCAACCATCCCCTATAATGCTTCAGGCCTGGCAGCCGGAGAGGCACAGGCAGCTGTATCCGAAGGCCTGTCCTCTGTTTACTGGAATCCGGCCACTCTTAATGCAACAAAAAAGGAAATTTTGATATCTTACAGGCCTTTCAAAGAGAATATGTCAATATCGTTTTTCGGTATGGGAGTATCCCTGCGAAAATATGGTGGTATCTTTATCGCCACCAGCAAGTATGCAAACAGCGAAGATGCCTACTCCTCTGACAATCCGGCAATGCTTCAATATCAATTCGGATATGTCAATCAGCCCCTGCGATGGTTTGTACTGGGGGCCGTCCTTAAATATGTGGAGGCGGATCTTGTCGACACCAAACGAAGCAGGTTGGTCTGCGATTTGGGTATATTGGTAAAAACACCATTGTTTTCCCGTAGGGACAATCCCTCTGAAGGATTGAACCTGGGATTTTCTATCTCAAATCTGGGTGATAATAATATGAAAAGTGCTGTCACTGATTTGCGGTATGAGATTCCCCAAACGATTCGTTTGGGTTTATCGGCGGCTCCTTTAAAAATTCACGGGAATACAATACGCTTCTCAGCCGATGCGGTCCATCCTCAGCAAGAGCCGGAGCACATGAACCTGGGCATAAAAATAATGACCAACCGACAAAAACGGAATTCGCTTTATGTTTCTATAGGAGCGAAAATGCCTTTCAAAGAAGACAATTATGGCGGCTTTTCCTGTGGTATCGGATCAAGAATTAAACTCATCAACAATTTAAAGCTGAGCGTACAATACGCATTTACCGATTGGAAATCTGTTGATGGAAATCATTGCTTTGGTCTGGGACTTATACTTTAATCACCCTTAAAACGATTATCCCACTGGGACCGATTTTAAGCTTCCAGTGGGATTTTAAAAAATAATTAAAAATCCAAGATTTAAATATCTCCTCTGACAATCTGAATAAAAAGCACAGAACCTATCACACTGTCGTCTCTGTTCAGTATGGGATTTCCCCGAACCTTGACGGGGATTTTCGATCTTCTTCGCGTGATCATTGAAATATTCTCGTTGAATGAAACATGAATAACGGACTGCAAAATCTGAGAACTCGGATGAGTTATGTTCTCCTTTGTATCAGAACATACAAAATGAAGCACTTCGTCAATCATGACATCTTTCACTTCTTTTGCTTCATAACCAATGAGCAGTTCAGCATGCGTATTCATCCACTTTATACGGCCGACTTGATCGGTCGTGATAATCGCTTCATTCATACTGTTGAGCAGGCTTGACAGCCAATATTCCTTTTCCCGAATGTCTTTCTCCATGTAATAATGATTCAACGCAATCATGATTGAGGCACGCAAATCATAATCATTAAATGGCTTGGTAATAAAATTATAGGGATGGGTTTTCTTTGCCCGGCTCAGTGTGTTCATATCAGAATACGCGGTCAGATAAACAACTGGAATATCATAAATTTTATGGATATCTTCGGCAGTCCTGATACCATCATAGTCCCCCTTGAGCTTAATGTCCATGAGAACCAAATCCGGACGGGAGCTCACCACATAATCGATGGCCTCATGGTACGAAGCAGCAAGTCCGATCACTTCATAACCCACTTCCTTAAGAGAATTTTCAATCTCCAAAGCCGTGATCTCCTCATCTTCTACAACCAAAATTTTCGCGTCATCGTACACCGGTCCACCTCCTTATTCGATAATAAATTCAATGGTAAATATCGTGCCCCCGTTTATTTCAACTGAGATTTCACCTCGCAGCTGCCGGACCAAAGCATTCACCAGCTTGAGCCCCAGTGACTCTGTTGAAAGAGACTCGATATCTGAAGGAAGTCCCACACCGTCATCCTGAATGGTGAATATGTATTTCTTCTTATTCAAATCTTCAGTGGGTGCGCCGTTCACCCGGGCCAAACTGATTTTAATTTTACCCTGATCCCGATCAATAAATGCATATTTCAGTGAGTTCGATACAAGCTCAGTAATCAGCAATCCACAGGGGATCGCTGTATTTAAATCAAGATGCGCTTTCTCCATCTCGATTTCCAATTTGATTTTTTTGGTCGGATTATTATAAATATAAAACAGGTGTTTTGTTAAAGAAAGAACATATTCCTGAAAATCAATATTCGAGAAATCTTCTGACCGATATAACTGTTCATGAATGAGGGCCATCGTATGAACACGATTATGACAATCCTGAAAAAGGGTCATTGTATCAGGATCATCAATATGGCGCAGCTGAAGCTTCAGAAGGCTTGAAATAATCTGAAGATTATTTTTAACACGATGATGAATTTCCTGAAGAAGAATGTTCTTTTCATCGAGACTGCGTTTAATCTCTTTTTCAACTTTTCGTCGTTTCTTAAGTTCATTCTTTAATTTCTCGGTCTGCTTTTCCAATTGTACCGAAGTTTCCTGTATGGTATTATCCCTGTACTCGATTTGTGAGAGCATATCATTAAAACTTTCAATCAATAGCCCGATTTCATCTTTTGAAAATTTATCTGCACGAATTGAATAATCCCTTTCGGTTGAAACACGTTTGGCCAGCAGGGATAAATACGAAATGGGTTTGGTAATAAAATATTGCAGCTTTGCCGTGAGCAAATAAATGACCAGAAATGATATTAACATAACAGCGGCCATTGCAGTAATTGAATTCTGAAACCGCTCTTCAATCGCCGTAAGATCTGTCTCGAGATAAACCATGCCGATCAATTCATTATCAAGAACAACAGGATGGAACAGTGCAAGACGATTTTCCAGAAACAAGTGATATTTCCTGGATAAAAGGGTGTGTGGCAGTCGATTTGATTCAATATAAGTTATATTAAGATAATGTTCCACGGTTTTCTGAATCATCTGTTTTGACTGAAGAGAATCGACATCTGAACGCCGATAGGACGTCAGCTGAGATCCGTCGGCTGTATAGATCTTGCCTGAACGAATACTTGGATGCGCTTTAAGGGCCGAAACAATTTCTTCAGCATCGCTGGGAATATTAAAAAGGAGAGAGGCCGTACAATTACTGCCGATCATTTCGGCCAGAATTTCAAGATCACGTACCAGTTGCCTCCTGTAGTGAATCCTGTCATAGGTAAGAAAAGCAACAAATGCCATCAATAATGACAGGCCACTGACCATTAAAACCAGTGATATCAATTTCCTCTTAAACGATATGTTTGACAAACCCGGCATTTTATTGAATATACCCATTTTCATTCATCGACAATCTGTGCGACCCTCAGCAGCCTCGCACTGATTTCCAATTGGGCATTATCGACAGCCTTACGATTAATCACAAGTCTCAAACGATTGTCTTCTATATAAAAATAAATCATCCCCCCAATCCGGCAAAAATAACCGGCATCGCTGATCGTTAAAATCGGATTTTTCTGAACAATTCCAATTGTAGCAATCTGATGTCGCCTCTCAATATCTCCGAAATATACAACATGGCAATCCTGAGCATCTTCAGGCTGCTCAAGAATTTTAATCGTGATCGATCTTGAATCAATGGTTCGGTTGCGAATAATATTTCGGAGATCCTGTTCAACCGGACTGAAATGAAAGATGCCGATTGTAATCGGCTGATGATCGTTTTCAAAAGCATGTCCGGGCCATTTGACGAATTTCAGAAAATTATAAAGGTAGGCAGCCCGCACCTGATACTCTGTAAGAGTTTCTGCTTGAGGTGCCAGAGAAAACACAAAGAAAGAGAGGCACAATAATATGCAAAGGGCATGCTTCATCATACACTCATCATTGGCGCCAGATGACATTAAAACCTGAATTCTACCGTTGTGTACAATCCCCTCTGGGGATATGTATATTGTGTATAATCCAATTCGGGTTTGAATTCTAATACCTTGTCGTGTAATAAATTCTGTCCGACAACAGCGATCTGTAAAAATTTTAAAGGTTTCCAGCCGAATCGTATATCCATATTCCAGTATTCCGGAATTGACAGTTCCCAGACAGAGTCCATATAATGAAGGTTGAAGAAAAAATCCAATGATGAAGATAAATTCAATTTAGATTGTATCCCGGCCATATGCGTTGGACATTGCCCCTCATAATTTACCGGTGTGCCTGTATCTGTACTCCCCGGGAGAAGATACATGTCCAGTTTTATGAATGAATAAATCAGATTCAGGTGCCATAACTGAGACACTTTGATCTCCGAAAACATTTCAAAGCCAAATCCATGTCCCGCCACTTTATTGTCGGTTAACAGGGGCATGACCCAATGCTCAGGATCCGAATCGGTTTCAAAATATGGATCTTTTAAAAATCCTGAAAATAAATGATTATATTGATTATAGAAGGTGGCAATATCCAAATAAATACGATTCGAAGGAGACCATCGCCATCCCGTTTCATAGGCAATCAGGGTTTCCGGACGAAAATCCGGATTTCCCTGCATTCTCACGACAATCGGCGTACCCTGAAGCTGATCACTTGTTACCACGTCGGCAATATAATACCCTCCCCTCTCAGCCCTGGCCGGGGTTCTCACTGCACGGGAAACCGCTGTCCAGAACGTCATTTTTTGATTAGGAATGACAAGCAATCTAATATTGGGCTGAATTTCAAAACCGGAATAGACATTGTGTTCAAATTTTGAACCAAGGGTTACTCTTAAAAATTCAGGAACAATATGAATGTCATCCTGGATAAACGCGCTCCACAGGGGCAGATTCTTCTTGCTTGGTATCATCGTCATTCTGAACCGATTGTAATATTGATCCTGATATAATCGATAACCGACTCCTGAAACAAGCTGATGCCGTTTCCCCAGATCAAACAAATAACTGGCATCGATCTCCGTCATTCTGAATTGTGCCTTAATAACGCCTTCCTCTCGTTCAGAGAAATCATGGACAACCATGACTTTTAATACGGAAGCATTTGAAAAATACGTTTGCCATGAAGCCAGGGCATCATACCCTTTGATGTGCCCTTTGTAGTCAATCCAACTTTGATATGGTGGCTCCAGCGAAAGTGTATTCATACGATGTCCAATATGGCCTGAATAAACACTCCCGATAAAGGAAAGCTGGTTTTTCGCTGTTGGCTCCCAGTCCCACCTAAGACCGCTACGTAAAACATCCCAGCCATCACACATGGGATCCCCGGTGCTATCGACAAATCCGTCGCGGTTGAAATACTTCACATACCCGCGATAGTAATAATGATCTCCCAGCTTCCCGCCGTATCTTATATTTCCCGTCTGCTTCTCTTCGGTGCCTACCCCTGCTTTCAGGATTGTTCCCTGCGTTCCTCTGGTATTTTTTGTGACGATATTGACAATGCCGTTCACTGCATTCGCTCCCCACAGAGTGGCACCTGGTCCTCGTATGACTTCGATACGATCAATATCTTCCATCATCACATCGTGCATGTCCCAAAAAACACCGGAAAATAAATGATTGTATACAACCCGACCGTCAATAAGAACCAGAAGTTTATTCGAGAACCGTCCGATAAATCCGCGTGAAGTAATCGCCCATTTATTGGCATCAATCGCAGCGACTTGAAAACCAGGCACCAAACGAAGCGCTTCAGGAATACTGGTAACCCCCGAATAATGAATATCCTCCTGAGTAATCACATGCACCGCAGCCGCTGCCTGAAACAAGCTCTCTTTCTTTCGTGATACCAGTGTCACTTCGATATTGGTTAAATCCTGCAAATCAAATTCAGCCAGATCTTTATTCTGTGCGGAAAGGCTGAAGCAGACAAAAATACTGATGATGGTAAAAAGGGCCGATCTGTGCATCATATTCCCCACCGCTTTACATATAATTGATATACTGATTTTATGGATAATGAAAACAGGAAGTTTAAAGCACGATTGGAAAAAAAATAAAAAGAAACAAGAATGGAATAAAATACAACCCCTTGCAATTGAATTTCCATGAAAAACGCACCTCCCTATATACCAGGATTGCGTTATTTCAATCTCATTTGGTTATTAAAACGACGGCATTAAGAAACGAAATGAACGATCAGGCAGAGACATTTCAAAATGAGATAAAATGACAACCCATGGCTCTAAATAACCCGAAAAATTCTATGTATCCCCCTGAATTACAAAGCCTTAGGTATATTTCCTCCATTTGAAATATAACCAATTAAGAACAGGGCTGCAATTAATATTCCATAAATACATACAGAGGAATATTCATTTACAGATAAAATAAAGGCGTGATATTTATTAAGATGCGGTATATAAATAGCGATATTTTTCCTCTTCCAAATATCATTTTATCAAAATAGTCAAAATCACACAAAACAAAACCGAATATCAGGTCTCAGGTCAATCCGGAACATCGTTTTTATATCGAAACGTGTCTGATTGATTTGCGTTTTGAATATTTTTATTCCGATTGCCGGGACCTGATCACTCTGAATTCCATGATACCCGGCGCTCGACTGTCAAAAACTGAGATCCGGACATAACGGACATCTTTCGCATTAAAATCATCCTTCTGAATCCGCATTGTTTTGATGTTTTTCGAATGATCTATGGTCAAATTCCAGTGACTTCCGTCTTTAGAGACCTCAATTCGATATGGATAGGCATGATCATCACGCTCCCAGACGACTTCTGTTCCGGCAATATCAAATAGACGGCCCAGATCCACCTGCCACCAGTTTTCTTCTTCCCCCCAGTCAGGGGACCATCGCGTTTTTAAATTGCCGTCATTGGCATTTTCAACCAGACTCCAGTTCCAGGTCTGAGCGCTGCTGGCTGTGGCAGATTTAAATAACGCTGCATTGGGGGATTTCCCCCGGGAAACTGCCGGATTGATTACAGATCCGGCAGGCAGTTTAACGGCCGCCTCCGGAATTTGACCCGCAATCTTCCCTTTTGCAACTGTCTCGCTAAAAACCGGCGTTCCCTGACTGATCCAGAAGCCGGAATCCTTCAATACAGAATCCGCCATGCTTAAGGAAATTTTTCTAATATCGGGAACGCTGACCATAACAGTTTCAGGGATTTTCTTTCGCCCGAATGACATGACGGATTCTGAGGATTCCACGGGCCTTAACCAGAAAGCATAGGCATACGTCTGATTCGGATAGAGAGTAAATTCAGGATGCGGCCGGGCACCCCAGCTGTTGTCTCCGCCCACCCCCATCTGATGGAGATTGATCCGCCATACAATCGTCGAACTTTCAGCCAGCTCATACGGATGGGCCTTGCTGTCGAGTTCCCATGGCGTATACCGAAGCGCGTTGAATTCAATCGGTTTCAAACCGGCTGCCATCAAACCAAAGCCATCGATATTCGTCAGGCACACCCATCGCACATCCGTACGGTTGCCTGTTTCCTGGGGTTCGATATAATCCACAAACAGATCGCCAACCTTGCATTGATAGACACCGACCGGGTATCCGGTTTTCCGGTCCCAGTAATTCTCTTCAGGACCGCGGCCGTACCAGGTAACCTGAGCAAATTTAACGGGAATTTTCATCAGCATGCCCACCTCCGGAATTTCCGGCAGACGAGAACTGCCCGGTGTCAATACATAATTGACCACAATATCGCCGCTGCCATAAACATCATATTGTATCATTCCGTAAGAGGAGGGTTCTGTTGGATACCTGAACCGGGTGATGATCTGAATCTGACGATCTGATATCTTTTTTGTTGATAAATGAATCAGCATCCGGTTTTTACCCGCTTCCCTCCACGTACCGCACCGGTCGGGCATACCATTTCCCTTGTCATTATCATTGGGTGCTCTCCAGAAACTGGGCACGGGACCTTCGGTGAGAAGGGAGATCCCCCGCCAGATCAAGGAGCGAATCATACCGGTTGTTTTATCAAATTCCAGCATCATATCTGAATTCTGAATCAGCAGATCGTCGTGCATTTCCTTCATGGTCAGTGCCGGCATCGCCGACATATCCTGAAAAGGGGATTCGGGAATATCGAACGGTATTTGAAACTGCGCATGTGCCACTTCATGTCCCGCAGGGGCCCAGAGCTCTTCATCGGACAGTGTAAAACTTAAATTCAGCCAGTATTCCGCCCCCGCTTTGAGCTCGGGTTTTCTAAAAGGAACCGTTACAATCCGGCTGCTGAGCGGGGGAATATTCAAATCGTCAGGAGTAAACCGGCCCGATTCGATTTCGGCATCATCCTCTTTTAATTGCCAGGTTCCATGATAACGACTTACATTCGTAAAAAGAAACCGGTTAACAATCTCGATCCGACCTTTCAGCAGATTCAGCGCATTGATTCTGATGTTCTGATAGTTATATTTGACTTCCACTATTTCAGGCTGAAGGCTCCGGTCTGCACTGATAATGCCGTTCGCGCAAAAATTGCCGTCATTGGGGTCGTCTCCCCAGTCTCCGCCGTAGGCAAATCCGGCACTGTCTCTCAGCGCCTGATCCACAAAATCCCAGATAAACGCGCCCTGCAGGTTCGGATAGGTTTCAATCACATCCCAATATTGATCAAGATTCCCCACACTGTTGCCCATGGCATGGGCGTATTCACAAAGGATATAGGGTTTCTGAGAACCTGATTTTCCGTAGCGCTCCAAATCCTTCACGGAGGCATACATGTGGCTTGTGATATCTGCGATTTCATTATACTGTTCAGAGTGGATCAGCCGGGTTGGATCATACGCCCTGGCCCAGTCCCTCATGACTTCAAAATTGCTGCCGCGGCCAGCCTCATTGCCCAGGGACCAGATAAGAACCGAAGGGTGATTTTTGTCTCGCATGACCATACTTTTCATACGGTCCAGACAGGCACCTGTCCATCGGGAATCACTTGTGGGAATCTGATCGCGAATCCCGTGTGTTTCAAGATTGGCCTCATCGATCACATACAGACCATACCGGTCACACAGATCATACCAGACTGTCTGATTGGGATAATGACTCGTCCGGACCGCATTGATGTTATGCTGCTTCATAATCAACATATCCTGAACCATCCGCTCATAGGGCACAGCCCGCCCATGGTCAGGATCGGTTTCATGCCGGTTGACACCCTTAAAAATAACGGGCTGTCCGTTCAGCTTCATTTGCCCGCCGGACAGTTCAAACTCCCTGAATCCCAGCTTACAGCTCTCTGCTTCTATTATTTTACCTGACTTGTCTTTAAGAATGAACGTCAATGTATACAGATTTGGAAATTCCCCCGACCATTTCAGGGGATTCTGGATATCCGTCTTTACGGAAAGCCGGACAGAATTCTGATCCGAAAAACCGCCTTTAAGAATGAGGGGCTTCCGCAGCACAGCCTGTCCGGACGGATTGATTAATGTCGCTTCGACCTGAAACGGTCCGTTGAGTTCTGAATCAAAACGCTTCACATCAACACGGACTGTCAATTCAGCATTCTGATACTGATCGTCCAGTTCCGTTATATAGTGAAAATCATGGATATGGACTTTCGGTACGGAATAGAGATAAACATCACGGAAAATACCGCTTAACCGGATAAAATCCTGATCTTCCAGCCAGCTGGCATCGGACCAGCGGAAGACCTGAACCGCGATCTGATTTTCGCCTGCTCTGAGATAATCGGTCACATGAAACTCCGCGGCGGTATAGCTGTCCTCGCTGTAACCGACATACCTCCCGTTGATCCATACGTAAAAAGCCGATTCCACGCCCTGAAAGGAGACAAATATTTCACGGTCCTCCCATGCCTTTGGCAGGGCAAATTCCCGCCGGTATGAACCCACCGGATTAAAGACCGTAGGAGCCGCAGGCGGCTTTACCTTTTCATATCCCACCCAGGGATAGATGATATTGGTATAAATGGGATGTCCGTATCCTTGGAGCTGCCAATTGCCGGGCACGCGGATATCATCCCAATCCGATACATCGAAATCCTCCTGATAAAAGCGCAAAGGGCGCTTGGAGGGGGCGTCGACCCATCGGAATTTCCAGACACCGTTCAGAGACTGATAATAAGGAGACAATGTTTTGTCGCCTTCAATTGCAGACTTCACATCCGGAAAAGGCATCCCTGTGGCATGGGCCGGCTCCCGGTTCACATGAAATATCTCGGGTTTGCCGTTCCATTCGCCATTGGGCTGGGCGATTATGCGCATCCCTGAAATGATAAATATGATTCCGCAAAAAAGCATGGGATGGATTTTCATATTCACCTCATATTATTTTTGAAAAAGACTTTATTTCACCAGCATCGCCTTCTGTCTTGCACTATAGCCACCCGCTCTGAGCTCGATAATATAAATTCCCGACGGCAAACCTTCAGCATCAAAACGAACCCGATGATCCCCTGATGTTTGTTGTTCATCGATCAGTGTGGCGATTTGACTGCCCCGTATATTCAGCACATTCACACGGATCCGATTTTCCATAGACAGGTGATAGCGGATCACACATGCATGATTAAAAGGATTTGGAAAACTTGGATCGAGTTGAAAAATATGAGGTTGATGATCCGGATGATGCTCAATGTCTGTTCCAGAATCATTTAATATAAATTCGAAATGGTCAAGATTGGGAGCACTCCCCGATTCGAGCCCGGTAATTCGGAGCACATGCTCGCCGGCGGTAAGATCAAGGACCATGATACCGGAATAAGTCCAGTCTGTCCATTCATCTGTCGGAGAAAAATCAAACGAATCGAAGAAAACCGATCCGTCCACCTGGATTTCACAGGGACGGTTACTCTCACTGCCATTGGCATAATGGACTCTGACGTTCCATGATCCGGAGGCTGGCAGGTTCAGACTCAGTTCCAGGTAAGTACCCGAATAATTTTCAAGGTTGACAAATCCGGCACCGGTGAATCCTGCATGTTCGGTATCCACGGAACCGTCGGATACAAATCCGTCCTCCGCTTCGAAGGTTATATTGAAATCATTCGGACCGGTTCCGGCATCATGATAACTCCATTCGAGATGATCCAGATTGGGCGCACTGGCAGATTTCAGGCCGGTGATACGAAGCACATGTTCACCGTCTGAAATCCTCAGGTTCAGAGAATCGGAATACATCCAGGTCGGCCAGTCCCCGGTGGGAAGAAAATCAAAGGATTCTTTGATGATACGGTCATCCAGCCGGATCTCGCAGGGACGGTTATTTTCTGTGCCGTTGGCATAAAAAAATCTCACGCTCCATGAACCGGATTCCGGCAGGTTCAGGGTCAATTCAAGATAGGTGCCTGCTTGATTTTCAAGATTGACAAATCCGGTACCGGTAAATCCCGGATGATTGCTGTCTATGGTGCCGTTCGAAACATATCCCGTTTCCGCCTCGATATAGAACACATCATCTGTGACATTCAGAATGATCGGCGCTGAAGTCGCTGTTTCAGCACTGTCGTCCGTGGCCGCGGCTGTGATAAGATATTCGCCTTCCGGCGCATCCTGCCAGACGATTTCCCAGGGAGCCTGCTCGTCAACTCCAAGAGATGTATTATTCGCAAAAAATTCAACCCGCACGACTTTTCCATCCATATCAATAGCCGTCACCGAAATGGGAATATCCGTACCCGGCCAGGCAGAAGTCGAATCCTGCGGAGACTTGAAAGTCACGATCGGCGGCCGATTCGTATTCGAATCCATGCCGGACTGCGCCATTTGCCAGCACATCATTAAAAAGGCGCCCAGCCCGTGCTGATCATTGGTATTCCGGCTGCGGTTGTAATAATAGGAATAGTCGCTGCTGACTCCGGTTCCCTGGCAGATATCCTTGAGATAGGTCAGACCCTGCGTATCCACAGAAAATTTGTCGCGCAAAACGCCTTCATAGGCTTTTTCAGCCATCTCTTCATATTCACTGCCCACATAGCCCCTGGCGATGGCCCTGGCTGTAAAATAAGAATACATGCACGAACAGGAACTTTCCAGCCAGTTGTCTGTCCGGCCCCCCTGATCCACCACCTGATAAAACAGTCCCGTATCCTCATCCTGCACTTCAGACAGGCCGTGAATCAGATTGGAGAGGATGGTGATCAGTTCTGCCCGGTCGGCATGATCCTCCGGAATAATTTCCAGCACTTCGATCAGAGCCATGCCGAACCATCCGATGGCACGCCCCCAGAACCAGGGAGAATGATGCGTCACCGGATCGGCCCAATCCGAAGAGCCATCCTCATCATAGGCATGAAAAAGCAGCCCGGATTCATACTGAAGATGGCTGGCATATGTGATCAGCTGATGGGCGCATTCTGTAAATAACTCGGGCTCATTGAATACCTGGCCATAACGGACCAGAAACGGCAGGACCATGTACACGCCGTCGGACCACAATTGGCCCTCTGCCCATTTGTTGTGCCAGAATGCTCCGTCGGAAGTCCTGGGATAGGTATGATAAACCTGCCGGATATACTGAGCCGCCAGTTTGTATTTCTCTTCACCGGTTTCCACATAACACAGCAGAGTGACCAGGCCGGGCTGGGTATTGTCAAGACTGGATATATCCGCATCAATATTCCCCTGACTGTCCACATGCTGATCCACCCAATCGCGCAGAAACTGAAAATAGGCACCTTCTCCGGTCATTTTCCAGAACCGATATTGTCCGAATAAATAGAATCCGCGAGGATAGGCCCAGTTTCCGAAGCTGGAAGGAGGAGACCGCCTCATGGTGGATTCGATGACCTGCTGTGCCCATTCGATTTGACTGAACACGTGGCTTGAAAATAATATCAGGACGATTGATAAAACAAGAAGACAGCACCGCATGATTTTTATTCTGTTCATCATGTCACCTCCTGGGATTTCAAGGATGACTGAAAATTTGGGGAATAAAAAATTTTAATCCACTGTCACGTTTCAAAATTCCGGAATCCACCTTTGGGAACATTTATCCCGAGCTGTTAACTTTAATCGTTAGGCGGTTTTGAAAATGTATGTTTTTCGTCTTTGCGATCAACAGACTGTCGAATGAGTCGCGGTCCGTTGAGTATTCTTCGATGAGTTATCAAAAAAATGAAATCCTTAAAACCGATCGTTCAGCCTGCAATATCTTTTTAATATTCATGACCGCTTTATAAATTGCTTTAAAGTAACCTTTACTCACAGCGAAACACGCGAAACGAATGGGGTTTTATTTGGGTTGAAATCCGCACTTTGTCTTCTCCGATCTTGTAACCCCACACGCGTCTGGAGGTTAGAATTTCCCCGGTCAGTGTTTCTTCCGATAACAGATCCCGAATTCTGGAAAATTCAGGATCGATTACAATGTCGATATCCGATATCTCCGGTAAAAATGATTCCACAATAAATGTGTGATTGTCATAAACAAACAGGGCGATCTGTGTGGGACCGTCCACACGTACATATAGATCCGCCATGAGTGTCTGTTTGATCCGCTTCCATACCTCGGGCGGCATCTGGTAAAGATCACTGAAATTTTCAGGGATGGTAAACACCATTAATTTGCCATTGGCATAATCTGCTGAATGCAGAATCGGCCACCCGATCGGCCCGTCAAGGCTTGTGATTTCTTCCCAGGAATCATTGGTTAAATATTGAATCTGGGGAATCATTATTTTCTTTTCGGATTGCACGATCATTCGGCGTCCGATCATAAACTCGTTCACAAGTGCTTTCCGATTCGTAAATCTGAGCTCAACAATATCGTCAAGCCCCTTATCCTGCAGCACCCTCAACAGACCCGACGTGATTACAACCGTTTTGCCATTCATCAGATGCTGTTTTATCTTTTGAATTAGGTCTGGATCATGATTTGCGGTTTCCGCCAACAAAACAATATCTGCGCTCCGAGGAAATCCGGGAACCAGACTAATGGGTATACCCGACATCCCCAGGTAATTATGAATAAAATCTTCGCCTGTTGAGTGAAACGGTTTATAACTCTGAACACCAATGGGATGACCAAGATAACCGAGCATGCTGTCTGCAACATCCAAAGCATAGCCGGCTGCCAGAGACATCTGAGTCGATTCCGGCCAGGTGCCGTCTTCATTCTGTACAGAAGCGATCATGGCGTCAAAATCAAAGCTGGTGCCCGATCCGTGCCAGTCTGCCCGTAATTCCGGACGGATGGGATACATCATCTGGCGGTAATCAAACAAGGTCATCTCCGGCGCCTTTGCAAACAGGGTCAGCCAGATCTGCTCAGCGTACCGGTCAATATACCGCATGCCGCCCGTATCGACCCAGCCTCCGGCATTTCCGCCCGGCTTAATATTTTCAAAATAACGGAATATCAGGTAGCTTTGATAATTCTGAAGATGCTGGTGGCTGTATTCGGGATCACGTGTTTCCGTGCCTGTATACAGTTTATCAAACATTTCAGGTTCGGTTTCAAGATTGAATCCCAAGCCCTGAAAATGTTCATACCAGTTCGGGTATTTGATGATCATGGTCACGTCAGGATTTAAAGCCCGGGCGGGCTGTAAAATCAAGCCGCGGGCCGCCTCGGTCAGCAGCTGAAGCCGGAATTCAGTCCAGGTGCGTTTTCCTTTGGCCTGAATACATGAGGGGCATTTGCAGCTTGTAAAAAAGAAGTCGTCCAGTATAATTTCATCAAAATGCCTGGCAGTAAATTCGACCACCTCTTTTAATTTTCTTCGGTGTTCCGGGTTCGTATAACAGTAGGTCTGAAAGCGATTGCTTTCATTTACTGTAATCGTAATCCCGCCGGAAGTTTGAATGCCTTTGTCCTCAAAAAACTGTTTGATGCGAACCAGATCCTCTTCTTCAATCATCACCATGTCCCGGTGCGTTTCCAGATAAATCTTGTCGACTTTGATGGACTGACTGATCCTGTTGAAGCTTTTTTCCAGCCATTCCGGATCCGCCATCTTCTTTACTTCATACACGCGGGTGTAAATGGCCGTGTGAAAGTTCTGATAGCCATCGGCCCGGATAACAAAGCCGGATAATATCAAAACCACAAGAAGCATTCCCTGACCTTTTTGAATGATAGAAAACATCTCTAACTCCTGTTCATATCAATGATCGATTAGACGGGCGTTTGCAGCGCAGTTAAAACAAAGTTAGGCAGCCTGTTGTAAACAATATCAAATCCCCTGACTTTAAAAGGTCAAGTCTATGTCAAAGATTGTAAAAAAATGTTGAATTGGCAAGTAATATTCACAGGGATAATCATTTTTAATAAAACTGTATTACCATAAAGTATTTGTTGAAACACTGTATTGGAGAGAAAAAGACACCTCCGGGAGGTTTTAACATTTCAATATTTTCAGTGCAATCATTTATCCAAACGACCTCACGGCGGTGTCTTTCGGTGCTTTATCAACAGACATAAAAATTGGAATCCCCATTAAAAGAACATTGTTCCGCACTGAGAATGGCCGGACAATTTTTCTCGCTATTTTTTTACATTCGGCGGCGGAAATTCCCGGTCCATCCAGTCATGGGCATGCGTGTTATATGGATATTTCTTCGGATCAAGACCATTTGACCGCTTGTATACATTGCAGGTCTCACATAACATCGGTTTGGAAATTTCCCGGAATGTGCCCTTACGCTGAAAACAGGTTCGTCCCCGCCGCACAATCCCTTCATTCCAAAGCGCCAATAGTTCTTCGGGAGTATTCAGGTCAGCCAGGCTGCCGATATCATCCGCATCATCATAGGCAAAACAGCAAAAAGCCAGCGCACCAGTGGGTTTTATCGTCATTTTCAGCCACAGATGAGGACAGACCACATTCATGTGAAAACTCGCCGACACTTTTTTTAAATCTTCAGGATCATGCCATTCAGGTGCGAGATGGGGAGGCACCACCAGCGGGCGCACAAAAAACTGGAAATTCAGTCTTCGAGCCATTTCCCTGGCCGTGAAAATATCCTGTTTGTTGCCTTTATGAAAAAGAAACACCCATTCCACTGCAGGGCCCTTGCCGGTTTTGCGGATACGGTCGCTCAGATATTCCATATTTTCCCGGATCCGGTTAAAATCGCCGCCTGCCCTGTAGATTGAATAGGTCTCGGGGGTAGCCCCGTCGACGGACAAATGAAGCCGCGCGGGCGGATTCTCCAGCATTTGATCAATGATTGATCTGTCATAAAAAAGGTTGGTATGGGTGGAGGTCCGAATGTCTTTTTCCCGGCACAGTTTGAACATCTTGAAAATATCGGGATTCAGGAACGGTTCCCCAAGGTTGTATAGATCCGCCATACGTACATTGGGATTCAGCGATAAAATATGTTCGAACAATTCATAGGACATTTTGGCCCGTCTGGCGCCGTAGGTCCCCACACCTGTCGGGCAGAGCGGACACTTGAGATTACAGATATTTATGGGATCAATCATCATTCTGGAGGGCAGCGTGGGCGCCTTTATATGTCGCCGGTAATATGCCCATGTGGCTTTGGGTGACGCAAAGGCCGACCGGAACACTTCTGAGGGATTGTAGCGAAGGGCAATTTTTTTCAAAGTGGAAAGCATGTGACTTTTTTCAGATTTCATCATTGTTCCCTGCGAGCTTACAGTTTTGACATTTAAGATAACCATTCCTGCTCATGAATATCAAGAAGAATTTCATGAGACACCCTGTTTGATATGCTGCCTGAATCCTCAGCCCCTAAAACAACTTGCGAAACCCGGACAAATTTTAATAAAAGAAAAAATTGCCGTATCGATCCGCCAGCAGACCATAGGCATCAATTTAAGCAATATTTAGATGTCATTCCTGCGAAAGCAGGAATCCAGGGAAAAGAGAAAAGGTGGATTTCCACTCAAAACAATGCGGGAATGACCGGGTTTCATCTGGTTCCAAAACTCCTGTTTTGGAACCAGATGAAAAAATTATCAGAAATGAAGCATTGCGCTCAAATGTCGTGTCAATGTCGCGTAATTGACTCTTGCGAAATTGTCAATGATTCCGTAGAATGCATGTGTTGCAAGCATTCAACCAAATGGGAAAACATTATGGATCAGATCACATTAGGTCAGACCATCGCCAATGCCAGAAAGAAAAAAACCTGGACTCAGGAAGAGCTGGCTGAGAAATGCCGTATCAGCACGCGCACACTGCAGCGTATCGAAACCGGTAAAGTCAATCCGAGGCAGTATACGCTCAATTGCCTGATCGATATTTTAGAGATTCCGAAAGAGGAAATCGGTCTGCTCTATGCCAATCTGAAGGGCAAACGCTCTTTTGCCGGACAGTGCCGCCGCATGTTCGGCAGCATATTCGCCGAAAAAAACGTTTACACAACTGCCTGAATCGCAGCCATGATCTGCTTTGTCCTGACCCTTCCCGATATACTTTTCGATATCGCCATTAAGGAAAGTTTTTATAATTCTGCGCATATCTTTTTTTACAGGGTATTCAATCTGTTGATCATCCTGCCTGTCATCCTGAAAATGCGGGGCTTTATTTCGCTGGCCAGACATTATAAAAACGACTTTCTGCTGGTCAGTGCTTATCTGCTGATGCTGTTCGATATTGCAGATCGTATTGTCTCAGCCACGTTCCTGTATCACACATGCGAAAACCTGGAAAAACTGATCGGCTTTGTAACCCTGCTGACTGTGGGATGCGCCTGCCTGTTTTTTGGCGCTGGATTGGTCAGATTAAAGAAAGTCAGCATTCCTTATGCCGGGGCAGCCGGCTGGCTGAATATTGCAGTGGGGATCTGTTTTGTCCTGATTATCCCCTTTTTCATCGGACTTCTCCTGTTGATCCCACTCGAAATTCTGGAGATTCTGCTGTTCTACAATGTATCGAAAATGTTTGAGTAACCGAACTTTGGTAAAAACAGTGACAGTTACAGTATGTGAATGATTTTCGTCTTCGCAAGGTCATCAGCAATCGGAATCTTCAGAGCTTGAAAATACAAAGCCGATAAAAACATATTAGACATCAATATATATTAATATTGGACAATATTTGGCATATTGTTTAAAATCTTTGTCCTTTGTAAAAATCGGCATTTCATAATTATGTGACAAAGCACATATTAAAAAATCAGTATTTGAGCCCTGGATGCCATTCTTTCGATTTATATTGAAATATTCCGCGGCCAGTTCATAATCCTGAGTTTCAATCGGCAAGTCCGGGAAGGCGGATAAGTAAGATTTTAGCGTGTTGAATTGTTTTTTTGATCTTATTCCCGAAAGTAATTCTTGTCTGATGGGCCCAACCATTTGGACTTTATACTCAAAAATTAAATTCTTCAATATTTGAACCGATTCAATCGTATTGTCACTGGTGCGCCTTAACGCCAATGACCATATACATGTATCGACCAATATCTTCAATTTATATTTCTTTGCTTTTTATAATCATATTTATTATCATACTCAATTTTTCCGAAAAGATTGATAATTTC